>CALUQB010000064.1 GCA_944322815.1 uncultured Bacteroidales bacterium | reverse complement strand
CGAGCGAGGAGGACGGGAGTTTACTTCTGTAAATGACCGACGAAGAGCGAAGACGAACGAAGAAATCGTCCAAAAGAAACGAGAAATCGGGATGTAGCGCAGTTGGTTAGCGCACTACGTTCGGGACGTAGGGGTCGGGCGTTCGAGTCGCCTCATCCCGACAAAAAAAGTCAGGGCCGCAAGACCCTGACTTTTTTTTTGTCAATCCGGATTGCTAATCAATTCTGACATCTTTCAGCAAACCTTGACCATCGGTAACGATGATCTTCAATTCACTTGCTGTTACAGGAGCAAATTCGCAAACCTGTTTTCCTTTGGCAGATGAATAACCGGATATCGGCAGGAACTGTCCTCCTCCGGCAGTATATAGGATCCTGAATTCGCATGAGGACCCCTTTCCCCATTCCAGTATCACTGAATCCAGTTCGGCGCCATTCTCAACCGAAATTATATATTCGTCTCCAGCCTTCATCGACAGAGGAAGTTTCACACCGGAATTGGCCGGAGAATTGCCGGCCACCTGATCACGTCTGTCAGGAGAAGTCACGGTCAGTCTTGTCTGAAGCCGGATATCCGTAGAAGAGGCTCCTATCATTATATCGAAGTCACCCGGTTCCACTATACTGTTCATGTCAAGATCCAGCAGAGAAAGCGAAGCCGGAGTCAAAAGCATCTCTACATGCCTGGTTTCGCCCGGCTCGAGATGTATCCTGTCGAAGCCCCTCAGCTGCTTTTCATAGACAGTAACGGAACTCAGACAGTCATGTATGTAAAGCTGGACTACTTCATCTCCTGCCCTGTCTCCGGTATTGGTGACATCGAAAGCCACTACTACGGAATCATCCGGTGAAATCATATCTGACGATAATTCCAGATCAGAATACGCGAATGTTGTGTAGCTCAGTCCATAGCCGAAATCGTACAAGGCACCGTTGATTCTGGACTGGTTTCCGTCCGTCCCGGGCTTGTCATATCCGTCCACCTGGGATGCGGGCTTATACGGGAAATTGAACGGGATCTGCCCTACTGTCTTAGGAAAAGTGACTGTCAGTTTCCCTCCAGGATTGTAGTCCCCGCAGATGACCTCAGCCACAGCCTGTCCGCCATGCGCACCGGGATACCAGGCCTCGATCATGGCATCTGCCGCTGCATCGGCATAATTTACAGACAGCGGACGCCCGTTTATCAGCACTACTATCACTGGCTTGCCCGTCGCTTTCACTGCTTTCAGCAGGTCATTCTGGAATCCCGGAAGTTCCAGGCTTGTACGGCTCTTGTTCTCGCCGCAAGTCCGCTGTCCTCCCCCAAGAACCACTATCGCCACATCGCTGTTTTCCACCTGTTCCACAGCCTCTTCCATCATTTCCAGATCCTCAGGACGGGGATCGGCAGGTATGATCTCGGAAAGCGGCCAGGTATAATCCACCAGATCGCACCCTTTGGCATAGACCACTTCGGCTTTTCCTTCAAGCCTGTCTTTCAGACCGGCCAATACGGACGTGACTTCCACGGCCAGAGGACCGTAATGAGTAAGAGCATACGTGGTTTCGTCCGCATTCGGTCCGACTACCGCCACCCTGTCAAGTCTGTCCGGATCCAGGGGCAGGAGCCCGTCGTTCTTCAGAAGCACTATCGATTCTCTGGATGCCTGGAGGGCTACCGCATTGTTCTCGGGGGAATCGACTTCCCTGTCAGCCGCCTGATAGTCCCTCTGGTACGGTTCATCGAAAAGGCCGACGAGGAATTTTATCCTCAGTATATCACGGACTCTGTCATTGACCATATCCTCGGATATGGTCCCTTCCTCTACCAGTTCGCGCAATGGAAGAACATAGCTGTCAGGTGATCTGAATGTACAACGTACGTTAAGACCCGCCTCGACACTCTGACGGACAGCTTCTTTCATGTCGGCAGCCACATGGTGTTTTGCGTAAAGGTATTCGACGGCATCACTGTCCGAAACCACATATCCCCGGAAACCGAAGTCGTCACGTAGCCGTTCTGTCAGCCAATAGCGGCTCCCTTGTACCGGTACTCCGTCATAGTCGTTGTACGAGCTCATCACTCCAAGCAGCCCGGCACGCCGGATGACTTCACGCCATGGATATAGATGGATATTTTCCACCTCGCGTGGCGGTATCTGAGGGTCTACCCTGGACATTCCTTCACGGGCGCCCTTGTTGTTCGAATAGACGGCGAAATGCTTGCTCGTTGCCGCTACCTGATAATTTTTCTGTATGCCATGCACCATGGATACGCCAAGCTCGGCGACCAGGTAAGGGTCTTCTCCGTAGACTTCCTCATATCTGCCCCATCTCTGGTCGCGCCCGACATCGAGAATCGGAGCATAGACGTTCGTATAGCCGAGCAGTCTCGCTTCACGACCTGTGATGTATCCCATCTTTTCTATCAGACTTCTGTTCCAGGTATGCCCCATACCCAGCTGGGTAGGGAAGTTGGTCGCCTTGTAGGATTCGACACCGCGGATACCTTCGTTGGTAAAATCGACAGGGATACCCAGACGGGTTTCTTCGACGAAAAATTTCTGGACTTGATTCAATGCCCATGCATGACGTGAAGCCGGCCATACGTTGGGATTGTCACAGACAGGTACGCTCCAGCCAAGAAAACCGTTCAGATGCTCGTCTATGGCGCCAATGCCGTCTTTCCAGAGCCTGTTTTTCCATTCGGGAGTAGGCAGGTCATCCTGAAGAACCCTCTGGTAGCCGTACAGAGTCACCATCTGGCAGGTTTTCTCTTCAAGAGTCATTTGCGAGAGGAGGTCTTCTATCCTGTCTTCAAGCTTGGCCTGAGGATCTTCATATACGTCTTTCCTGCCGTTTTTGTTGAAATCTATCCATCCGTCCCTGTACATCGGATGATCAAGTTTTTCGAATTCGAGGACTTTCTGCCCCGGCGGTGGTGGCTGCTGGGCTTGTACCTGAGGTGATATCAGACAGACAAGCGACACTGCCAAAAGTTCTGCTCTCATAAATAATATATCGGTTATCAGTTGTTCTCATGCGGTTAAGTGCAAATATACGCAGAAGCCGAATGCAATGCAAGCGAACTTGTTCGAATTGCATTGCTGAGGCGTGAACAGTATATGTG
>CALUQB010000063.1 GCA_944322815.1 uncultured Bacteroidales bacterium | reverse complement strand
AAGTTGGCATAGACGAAGAAAAATAACGACAAAATTTCCCTGACCTCAGATTTTATTCTGGCATCGGTGTTGGATATTTTTCTCCACAAAGGCCCGGATTTCTTCCCTGAGCTTATCCGCGTCCTCCGTGTCAAGGATATCAATCTGATCCGCCAATCCCAGGTAGAAACGTCTTACGGCTCCAAGGCCATGGAGGGTGGTGTCGAGTATCCATCTTTCAGGGCTGACCTGATATAGTTCGCTCTCGGGAAGGTTCTTTGTGTCGGAATACTCCTCTCTCAGGCAGTTAAGTGCAGCGATGCTCATTTTGAGCTTGATATGGTAGTTTACCTTCGGATTGATCCACCGGAAGACATCGGCTTCACCCTTTTTGAAGGCATGGGAATATCCGGCATCCTCTATATCTGTTTCGATGTCGGATATTCTTGACAGCCTGAATTCTCTCGTTTCCTTCTTTTCCAGATCGTACGCCCAGAGATTTTCATTGTTGTATACAAGGTTTATCGGTACTATGATGCGGTCTTTCACCTGGTTGCTGTTGCTGGATGCGTATCCCTTCAGGATGACCTTCCGTTTCTTGTCGATGGCTTCGGTCAGCGTAAGGATGAACTGCTCTACCTTTCCGACAGAGCGGAGCTGCATCAGTCTCTGTTCCTGGTCATGCCTGCTCATGGGCAATGTCTCTTCTCCATTTCTCACATAGGCCGTACCCTCGGTCCAGGTATTATCCTCATAAAGTTTCACGATTTCAAACTCGGACGGCCTGACATCGATCTTTATGGCATCCATGTCATCAGTCGGGCTGATTGTTATGCAGTTTCTGACTGAAGGCTTGAAGTACAGTTCAATCTCATAATTAAGGAACCGGCAATAGGAATCCAGGTCTTCCGGCTGAGGGACCGAGTGCCCCAGCTGATTCGAGCGCAATATTTTCACTGTGTTGAAATTTTTGCCGAACCAGGCCAGATCGCCTTTGAGACCATAATTTTCCGCAGTCAGAGGGTCTCCATAATTGTTCACTCCGATATATACTGTGCCTCCATTTTTATTCATAAAGCCGCAAACGGCTTCAAGGACCTGGCCACGCCCCTGCTGGTATATATCGGGCTTGCCGTCCTTATTGCTCATGACATACGACGCTTTGAACTCTACGTTTGCGAGTTCCCCCTTGCCGTATTTGCCGCCGCCTTTGTATTCCGTTCCGCGGAAATGGTCGCCTACACCGAGGATGTCACATATACGCTTGCGTATGTTTCCCGATGTGTACTTGAAGTCATCCGGATTGGAACGGGACAGGGAATGGATCATCAGGAGTTTCGCGATCTCTTTCTCATCTCCGTCTGACGCATTCTGAATCAGGGATGCTATTTCACTTGTATTTTCCGGCCTGTCAAGGAAACCGAGCGCGTTGATAATCCATTTTTCTTTTTCGTCCAGTTTAATCGATGTCCTCTTGTCCTTTACCGGGATACCCTCGGCGGCTCTGAGACATTGGCCCAAAAATTCGGCACGGGCAAGAACAGTGTCTCTTCCTTCGATATCTTCCACGGCATTCAGGATAAAGGCCGCAGAGAGCAGATTGCGGAACCGTTCCATCGAGTCGTCTGTTTTTGACAGTGACAGGATTGTGGAAATCTGTTTTACAATGTCATCATGGACGGAAGATGGCGTGTCTGCAGCTTTTGAGCTGCTGTCCAGATTCGATATTGCATCTTTGACAGTGACAGTGAAATCATTAAGGATGCTGTCCCCGTCAAATCTGCCCGGCTTTTCATCATAGTCGAACGCAGGCTTACCCATGTTGATGAACAATTCACTTCCACGGAATCGCACGGAGACTGTATAGACTATGATAATATCGTCCTTCTTATAGTTCCCGTCGACGCGCATGAGACCGGCGTACCCTTTGTCCGATATGAGCCTTACCCTGTCCTTGTCGGGGGTCGTCCCTTTATAGATATCGATCACTTTGGCCTCATATACTCTCTTCTCGATGACATCCGCATCCGCTCTTTTTTTGCAATATGCCTTGTATGCTTCTCTGATCGAGAAGAGAGGCGGCTCTTCCTCATCGACCAGCTCTGCGTTCTCGATGGCATCCTGCTCATAGAGGTAGTCGATGAGGTCATGTGTATATATACCTTTCGCCAGCTCCTCCTCCTTGATTTCACAGATGCCGTCATATTGTGTCCCGAGTGCAGTACATTCCAGATATTTGAGCCCTGCGTCATCTTTTCGGCCTTCTTTCAGGACAATGCTGTATTTGCCATATCGGACCAGCTCCTTTCCGTTTTTCTTCGGCTTCATCTTTCTCGATGCATCCTGGGCCCGGATGAACGTGGATGCGAAATAGTCTACGGCCGATATGTCATCAATGTTGCTCGCCTTCAGCCTTTCGTCTCGGATGTTGCGGGTGCAGACTTCGACAGTCTTGTCGTGGTTCGAGAATGCGGTTATGTCCGGATCCCGGGACAGTGCCGATGATATATGGAGCTTCCCGTCTTTCAGACATACCGACCCGGCTCTGTCTATTATGATTTCTTCCAGTTCATGACTCATGTCGAACTTTGCGTGTTCGAGCATTTTATAGATGAGTATGTCGATTCCGATCGATGTCTCTATCATGGACCAGGAGAAGCCGGGGGCGGTCATTGCGTAGCATCCGCACTTGACCGCCAGTCCGGTGAGATCGTACTTGCAGCTGTTGAGGTATGATGAGTATTCCAGGAACAGTAGGGATATTGTACGGGCCTCTTTCCTGGATCTGCTTTCACACAGCAGGACAAGAGCGCATGCGACCACTTTGGCTGACATGATAAGGCGCTGCCGTTCCCCGTCATCCATGGAGGCCCCCTTCATTCCTGTCCTGCGGCACTCACGGACTTCCGAGTATGCAATTCTGCATAAAGCGTACGACGCCTCGAATGGACTGGATTCCCTTGCGCTTATTGCCTTCTTTATCATATACATGAATGCAGCGAACTGTCCCGGTGATGTTTCTCTGTAGCTTTCTTCTATTTCCTTGTATGTCATGACTTGTTTTTTAGGCGGTCCAAATTTAATGATTTTATCAACAAAGGCATCAATGATGTCATGTCCTGCCTGACCGGACTAAGAATTCCGGGTTGCAGTGAATCAGGTTTGGACCTTGATTTTTTATATGACCGGTGTAGAAATCGGAGATTTATGTGTAAGTTTGTCCCCGAATCAAAATCCCATACTATCATGATAAGACTGAATGTATTCATCAAGGTGGACGAGAGTCGCCGCGA
>CALUQB010000062.1 GCA_944322815.1 uncultured Bacteroidales bacterium | reverse complement strand
TTCTGCTTTGAAGCCCGTCAGAAACGCATTCTGATAGACGGTGATTATTATTTTGCCGACCTTGTATTCTACCACCGCATTCTGAAATGCCATATAATAGTGGAACTGAAAATTGACCGTTTCCGCCACGAATATGCTTCTCAACTCAATATGTACCTCAACTATTACAAGGCGGAGATAATGCAGCCGGACGACAATCCTCCTGTCGGCATTCTCCTGTGTACTGAAAAAGGGGATACATTGGTCAAGTATGCGACCGCAGGGCTTGACCCAAACATCTTCGTTCAAAAATATATGGTGGAACTCCCTACCGAAGATGAAATAAAGAAGTTCATATCAAGGGAAATAAACGGGTAGATATAAAATATCTGCGTGGTAAGGATAAGGATAACAGAAAAATTGGCAAGATTATGTCGAAACAGGGATATATTCAGCGGTATCTGCTCATAATCCGCTTGATAAGAAATAACCGTTATATTTCGCTC
The DNA here is from genome assembly GCA_944322815.1 of uncultured Bacteroidales bacterium. Classification (GTDB taxonomy): domain Bacteria; phylum Bacteroidota; class Bacteroidia; order Bacteroidales; family UBA932; genus Cryptobacteroides. Next base: position 3,983 of record CALUQB010000062.1, on the reverse strand, counting down.
CCGGAACTTGTCCGTAAGGTAGAGGATGGGCTTGTATATTTTGATGATGCAGAAGATATCGGTGTTTCCAGAAGGACGATTCTGCGTGACCTGAAAGAAATCCGTTCGGTAATGGGCATCAGCATTGAATACTCCAGGTCTGAAAACGGTTACTACATACCTGAAGACGAGGACCAGATATCCGACATCGAAAGGATATTGGAGCAATATGATCTTATGACATCTCTCCATGCCAGGGAAGAATTGTCTTCGATTGTGTTCCCGGAAAGAAGAAAACCGCGGGGTACCGAATTCCTGACACCGCTGATTCATGCCATCAAACGGAGTTTGATAGTGGAATTCACGTATGTGAAATTCAACAATTATGTTTCACGCAGCCGCAGTGTCATGCCTTATGCCCTTAAGGAAGGACGCGGAAGGTGGTATCTGCTTGCCATTGAGATAGGGGAAAATGTCCGTCATGCAGGAGAAATCAAAAGTTGGGGGCTTGACCGTATCAGGGACTTGAATGTCACCAAAAACCGGTTCATGCGAAATCCGGAGATAGATCCGGAAAAAGAGTTCAGGGATGTCGTTGGAGTCTATTCGAACAATGATCTTCCGGTCGAGGAAGTCATCCTGTCGTTTTCCCCTAAAGGCGGACGATATAACGAGGCTTTCCCTCTGCATGAGTCGCAGGAAACACTCGTGGACGACGGAAAGGAATTCCGTATCCGTCTGAAAGTCAAGATTACATACGACTTCAAGCAGGAACTTCTTTCTCAAAGCGACGACCTTGTCGTCATTGCTCCCGAACATCTTCGTAAAGAAATCTGCGAAGTTTACAGGAAGGCTCTGGAGCGGAATGGCAGTCTGGACAACGAAGCTGCAATTCCGGAAAAATCCTGAGAAGCTGGTTTGTTTGTGGAATCATCCGGATTTTTTCGGAAAATCCGAAACAGTTTCTTACATTTGTTGAAATAGAAATACTGCAATACTTCATCTTGTCTGTTGAAACCTGACAAATTTCAAATTGATGCAAAAGATGAGGTCTGCTTACGCATAGCGTGGGCATTCCTGTCGTGCATCAAAGGTTTTGTCAGGACCTCAACAGCCGCCGGGATTGCCCACGCTTTTCTGTCGGCAAAGATGAATGGCCACAGTGCCGCAACATGACACCCTGCACGGTAATTTTGCAACCAGATACGGAAAACATTAAAATAGGATGACCATGAAAGATCAGGGACACGGAAGCCATTGGGAAACAGTGCTTGGAGAGGAAAGCATTGTCGCAAAACTTAAAGAAATCGTACAGAACAGCGGTATTCTGTCGAAAAAGAGAGCCGCAGTCGTATTGGATGACGGCGTAGAAGAAAAGGATTTGCTTACTCTGATGTGTCCTGTGTCCGAAAGTCAGATTCCGATAAATTTTATGACTATTCTTGCTGAGCAGGACGGGCGCAGCGCATTGGTGTCCGGCTATCCGTTCATTATGGACGGATTGACGGTAAAGGGCAGAATTGAAGATGTCGAAATCTGGGACAATAATGTTGAGGCAGTTGTGACAATCAAATTGGAGTCCGGGACTGAAATCTGTTTCTTTGCCACTGATTACCATTTAAGCAAGGACAGGTATCAGCAGGGAAAGACTTGCGAGGCAAACATTGCAGCACTTGCCTACTTATGCAATACCGACGACAGATTTTCTGCTGCACTTGATTCCTCGTTCTTGAGTGCGCTGGTCCGGATAAACGAAGACTATAAGGACGACTATAAATTCCTGTCTTTCGTACAATATGTTGAATCCGTTGATATAATGGGGATTCCGATGAGCCGTCTCGACATCCTGCTTGGCATGGGCAATAAGGAACAGACTATATTGCCGCTTTATGTCAGGAATACATTGTTTCGGGACGCCGGAGTGCCGAAAAAAAGAGAAGCAATAACAGGAGCACTCTGGATGCAAGGGCATCTTGTAAACTGGTGGCAGAATATAGAGAATCCCAAGTCTGACGAGGTTTCCTCGGACGGCATATCATCCGAATTCATGCCCGGAAGAATGTCCGAAATCCTCAATCGGGCATGGAAAACATTGCAGGACAGAATTTCTGACGGATATGTTCCCGGACATGATTCCCTTTGTGAGACTTTTTCGGATATAATCAAGGAAAGTGCAACGGACGCAAAAGACTTTTTTGTACAGACAGGCATTATCCCTGCCGGTTCTTCACAGCGGAAAAAGGTTGATATCGTATGCGGATTCAAAACGGAAACGGCATCTTATTCATGCGCAATTATTCTGAAACTCATACGTGACAGGAATTCATTTACAAGCAGGATATTCAGGATATACAAGGATTTGCATTTCCTTGAAAACATTTTGTGTGGCAGGGACAATGTCAACGGCTATTCGGAATGCCGTTTTTATATGGTCACCGGTGCTGATGAATACAGAACCACGCCTGCGTACAAGACCAAATCCGAAGATTTTCCTGAATTCGGGCTGAATCTGCCTATGACTGCAAAATATGTCAGGTATCACGATGCGCGGGGAACAGGGGAGAGGCAGGAACTCGTGTTCAGGAATGAATACTATGTCAGTTGGTATCCTCTGTCTGGACACTCTGAATGGCATTTTCTCGAAATAGACGTAAATGAAAAATTCGTGGATTGTATAGTAGGTGTTTTCCGGAATCTTGAGGAGAACGGGATGGTATACAATCATGCTGTCATTACTGAAAAAGAGTATGATTCCTTTCTGAAAGGGGATTCCGGTGATGCTCTTGAAGCGGCTTTTCGCCTTTCGGAAATCCCTTTTGAAAATGTGGAAAGTCAGCCGTGGTCCTTGTCAAACGGCAAGATTCTTTACGCATCGGATATTAAAGTCAGCAAGTCTGCGCACTCTGTAATATGCGATGTGCTCAATGACTTTCTTGTAATCAATGCAGCGGAAATGGGAGGCAGGACATTGAGGGTTAAAATAGAGGACAGAAAACTGATAAAGTATTTTTCCGAAGCGGAAGATTATCTTTTGGCAGGCAAAGAAAAGTCCGGTATTGTCGGCAAAGTCAAGGCAGCCTATTTTGAGGTGGATGTGGAAAATTTTGAGTAATGTTTAATATAAATATTGTTAATTATGACTGAATTACAATCAATCAAAACAGACTACCCGTCAAGGATGAAAAAAATTCTTGATGAGGCGTGGGAAGTCTTTAAATGGCAGTTTAGGAACGGTACATTTAATGTCGAAATTGACAATGAAGCTGGTTTTCAATTTTATTTTGCGTCAACAATAAAACGCATAGGTGAAATGAGAGTGTGCAGCAATGAGGATTTTTACCTTGAAGTTGAAACCAAGTGGGGTGTTCCGTCAGGAAAAGGAAGCGAGAGAATAGATATAACGTGCGGATTTAAGGAAGACAATAGAAAAATTTATGCGTGTGCCATAGAATTGAAGTTCTTTAAAACGGAGCATACTTTTACAAGCAAAATGTTTAAGGCATATCAAGATATAGCCGCTTTGGATAAGCGAGTAAACGCCAATGGAGAAGAGGGAGTCACTCGATATTCAGAAGGGCGCTTCTATCTTATTACCGATTCTGAATCATATAAAAAGAAGAATGCATATAAGACAAAGGCAGACGATTATCCTGAGTTTGGACTTGTTGAGAAAACGGTGAAGTATGTCAGGTATCATGATAACAGAGAAACGAAGCTCCCTCAGGAATTGCATTTGACCAAAGAATATGAAGTGGAGTGGGATCCTTCAGATGGGCAGAGTGACTGGTATTTTCTTGAAATTGACATAACCAAATGATTTCTTGGGCAGATTTACAAATGTCAGCATCACTTAAAAAAAACACTTGTGCCGCAGTTTGGTACAACAATGTATTTACTTTGCAGCAGAAACCGATAAGACATACAAATATTGCATATCTGCGTGAAGCGATAAAGGCAAAGGACAGGCTGAAACAGGGTTTGAACGATTATGGCGCAGACGAAAT
>CALUQB010000061.1 GCA_944322815.1 uncultured Bacteroidales bacterium | reverse complement strand
TCGCGAGTCCGAGTCCTCTGTAAAAAAAAAGCAGGCCAGCTATTGCTGGCCTGCATGGAGCGGAAAACGAGACTCGAGCCCGCGTACGCGGGCATGGCGCGACTTCTTTCGTAGTCCCCTCAGCCGGCCCGGCCGGCAGCTCCCTCGGGGAGCAGGTCGCGAGTCCGAGTCCTCTGTAAAAAAAAAGCAGGCCAGCTATTGCTGGCCTGCATGGAGCGGAAAACGAGACTCGAACTCGCGACCCCAACCTTGGCAAGGTTGTGCTCTACCAACTGAGCTATTTCCGCATTTTCTTTGAAGAACTGTCATTCTCATGAATGGATTGCAAAGATAGGCATATTTTCTTTACTTGCAAAAAAAAATGAGAGAATCACATAAAAAACTGCAATTCTCTCTTAAAATCATTATCGGACAAACATTAAATGAATGTCTCGAACTCGCGGAGGAAACGCATGTCGTTCTCGAAATAATTCCTCAAGTCCTTGACCTGCCACTTGAGCATGGCGATACGCTCTATACCCATTCCGAAAGCGAATCCGCTGTACTTCTTGCTGTCTATACCGGAAGCCTCCAGGACATTCGGATCCACCATACCGCAGCCCATGATCTCAAGCCAGCCTGTACCCTTGCATATGTTACAACCCTTTCCGTGGCAGATATTGCAGCTCACATCGACTTCTGCAGAAGGCTCCGTGAACGGGAAATAGGAAGGTCTCATCCTGATCTGGCTCTCCGCTCCGAACATCTCGCGGGCAAACAGAAGAATAGCCTGCTTCATATCGGCGAACGTCACGTTTTCATCTATATAAAGCCCCTCTACCTGATGGAAAATACAGTGGGCACGCGCTGAAATGGCCTCGTTCCTGAATACCCTTCCAGGGCAGACGATACGTATTGGAAGCGGAAGTTTCTCCATGGCACGGACCTGTACTGAAGACGTATGAGTCCTCAAAAGGATGGAATTCGCACTGGAAGATATGAAGAACGTATCCTGCATATCCCTGGCCGGATGCTCCGGAGGGAAATTCAACGCCTCGAACACATGCCAGTCATCCTCGATTTCAGGCCCCTCGGCCACATCATATCCGAACTTGCGGAATATCTCCACGATTTCCTCACGGACGATGGATACCGGATGCCTTGATCCAAGTTTGAAAGGATCCCCGGGCTTCGTCAGATCGAAAGACGCAGAAGAAGCGCCGCTCTCCTGAAGAGAATCTTTCAGAGACTCGATTTTCGCAGCAGCTGCATTCTTCAGCCTGTTCAGAGACTGACCGACCTCCCTTTTCAGCTCAGGCGGTACGGATCTGAACTCCTCGAACAGTCTGGTGATTTCGCCTTTCTTTCCGAGAAGACGCACCCTCGCCTCCTCTATTTCGTTTTCCGTCTTGCAAGCCAGAGATTCTATCTCCGCCAGAATCGCTTCTATCTTTTCTTTCATTTCATTATTATTCAGTGCCTCCGGCAATACCGCCGTACGGCAATAATTTACTATTTCACATCAATGGCGCCAGTCCTGCGCACATCCCCTCCCTGCACCGGGACTCATCCGTCATAAGATGCCTCACGCCTCTGCCGGATACCCGAGAGCGATGACACAATGTATCCGCAGTCCGTCTTTCACGCCGAGCAGGTTCCTGAGATAGTCCTCTGCGTTTCCGGCTGCCGGATCCGTACTGATTCGCGGCCTGCCGTTCACGTGAACCCAACAACTTCCAAGATCCAATGCTGTGGCTGCCAGCTGAATGAACGTAGCGGAAATGGAACAATTGTCCACCCACAAATCAGTCTTCGTCTCATCACCAAGCACAACAATCACTGCCGGAGCATCCTTGACGAAAGCCGACCCCCTGTCTCGCATTTCAGAAATGGCTGCTATCGTATCCCGGTCTTCGATGACCATGAAAGCGGTACTCTTGGTATTCTTCGAAGACGGTGCAGTACCGGCTGCCGATATGATCCTTTCTATCAGTTCTTTTTCCACAGGCCGTTCTTCAAACTTCCTGACACTGTGACGTTTCTCTATTACTTCAAAAAATTCCATGGCAATCACTTTATATCACTTTCCTTCCGTCTTGGCCTTTCTCTTTTCCCTGGCCTTCTGCTGCTTGGCAGCACCGCTCTTCAGATAAGCCTTCCACTGCGCATCGGTAAAATACTTCCTGTACGTGCTGTCTATTTTTTCCATCCATTTATCCTGAATGGCTATATACAGAGAAGAATTGGACACCTTGGCTTCCCTCAACGCATTGAACTCGTCCGTCATGGCCTGATAGTCATGCTGGAGAGTGGAATCCACATAGAAAACCTGCCAATACTCCAGATCGAGAAGCCGTTCAAGCCTTTCGGCCTCATTGGCCGCCAGTTCAGTGATAGTAGGCGGCTCCTGCTGCTCCTGTGCCCCGGCGACAGCCGGAAACATTGACCGTAAGGTCACTAGCAAAAATATGAAAAGCAGAATCTTTTTCATGATCGCTCATTGAAAACATTATTCTTTTCCTGCTGTTGACGAGAGGAAGAGCTCGTCCATCTGCGACTGGTCGATGTATGACGGAGAATCGATCATCACATCCCTGCCCTGGTTGTTCTTCGGGAAGGCGATGAAGTCCCTGATGGTCTCCTGACCGCCGAAAAGTGCGCATACCCTGTCGAATCCGAAAGCAAGGCCACCATGAGGCGGAGCTCCGAACTTGAAGGCGTTTATGATGAAGCCGAACTTGTACTGGGCGTCTTCGTCAGTGAATCCGAGCACCTCGAACATTCTCTGCTGCACCTTGGCATCGTGTATCCTGATGGAGCCGCCTCCGAGTTCAGTGCCGTTCAACACGAAATCGTAGGCGTTCGCGCATACTTTCTCCAGATCTTCCTTCCTGTCGCTGTAGAACAGGTCCAGATGCTCCGGCTTCGGTGCGGTAAACGGATGATGCATGGCATAGAAGCGGGAAGTCTCGTCATCCCATTCGAGCAGAGGGAAATCCACCACCCACAGCGGAGCGAAATTGAAAGGATCCCTGAGACCGAGCCTGTTCCCCATCTCGATACGGAGGACGCCAAGCATGGTCTGGGTCTTCCTCTTAGGACCGCAGAGCACGAGAATCAAATCCCCTTTCTTCGCCTGCATCTCCGATGCGATGCCCTGGAGGTCTTCCTGTGAATAGAACTTGTCCACTGAAGACTTGATGCTTCCGTCTTCATTTATCTTTATGTAAACCAGGCCCTTGGCTCCGACCTGAGGTCTCTTCACCCATTCCGTAAGCTCGTCGAGCTGCTTGCGCGTATATGAGGCCAGTCCGTCCACGCATATCGCACCTATGTATTCGGAGGAATCGAACACGGAGAAACCGTGACCTTTCACCATACCGGTGATATCGTGAATAGTCATCCCGAAACGGATATCCGGCTTGTCAGAACCATAATGATCCATGGCATCGAACCAGCTCATGCGCGGAATAGGATTCGGTATGTCTATATCCAGGACATTCTTGAACAGCGTCCTCATCATCCCTTCGAATGTATCCAGCACGTCATCCCTTTCCACGAAAGACATCTCGCAGTCTATCTGGGTGAACTCCGGCTGGCGGTCAGCCCTCAGATCCTCGTCCCTGAAACAACGGACTATCTGGAAGTAACGGTCATACCCGGCTACCATGAGCAGCTGTTTGAAAGTCTGCGGAGACTGCGGCAGGGCATAGAACTGGCCCGGATTCATCCTGGACGGCACCACGAAGTCCCTGGCACCTTCAGGAGTGGACTTGATCAGATACGGTGTCTCTATCTCCAGGAATCCCTGTCCGTCAAGGTAGTTCCTGACCTCATGCGCTATCTTGTGCCTGAGTTCAAGGGCTTTTTTCAGAGGATTCCTGCGCAGGTCGAGATACCTGTATTTCGCACGCAGTTCTTCGCCGCCGTCACTTTCGTCCTCGATGGTGAACGGAGGAGTCTGCGCCTTGTTCAATACGTTTATGCCGCTGAGACTTATTTCTATGTCACCTGTCGGCATCTTGGGATTCTTGCTCTGTCTCTCGACCGCTATTCCGGTAGCCTGGATGACATATTCGCGGCCCAACGAGCCGGCTGTCTCCACCAGGGCGGAATCTGCTGTAGCATCTACCACCAGTTGGGTGATCCCGTACCTGTCCCTGAGATCGATGAAAGTCATGCCTCCCAGTTTTCTGGATTTCTGCACCCAGCCTGCCAATGTCACCGTCTTTCCGATGTCGGCGATACGAAGTTCGCCACAAGTATGTGTCCTGTACATAATTCGTTAACTGTTTCCTTTCCTTATTTTTTATGGCAAATTCCCGGCTGACATGTCTGCCGATACCATATAACCTGCAAAAGTACAAAAATATTCAGAAGCTTCCTGCGAAAAGATCCTGAATTTGTAGTATTTTACATTTTTACATATTTTTGTACAGAAAACTGGGCAAATCCCTTCATATCAAAATCAGCATGCAGGTACGAGCGAAGAAATCACTGGGCCAGCACTTCCTGACCGATCTGTCAGTGGCCAGAAAAATTGCCGACAGCCTTCAGCCTGACGGCGCCTCATCAGAACATCCGGCAGACGTCCTCGAAATAGGGCCGGGAATGGGAGTACTGTCGCAATATCTGATGGAGCGCGATGACATATCGCTGAAAATGGTCGAGATAGACAGGGAATCAGTGGACTATCTTCTGATGAATTTCCCGAAGGCGAACGGATCGCTGATAGAGGCGGATTTCCTGAAACTGAACCTGCAGAATTTCTTCAATGGAGACTTCTGCGTCATCGGGAATTTCCCCTATAATATTTCCTCCCAGATTTTTTTCAGGATTCTGGACCACAAGGAGCATATTCCGCAGGTAGTGTGCATGATACAGAAAGAGGTGGCTGAGAGGATAGCCGAGAAGCCCGGGACCAAGGTGTACGGCATACTGTCTGTCCTGCTGCAGGCTTGGTACGACATAGAATATCTGTTCACTGTCGGTGAGGGCGCGTTCAACCCTCCTCCCAAAGTCAAATCGGCAGTCATACGCCTGCGGCGCAATGCCAGGCAAGATCTCGGCTGCGATGAAAGCCTTTTCAAAACCATAGTGAAGACTTCTTTCAACCAGCGGCGCAAGACTCTGAGAAATTCCCTGAAGCCGCTCGTAGCGGCAATGGCGGAACAGAACGGATGGAGCAATGAAAAACTGGCGGAATTCCTTTCCGCCAGTGTCTTCGACCTCCGTCCCGAAAGGCTCGGCGTCGAGGACTTCATCGCCCTCACCCTGAAATTCCAGCCAAATCGCTGAAATATTTATACTGAATGATAATCACGCATTTCTCGTCTTTGAGGTGACTATGCCCAAGGAATACCCAGTCTGCGTATCATGCCTGATCTTCGTTGCCGATGTGTCTGATCACGCGGCATGGATTGCCGACAGCCACGCAGTCGGCCGGGATGGAACGGGTGACTACGCTTCCTGTCCTTTATAATTGCATCCTTGTTTTCCAGCGCCCATTCTATCAGTGCATTGATATGTGGTAACAAAGAGCGTGTCCGCTCCGTCAGCGCATACTCGACCCTTGGAGGGACTTCGGGATATACGGTACGGGTAACATAGCCGTCATCTTCCAATGTCCTCAAGGTAACCGTCAGCATCTTCTGCGATATGTCAGGGATTTCACGCTGCAACTCCTTGAACCGTACCATTTCCTTATCTGCCCTGTTCAATGTATAACACTCCGGCTTCGGTGCAGATACAGAATTTCATGAGAGCCATCCGGCGTCATTCGAAAAGAAGACAGCCGAAAGC
>CALUQB010000060.1 GCA_944322815.1 uncultured Bacteroidales bacterium | reverse complement strand
AGGGGGATTTTCTTAGGCCTCTCGTATGGGAGGACTTACCCACGGATTCGTTTTACGAATCCTCTAAAAGAGGTAGTTCTCTGAAATTCACTACGTTCTTTTCATCGAACTCACGTTATATTAACATCAGTTCGACGAAATATTCCACTCAGTACCATGGACTTCGTCGGACTCACGTTATATTACGACTGGAAGAAAGCCTGAAAAATAAAAATCATCCATATCCGCAAAGCTACCTCTGCGTGTCATGCCGGGTGTAACCGAGACATCTGCAAATTGTGGAATTTACAGGTCGTAACCTGCAGCGCGGATACGGTCCATGTCGGTGTCGATGTCGGCGCCGGCCGTCGTTAGCATGTCTCCCATGATGGATGCATTGATGCCGATACGATAGGCTTCCAGTGTCGCCTCGGCGGACAGACGCGCCCTGCCGCCGGCAAAGCGCAGGGCGGCATCCGGAAGAATGAAACGGAATAACGCTATTGTCCGTAGGACATCCTCTTCCGGAATAAGGGGCCGGTTTTCGAGCGGGGTGCCTGGTATCGGTGACAGTATGTTTATCGGGACAGACTTCACACCGAGTTCCCTGAGGGTGAATGCAAGTTCGATACGCTGCTGCAGCGACTCCCCCATTCCGATGATGCCGCCGGAACAGATTTCAAGACCGGCTTTCACGGCGGCTTTCAGGGTCGATATCTTTTCCTCCTGAGTGTGCGTGGTGCAGAGCCGTCCGAAAAAAGACGGGGAGGATTCGAGGTTGCAGTGATATCGGGAGATCCCGGCTTCCCGGAAAATCCGCAGGTCCTCTTCGGAAAGCAGGCCTGCCGAAAGACAAAGCCTTATATCCGTTTTCGCAGCCAGTTCGCGGACAGAAGAGCAGAGCTGCTCCACTTCGCCGGGTTTCAGACGTTTCCCGCTGGTGACTATCGAAAAGCGTCCTATGCCCTTGCTTCGGCTGAATTCCGCGGCTTCCTCCAGTTTTTCTGCAGAAACAAGAGGATATTCATGAATATGTGCATGATAATGAGCAGACTGCGCACACCACTTGCAGTCCTCGGGGCATTTCCCCGATTTACCGTTGATGATGGAACAGGTATCGAATCTGCGTGAAGCGCAGGCCTTGGTGATACGTTCGGCTGCATCTTTCAGAGCATCAAGCGATGCTGCTGCCAGGCTTACGGCCTCCGCTTCCGACACGCCTTCTCCCGTAGCTATGACCTTGTCTGCCAGTGCCATGACTTCAGTCCCGGAAACAGGATTTGCAGCCAGTCCTGCCGGAGACTGACTGTGGTTCAGTATCTTATTCATCCGCAGGTGCAATCAGTAAAATTTCACAACGTCTTCCAGATTCTTCCTGTGAGGCTTTTCAGGAGTTTCCGCCCTCTCGCCAAGAGCTATGACAGAAAGAATCACCTCGTTTTCAGGAATTTCCAGCAGTTCCCTTATGGCCGAGGCATCCCTGATTCCCATGACGAGGGTATCTATACCTGCTTCCGCTGCCTTCAGAAGGAAAACGGAGTTCTGGAGTCCTGCATCATAGATACCCCACCCGTTTTCAAGTTCGTTGTCCGGGGTACCGTCTTTCTGATAGCCTGAAATGTTTTTCACGAATGTGGACACCACAAGAGCCTGTACGTTTTCAGTACACTGAAAGTTCCACGCTCCGAAGGCTTTTTCACGCAGAGCCTGTATCTTTTCCGGAGACAACACTGCATGATACCTGGCAGTCTCGGTATTTTTCCAGGACGGGGCCTCCAGCGCGGCTGACACGAATTTTTTCACCAGTTCCGGTGACACTTTGCCACCTTTCGCATATTTTCTTATGCTTCTTCTTTTTTCCAGAACCTGATCCAATTCCATAAAAACCTCCTTATTTTTTATCGGTTGGGGTAGTATTATTTTCGGGACTGTTTTTTCTGTCCCGAAAAAATACTACCCCAATAATTAACTATGGCCGAAGCGCGTAGAGTAGGTCAGATGCAAGGCGCCGAAGGTGAGGCCGACAGAAGTTTACTGACGTAAATGACTGAGACCGAATCCCGAAGGCAACACAGCAGATGACCCGCTATACCGTTTCGGATTAGAGGGCCTTTCCGTCAGAACCCAATACATTGATGATCTTATGCTCGTAAAGCTTCTTCATCTCGTCACGTGCAGGACCGAGGTATTTACGAGGGTCGAACTCTGCAGGTTTCTCTGCGAAAACTTTGCGGATAGCTGCAGTCATGGCCAGACGTGAGTCAGAGTCGATGTTGATCTTGCAGACAGCGGACTTGGCAGCCTTGCGGAGCTCTTCCTCAGGAATACCGATGGCAGCCTCGAGGTTTCCGCCATATTTGTTGATCATGTCCACATACTCCTGCGGAACTGATGAAGAACCGTGAAGAACGATAGGGAACCCTGGAAGTTCCTTCATCACACCGTCGAGAACGTCGAATGCGAGTGGCGGCGGAACGAGACGTCCTGTCTTAGGATCGAGGGTGCACTGCTCCGGTTTGAACTTGTATGCACCGTGAGATGTTCCGATGGAGATGGCGAGAGAGTCGCAGCCTGTCTTTGAAGTGAAGTCCACCACTTCCTCAGGTCTTGTGTAAGTGTGATGTTCAGCCTGAACCTCATCCTCTACACCTGCGAGAACACCGAGCTCGCCTTCTACAGTCACATCATACTGATGAGCGTACTCTACGACTTTCTTTGTCAGAGCCACATTCTCATCATATGGAAGATGTGAACCGTCGATCATCACTGAAGAAAATCCCATGTCCACGCAGCTCTTGCAGAGTTCGAAAGAATCGCCATGGTCGAGATGGAGGACGATCTGAGGATTTTCCCAGCCGAGTTCCTTTGCATATTCTACTGCACCCTCAGCCATGTAGCGGAGAAGTGTCTGGTTTGCATAATTGCGGGCTCCCTTGGAAACCTGGAGAATCACAGGTGACTTGGTAGCCGCGGCAGCCTGGATGATGGCCTGAAGCTGCTCCATGTTGTTGAAATTGAATGCAGGGATAGCATAACCCCCGTTGATGGCTTTCGCGAACATCTCTTTTGTGTTCACCAGGCCGAGTGATTTGTAAGATACCATAACCTTAATATATTAAAAGTATTGTTTCGTCTCTGTCAGGAATCCAGGGTACGTCTCCGGCGCAATGGGGGGGGGCGTTTTCGAATCACCTCAAAGCCTCTTTATCCGAATGGCCGCACCTGGACCCGAATCCTTGCAAAAATAACTATTTTTACGGAATAATGAAAACAATTGTTGTACCTTTGCACAGGAAACAAGCAAGAGGCTATGCAGAACAAGGTAATAATATTTTCCGCCCCGTCAGGATCAGGGAAAAGCACGATAGTAAACCACATTCTCAAACTTTACCCGGAACTGGAGTTTTCCATTTCAGCGACTTCACGGGCCCCGAGAGGTGAGGAACAGAACGGCAGGGAGTACTATTTCTTCACGGCAGACGAATTCAGGAAGATGATTTCCGAAGACAAGTTCGTGGAACATGAGGAAGTCTATCCCGGTTCTTTCTACGGGACTCTGAAATCGGAACTGGACCGTATATGGGGCAAGGGACACGTAATAATATTCGATGTGGATGTAAAAGGAGGGGTGAATCTGAAAAAGTATTTCGGGGATATGGCTCTTTCTATTTTCATCCAGGCCCCGTCAGTGGAATGTCTGAGGGACCGTCTTCTGAGCCGCGGCACTGACACCATGGAAGCCATAGAAAAAAGAGTGTCGAAAGCGGCGGCGGAAACGGAATTTGCCAGAGGGAAATTCGACTATACTTTGGTAAACGATGATCTGGAAACAGCATTGGCGGAAGCTGACAAGGTGATAGGAGACTTCGTGCGCAGAGGCATAAGGCCGACTGCCGGATAATGGATCTTCGGGCAATGAAGATAGCTGTATATACCGGGACGTTCAATCCCATGCACATCGGACATCTGGCCATCATGGAATATCTCACGCAGGATCGGGACTTCGGAATGGTCTATCTGGTCGTATCGCCGCAAAGTCCGTTCAAGGAGTTCATGAAAGTGGAGACGGGAGTGGAGAGATACCGGAACGCAGTGGAAGCTGTGGAACGGCATCCGGAACTCAAGGTCAGGGTGGATGACATAGAGCTGGGCATGCCTGCACCGCAATATACTGTCAGGACACTTGATGCACTGAAAGCCAGGGAGCCGGAGAATGAATTCACTCTGATCATGGGAGCGGACAATCTGGCTGATATCCGGAAATGGAAAGACTACCGGAGGATTCTATGCCGCTACGGAGTGGCGGTCTATCCGAGGGAAGGATACGACATGAAGGAACTCCGTGACGGGCTGATGGAAGAGTGTGTTGATGGTGGTTCCGGAGACAGTGACGGTGGTGTCTACAGGATAATGCTGCTGGAGGATGCTCCGATGGTGGATATTTCCTCGACTCGGATACGGGAAGGTATAGCTGCAGGTCGTGATATGTCATCTTATATGATGTGACCTGGAGCGTGTATGGTTGCTGGCAGGCTGACATTGCTCGCACGCAACAAAATGGTGCTCGCAATTGTCAGTCTGCCAGCAATACAGTCGACATCAATAATATGACGGGGACAGCAAAATCATGTACGGGCCAAAATAGTGACCGCAATTGTCTGTCTGCCAGCAATACAGTCGACATCAATAATATGACGGGGACAGCAAAATCATGTACGGGCCAAAATAGTGACCGCAATTGTCTGTCTGCCAGCAACACGGTCGACATCAATAATATGACGGGGACAGCAAAATCATGTACAAACAAATATGGTGCTCGCAGACAAGCATTTGCCGACACACAGAAAAATGGTGTCAGCAAATACTTGCCTGCCGGATGCAATAAATTTAAGCCAATACGTGTCAGATGAAATCCACTTAACGGATCTGACAGTAAAATTCGTTGACATTAGGTTATGAATATAGAGATCGAAAGGAAGTTCCTGGTGAAGGATGAGTCGTTCAAGAGCATGGCGACTGAAAGTCACAGACTGACCCAGGGGTATATCTGCAAGGAAAGCGGCCGCACGGTCAGAGTCCGTCTGTGGGATGATAAAGGCTATCTGACCATAAAGGGAGGCGGAAGCGCGAGCGGGATGAGCAGATACGAGTGGGAAAAGGAAATATCAGCAGAAGATGCCCGAGATCTTTTCCTCCTCTGCCAGAACGGAATAATAGACAAGACCAGATACATAGTTCCGGTGGACGGGAAGATCTTCGAAGTGGATGAATTCTACGGAGAAAATGCCGGCCTGGTCATGGCAGAAATCGAACTGGGATCCGAAGACGAACCTTTCACCAGGCCATCATGGCTCGGAGACGAAGTCACGGGAGACCGCCGCTACTATAACTCCATGCTCTCCGTCCACCCGTTTTCGGAATGGAGGCAAGACTCCAACTAACCGCATTTCCGGCCTGTAGCGTTGTTAGTCCGGAGGTTTTTTGTCTGGACTAACCACATTTTCGCCCTGTATCGTTGTTAGTCCAGTGGTTTTCTGCTGGACTAACCGCATTTCCGCCCTGTAGCGTTGTTAGTCCGGAGGTTTTTGCCTGGACTAACCGCGTTTTCGGCCTGTAGCGTTGTTAGTCCAGTGGTTTTCTGCTGGACTAACCGCATTTTCGCCCTGTATCGTTGTTAGTCCAGTGGTTTTCTGCTGGACTAACCGCATTTTCGCCACGTAGCGTTGTTAGTCCGGAGGGTTTTCATCTGGACTAACTGCATTTTCGCCCCATATCGTTGTTAGTCCGGAAGATTTCTGCTGGACTAACCGCGTTTTCGCCCCATATCGTTGTTAGTCCGGAAGTTTTTAACTGGACTAACCGCATTTTCGCCCCATATCGTTGTTAGTCCGGAGAGAGATGCGGATAGCGAGGAGGGAGATGCGGGAGGGGATGGGTGGCAGGTGACGATTTTTC
>CALUQB010000059.1 GCA_944322815.1 uncultured Bacteroidales bacterium | reverse complement strand
CCGCTGACCAGTACCGGTTCCTTGATGTTCAGTGCCGAGAGGTCAAACATGCCTCCGAAAGAGCCGATATTGCCCATGACACCCGGACGGGATGTCGAAGCGACATGGCTCTTGATTCTGCGGACCACCTCATAACCTGCTTCGAGGTTGACTCCTGCCTTTTCGTAACTTTCTGCCATAATATCTCATTATTGTACGTCAGTTCGACGTATTATTAATTTTCCAAAATCGGATATGAGCTGCCTCATATCAGAACTTGCCGTCCTTGTTCGCATCCTCGATGTTCTGATACAGTTTCGTAGGATAATTCCCGTTGAAACATGCCAGACACAGACTGTTCCTTCCGGCTGCCTGGAACAGAGCATTCTCTGACAGGAAAGCAAGGGAATCAGCCCCAAGACTCCGCCGTACTTCTTCCACAGTATTTCTCGCGCATATCAGTTCATCATAGGTGGAAATATCCACCCCGTAAAAACAAGGCATCTTGATAGGAGGGCTGGCTATTCTCACATGCACCTCTGATGCTCCTGCGTCCCTGAGCATCTTCACTATCCTACTCGATGTCGTGCCACGGACTATCGAATCGTCCACCAGCACCACCCTCTTTCCTCTCACTATTGATTTCACCGGAGCGAGTTTCATTCTCACCCCTTTCTCCCTCATGGCCTGGGAAGGCTGTATGAAAGTCCTGCCGATATATTTGTTTTTCACCAGGCCCATTTCATAAGGCAGTCCGCTCGCCTCGCTGTAACCCATGGCGGCACTGAGACTTGAATCCGGTACGCCTACCACAATGTCTGCATCGGCCGGAGCTTCCTGGAAAAGGAGTTTTCCGGACGTTTTGCGGAAGCTGTGGACATTTTTACCGTCTATGTCACTATCCGGCCGGGAAAAGTATATGTACTCCATGGCACACATGTCATGGCTCCATTTCTCGGAATATTTCCTTGAACGCAGGCCATGGTGATCTATGGTGACCACCTCGCCAGGTTCCACATCCCTGACGAACTCGGCTCCGAGCACATCGAAAGCGCAGGTCTCGCTGCTCACCACATATCCGTCTCCGAGCCGGCCTATGGAAAGAGGCCTGAGTCCGTGTCTGTCCCTGCACGCATATATCCTGTTCGATGTCATGATAAGGAAAGCGAATGCCCCTTCCACAGCATTGAGAGCATTCTCTATGGCATATATCCGCGGCCTGTGAGCCTCGCCGCTGTCCTTTTTGATCAGATGCGCCAGGACTTCACTGTCGGAAGATGACTGGAAAAGGCTGCCCTTGTCCTCAAGTTGCTGCCTGAGAAGAGCATAATTCACGAGATTCCCGTTGTGCGCCAGAGCGAAATCTCCGGTATGATGACGGAAAAGAAATGGCTGGACATTTTCCAGGCCTCCGCCTCCTGTCGTTGAATAACGGACATGTCCTATGGCCATATTTCCGGGCAGAGAAGCCAGGCGGTCTTCATTGAAGACTTCCGTCACCAGCCCCTCCCCCTTGATACGCTTCATGTCCCCGTCAGGGCCGACAGCCACTATGCCGCATCCTTCCTGACCGCGATGCTGAAGAGCATGAAGGCCATAATAAGTGAGAGTCGCGGCATCCGGGACTCCCCAGACGCCGAAGACTCCGCATTCTTCATTCAAGCCCCTGTCATACATCGTCATTTCCCCCTGAAATAGTTCACGGCGTTTGTGAACAGCGGCTGGTCGAGTTCTTCCTCGATGTTCTTGAATGTATTGTTCTCGTATCTCTCGGTATGTCCCATCTTTCCGAGAATCCGGCCGTCGCGGCTGATTATACCTTCTATGGCATAGTATGAACCGTTAGGATTGTAAGGCGAATCCATGGTCACTTCCTCCGTGACAGGGTCCACATACTGGAAGGCCACCTGACCATTCTCGAAAAGCTCCTTCGCGAGAGCCTCGCTTACCACGAACTTGCCTTCCCCGTGGCTCACCGCTATGGTATGCAGGTCTCCGACAGAGAATCCTGACAACCATGGAGAATTCGTCGTGGATACACGTGTGGTCACCATCTGTGAGATATGTCGGTTTATATCGTTTCTGAACAGAGTAGGCGAATCTTTCGTCACCATGCCAAGCCTTCCGTATGGAAGAAGTCCTGACTTGACGAGGGCCTGGAAACCGTTGCATATACCCAGAATCAGACCGCCTCTGTCGATCAGGGCATGTATGGCATCTGCGATTTCCTTGTTGTTCAGCACGTTCGCTATGAATTTTCCGCTTCCGTCCGGCTCGTCTCCTGCAGAGAACCCCCCTACCAGAGCCAGGATATGGCACTCTGATATATTCTGCTTCATCTGTTCTATCGACCGGAAGATATCCTCGCCGTGAAGATTGCAGAAAACGCTCATCTTCACTTCCGCCCCTGCCTTGCGGAATGCCTTGGCAGTATCGTAGTCGCAGTTCGTACCCGGGAATACAGGGATATATACCGTCGGCTTCTCTACCGGTGTACCAGGATATTTCATGTCCTGTTTTTTCACTTTAAGCGGCTTGACTCCCTCCAGACCGTCAGGTACGAGTTTCCTGTGAGTCGGCTCGCAAGTGTCAGGATAGATCTTCGCGAACTTCGCACCGTTTGCGTACATGAGTTCGAAAATCGACATCTTACAGCCGTTTATGCTCAGATTTCCGTCCTCGCCGGAAGTGACTTCACCTATATATATTGCCTGAGGGTAGTCGAGTTCGGTTTCCGACTCGACCAATATCGAACCGTAGCCATAGCCGAAGAGTTCGTTCTCATCGACATTGACATTGACGCCAAAGGCGTTTCCGAAAGACATCTTGCATATTGCCTCGGCGAGACCTCCGAAGCCGAGGGCATAAGCCGATACTATATTGCCGCAGGCTATCTGGTCCTCGACGAATTTGAAATTGGCCTTGAGCCGGGCTACATCAGGCATATAATTGGCCAGAGGCGTGTGTTTGACGAGATAGAGGCGGTTCCCTTCCCATTTGAGTTCAGGTGAGATGACCTTTCCTGCATCTACTGTGGTGATTCCGAAGGCCATGAGCATAGGAGGCACGTTTATGTGCTCGAATGTTCCGCTCATGGAGTCTTTCCCGCCAATGGACGGGAGACCCAGTTCCACCTGCATCTTGAGAGCTCCGAGAAGGGCGCCAAGTGGCTTGCCCCATGAAGCCGGAGTATGCATCCTCTCGAAATATTCCTGATATGAGAACCTCATCCTTTCATATGAGGCCCCGGCTGCCACGACTTTCGCGCAGGCTTCCACTACCGAATAGGCTGCACCGTGGTACGGACTCCATGAAGAAATGAACGGGTTGTAACCGAATGCCATGATGCTGGCCGTATCAGTGTAGCCGTCTGTCGGAAGTTTCTGAACTGAAACCTGTGTCTCGGTAGTCTGCAGGCATCCTCCGAAAGGCATCAGCACGGTAGAGCGGCCTATCGTAGAGTCGAACATCTCGATGAGGCCCTTCTGCGAAGTCACGTTCGGGTCCTGGAGGTTGTTGAAGACTTTTTCTTCCAGCGTATCGCCGGGCACTTCGCGGATGAACGGATCCTTGTCCTCGACCGCGGAAATTCTTGCTTTCGCATAATGCTTAGCTCCTGCACTGTCGATAAAGGCACGGGAGAGATCGACCATGAGCTTGCCCTTGTTGTACATACGCATGCGGGCATTGTCGGTCACGTCAGCCACATATGTGACTTCGACGTTTTCACTCAGACAATATGACTCGAATTCGGCCCTGTCTTTCGCTTCGATGACCACTGCCATCCTCTCCTGGGATTCGCTGATGGCCAGCTCGGTGGTATTCAGACCGCTGTACTTCACCGGAACCCTGTCCAGATAGATGTCCAGACCGTCTGCAAGCTCGCCTATGGCCACGCTTACTCCGCCAGCTCCGAAATCGTTGGATTTTTTGATCAGTCTGGTGACCTCAGGACGGCGGAACAGTCTCTGCAGTTTCCTTTCTTCAGGCGCGTTTCCTTTCTGCACTTCACTTCCGCAGGTTTCGAGTGAAGCTTCCGTATGCTCTTTCGAAGATCCTGTGGCTCCGCCAATGCCGTCACGGCCCGTACGTCCTCCAAGCAGCAGGACGATGTCGCCCGGGGCAGGAGATTCGCGGCGGACATTTTCCGCCTTCACGGCTCCGACTACTGCACCGACTTCCAGTCTCTTGGCCACATAGCCTTCATGATATATTTCACGGACATGCGTAGTGGCCAGACCTATCTGGTTTCCATAGCTCGAATATCCGTGTGCGGCTTTCCGGCTGATGACTTTCTGCGGGAGCTTGCCCGGTATGGTATCGGCTACAGGCTGGTAAATGTTTCCGGCACCTGTGACACGCATGGCCTGGTACACATAGCTTCTTCCTGAAAGAGGGTCTCTGATGGCTCCGCCAAGACATGTGGCCGCACCTCCGAAAGGTTCTATCTCGGTAGGATGGTTGTGTGTCTCGTTCTTGAACTGCAGCAGCCATTTCTCTGTCTTACCGTCCACATCCACGTCCACGTAGATGCTGCAGGCGTTGTTCTCCTCGCTGACTTCCATATCGTCGAGCAGACCTTTCTTCTTCAGATATTTCGCTCCTATGGTAGCCAGGTCCATGAGGTTCAGTCCCTTGTTCTCCCTGCCGAGTTCCTTGCGTATTTTCAGATACAGATTCAGAGTACCGTCGAGTTCTTCTTTCAGGAAAGAATCCTCGACTTCGATATTCTCAAGTTCCGTTGTGAATGTAGTATGACGGCAATGATCGCTCCAATATGTATCCAGAATCCTGAGTTCGGTCTCGTACGGGTCACGGCCTTCCGCCTTGAAATAATTCACGACTTCCCTGAGGTCATCGGCATTCATGGCCAGTCCCATCTTCCTGCAATACGGTCCGAATTCTTCTTCCTGCATGGCAGTGAAGCCTTCCAGTATCTGCACCGGAATCACAGGAGCCTGCTCGGTATCGGAAAGCTGTGCAAGATTTTTCTCGCGGGATTCGACCGCATTTATATAGTAATGTTTTATTTTCTCTATGACGGCATCATCGGTATCAGGCTCAAGAATGATGAGCTTCGAACTTTTGATCCGGACATCGGCTTCCGGCTCTATCAGTTTCACGCATTCCACGGCTGAAGCTGCCCTCTGGTCGAACTGTCCCGGCAGGAATTCCACGGCTATGTACTTGACGCCGGACAGATCGCATTCATCCGTAACCCGGTCTGTAACTATCTCTCCGAATACACCGTAGCGGCTTTTTTCGAGCAGGTCTTCAGTGAAGCCGAAAAGGTCATAGACGTTCAGCAGCCTGAGACTGTGCAGGGAAAGCTGGAGATTTTCATTCAGTTCATTGAGAAGGCTTCTGGCCTCCACCTGAAATTCAGGATATTTTTCTACGAAAATGCGGTAATTTTTCATAAACGCCTGTTTATGTATTTAACGTCAGTTCAACGGATTATTCTGCTCAGTACCAGAGATTTCGTCGAACTGACGTTACGATTTCTTCGAAATCTCTTTCCTTTTACGTGTTCCCCTCCCTCTCTCTTGAATTGGGTGGCACAAAAGGGGCTTTTGTTCACCCTCAAACGTCTTTCCGCGAAAGACCGTCCCTTTCCCCTGTTCACTTTCGGATATCCACTGGACATCCTCATAGAAGCGTTCCCGGCCTGTCAGGGGATTTTCTTAGGCCTGCGAGGGGAGAACTTACTGCCGGATTCGTCCCTCGAATCCTCTACAGAGGTAGTTCTCTGAAATTCACTTCGTTCTTTTCATCGAACTCACGTTATTAAATGTTCTCCTTTTCGCCGGCATTAAATGACTGCGTCAAGGACTTTCTGAGTCTGGCTCTTTCTGAATTCCGCGAGTTTCTGTTCGAGGGCCGGATCAGTCAGGGCCAGTATCTGTACAGCGAACAGCCCGGCATTCTTGGCTCCGTTTATGGCCATGGTAGCTACAGGGATGCCTCCTGGCATCTGGACTATGGACAGGAGCGAATCCATTCCGCCGAGGGCCTTGGTCTGGATAGGCACTCCGATGACAGGAACTGTAGTCATTCCGGCCACGACTCCTGCCACATGGGCTGCTCCGCCCGCTCCGGCTATGATGGCGCCGATTCCGCGCTCTCTGGCGCTCTTGGCATATTCGCACATCAGGTCCGGTGTCCTGTGGGCGCTGATGACCTTCTTTTCATACTCTACACCGAATTCTTCGAGGACCTTGATCGCAGCCGACATGATCTCATAGTCGCTGGTCGATCCCATAATGACTGCTACTTTCATAAAGTTTTCTTTTTAATTCTGGCAAATATACGCAGAAACTGAGAGCAAAGGAAATTTATTTACTTTGCCGAAGTGCTACAGTATATGTGGTCGAAGTCCAAATATACGCAGAAGCCGAATGCAATGCAAGCGAACTTGTTCGAATTGCATTGCTGAGGCGTAAACAGTATATGTGACGCGACAACGGCAAATATACGCAGAAACTGAGAGGAATGGAAATAATCTTGTTTAATTTCCATTCACGAGGTGCTACAATATATGTGACGAAACCAAATATCGCAAATTTTTCCAGCGGATATAATATAACAATAGTTCGTTAAAAAATGGCCTCGTCTAAGCGACTCTGGCAGTAAATAAAATGAGTTCCTTGAAAATTTTGTCAATTAATGTCGTGTCCGGCTGGATGCCGA
>CALUQB010000058.1 GCA_944322815.1 uncultured Bacteroidales bacterium | reverse complement strand
AAAATCCATGGAATATCCGCCGAAATTCGGCAGATTAGGAGGGAAAGAGTGCAGAATCCGGAAAAAGAATTAAATTTGTCTTTTCTAAAACCTGATATCATGCATATAGCTATCGCAGGAAACATAGGCAGCGGGAAGACTACCCTGACGAAGATGCTCGCCGCACATTATCATTGGACACCGAAATTCGAATCGGTGGATTATAATCCGTATCTGGCTGATTTTTATGAGGATATGGAAAGATGGTCATTCAATCTCCAGATTTACTTCCTGAACAAGAGGTTCAAGGACGTGGTCGAGATTTCGAAGTGCAAGGACGTGATCATACAGGACAGGACCATCTATGAGGATGCCAGGATATTCGCCCCGAATCTCCATGCGATGGGCCTGATGAGCACCCGTGATTTCGAGAACTATTCCGATCTTTTCGATCTGATGATGTCGCTGGTGAATCCGCCTGACCTGCTGATTTATCTGCGGTCCAGCATACCGAACCTGGTAAGTCAGATCCAGAAGCGCGGGCGTGAGTACGAGAAGAGTATCCGTATAGACTATATCACCGGACTGAACGAGAGATACGAGAAGTGGATAGGGGATTACAAGCATAAGCTCCTCATCCTCGACGTGGATGAAATCAAGTTCGAGAATCACCCGGAAGATTTCCAGAAAGTCACGGACCGGATCGATGCCGAGCTTTTCGGTCTGTTCAAGGACGTGGAGCAATGAATTTAAAAATCAGAATATGAAAGAAAGACTGACTATCATCCAGTTCGTGGAAAAATACACGAGACAGTATGCCCGGAACACGTTTCTGTGGGAGAAACAGGGTAAAGAATGGGTGCCGACTACTTTTGAGCAGACGAGGAAAGAGGCTTACCGCGTGGGAGCAGGCCTGATGGCTCTCGGAGTACAGAAAGGGGAGAAGATATCCCTATTGTCCGAAGGACGGAATAACTGGGTCATCGGAGAACTCGGGATACTGTATGCCGGTGCCGTGAACGTGCCGCTGTCCATCAAACTCGAAGAGAGCAATGACCTGATATTCAGGATAAGACATTCTGATTCCAAATATATCATGGTTTCTGCGGGGCAGCTGCCGAAGATCAGGACCATATTGAAGGACCTTCCGCTCGTGGAGAAAGTCATAGTCCTCGATGAACTGCCGGAATATCAGGAAAAGGAAATCTCTTTTGCGGAAATTTGCAGGATGGGAGACGCTTTTCTGGCAGAACATGAAGATATGTTTGAGCAGAGGTACCGTTCGATCGGCCCGGATGACTATGCGAACATCAGCTATACGTCGGGAACTACCGCCGACCCTAAGGGTATCCTGCTGACCCACAGGAACTATACCGCGAATGTGGAGCAGGCGCGTTCGGTGATAGGCGTCACTCCGGAGGACAGGATGCTCATCATCCTGCCGCTGGATCATTGCTTCGCGCATGTCGCAGGCTTCTATACACTTATGTCATACGGAGCTTCCATAGGCACAGTGCCGGCTGGCAAGACTCCGATGGAGGCACTGAGGAACATTCCGATGAGTATCAAGGAACTGCAGCCGACTGTGATGCTGAGTGTACCGGCTCTGGCGAAGAATTTCAAGAAAAACATCGAATCGGGAATCAAGGCTAAGGGCCCTGCCGTGGAGAAACTGTACAACTTCGCCCTGAATCTCGCCATTTCCTATAATAAGGAAGGCTATAATAAAGGAGGGTTCCTGCAGTTGTGGAAAAAGCCTCTGATGGCTCTGTTCGACAAGCTCATTTTCAGCAACGTCCGTCAGGGGCTCGGAGGAAAGATGAAGTTCTTCGTGGGCGGAGGCGCATTGCTCGATATAGACTTGCAGAGATATTATTACGCCATAGGCATACCGATGTACCAGGGTTACGGCCTTTCGGAAGCTACTCCTATAATCTCGGCCAATGCTCCGGCCAGGCATATCCTCGGTTCCTCAGGCTGCGTGGTGAAGCCTATGGATATCAGGATCTGTGACGGAGACGGGAAAGATCTGCCTTACGGTCAGAAAGGCGAGATCGTCATCAGGGGCGAGAACGTGATGGCCGGGTACTGGAAGAATCCGAAAGCTACCGCCGAGACCATAGTGGACGGCTGGCTTCATACCGGAGACATGGGGTACATGCGTGACAAGGATTTCCTCTATGTCGTGGGCCGGTTCAAGTCTCTGCTCATCAGTGCGGACGGTGAAAAATACAGCCCGGAAGGAATAGAAGAGTCTCTGGTGGAGAATTCGAAATATATCGACCAGGTGGTGCTGCACAACAGTCAGGACCCTTATACAATCGCCCTGCTGGTGCCTAACAAGGATGCTCTGAGAGCCTGGCTGAAAGAGACTTCACCTGCTGTTTCTCCTGATTCCGAGGAGGGAAAGAAGCTGATGCTCGGCAAGATTCAGGATGAGGTGAATTCGTACCGAAAGGGTGGCAGAAACTACGGGGCTTTCCCGGAGAGATGGCTGCCTGCTGCGGTATGCGTGCTTCCTGAGCCGTTCACTGAGAAGAATCACATGGTGAACAGTACGATGAAGATTGTCCGCGGAAAGGTTGAGAAGGCTTATGAAGACCGTATGAAATTCGCCTACACCCCTGAGGGCAAGAATATCGTCAACCCTCAGAATCTGGCGTCGTTGTAAAGCCGGTGTCTGCAACAAAAAATTGGCCATCTGGCCAATTTTTTTTGTTTGACATTGTTGACCTCCGTCGAGGTTATTTCATATGCTGATGAAAAACTGAATTTGACGGTACTGTTTCGCCCGGAAGGGCGTATATTTCTGTACCGCCAAATATCAGTTCTTGAAACTGTGAATCGGAGCCGGAATCCGTCCTTCCCTGCCGATGAAGTCCGCACAGCCGAACCTGTTCACCGGCATGACCGGAGCATGCCCCAGCAATCCGCCGAATTCCACAGAGTCACCTATTGTCTTCCCTATGACAGGAATGATCCTCACGGCAGTGGTCTTCTGGTTCACCATGCCTATGGCAGCCTCATCGGCGATGATGCCGGATATGGTGCTGGCCGGAGTATCACCGGGTATGGCTATCATGTCCAGCCCCACGGAGCAGACGCAGGTCATGGCTTCCAGCTTCTCTATCGTCAGCGCCCCGCATTCGGCGGCTTCTATCATACCCTGATCCTCGCTGACAGGAATGAAGGCTCCGCTGAGCCCTCCCACGTATGAAGATGCCATGACCCCGCCTTTCTTTACCTGGTCATTCAGCATCGCCAGAGCGGCAGTAGTTCCCGGTGCACCGGCCTTTTCCACGCCTATTTCATGCAGGATGTCGGCCACGCTGTCTCCTATCGCCGGGGTAGGGGCGAGGGACAAGTCAATGATGCCGAACGGGATACCAAGCCTGCGTGAAGCTTCCTGGGCTACAAGCTGTCCTACACGGGTGATCTTGAACGCCGTCTTCTTGATGGTCTCGCACAGGACTTCGAAAGATGCCCCGCGAACGCTTTCCAGAGCATATTTCACTACTCCGGGACCGCTGACGCCCACATTGATGATCGTATCCGCTTCAGTCACCCCGTGGAAAGCCCCGGCCATGAACGGATTGTCATCAGGAGCGTTGCACAGCACCACGAGCTTTGCACAGCCCAGAGAATCTTTTTCTTTCGTGGCCTCGGCTGTCTTTTTCACGATTTCCCCCATCAGACGTACGGCATCCATGTTTATGCCGGTCTTCGTACTGCCTACGTTGACGGAACTGCACACTCTCTCGGTCCTCGCCAGAGCTTCCGGGATGGATTCTATAAGCAGTCTGTCGCTCATGGTCATTCCTTTCGAAACCACGGCAGAATACCCTCCGAGGAAATTCACTCCTACGGCTTTGGCGGCCTCGTCCAGTGCCATGGCTATCTTTACATAGTCCTGAGGAGTCCTGCACGCAGATGCGCCCACAAGGGATATCGGGGTGATGGAGATTCTCTTGTTCACTATCGGAATCCCGTATTCCATGGCTATGTTTTCAGCAGTCTCCGCCAGTTTCCCTGCCACCCTTATGATTTTGGCCTTTATGTTCGAGCATACTTCATCCACCGTATCGGCGGCACAGTCCAGCAGGCTGATACCCACTGTGATAGTACGGACATCGAGGTTTTCCTTCTCGATCATCCGGTTCGTCTCGATGACTTCGTTGATGTTGATCATAAGCCGGAATCCTTATATTCTGTGCATTTTCTCGAAAATATCTTCGCGCTGGCATTTGATCTGGACACCGATATTGGCCCCCAGGGCCTCCAGATCCGAGGATACCTGATGGAAGTCTTCGGAGATGTTTCCGGTGTCGACTATCATCATCATGTTGAAATACCCCTGGACGATGGTCTGGGTGATGTCCAGTATGTTTATGTTCTTTTCTGCCAGGTATGTGCATACCCTGGCAATGATGCCGACAGTATCCTTGCCGACCACTGTGATTATGCTCCTGTTCATGTCTGAGGAATTATTGTGAAGCAAAAATAGGAAATTTAAACGAATTGGCATTTCGAAAAGAAATGCTAACTTTGGCGAAATTGACGAAAACTGAAAGACAAGATGGAAAAATTTCTTTTTCTGGGCAATATCGGAGTATGGGAGATAGTCCTTATCGCTCTGGTGGTGCTGCTGTTCTTCGGCGGCAGGAAGATTCCCGAGCTGATGAAAGGACTCGGAAAGGGTGTGAAGAGTTTCAAGGAAGGGATGAATGAGGTGGAGAAGGAACTGAATGCCCCTGTTTCGGAGACGAAATCCGCTCCTGCAGACCGGACGGCTCCTGACAAATCTTCAGGACAGAAAACGGAGACAGAGTCAGACAAATCTTCTGAAACCATCGGGAAATAAAGTCCCGGATGTCGGAAAAGGGGACAGATATCGTCCGGAATACCTCTGACGGTGACGTTCAGATGTCATTCTGGGACCACCTCGAAGTGCTCAGGTGGGTGCTGATCAGGATTGCAATAGTTCTGGTCATTCTCCTTGTGGCGTCATTTCTGGCCATGCCCCATATTTTCGACACGTTGATTTTAGGTCCGGCTTCATCTGATTTCTTTGTTTACAAATGGTTCGCCTCTGCAGGCAGGATCCTGCCTTTCCTGCCTGATTTTTCGGACGACGGCTTCCATGTGGATATTATCAACATCAATGTCGCTTCCCAGTTCATGACGCATATATCCACTTCTTTCTGGCTCTCTCTGGTGCTGTTGTTCCCATATATCGTCTATGAACTCTGGCGTTTTGTCAGGCCGGCGCTCTATTCTTCCGAAAAGAAATCCGTGAGCCGCGCCTTTTTCGCAGGCACTTTCATGTTCTATCTCGGCTGCACCATCGGCTATTGTCTCATCTTCCCGTTCATGTTCCGCTTTCTCGCCGAGTATCAGGTCAGCCAGACCATTGTGAACCAGATATCCCTGAATTCATACATGAACAATTTCCTCGGCATGGTCTTCATCATGGGCGTGGTGTTCGAGCTTCCTCTTCTTGCCTGGCTTCTTTCGCGTCTCGGCATCCTTCACAGGGAATTCCTTCAGCAATACAGGCGTCATGCCGTGGTCGTCCTGCTCATTCTCGCCGCCGTCATCACTCCTACCGGGGATCCGTTCTCGCTGATGCTGGTTTTCGTTCCGTTGTATTTGTTGTACGAGGTTTCGGTGCGCCTCGTCCGTCCCGAAGCTGCGGCATAGCGGGCAGAACATGATAGCCAAAATACACAGCGGACAGGGATTCTCAGGACTGGTGGATTCCGCCAACGAGTGAATCATTAAAATAGTCTGTTGTATCTATATTGACAAAATAGATACAATCATTCATTGATTGATAACAATATGGAGCGATTTATATGCAAATTTACTTATTTTTGCACCAATAATAACGAAGCCGGCAATGAACATATATGAAATAGCGAAACTGAATCTGGAAGGAAAAAATTTTGCGTTCAAGACCATACCGCAGATTTTCTGTATCTTTCATATTATGCAGACAGACTCCATTTCCATACGGCATCTTCCTTCGTCCGGTTTTTCAGAATACAGACAGGATATTCTCCGCTGGAGTACAGAAAATGGATGAATCAGGACTTGTGATTCTGCCCGTCAGTATTGTCGTTTACGATTTTCATGAATTCATCTCCGGTAATGGTCTCCTTCTCTATCAGGAATGAAGCTGCCTTGTGCATGATTTCCATGTTCTCCGATATGATTTTCCTGGCCTTATCATGAGCCTCCCGGATTACGTTGAGCACTTCCCTGTCTATATCGGATGCCGTGTCGGCCGAACATGTCAGAGAACTATCTCCGCCCAAGTAGGCGTTGTTCACGGTCTCAAGTCCCATCATGTCGTATTTTTCACTCATCCCGTAGCGAGTGACCATCGCCCGGGCGAGTTTTGTCGCCTGTTCTATATCGTTCGATGCACCGGTGGTGACAGTATTGAACACAACTTCTTCAGCCGAACGCCCGCCGGAAAGAGTCACGATGCGGTTGAACAGTTCGTCCCTGTCCATCAGATAATGTTCTCCGCTGTCGACCTGCATGGTATATCCCAGAGCCCCCGAAGTCCGCGGTATGATGGTTATCTTGTGGACAGGCGCCGAATGGATCTGCATTGCGGCAACGAGGGCATGTCCGATCTCATGATACGCCACGAGTTTCTTCTCCGCATCGGAAAGGACTGCATTCTTTTTCTGCGCCCCTGCAAGTACGGTCTCGACGCTTTCTTCCAGATCGGAAGTCGTCACTGACTTGCGTCCCATACGGACTGCCCGCAATGCCGCCTCATTTACGATATTCGCAAGTTCCGCACCTGAAGAACCGGCTATGGCTCTTGCAACTATATCCATATCTATATCAACATGTTTCACTTTTTTCAGGTGGACAGCAAGAATGGCTTTGCGTCCCTCCAGATCAGGAAGCTCCGTCTGTACGCGGCGGTCGAAACGGCCGGGACGGAGCAGTGCCTTGACCAGACTTTCAGGACGGTTGGTAGCGGCCAGAATTACCACACCCTTCCTTCCGTCGAATCCGTCCATCTCGGTCAGCAACTGGTTGAGTGTCTGCTCTCTTTCATCGTTGCCCATACCCGTATCGCGCCGTTTTCCTATCGCATCTATCTCGTCTATGAAAATGATGCACGGAGCCTTCTCGCCAGCCTGTTTGAACAGATCCCGCACCTTGGCGGCACCCATCCCGACAAACATCTGGACGAACTCCGAGCCTGATATGGCAAAGAACGGCACCTTGGCCTCGACTGCCACAGCCCGTGCAATCAAGGTCTTTCCGGTGCCCGGAGGCCCGACAAGCAATGCTCCTTTCGGCAACGAAGCTCCGATTTCAGCATATTTTGACGGGTTATGCAGGAAATCCACGATTTCCGCCAATGAGGAAATGCTGCGGATGTACTGGGATATTGGCGGGTTATTGTAACAAAGTCAGGATGCCGATGGTTGGGGTAAGAAGACTTTGCAGCGGCTGGCGGTAGATTTGAAGAACGACTACTCCGAGATAAAAGGGTTTACTGTGCGTAATATGCAATATATGGTACAGTTCTTCAATGAGTACAATCAGGAACTGACGATGGTAAAAGGTGCTGTCCCATCAATTACGCAATCAGCGATTGCGCATTCTGACAAAAAGTCAACGCCAATTACGAAATCAGTGATTTCGCAATTAGTCCAGCCAAAAACCGCCGGACTAACAACGATATGGGGCGAAAACGCGGTTAGTCCAGGCAGAAACCTCCGGACTAACAACGATATGGGGCGAAAATGCTGTTAGTCGGAAAATTTATCAAAAAACAAGACAGTGTTTATGCTTGCAGATCGCAGATAAACACTGTCTTGCAACTCGTCAAGAGCCGTTTCTATAACATAGCTATCTCAATCTCCGATAATCTTGTTGTAGCTGCAATGATATTGTCGGCTACTCCATTTTCCTTGAGAGCCTTCGCTATCCGTATCTTTTCTTCATTACGACCTATGGTTTTCCCCTCAGCCAAGCCTTCAACTCTACCTTCCTCACGTCCTTTAGCTTCGCCTTTGGCCTCGCCCTCTGCCAGACCGTCAGCCTTAGCGGTATTCAGCATGTTGTAATAGTCCCGTTCAGTGATCATCTCTTTCTCGTAATTAAGTTTCACTTCAGGCTCGAACCTTGATATCTCGCAAGCCTGGAACAGACGCTCGAATGCCTCCGTCCTCAACTCCTCCGGCAGCCTGTCCAGAGTGCTGATATGTTTCAGAGCGAAACACCACTGCTCCAACAAAGTCCCGCACTCCTCAAGTTCCTTATCGAACCGGTTCAGTTCAACGAAGATACAAAAAATAGTCTCATCCGGCACCTTCATCGTCGTTTTTTCACGGAAGGT
>CALUQB010000057.1 GCA_944322815.1 uncultured Bacteroidales bacterium | reverse complement strand
TCGTTGTGCGCTGTCATCAGGGACATCGCCCCTGCATCCACTCCCGCCTCGAACGGCGGGAAAAACACTTCCCTTATCGTCCTTTCCGACAGGTCGGTCGGGGAGCCGTTAGTCCCGTTTATCGGCTGGCTGCCGCCTACGAAATGCTTGATGCAGGCCAGAACGTCATCAGATGACAAGTCGCCCTGATAGCCTTTCACCGTGGCCACTCCCATCTCCGTCACCAGATACGGGTCTTCTCCGTAGGTCTCTCCTACCCTGCCCCAGCGAGGATCCCTCGCTACTTCGACATTAGGATTGAAGGTCCAGTGCATGTTCATCGCCCGCATCTCCGCAGCCGTCTCTCGCGCTATCCTGTACGCCAGATCTGTGTCGAATGAACTTGCAAGTCCGATATTGGTCGGATAGACCGTATTGTCCGGCGCATTGGCATTGCCATGAATGGCATCTATTCCGAAAATGACAGGGATGGCGAGCCTGCTCTGAAGGGCCAGCGACTGCAGGTAGTTAGCCTCTTCGATGGTCAGCACATGCAGGAAAGAACCTACCAGCCCCTGCCGCGTCCATTCAGCCACAGAATCGGCATTGAACTCGGGATAAAAGGCATTCGCCGTATTGTTTTTCAAGTCCTCTTCAGACAGCGAGGCCTCGTTTTTCCTGATATGTTCCAGTCCGACGAACTGGTTCATCTGTCCGACCTTTTCTTCGAGAGTCATTCTCGAAAGAAGGTCTTCCACCCGTTTGGGTACAGGAGCTGAGGCATCCAGGTAAACAGGAGCGTCTCCTCCGGCACAGGAAGAAACGGCGGTCACGACTGATGTGATCATGGTCAATAGTCCTATGTTTTTCATATATGGATAAATAAAATTTTATCAAACAAATAACAATCTTTATCTGCAAAGATAACCGGAAAAAGCATCTTCAAATAACAAAATCGTACATAACAGTGTCTCAAAAATCCCGTTCCGCATTATCGCCGTTCCGGAAACGGACTTCTATCCTTTCTGCCGTTCCGATTCCGGTATCCATCAAAAGGCAGACTTGCGTCACTCCTGGATTCGGAGCATCATACTCTGCCAGAGGGACAGCAGGGCGGATTTCCAGACAGAACGGGGATGTCGTCCTGAACTTTACAAGCATCTCATGCCCCCGGCATGTCAGACGGACGACATCTTCAGATACTATCTCGGGGACAGCCTCGGTATTCATTCTCCAGACCACAGTCTGCGGAGAATCACCGCTCTCGAAAACATCCTCGATATAAAGATTATCTTCAGGGTCCAGGCAGGCTGTCCTGGTCACTTTTCCGAACTGAGGAAGCAGCCCGGACAAATCCACTACAACGCCCTTCCAGGATACCGAAGCCATGGTATCCGTTATTTCCGCGCGTCCTGAGACACAATGCAAGGAATTCAAGACCGAAACCGTATTGTGGCCCATGTTTCCATATCTGAACACTCTCCATCTGTCGCTGCCCTGACCCAGATTCCATATATCCAGACCGTACCTTTCCAGTGAACCATAGTCCTGCATCCCCAGATCCAGAGCCCAGCGGACACTGTCACGTTCGTATATGAAAGAGCCTCCGTCCATATGCGCATGTCCTGACGACGGAGATCCTCCTTTGAGACCGAAATAAGTGTCATCGGCAGAATGCCAGCCTGAACGATAAGCAAAGACAGGAGTCTCGCCCCTGCTGAACCATATATTCCAGTCAGGAGAAGCCACCTTGCCAAGATCAAGGCCTGCAGCCGAAATCACAGCCAAGGGCAGAAGACGGTTCTCCGCAAACACTTCGGCACCGGAGTTCTCCAAGTATTCCATAATATTGTACAGCAATGAAATATCTCCGGTTCTGGATGCTATCCAGAAAAGCATGGGATCGCAGATTTGCCCGTAAGAGGCATCGCTGTAGTTGAAACACCCGCCACGAGGTGTGATCATGGCCTGGAGGAAGCGGCCCGACTGCAGGAAGCCGGGAGACTCCGCCAGACCGAAATCAGTCCCGCAGGCCCCCTCCAAAGCTTCTATCATTATGATTTCGAAACTGGAGCCGTAACCCCAGTACATAGCGCCCTCCGGGTAGCCTCCATCCGGAGCATAGACAGCCATGGCCTTCGGATTCGATTCCAGAGAACGTAAAATAATACTGCCGCACAGTTCCGGGTTTATATCATAAAAAACCACGGCTGCCGCAGTCATGCCAGCATTGCATACCGAATTCCAGTTGGAAGTCCATCCATACCACGGCTGCGCCTCCGTTTCTACAGGCTTGAACGCCTTTTCGAAGACAGCACGCTCCACTTTCGCACGTGTCTCCATAGACAGCACATCATAGAGCCAGTCATAGCCTATAGACATGGACACCGACATCTCTGCCACATCCAGAAAATGCGACGGATTCCAGTCACTGAATTCACAGCACGCAAGCATCTCCTTTTCAGCACGCCTGGCATATCGCATATCTCTTGTCATCCTGTAAGCATAGGAAAGAGCAAAAACACGCTTCAAGGATTCTCTGCTGGTTTCCAGAAGCCTTATGCCTACCATCTGCCTTGTCACAGGAGGTTTCTCCAATGTTTCATCCGCGCAGTCCATGACCGCATCGTGCATCTTCTTCACAGCCGGATACTTCTCTACAGACGCCATCACCGCAGACTCTTCCCTTCCTTTTAGGAAAAGTCTGGGGTGGCCTACATCTCCGCCAAATCGGGCCGCCGCCCCTGATTCAGCACAATAAATCATTGCTCCTGACATCGTCAGGAGCAATGACAATACTAACGACCAAATGCACCTCATAAATTACCAAACGCACAATCTACAAGTTCCTTTTTTCCAGTTTGCCTCCGGCCACCTGTATAGTCTCGGAAGAACCATCAGGCTTCGTCACTGAAAAGGAGGCATCTTCCGTAGCGTAAGCCACTATGTAAGAACCTCTGTCGAGCAGGAAACCTAACGCGCCGGCAGATGTTGAGAAGTTGACAGTCAAGGACGAAGCTGAAGTGGATTTCTCTTCGGTCAGAGAAGTCTGAGGAGTGTCCTGGCCGATATTGAAGGCGACGAAATTCTCTGGAGAAGTCAAGGCAACATCCTCGGCAGCCTCTTTAAGTCCCTGTATGATCTTTCTGGCTGGCGCCGTGATGCCTTCCCTGTCCTGAAGATCAGTAGTATATATTCCCTGGTCTACACTGGAATCAGTGGCATTTGTCACGAAATATTCGCTGGTGGCCAAGTCATAAATATCATAGCCTCCGCCTGCGGCGAAAGCAGTGAGAATCAGACTCGCCGAATTCTGATAGCTTCCGGTATTCTCGGCTACGAGAGGATAATTCCCCTGTATGGAAGCGTAAGCCTCGACATCGGCCCTGAGTTCGGACACTTTCTGCTTGTAGGCATCTATGCCCACGAAGTCTATCCCGTCCAGAGCGAAGACATCTTTCACGGATGCCACGTCAGACCACTGCAGCAAGTCGCCGCCGTCCTCGTCCTTGATATGGTTCGTTCTGGTCAGAACCTTGTAGGAACTGTTCTTCACAGCCTTTCCGACTGCGTCCAATGAATTCAGGACCATGTCCCACACATTCTGGGGAGTAAGTTCGGAACCATCCCAGCTCTTGAAATGATAGTCCCTGTACCTCCACCTCAGGAATCCGTCTGGCTCGTTGTGGACCTGGCATGTGATCACAGGATGATTTTCCCCGTGATTTGAATCCCAGTAACGGATATGGTTGAACAGCGCCGTGACGACCCTGATCTCATGGTCGAGAAGCCAGTCCGCATCCAGCCTGAGCGCATGGATATAGCCGTAGTAGCTGTGGAACGAGCCGTCGTTGTCGCATCTGAGACGGACAGAAGGCTCTGAAAGAATGTACTGAGGAAGCAGATAAGTGAATGCATCGCCTATCATGTTAGTGCTGAACCACAGGAGTTCCATTTTCAGGCCGTATTCATTGCAATACGCAAGCATGGCATCCACTATGCTCCAGTCATATTCATTCTGCCGCGGCTCTACCATCTTCCAGCTTATCGGCACCTGCACGCAATTCACTCCGAGCTCCACAGCTTTCTGGAAATATGGCTCCACTGCGGCCAGGGATTTCCCGTCGCAGTTCAGGAGCGCATCCAGACGTATCTGAGCACCGATGAGAGGGAATGGCTTCCCGTCCACCTGCAAGTATGTCTTTCCAGCTTCGGTGGTGCGAAGTTCGCTCACGGTGATCTGCGGGAGCACAGGTTCCTGCGGCTTCAGATCGTCTTTCTGCGAGCATGCGCACAGCGCAATCGCGGAAATCACAGTCAACAGTTTCAAATATTTCATTTATCTTCAATATTAAATTTTATTAACGTCAGTTCGACGAATTATTATACTCAGTACCAGAGATTTCGTCGAACTGACGTTATGATTTCTTCGAAATCTCCATTCCTTTTACGTGTCACCCCACCTAAATCCTCCCCTATCGAGGGGAGGACTTGCCTACGGATTCGTTCCTCGAATCCTCTAAAAGAGGTAGTTCTCTGAAATTAACTCCGTTCTTTTCATCGAACTCACGTTTATTATGTTGAGGCCGGCACAAAAGCGTTTCTTGAGGCCGGCCTCCTGAGTCCGCCTGGACTGATTATTTGGTATCGGCGATACATCTGACAGGCAGGGCTGCGTTCGTACCGTCCCAACCCCATTTGTCACCAGGAAGTACATATTCCGTATCAGAAGTTATGGTCAGCTTGTAACTGTCCCAGTTGTTCGCATTTGTTCTGGTGGCAGTGGTCATCGTAGCCATGTGCCCGTTCTGATATTTTCCGTGCGACATGTTCCTGTTGCCTGAGCATGGGAGGAAAATTCCGCCGTTCATGTTGTCTTTGGTCGCTGTCTTTGCTACGGAGTTTTCCAGTCCAAGCACAGCTCCGTTTACCAGGAAGCCGCTCTGCGATGTTTCCACCCAGCCGAATGTCACAGACTCATGAGAAGCTCCTACGAGAGATTCCACTTCCTCGCGGGTAGGGACTCTCCATCCTTCCGGACAAGGGTCATTCTCTTCAGTCCACACGGCAGGGCCTGATTTTTCCCCGAGAGGCATTCCCTCAGGAGCCTGTTCAGGATTTTCCCTGTTCCATCCGACCTTGGAACCGTACTGATACAGAAGACCGGGATCATCAGGAGAAGATGCGAACATGTCCGGCTCGCTGACATTGGCCTTGGCCCATATATGGCCATTCACTTCCTGGGCATAACCATGCTGTATGGTCATGACTGCTTCTCTGTCTGCAGTGGAGAACGTCACATATGCCGTCTGCACGTTGCTGTCCCCTGTCAGGGCATCCAAAGTAACACTGACAGTCGCATCTGAATCACCTGAAGTCTCGGACAGGTGAAGCCAGCTTTCAGAACCTTCTGTCTGGGTGGCAGTCCATGCTCCGTCAGCTTCCACTGAAATATCGAAAGAACCGGAAACAAACGAAGGTGCTATATATTCAGGAACTACAGAAACGCTCGCTACCGGAGAAACAGCGATATTTGTCACATGGTTTACCTTTCCGGCTGCGAAAGTCACATCCCTTTCCATGTTTTTCTTCACGATGTAGTCTTCACCTGACGCCGTGACAGTCACTGTCAGCTGAGAACCTGCCGGCATGGAGAACGGAGCGGCGGTGATGTAGAAATGCCCTGTCTGCCCGGCGCCTACCGTACCGTCGGTCACTTTAAGTTCGGAAATATAATATTTCGCAGTGCCAAGCTTCAATGCGCCTGTCTGAGGATTTATCTGGAACCAGCCCATCAGGTATGTCTCCTCGCCTGCTGTCATGGAAATCTTCGATACGGAAATGTCCGAGTCTCCATTGTTCACCACCTGGATATCGAAGAGAGCGGATGCGTGAGCCATAGCCACAGAGGCCTGGCCGTCTGCCACCTGCGCATATCCGTACAGAGGGCCGTCGATATGTGCGGCATCATCCGTTCCATTCTGCACGGCATTCATTCCGAAAGACATTCCTGCCCGTCCGTATTCGCCGTCCATGTCGTACTGGTTCTTGTCATACGGATAGAAGACGTTCAATGCCTTGATATCTCCAGGATTCTTCACACTTTCACATGAGAATATGTCTCCGTCACCTTTTGTGAACTGATAGGCCTGCCTGGATTCATCCGCATACACAGCCACGACAGAGAGCTGGTCTCCCTCGTCCCAGGCTACCTTGTACTGGGGCTCTTCCGCTGTTCCTTCTATAGTGAGAGTCGTTTTTGTGTCCTGCGCTTTGTCTGCAAGTATGGAGGCATGGAAAGAGAAAGGTTCTCCTGACCCAGTCTCCGGTACTGTGATTTCCTTTTCAGAACATGATACGAGCATTGCTGCGGCAGCAGCTATGGAAAATAAAAGTTTTTTCATGATTCGTCCTCTGATTTTAGATGGTTTCTCCTTCTTCATAATCCGGCGCATCCAAACTGAATGTGTCATAGTTCACGCTGGCGGCAAAGCCGTTTTCTACTGAAAACTCCGCAATTCCGATTTCAGGGGCCGAATATTTCACGGCATGATGATTTTCATCGTGTTTCATAATGATTTAGTGTTAATGGTTATTGTTCATCTGTTTGTTCAGCTACACACCTGACCGGATAAGCCATGTTCAGTTCTGCATAGCCCCATTTGTTCTCCGGTGACGACGGCAGGGTGAAATTGGTGTCGCTGCCCATTATCTTCACCACATACCGGTAAGCATTGCCGTCATCGTTGCCTTTCACATCGGCTATGGTGCTTGACTGCATCGTCGCATGCGTAGGATTCTGATACTGTCCGTGCTTCCAGTGCCGGTTTCCTGAACATGGAAGGAATATGCATCCTGCCATATTGTCCTTTGAAGCGGTTTTTGCTGTTTCCTTGGACAGGCCGCATGCCACGCCAGGTATGGCAAAACCGCTGGCAGACGGCTCAAGCCAGCCGAACTTGTTGTCAGAGTCTGTTCCCAGGAGAGCAGTGACTTCATCGGCAGTCGGCACTCTCCAGCCCTCCGGGCAAGGATCCTGGTCTTCTGCCCATGTCAGCGGTGAATTCTTAGCCCCTGTAGGATAGCCTTCAGGTGCCTCAGTGCCGTTGTTCGGATAATCGTTGCTCCATCCTGTCTTTGAAGCATACTGATACAGCATCCCTGGGGCATCCGGAGATTCTGCGAACCTGCCGGATTCGCCGACATTGGCCTTGGCCCATACCAGATTCCCTATCTGCTGAGCGTAGCCGTGCTGGACAGTCAATACGGCCGAGTTGACACCGGCCCTGAATGTGACTTTTCCTGTCCTGACATCGCTGTCACCGCCGGCAAGTTCTTTCAGCGTCACTGTGACAGTCCCGTTTCCGGAACCTTTTAAAGCGCTTACTTCCAGCCAGTCATCGATACCGGTTTCCGGCACTACTGTCCAGTCTCCTGTGGATGCGACGTTTATGGTGAACTCTCCGCTGGCGGCTATAGGTGCCATATATGACGGCTCGATGGAAACCGTGAGATTCGGGTCGACTTCCTCCACTTCCGTGAATTCCGCCTTGATGTGGTTCACCGTACCTGCCGCAAATTTTCCGGTTTCGTCAGATTCCACAGTCTTTTCGAACCGGGACTGAATGCCGTTGGCAGTGACAGTCACAGAGAAAGTCTTGCCCTGAAGAAGTTCAAAAGGGGCTGAAGTGATATAGAAATGACCGGTC
Source organism: uncultured Bacteroidales bacterium (assembly GCA_944322815.1). Lineage (GTDB taxonomy): Bacteria > Bacteroidota > Bacteroidia > Bacteroidales > UBA932 > Cryptobacteroides. The sequence continues at coordinate 1,356 of CALUQB010000057.1, read as the reverse complement.
TGCCCTGCAGAAACTGTCACTTCGTTCACAGGCAGAGCCGCCTCTTTGTACGCTGATGTCGGCTCTACAGCACCGGTCTGAGGATTTACCTTGAACCATCCAGTCATATTCTTGTCTCCGTCCTGAGTAGATATCTTGACCTCGGTGATGAGGATATCCTTATCTGACGAATTCGCAACCTGGATGTCGAACAATGTGGATGCATGATGCATCACCACCTGGACTTCACCGCTTTCAAGCCTTGCATACCCGTACAGCGGGCCATCGATGTGCGAAGCGTCATCTATGGCAGACTGCTGCATGCCGCTGCCAAACGACATGCCTGCCCTGCCGTAATCACCATCCATGTCATATTGGTTCTCGTCGTATGGGTAGAACACATTCAGAGCTGTGATATCTTCCGGGCTGTACACCTTCGGACATGAGAATGTATCCCCCTCGCCCTTATCAAACCTGTAGTCACGGGTAGTACCGTCTGCATAGACCGCTATGACTGAAAGAGCATCGCCGTCATCCCATGAGACTTTCCATCCATCGGTGTCCAGAGTGGTCCTGGTAGACTGGAAAGAAGCCCGGATGGAGAAAGGTTCTCCTTCGGCTGTCTGCGGATATTCGAGGTTTTCAACCTGACAGGCGACAGCCATTGCGGCGGCCGCCGCAAAATATATTATAGTTTTTTTCATGATATGACCTCCTGTTAATTATATGACTGCCCTTCATCATATCCAGGTGCGCCGATTTCGACAGGACCGTAGGATACGCGCTCGTCCATGACGCATCTGACAGAGTATGCGGCATTGTTTTGGCCCCAGCTCCAGTTCACGTCCGGAGGCAGGACATCGGTCCCTTCACCTATCTTCACTACATACCGGTAGATATTTTCGTATGCAGTAGAGGTGTTCATCGTCGCATGCCCGGGGTTCTGGTAAACTCCTGTACTCCAGCTGCGGTTTCCGGAACTCGGAAGGAAGATTCCTCCTTTCATGTCGGAAGACGTGGCGGCAGCTGCTTCTGATGCAGGCAAACCCAGAATTGCACCCGGAATAGAGAAGCCGCTGACTTCAGGTTCAAGCCATGCATAGTTCTTGGAATCCACAGTTCCGACCAGAGCCGCAGTTTCTTCGACAGTCGGCACTCTCCAGCCCTCCGGGCATGGATTGTTCCCGTCTGTCCAGGACGCAGGGCCTTTCCTTTCTCCCAACGGCATTCCTGCCGGAGCCGGACCGTCCCATGGATCTGCCGTCGGATAATTGTTGGTCCATGCTGTCTTCGAATCATACTGATAGAGCATTCCCGGGTCATCAGGAGCGGAAACGAAGAAACCAGGTTCACCGACATTCGCCTTCGCCCATACGA
>CALUQB010000056.1 GCA_944322815.1 uncultured Bacteroidales bacterium | reverse complement strand
TCGTCGGTCATTTACAGAAGTAAACTCCCGTCCTCCTCGCTCGACTGCCTTGATCTCGCCTCAAAACAAACTTCGAAAACTTAAAAGAACTTTTTGTCTTATGAAAAAGAAGCTGCCTTATGACAGCTTCTTTTTCAGCTATTGAAAACCTTTAAAGGTCGATAAAACTTATGAAAGTTTATTGATATAAACAGCGATACCGCTTTTCAAGTTTGCAGCTTTATTCTTATGAATGACTCCGATTTTTGCAAGTTTGTCAATCATTGAATAAACTTTAGGAGCGTTAGCCTCTGCTGCAGCCTTGTCAGTCGTATTCCTGAGAGCGCGTATGGCGTTTCTCGTTGTCTTTGCATAATACCTGTTATGCAATCTGCGTCTTTCGTTCTGTCGATTACGCTTATCTGCGGATGCGTGATTTGCCATTGTTTTTATTTTTTATATTTTCGTAGTGGGTAGGGGAATCGAACCCCTATTGCAAGAATGAAAATCTTGAGTACTAACCGTTATACGAACCCACCGTTTCTCGTTTCTTTTGGACGATTTCCGCGTTCGTCTTCGCTCTTCGTCGGTCATTTACAGAAGTAAACTCCCGTCCTCCTCGCTCGACTGCCTTGATCTCGCCTCAAAACAAACTTCGAAAGAACTGCCCCCGTTTTTCTATCGGGAGTGCAAAGGTATGCAATATTTTTTATCTTCCAAAATATTTTTACTTTTTTCTTCCGGAATTATTCCATTCGAAAGAATAGATGATGGATTCCACCTCGCGGAGATAGTTCCTCTTATCATATTTCGGGGCATATACGAAAGCCTCCAAAGTGATGATTTCCTTTCCGTCCTGGCTGTAGAAAGAATGTGAGACGAATGGCCCGCCCATATAGTCATTGTACACTTCCCAGAAGCCGCGCATCTCCGCAAATGCCCTGCCGCGGAAATCCAGATATTCTACCGAAGGCATGGAAATGTTGCTGGTAGTCATGTAAGTGTTTTCAAACATTCCGGGGACATTGTTCTTCATGAATTCATTGCGCCTTGCCACCAGATTTTCCGGACTGAAATCATCCTCTCCTGCCGCAGGATACTTATATATGAAGATATCCTGAAGAATCTGCGTGTCATATGCTATCCAAAGAAAATCATCGGTCTGCTTTTTCATCTTATATCCGGCGGGAAAATAAGGAGACCCGCCTGCGAACTTGTTTACAATCGGTCTGAGCGATGCCTCCTCGTATTTTTTCGAATTTGCTATGATTCTGTCCCTTTCCGCCTGCTCCAGCATCGTCTGAATGGTCCTTCCCTGCTCTTCCAGCAGTTTCAGGGCCTGTTCGCTGTCTTTGGCCATCACATTGATGACACACTGCGGGCTGGCCCACACATCGGTTCTGAATACCACCCGTGAAGAATCCGTATTATTGTCGATGTCTACAAGCAGCAGATTCCTGTGTATCTGGAAGATATTGGTGAAATTTGACGGATTTATGTTTACCAGAGTATACAGAGGCTCCTTTTGAGGAAGAAAAGGACAGTCGCTTGCCAGCAGAGTCCTGATACTTTCGCCCACTTTGCCTTCCCATTCGCCCTGATTGATCACTACTATGACCTCACCGGCCTTTCCGCTGACATTCGGCAGGAGCTTTTGTCCGCTACCGTTGCACGAGACCGCCAGCATCGAGACTGCGGCCATTACTGACAGAATGAATCCTTTACTCATATATCCTAATTTTTTCGTTCATGTGACGCCCGACGGAGTCGGTCAATAATCCTGCGGGCAAATACAATAATAGCAAATATTTATGACAATGCCAATGTCCTTGCATTACTTTTATCTCAGAAGTCGGCCTATGTCATTCCCGAATGCCAGGACCATAAGTCCCAGAAGAAGCACCATGCCGACCACCTGGGCTGCCGCCAGGAATTTGTCACTCGGTTTCCTTCCAGTGACCATCTCATACAGGGTGAACAGAATATGGCCTCCGTCCAGTGCCGGAATAGGAATGAGATTCATCACACCCAGCATGACGGACAGCAATGCGAGGATGTTCAGGAACCTGTACCAGTCCCAGGCGGCAGGAAATATCTGTCCCATCGCGATGAAACTGCCTACGGACTTGTAGGCTTCAGTGCTCGGAGTGAAAACCAGTTTCAGGTCCTGCAGATAGCCTCCGATAGTGCTGAACGTATGTCTGATACCGGCAGGAATGGCGGATATGACCGAATATTCCTTTGTTTTGACTCCGGGGATAGAGGCATATATTCCCAGCCGTCCGCTTGTATCCACCTGTACAGGGATATCCAAAGTATCCCGGTTCCTGACCACGGTGATGTCTATTTTCTGGTTTTCATAGCCGTCAAGTATGGCCTTGGAGTCCTGGAGGAACTCTACGGCTTTTCCATCTATGGCAGTGATTCTGTCACCTTTCATCAGACCGGCATTATGGTTCGGAGAAAATTCCGGGACCGTATCGACCACGAAAGGTATGGCCAGGGAGAACATGCCCGGAGAATTGAGGACTTCGCCTATCATGCTCTGATCGATGTATATGTTCACAGTGTCCCCGTCACGCAATACCGTAGCCTTTTTGGCAGTCTGCCTGGCCATGTCTGCCTGAAGCATTTCGAATCGTTCCGGAGTATAGTCGTCGAATTTCAGAATCCTGTCCCCGTTCCGGAATCCCATATCGTAGGCCAGTTCATTTACGTAAATGCTGTTGTCTTCATTGCTGATATACGTTTCTCCCCATCCGGCCATGATACCTATATATATCAGAATCGCAAATATGAAATTGAACAATACTCCTCCGAACATCACCAGAAGTCTCTGCCAGGCAGGTTTGCTTCTGAATTCCCATGGTTTCGGCTCGCTTTTCAACGCTTCGGTATCCATGGACTCGTCTATCATGCCGGAAATCTTGCAGTAGCCGCCAAGCGGAAGCCAGCCTATGCCGTATTCTGTATCCGAATTTTTCGGTTTGAATCTGAAAAGCGCAAAACCCGCATCGAAAAACAGGTAGAATTTCTCCACCCTTATCCTGAAAAGTTTTGCAAAAAGAAAATGTCCGAGCTCATGTATGAGAATAAGGACTGAAAGTGCAAGTATGACTTGCAGTATTTTAATTAAAACTACCATTGTCAGATATATCTTCTTGTGATTTCCCCGGCCTTGCGGAAGGCCTCGTCATTGGTCTCGAATATCGTATCGAGGTCCGGCTCCTTAACAAAATCCACGCCAGCCATAGTCTTTTCTATGATGTCCGGGATATCGTAGAATCCTATTCTGTCTTCCAGAAAGGCTTTGACCGCCACTTCATTGGCTGCATTCATGATGCATGGCATATTCCCGCTTTTTCTGATAGCCTCGTACGCAAGACCGAGTGCAGGGAATTTCCGCATGTCAGGAGCAGAAAATGTCAGTTCGCCAAGTTCGGCGAAATTCAGTTTCCTGTTGTCCAGACTCAGGCGTGATGGGTAAGAGAGTGCATACTGTATAGGTTCCCTCATGTCCGGATGTCCAAGCTGGGCTATGACAGCCCCGTCTTCGAACTCTACCATGGAATGGATGACGGACTGAGGATGCACGACGACTTCTATCTGTCCGGGGTCTACATCGAAAAGCCATTTGGCTTCTATTACCTCCAGTCCCTTGTTCATCATGGTGGATGAATCTATGGTGACTTTCTGTCCCATGTTCCATCGCGGATGATTCAAGGCTTCCAGTCTGGTCGCCTTGCTGATTCGGTCCCTGTCCCATGTCCTGAAAGGTCCGCCGGAAGCCGTCAGGTGTATCTTTACCGGTTTGGCACCGAATGAGCCCTGGAGACATTGGAATATCGCGGAATGTTCGGAATCGACAGGTATTATCGCTGTGCCGTACTGTCTCGCCAGCCCGGTCACTATAGCGCCGGCGGCTACCAGGGTCTCCTTGTTCGCCAAGGCTATGATTTTTCCTGCCTTGATGGCCGCTACCGTAGATTCCAGTCCGCTGAATCCCACCATGGCTGTGAGCACAATGTCTATTTCATCGCTGCCTGCCAGTTCACATACGGATTTCATCCCGGCGAACACTTTTATATAATGAGGCTGCAGGGCTTCAGCGACTTCCTCATATTTGGATTCGTTGCATATCACCACACTGTTCGCCCCGAATTCCAGAGCCTGTTCTATGAGCAGGCCGCTGCTGTTGTTTGCGGTGAGAAGTTCCACATCGAAAAGGTCGCGGTGTTGTCTGATGACATCCAGGGCCTGCCGGCCAATCGAGCCTGTGGAGCCGAGAATCGCTATCCGTCTTTTTTCCATTTGATCAGAAATTGATGTATTTTGTCGGATCGACAGCTTCTCCTCTGTACCACAATTCGAAATGCAGGTGTTCTCCGGTAGTCAGCGTTCCCGTATTGCCGACTATGGCTATCGGTTCCCCGGCTGTCACCTTGTCGCCGACTTTTTTCAGAAGCTTCTGGTTGTGCTTGTATATGGAGATAATGTCGTTTACGTGCTGGATCTGGATAGTGTATCCGGCATCATCTGTCCATCCGGATGAAATTACCGTACCGTCCAGTGTAGCGTACACCATAGAATTTGCCGGTGCCGTTATGTCGATGAAAGGATGTATGGACGGGTCATATCCCTGGGATATCACGCCTTTGAGCGGGCAGAAGAAATGCATTCCTTCTATATGAAGATTCCTTCCTTCGGCAAGAGACAGATGAAACTGCTCCTCCCTGGTCACGTTCATGCGCAGGATGGAGTCATGTTCCCTGATCCGGTCGTCTGGAATATCTGTCCTCCCCTCTTCCGACAGGGCCAGTATGAGACTGTCCATTCTGACCGGCTCTTCTCCGTCCAGTATTCTCCTCATATTCTCGGAATACAGTTCCCATCGGGAAACAAGCATTTCCAGCGAATCTATCCGGATGGCATTCTGGATGGCAGCTCTTTTGGCTCTGGCATCAGGGTAGCCGGGAATGAGAGTCCTGACAGGAGTATAGGCTATTATCAGGTATATGGCCAGGCAGATGATGACTATGGCTGATATGACGGCTATCACTAAGTTCGTCCGGCTGAATCTGGTGATCAATATCGGCTTGTGTGTCTCGTCATCTACGAGGGACAGACGGAAATTCGTGACTTTTTTCCTATTGTTTTGCATATATTTTGTCTTACCTTTGTATCCGGATATGGACAGAATCATTGGGATAGATTACGGCAGAAAAAGAGTCGGGCTGGCCGTCAGTGACCCGCTCGGCATTTTCGCGTCCGCATTGGATACAATACATTCTGCAAAGATAATAGATTATCTTAAAAAATACGCCGAAAAAGAGAATGTCACGAAGTTTGTCATCGGCTATCCCATGAATATGGACAATACCCCGTCGGAGGCTGCCGCCGATGTGGATTCTTTCATCCGGCTGCTCGGAAAGCACTTTCCAGGCATACCGGTCGAAACCGAGGATGAACGTTTCACGTCAGTATTGGCACATCGTGCCATGATAGATGGAGGAATGAAGCTGAAAGACAGGATGGACAAGTCTTCGGTCGACAAGATCAGTGCCGCGATCATTCTCCAGAGCTATCTGGACAGGCATTCGGACAGAAACGGTCCCTGCCCCGTCCCGGTCGACGTACCGGACAGCATGATGTCTAATTCAAGCCGTACAAAACGGCGCAGATAACAATATAACGAAATTTTTAAATACATGAAATTACCTATATTCCTTTACGGATCCAAGGTGCTGCGCGAGAGTGCGAAAGAAGTGGATCCTGCAGATAAAGACCATATCACCGGACTTATAGCCGACATGGAGGAAACTCTGGCATCTGCTGACGGTTGCGGACTGGCTGCACCTCAGGTCGGAGTATCTGCCCGTGTACTGATAGTGGATGGACGGGAGCTGACTGATGCTTACCCGTATCTGAAAGATTTCAAGCGCGTGATGATAAATCCTGTAGTGTTGGAAGAAAGCAGGGAGACCTGTGACTATTCCGAAGGCTGCCTGAGCGTACCGGGAATCTATGCAGAGGTGAGACGGCCTGAAAAGATCAGGGTGGAGTATCTGAACGAGAATCTCGAAAAGGTTACGGAGGATTTCGACAAATTCGCCTGCAGGATGATCCAGCACGAACTTGACCATCTGGACGGAAAGATGTTCGTGGACAGGGTGGCTCCTATCCGCAGGAAGATGATTGCCAAGAAACTGACGAATATTTCTCACGGAAAGATATCGACACACTATAAGACAAAACTCGACTGATATGGGAGCGTTTCATGCATACGACATCAGGGGAATCTACAACGTGGATTTCGACAAGGACACAGCGTATAAGGTGGGGTATTTCCTTCCGGAACTTCTGGGGACCGGCAAGGTGCTGGTCGGCAGGGACTGCAGGGTATCTTCACCGGAGATACACGAGTATCTGATAAAGGGTATAACGGATGCTGGGGCGGATGTCCATGATATCGGCCTGAGTACTACGCCCATGGTGTATTTCGGCACTGCCAACTACGGATTCAAGGCTTCCGTACAGATCACTGCTTCGCACAATCCTGCCGAGTATAACGGAATGAAGGTGTCCATGGAGAATGCTCTTCCAGTGGGCCTGGACAATGGTCTGGGACAGATCAAGGCCTGGATCGATGAAGGACGTGAATGCATTCCGGCTGCGGTCAGAGGCACAGTTCATCAGATGGATATACGCAAGGACTATCTTGACTTCCTGCTGAAATTCAAGGGTGACTACAGCGGGCTGAAACTGGCGTTCGACCTTTCGAACGGCATGTCAACCATGTTTGCGAAAGCGATTTTCGGGGATGGACCTGCCTATATATTCGATGAGATGGACGGGCGCTTTCCGAATCATGAGCCGAATCCTTTGGTTCAGAAGAATGTCCAGCCGCTCAAGGAGCTGGTAAAAAAGACAGGGGCGGATATCGGTGTGATTTATGACGGTGATGCCGACCGCGTCATGTTCGTGGATGAAAAATCCGAATTCATATCTCCGGATCTGATGATAGCGGTTCTCGGACATTGGTTTCTGGAAAAGAAAGGTGAAAAAGGCATTGTCCTTCAGGACATCAGGAGTTCGAAGGCGGTAGGAGAATATCTGGTGCCGATGGGGGCTGAGATGAGGACTTGGAAGGTAGGACGTGCGTTTGCAGCACGAAAGCTGCGCGAACTTGACGGTGTCTTCGGAGGCGAATTGGCGGGACATTACTATTTCAGGGACTTTTTCTATTCTGACAGCGGTCTCCTGGCTTCCATACTGATACTTAATGTAGTGGCTGAAATGAAGAAGAAAGGGGTGTCGGTAAGCAGTCTGATTTCCCGTATCGCCAGATATCGGAATTCCGGTGAGATCAATTTCCGTGTGGAGGACAAGTCCGGAGCCATGGATGCCGTGCGCGAATTCTTCATTTCTTCAGAGAAGCCTCTGGCAATGATGGATTTTGACGGATACAGGGTGGAGTTCCGGGACTGGTGGTTCAATATACGGCCGTCGAATACCGAACCGTATCTCCGTTTTATCTGTGAGGCAGTTTCTGATGACCTTCTCGCGGAGAAGGTCAATGCTGCCGTATCTCTTCTCTCCGGGAAATTCGGGGCTGTACGTGAATAGGTTTTTCAGTCGGTGAGGCGAACCAAAAGAAAAGCCCCTGAAACCGAATGATTTCAAGGACTTTTGGAAGGGTGCCCAGTCGGATTCGAACCGACGACATTCAGAACCACAATCTGACGCTCTATCCAATACAAGTCCTTAGTCATCTGCATTTTATAAAACACTTTGACTTTGGATTAATCAAATATTAATCAACAAAGTCCATTTCTGCATTACTAAGTCCGTGTGTCCATAACTATAATCTTTTATTGAGTAAAATATCGTACCATAATGGATAATATAACCAGCAGGAGAGCCTGTTATCTGAACAGTTCAGAATGAGTGCCCAATCTTACCAGCTTGATGAGATTTTCTGTTTCATCAAGCCAAATCAGCAAAGTGTCATTCTCTATATGGCACTCCAGATGACCGCTATATTCTCCAATTAGCATATGTGCTTTGTAGTGCTTTGGAAGATTTTCCCCTCTTTCCAATATACCCACGACCTCATATAATTTTTCCAATGTTTCGGGCTTATGCCTATATCTCTTCAAATCCTTCTTGAATCTGCCCGAAGCTACAACAACTTTCATTCAAGAGATTTTAAAAATGATTCAAAACTTGATGTATCCACCTTTGTAAGGTTCTTGCCTTCCTTGGCTTCTTTCATTGCCGTCAAAGTTTCCTCATTGGGTTCTCTGTAAACTGCATCCAAAAGGACACTCTCCACGTAATTATTGAGGCTTCTGTTCTCTTTCCTTGCCTCTATCTTCAGCCTTTCAAGCAAGTCCTTTCTGAGCCTGAAAGCAGTCTGTTTCCTGTCTATTGCTATTGTATCCATATTTCTGCCATATTTAATATCACAAATATATAACATTAGTATAATAAAACAAAATTTGACCTATCCGGAAACAAAAGATGTATCCACTTCTCCTATATAAATCCATTCAAAATGAATACTCTTCAATTTATTGACATATTACAGCAAAGTCAGAATATCCCCAATAATGTATTATATACTAATTACTATATAATACTAAGTGCGCATTACATGAACTTATCCATGAGAATATCAGTCAACTGCCTAATCATTCCATCATATTCATCTTTCCTTTTGAGTCCCTGTATGTAATGCTCTGGGATGCCTTTCTTTCCATACTTGACTCCCAGCACTGCACAGGCTACAGCAGCATTGGTATCTGCATCTCCACCTGCATTCACTATCTTCAGCAGCCCATCCTTGAAACTGGTTACATGATACAGACACCATATTGCACATCCCATGGTTTTAAGAGTGTAGCCCATTGTCTGTTCATCATCAAGTTTTAAATCTTCAAGCGCACCCACTTTGCTGGTTATTATATATGAGCCTATCCTTTCATCATACTTGTGACCAATCCTGCAAAGGTCCTCAAATGTCAGTTCTCTGCCCTGCCTGCTTATTCCGGGCGATAGTCGGCCAGAGATTCCGGTGATACTCGGCCACCTGAGTTAGATTTGCAAAGATATCAATATTTCTTTCTCATGCTGTCGCCCCGGAGTTCAAAGCGCAGAGATTTGTGCACCAATCTGTCCAGACAGGCCTCTGCAAGCATCTCATTGCTGAAGACTCCGTACCAGTCTGCAACGGGAAGCTGGCTGGAGATTATGAGTGATTTCTTATGGTATCTGTCATCAATGATCTGTTCAAAGTCGTTCTGCTGCTGACCTTCCAGTTTAAGCATGCCGAAGTCATCGATGATTATCAGATCCAACCGTTCGATTTTTTCAAAGAACTTGAGTTCATGCCCTTC
>CALUQB010000055.1 GCA_944322815.1 uncultured Bacteroidales bacterium | reverse complement strand
CGCCGATTAAAGTGGCACGCGAGCTGGGTTCAGAACGTCGTGAGACAGTTCGGTCTCTATCTGTTGTGGGCGTAAGAAGTTTGAGGAGGGCTGACCTTAGTACGAGAGGACCGGGTTGGACGAACCTCTGGTTAACCGGTTGTGGCGCCAGCTGCACCGCCGGGTATCCACGTTCGGTCAGGATAAGCGCTGAAAGCATCTAAGCGCGAAGCCTTCTCCGAGATGAGACTTCGATAAGGGACGTTTGAGACGAAGACGTAGATAGGCAGGAGATGTAAAGTCAGTGATGGCAAAGTCGACCTGTACTAATATCCCGAAAGCTTCTTGCATTGCCGATACCTTTCACGAAAGAGTTTGAGGGAGATTGGCAAAAGATATACAGATGAGAGTCAAGAAGAGTGATTTCAAGGCCTGCGAAGAAGAGGGAACCGCAGTGTACTGATGGTACATGAGGATTTCCGAATCGAGCAAAACGCAGAAAGCGCCTTTTTGGGTCTCCATCTAACCGGATTATCTGTTTCCAGAAATATACTGCGGTGGCAATAGCGGTGAGGCCCCACCTCTTCCCATACCGAACAGAGAAGTTAAGCTCACTTGCGCCGATGGTACTGCCCCACCAGGTGGGAGAGTAGGTAGCTGCCGCTTTTAGTTTAGAGGACCGGATGTCAGAGAATGATGTCCGGTCCTTTTTTTATTGTCTCCTGCCCGATCACCGGAGCAATCATCGGGACAATCACCTGCACTATCTGCGTCATTATCGCGACAAAATGCAGCAGATACTTCCATGGCGAATAGTTTCGCGAGCTGGTGCATGATTTTCCGCTGCAGAAAAATTCCATTTAAATTCCTCCTGACTTTTGCTTTCGAATACAAATAAATATTATTATATTTGCATAGATAGATCAGGAACGAGTTCTGTATGAATTTACAGGACTCATTTTAATTGTTGTACCTTATAAAATCAAACATATTATGGCATTACATTATATGACACAGGAAGGCCTCGATAAACTGAAAAAGGAGCTTGCAGACGCCATAGCCCAGAGGCCGGTGATCTCTGCGCAGATAGCGGAAGCGCGAGACAAGGGCGATTTGTCCGAGAATGCGGAGTATGAGGCAGCCAGAGAGGCACAGGGCCTTCTGGAACTTAATATATCGAAACTTCAGGATCTCGTGGCGAATGCACGCGTGATAGATGAATCGCAAATCGGAACCGACAAGGTTCAGATGCTTAACAAAGTAAAGGTCAAGAATCTTTCCACGAACCAGATCATGGAGTTTTCACTGGTAGGTGAAAGCGAGGCGGATTTCGCTGCCGGCAAACTGGCCGCCACCACTCCTATCGGCCGCGCCCTCATGGGACATTCGAAAGGTGAAACCGTCGAAGCCAAGGTGCCGTCAGGAGTAATCAAGTTTCAGATTCTGGATATTACGCTTTAGCCATGTCTACGATATTTACCAAAATTGCCGCAGGCGAGATTCCTTCATACAAGGTAGCGGAAAACGAAGAATTCTACGCATTTCTCGACATCAACCCATTGGCCAAGGGCCATACACTCGTCATCCCGCGCCATGTGGAGGATGACTATATCTTCCATCTTGACGAAACTACGTACGAAGGACTCTGGGCTTTTGCACGTAAGGTCGCCAAGGCTATAGGGAACGCCATCCCGTGCAAGCGTGTAGGGGTCGCGGTACTGGGTATGGAAGTGCCTCATACCCATATTCATCTGGTTCCGCTGAATACTGAATCGGATCTGGATTTCAGGAAAAAGAAACTCGAACTCGACAAGGAAGAATTCGGGAGAATAGCAGAATCAATAGCATCCGAATATGCCAAGCTCTAAGAATTTCCGCTGCTGCTCTGTGCTGCTGGCTTTTGCCCTGATGGCTGCAGCCTGTTCGAGGCCGGTCCGCCTTTCAGTAGAGATTCAGGGTGCACCGTCTTCCGATATCGTACTCTGCCAGCAGAACGTGAACAGATATGATATTCTGGATACCGTAAAGACTGACGAGTCCGGAAGATTCTCGTATAAGCTCGAGCTTGAAAAAGGGAATCCTGATTTCATCTATATTTACAGAAACGGGCACAAGCTTGCTTCCCTTCTGCTTTCTGAAGGTGACCGTGTGTCAGTTTCCGCAGACACGCTCGGACATTATTCTGTTACCGGTTCGGAAGAGTCCGAAAAACTGATGTATGTAGACCGGGAATATGCTGCATTCACGGCAGCCATGGATTCCCTGGGCAGGGCTGTCGAAGCAGCAGGTGATGACAGGGAAACTGTAGCCCGGCTTAGCGGGGAGATGACCGGAAAATACACTGACTATTACAGGCAGTGTGTCCGTTATGTCATGGAGAATTCCCGTTCCCTTACGGTGGTGCCTGTATTTTTCCAGACTGTAGGCAACAGTTTCTACGTTTTTTCTCAGGATACTGACGCACTTCATTTCAGGAATGCCGCAGATTCGCTCTCCATGGTTTATCCTGATTCGAAATATGTCCGCTCTCTGCGTCAGGAAGCCGAGGCCAGGACCAGACAACTGGAACTGAGGGTAAGGCTTCAGTCAGCTGAACAGATAAATTTTCCTGATCTGGAACTGCCTGATGTGAAAGGGAATAAGGTGAAACTTAGCGATGTGGACTCAAAAGCAGTCCTCGTCTTCTTCTGGTCGCCTGCAGATGCAGAGCAGAAAATGTTCAATCTGGATGTCCTGAAAGACATCTATGCCACATGGCACGGAAAAGGGCTGGAAATATATCAGGTAGCCATCGCCACTGACAAACCGGCCTGGGAGCGCGTCGTGAATGCGCAGGGACTCGGATGGATCAACGTTTGCGACGGTCTGGGCCAGAATTCCCCTGCCATCGGGCAATATAACATCCGGAAACTTCCATCATGTTTCCTGATCGTGGACGGCAGCCTTTCAGACAGGGTGATATCAGACGAAAGGGCCTTGCGACAGGCTTTGAGTGATATTCTCTGACCTGGCGTCAGAACAGCTTTTTCTTGCTCACTGTCGCTACAAACTCCTTGAGATAGAACGGTTCGAAGTACGCTACGTCTTGGAACCGTTTTTTTTCGTACTCCGTCATGGCAGGACGCAGCATCGATGAAGCCTTTGGGCAGCATTGGCGGAAAACCGCATTCTCATGCGAAATGACAGAGGAGCATTTTCCGGCCGCATCCCCTATGAAAAGCACCTTCCCGTCCTCCAGCAGCTCCCTGTAGCTGTCTGCGGAAAATATTTCCGGCATGGTTTCCCTGATCTGTCTGCCGTCGGCATCGAAGACAGCCGTATAAGCTTCCATCCTTCTCGCGTCTATCATCGGAACTATATATTTGCACCTTTCCGGTGCAATGCCTTCGTCAAATGCCTGCCAGACCAGAATGTCCAGAGTGCCTGCGGCCAATAACGGCAATCCGGCCCCGAAGCACAAGCCTTTGGCCGTGGATACACCTACTCTCAATCCCGTATATGAGCCGGGACCCTTGCTTACGCAGACTGCATCGCAGTCTTTGACGGAAAGACCGCGCTCCTCCAGAATCTTCTTTACGAAGACAGCCGTCAGGGACGCATGCGTGCGCGGCTCCGTGCTTTCCCTGTATGATGTTATTTCCCCGTTTTCAGCCAGAGCTGCAGAACAAAGCTCCGTGGATGTTTCTATCAATATTATTCTGGCCATTTTCTGAAAAAATTATGCGAAAAGACTTTTGAGGTAAGGGAATACGGACCATGACAGACTCCGGATACCCGAATACATGAACGAAGAGTCCAGATATTCGTCGGATACGAGATCGAACCTGCTGTTTACAGAGTCGAAGAGAATGACCAGCAGACCGATGATGAGAACGTATTTGAAAAGGGCGAAAACAAGTCCGAGAAGCCTGTTCAGCCATCCCAGTAGGATGATTTTTATGCTGGCCTCCAGTATTTTCCCAAGCAGGAACAGTATGGTGACCACTATGGCGAATATGAGGATGAATGCGATGATATCGAGTGCCGGTCCGGAAGCGGATATCCATTGTCCCAGCCATTCCGTCACTACGGAAGTAAAGCGGTAGGCCAGCCATCCTCCGAGTACCAGCGATATGATGGCTACCACCTGTGCTATGAATCCCTTCCTGAGTCCCTGTATGACGGCCGGGATCAGACAGACCAGTAATACGATATCAAGAATATTCATTTTTTATATTATATTTGCAAGATTAATTGTCGCGGTTGCAAAATTAAACAAATTATGGCAACTGACGAAAAAAAGGATTGGATAAGGAAAACAAAATTTGCTATGAAGTTCAAGGAATATAAAGGTCTGGACCTGGTGGCGACAGGAAACGAGGTGCTGGACAGATGGAAAAGGAACAATGCATTCAGACGCTCTCTCGAAGTGCGGGAAGGCGCTCCTGAATTCATCTTTTTCGAAGGACCTCCATCTGCGAACGGTATGCCGGGCATCCATCACGTGATGGCCAGATCCATAAAGGATTCCATATGCAGGTACAAGACTCAGAGCGGCTTCAAGGTGAACAGACGTGCAGGATGGGATACGCATGGTCTCCCTGTAGAGCTGGGTGTGGAGAAGATGCTGGGAATAACCAAGGAAGACATCGGAAACAAGATAAGTGTAGAGGAATACAACAATGCCTGCCGCAAGGAAGTGATGAAATACACCAGGGAGTGGGTGTCCCTGACCGAGAAGATCGGCTACTGGGTGGACATGGACGATCCTTATATCACTTATGACAACCGCTATATTGAAACTCTGTGGTATCTGCTGAAAGATATTTACGGAAAGGGGCTTCTGTATAAGGGCTATTCCATCCAGCCTTATTCCCCTGCCGCAGGAACCGGGCTGAGTTCGCACGAGCTGAATCAGCCGGGATGCTACCGGGACGTGAAGGATACCACTGCCGTAGTCCAGTTCGAAGTCATCAGAAACGAAGTCTCGGATTTCCTTTACGGCGATGATGACGTGCCGGTATACTTTATAGCATGGACCACTACTCCATGGACCCTTCCTTCGAATACCGCGCTGTGCGTAGGACCTTCGATCGACTATGTCCGCGTACTTTCGTTCAATCCTTATACGGGAAAGCCGGCAGTTTATATCGTAGCCGAAGCCCTGGTGAACGAGCATTTCAATGCAAAGGCTGCGGATATTCCGTTCGGGGACTACAAGCCTGGTGACAAACTCGTACCGTACAGGATTCTGGACGGAAAATTCAAGGGGTCGCAGCTGGTAGGCATATCTTACCGTCAGCTGATTCCGTGGTTCAATCCTGGCGAAGGCGCTTTCAGGGTTATCGCTGGTGACTATGTCACTACTGATGCAGGGACGACAGGTATCGTTCACATTGCACCGACATTCGGTGCCGATGATGACAGGGTGGCGAAAGCCGCCGGAGTGCCGCCGCTGATGGTAGTCGACAGGAATGGAGACCGTCAGGCACAGGTGGACCGTCAGGGACGCTTCTACCGTCTTGAGGATCTGGATCCTGACTATGTGAAGGAGAATGTGTCCGATGAGTATGCGGAATATGCGGGCAGATATGTGAAAAACGCATACGATTCGTCTCTGGCGCCGGATGCCCCGACTCTCGACATCGATCTCTGCGTCATGCTTAAACAGCAGGGAAAGGCATTCAAGATAGAAAAACACGTACACACATATCCGCACTGCTGGAGAACGGACAAGCCCGTCCTTTATTATCCCATGAACTCGTGGTTTATCAGGACTACGGCCGTGAGGGAGAAGATGATGGAGCTGAACAAGACCATAAACTGGAAGCCCGAGTCTACGGGAACGGGACGTTTCGGAAAGTGGCTCGAAAACATACAGGACTGGAACCTTTCCAGAAGTCGCTACTGGGGAACGCCGCTTCCGGTATGGAGGACGGAAGACGGCAGGGAGGAAAAGTGCATAGGTTCGCTCAAGGAGCTTTATGCGGAAATAGAAGCTTCTGTCGCTGCCGGTGTCATGAAGTCGAATCCTTTGAAGGAAAAGGGGTTTGATCCGGAAGACATGTCCAAGGAGAATTATGACAGGATAGATCTCCACCGTCCGTACGTGGACCAGATATATCTGGTTTCACCTTCAGGAAAAAAGATGACGCGCGAGACTGACCTTATCGACGTGTGGTTTGACTCCGGAGCGATGCCGTATGCACAGGAAGGTCTCAGGAATCTCGGTTCGGAACGTTTCGGCGGTACGTCGGACTTCATAGCCGAAGGCGTGGACCAGACGAGGGGATGGTTCTATACCCTGCATGCCATCCATACTATGGTCAGCGGTACTTGCGCGTATAAGACAGTGATATCGAACGGACTCGTTCTGGACAAGGACGGGAACAAGATGAGCAAGCGTCTGGGGAATGCTGTAGATCCGTTCGCAGTCCTGGACAAGTTCGGTCCGGATGCCCTCAGATGGTATATGCTGACTAATTCCCAGCCATGGGACAATCTCAAGTTTGACGAGGCTGGAGTAGATGAAATCAGAAGAAAGTTCTTCGGTACACTGTACAACACATATTCATTCTTCGCACTTTATGCGAATATCGACAACTTCGATCCTGATGCGCCTCAGGTGGAGATGGACCGCAGGCCGGAACTGGACAGGTGGATCATTTCCCTGTTGAATTCTCTGGTAAAGGATGTCGTGGAGGCTTATGAAGCATACGATGTCACTACGGCCGGACGTCTGATACAGGCATTCGTCTGCGACCATGTGAGCAACTGGTATGTCCGTCTGGGCAGGAAGAGGTTCTGGGGCGGCAGCATGGACGAGGACAAGCTGTCTGCATACCAGACCTTGTATCAGATTCTGGTTTCGGTAGCGAAACTGGCGGCTCCTATAGCTCCGTTCTTCATGGAAAGGATGTATCTGGATCTTGTTCCGGGAGCAGAGTCCGTGCATTACGAAGCCATGCCTGAATATGACGGTGCAGTCGTGGACAAGGACCTGGAGGAGAGGATGGAACTTGCCCAGAGGGCTTCATCCATGGTATTGGCACTTAGAAGAAAAGTGAATATCAAGGTGCGCCAGCCGCTGTCGAAGATCATGATTCCAGTGATCGATGCCAGAGTGAAGGAACAGCTTGAAAAAGTAAAGCAGCTTCTACTCGGAGAGGTGAATGTGAAGGAGGCGGAATTCATTTCGGATAAGGCGGGCCTGATCACCAAGAAGATCAAGCCGAATTTCAAGACGCTTGGAAAGATTTACGGCAAGCAGATGAAGGAAATCGCTGCCGCATTCGGCCGGCTTTCACAGGAGGAGATAACGGCTGTCCAGGCAGCGGAGATTTCGGGAGAACCTTATGTCCTGCACCTGCCTTCCGGTGACGTGAATCTGAACAAGGAAGATTATGAGATTTCATCGGAAGATATGCCGGGCTGGCTTGTAGCTACCGATGGACCTCTGACTCTGGCTCTGGATATCACCGTGACGGAAGAATTGAAGCGGGAAGGAACGGCCAGGGAGCTGATCAACAGAATCCAGAATCTGAGGAAGAGCAGCGGCTTCGATGTGACCGACAAGATCGATGTGAAGATATTTGCCGACGGCGAAGATGCCGGGGACATTTCAGGTGCGCTTTCAGGATTTTCTGAATATATCGGGGCACAGACACTGGCCAGGAGCGTGGAACTTCATCCTCTGTCTGCCAAAGGAGAGGCTGCGGAGGTGGACTGGAGCGACAAGCCGATCTACATCGGGGTTTCCAGGGTGAAATGATGCCTGCAGCCGCCAACATGATTTTACAATAAAAAAACTATAAGTTATGTCAGAGGAAAAGAAAGTCGACGGAACTGAAAAAGTCCGTTACAGTGACGAAGAACTCCAGGAGTTCAAGGCCATCATTCTGGATATGCTTGAAAAGGCTAAGAAAGAGTACAAGACTCTGCGGTCAGTGGTGACACATGACTCCAGCAACGACATTGAAGATACTTCTCCTACTTTCAAGGTGATGGAAGAAGGGGCTTCGACTCTGTCAAAGGAAGAAGCCGGCCAGCTGGCACAGAGGCAGTACAAGTTCATTCAGAACCTCGAAGCTGCCCTGGTGCGTATAGAGAACAAGACATACGGAGTCTGCCGTGTGACGGGAAAACTTATTCCTAAGGAAAGGCTTCGTCTGGTTCCTCATGCCACCTTGACTGTGGAAGCCAAGGAAATGCTGAACAAAAACAAGTAGCCGGATGAAGTTATCCAAGGGGACTAAACTCCTGATTTTCGGGCTTGTCCTGGTCATCATCGATCAGATCATCAAGATTCTGGTCAAGACGAACATGACCATAGGAGAACATTTCAGCGTGATCGGGAACTGGTTCCAGATATATTTTATCGAGAATGAGGGCATGGCTTTCGGAATGAAGTTCGGAGGCCAGACAGGCAAGCTTCTGCTTTCCCTGTTCCGTGTGGTCCTCTTCGGTGCCCTTGTGTACTGGATCCATGGCTTGCTGAAGAAAAAGGATACGCCTTTCGGAGTCGTGGCAGGCCTGACGGCCATCACGGCAGGAGCTCTGGGGAATATTATAGACTGCCTTTTTTACGGGCTTCTGTTCAGTGAATCCACATTCCGTACGGTGGCCGAGTTTCTTCCGGAAGCCGGAGGCTATGCTCCGTTCTTTTTCGGAAAAGTCGTGGATATGTTCTATTTTCCGATCATAGATACCACCTTCCCGGAATGGATGCCGCTTATAGGCGGGAATCCGTTCAGATTCTTCGCGCCTGTCTTCAATTTCGCCGACAGCTGCGTGACCTGCGGGGCCGTTTATCTGATTTTTTTCCAGTGGAAGTATTTTGCCAGGGAGGAGAAGAAATGAAAAAGTTTGCGATAGCCGGCTGCGGCCGTCTTGGGCGTATAGTGGTACAGGCATGGAAAAACGGTCTTCTGCCAGGGTATGAATTGTGCGGAACATATTCCAGGACATTCGGTCATGCAGAGTCCCTGGCATCGGATTTCGGGTGCCGGCCTTGCCGGACAATTGACGATATCATTGCCCTGGCTCCTGATATCGTCGTGGAGACCGCATCTCCGGCTGCCATGAAGGAAATCGCCGTAGAACTTCTCTCGCACGGGATTTCTATCGTGACACTGTCTGTGGGTGCATTGGCCGACGAGGCGTTTTATGCGATGGTGGCCAGGACCGCTTCGGATTCCGGCGCGAAGGTATATATAGCATCGGGAGCTACCGGAGGATTCGATGTATTGCAGACTGTCGCTCTTATGGGAGACGCAGACGCGCATTTTTTCAACGAGAAAGGTCCGGATGCACTGAAGGGCACGCCTGTGTACGATGATTCGCTGCAGTCGGAAAAAAGGGAAGTCTTTCATGGCACGGCCAGAGAGGCTATAGGGCTCTTCCCGACCAAGGTAAATGTCACTGTGGCGGCTTCACGGGCTTCTGTAGGGCCTGAAAAGATGGACGTATCCATGGTCTCTACGCCCGGGTTTACGGGAGATACCCAGAGAGTGGAAATCCGGAACCGTCATGTAAGGGCTGTAGTGGATGTGTATAGTGCCACGTCTGAAATAGCGGCGTGGTCTGTGGTCAGGGTGTTGAGGAATATTTCCTCGCCCATAGTCTTCTGACAGCGGTAAATATAGTCAGTCCGGCTGATTTTCCTGAAAACAAGAAAAAATACAGCCAAATTTTTGGACGGAACAATATTTTTACTATCTTTGCACTCCCTTTCAGAAAGTACTTCTGTCAGGGAGACAATATTGGAGAGGTGGTAGAGTGGTCGATTACGGCAGTCTTGAAAACTGTTGAGCTGAAAGGCTCCGGGGGTTCGAA
>CALUQB010000054.1 GCA_944322815.1 uncultured Bacteroidales bacterium | reverse complement strand
GTTACCTGTTCTCATTATAATAATCATACAACGCCTGTTGCGACCCCGTCTCCAGCGGCTCATCGCATGTCCACGGGAGATTCTCTCCGGATCCGTCGACCAGACGCCCCTGACGTACGTCCCTGAGTCCGTATTCCACGATCCTTTTCATTTCAAGTTTCAGCGTCGGATCATAGACCGGGGCGATCACCTCTATCCTGTTGTCAAGATTCCTCGGCATCCAGTCTGCAGATCCGATGTATACTTTCTCCACTCCGCCTCCGGCAAATACGAATATCCTCGAATGTTCCAGATACCTGTCAATGATCGCCGATACTCTCATGTGGCAGTTCTCCGGCAGATTTTTCGTGACCAGGGAACAGTTGCCTCTGACCAGAAGGTCGATCTCTACCCCGGCTTTGGCTGCTTCATAGAGCTTTGCCACCATGGTCTCGTCAGTGATGTGGTTTATCTTTATTTTTATATATGCCGGTTTTCCGGCTTTCCTGTTTTTGATTTCGGCATCGATCAGGCTGAGGAATTTCTTTTTCATTCCGTTAGGAGAGACAAGAAGCTCTTTGAAACGTACTGGAATATACGGCTTTTCTATGAAGGAGAACAGCAGGTCAACGTCTGAAGTGATGCGCTGGGATGCTGTCATCATGATGCAGTCCGTGTATGTCCTGGCATTCCCTTCATGGAAATTTCCTGTGCTGACACAGGCTATGTCCGGACCTTTTTTCATCCCGATATGGACTACCTTCGAGTGGATTTTGAGCCCTTCCACACCGAAGATGACCTTCACTCCGGCATCCTGGAGCTTCTGTGCCCATACCATGTTTGATTCCTCATCGAAGCGTGCGAGCAGTTCGATGACAGCGGTCACCTTTTTCCCGTTTCTGGCTGCACCGATGAGAGCCTTGATGACTTTCGAATCCTTTGCCAGTCTGTAAAGAGTGATCTTGATGCTCTTGACATTGCTGTTGAGGGCGGCTTCATGGAGCAGTCCGATAAATGTCGAGAAACTGTGATAAGGCACATGAAGGAATCGGTCCTGTTCCCTGATTTTCTGCATTATGGTCCCGGATTCCTGGAATGCTGTCTGGATGATCTGCGGCATCGGTCTGTATTTCAGATCCTTTCTGCCGCAGTCGGGGAATTTCATCAGATCCTTGTGGTTCTGGTATCTTCCTCCCTGCATCACGGTGTCACTCAGGCCGAGATCCAGTTTCCCGATAACTCGTTTCAGAAGATCCTGTGGCATGTTGGCATCATAGACGACTCTCAGTGCCTCGCCTTTTTTCCTGGTCTTGAGTCCTTTGGATATTTTCTGGAGGATGCCGCTTCTCTGGTCGTCATCTATCTCCATTTCGGCGTCTCTGGTGAACTTGAATGCATAGGATTCGAATGATGAATAGCCGGAGCCGGCGAATATTTTCGGTAACGAGCATCTGACGACATCGTCCAGATACATGATGTAGCTTTTTCCGTCCTTGTCAGGAAGTCTGACAAAACGACCGCAATTCTGTACCGGCAGTTCGAAGAATGCATATTCATACGCATGGTTTCCCGCAGCTGTGGTCTTGACGGCTCTGACAGCATGATATATGTTCTGGTCGGATTCGTAGTCCAGATGTTTTACCGAGGCGAATCTGACAGGTACTATAAGTCCGTCTATATGGTCGGAATAGTACGAATGGATGAATTCCAGCTGGTCTTCCGTCACATCCTTGTCGGAGATGATGCAGATGTTTTCCTTTCTCAGGTCTTCATAAACCTGATGGACCCCCTCCTCGTACTCTTTCTGGTATCTGGAGTTCAGTTTCGATATCTGCCTGACAATGGATTTGGCCTTGGCAGCTTCTTTAGCTCCCTGCTTTCCGTCCCATTCCGCTATCCTGGTCTGGGATGCGACCCTGACACGGAAGAATTCGTCCAGATTGTTCGAATATATACCCAGAAACGACAGTCTTTCCAGCAGCGGAACATCCTGTCTGCATGCTTCCTGCAGTACTCTTCTGTTGAAGTACAGCCAGCTGATGTCTCTTTCGACATACGGGATTTTATTGGTTTTGGTAGCCATATATTCTCGTTTGAAACAATATTATATCAACGTCGGTTCGACGAATTATTCTACTAAGTATCAGAGACTTCGTCGAACTGACGTTACGATTTCTCCGAAATCTCCCTTCCTTTTTATGTGTCACCCCATTACGTCTTTCTTTGAAACCATTGACGAACCTGGAGTAATCGTACTTGTACGAATTACCGAGGTGAGGACAATGGAAAAACGCAGTTTAACACCGGCCCCGTCTTGCCCCCACCTCTGCTTACTTTCGGATGTCCACAGGACATCCTCATGGAACCGTTCCCGGCCTGTTGGGGATTTTCTCAGGCCTACGAGGGGAGAACTTACTGTCGGATTCGTAAAACGAATCCTCTAAAAGAGGTAGTTCTCTGAAATTCACTTCGTTCTTTTTATCGAACTTACGTTACATTAATGTCGCTTCTGAGGGCGTCCGTAGGGGGGCTTTCTGCGTTACATTTGTTTCGAAAATCCTCATATACGACAGTATGTTGCGGTTTTCTCATATGCGTTGGTCTTGAAAGGTCTGCTTTTGCCGCCTTTAATTCTGTAAAATAAGAATTTTTCCGTTAATAAATTATTAAATGTCCATATTTTTTCACTTTTCCGCTTCTGATTGGCATCCGCCCCGCCTGCTCCCTGCCAGTTTCCAGCCCTGCTCCCTGCCAGTTTCCTGTCATGTTTCCCTCCAGCCTTCTGTCTACTCCGCCAGTTACGCGCCTTGCTCCCTGTCAGTTTCCTGTCATGTTTTCCTCCAGTCTTCTGTCTACTCCGCCAGTTACGCGTCCTGCTCCCTGTCAGTTTCCTGTCATGTTTTCCTCCAGTCTTCTGTCTACTCCGCCAGTTACGCGTCCTGTCTGTCGTCTAGTTTTCCGCTCCTTATCTGCAGATCTGACACCGGACTAACCGCATTTTTGCCCCGAAACGTAGTTAGTCCAGAGATTTTTGTATGGACTAACCGCATTTTTGCCCCGAAACGTAGTTAGTCCTGAAGATTTTTGCTGGACTAACCGCATTTTCGGCCCGTATCGTAGTTAGTCCTGAAGATTTCTTCTGGACTAACCGCATTTTTGCCCCGAAACGTAGTTAGTCCTGAAGGTTTTTGTATGGACTAACCGCATTTTCGGCCCGAAACGTAGTTAGTCCGGAGGGTTTCACGTGGACTAACCGCATTTTTGCCCCGAATCGTAGTTAGTCCGGAGATTTTTGTATGGACTAACCGCATTCTCGGCCCGTATCGTAGTTAGTCCTGAAGATTTCTGCTGGACTAACCGCATTTTTGCCCCGAAACGTAGTTAGTCCGGAGGGTTTCACGTGGACTAACCGCATTCTCGGCCCGTATCGTAGTTAGTCCTGAAGGTTTTTGTATGGACTAACCGCATTTTCGTCCTGTATCGTTGTTAGTCCGGAGGTTTTTGTATGGACTAACCGCATTCTCGGCCCGTATCGTAGTTAGTCCTGAAGATTTCTGCCGGACTAACCGCATTCTCGGCCCGTATCGTAGTTAGTCCGGAGATTTTTGTATGGACTAACCGCATTTTTGCCCCGAAACGTAGTTAGTCCGGAGGGGTGGGAGAGTGTGGAATAGAAGTCGAAAGGGGGTAGAAGGGAAAAGCGAAAAAGGGAAAATGGCGAAAGGACGAAAGTGTGAAGTGACGCCCCCGCGATGAAACAATTCGTAAACAAATAAGAAAAGAAAACTAAACAATGTTGCAATAAATAGTAAATAACACCGGAATACCTTTGCCGCCAAATTGGAATCGAATGGAAATCAAACGGAAACTATTCATTATAGTCATGATTCTCTCTGCCGGCTTTCATGCGGCAGCCATGACTGAAACACTTAGTGTGGCAGACAAGGCTGCGGATGTTTCAGAAAGAGCGGATGTTTCAGAAGGAAAAGAATCAAGCATAATCAGAGGAAAGGTAATCGATGCCTCGACAGGCGAAGAAATCATCGGAGCAGCAGTCCTGCTGAAAGAAATCGAGGGAAAAGGCACCGTTACGGGACTGGACGGAAGCTTTGTCCTGAATACGGAGCTTGAAAAATGTACGCTTCTGTGCACCTCCATCGGCTACAAGGATCTGGAAATAGATTTCAGTCATACCGGAAACGAACTTCTGGTAAGTCTTGAACCTGACAACATAGCGCTGGATGCCGTCATCGTCACCGCAGACAACAAGGGAAAGACCGAAGCTGCTGCCAGAGGCATAGAAAGAGCTTCCATGAATGTAGTCAATGTCATGAGCGCAAAGGCAATGGAACTCTCGCCGGATCTGACAGTGGCGAATGCCATCAAAAGGATGTCAGGAGTCACCATAGAAAGGAACAGCAGCGGTGAAGGCCAGTATGCCATACTCCGAGGCATGGACAAAAGGTACAACTACACCCTGGTGAACGGCGTGAAGATACCGAGTCCGGACAACAAGAACCGTTTCGTACCTCTTGATATTTTCCCTTCAGAGATGCTTGACAGGCTGGAAGTCACGAAATCTCTGACAGCCGACATGGAGGGTGACGGCATCGGGGGAGCCGTGAATCTGGTGATGAAGGATGCTCCCGAAAAGTTCGAGGTCAACGCTAATCTGGCTACAGGTTACAGTGCCCTGTATTTCGACCGTGATTTCCAGTCATTCAACCACAGGGCCGGTCAACGTATGTCCCCTTTCGAGAGAATGGGGGCTGATGTCAGCAAGGATTATTCAGTGACTGCAGATGACTTCACTTACGAAAACCTGAGAGTGGCCAAGGCCCGTCCGAGACCTGATATCGTCGGAGGTTTCTCGTTCGGTGACAGGTATTTCGGAAACAGACTCGGCCTTATAGTGGGTGTATCTTACCAGAATCTCTTCAGAGGCAAGGATTCGGACATATATTACGTACAGGGCTCTACGGGAGACGGTACGGAAACAAGGACATATTCCGAGGAACAGAACAGGCTCGGAACGCATGCCAAGCTTGACTACAGGTTCAATGAAAGGCACAAACTGATGCTCTACGGAGGATATATGGACCTGCGCAAAAGCGAAGTCCGTGACGGACAGAACGACAAGGACTGGATAGTCAAGATGCAGTGGGAAAGACAATACATCATCAACACCACCATCAAGGGTGATCATTCTTTCCTCGAAGGCAACAGACTGAAAATCGACTGGACGGGAGTCTTTTCGAAAGCATACAGTACCTCTCCGGACAATGCCAGAATATATGTCAATATGCAGAGACCGCATCTGTACAATACCGATTCTGCCGAGAAAAGATGGGAACACAATTCGGACAGGGACTTCGCAGGTTATTTGAATCTGTCATACAGATTCGATTTCACCGGCGAGTCAAGCCTGCAGTTGAAAGCTGGCGGAATGTACAGGAACAAGGCCCGTGACAGTTTCTTCAATGAATACACTTTCGATTCCGCAACCAGCGATCCTTCTACCGGAAAACGTGACCCTCAGTATTACGGTGAGGACTGGACGAATTTCGACGAGCTTCTCCTTACTCCGAAAAAATACGGAAATGTCGGTGACCCGCTCAATTACGGCGCATGGGAAAATATTGCCGCAGGCTATCTTATGGCGAAATACAATTGGCGGAAGTTCGAATTCATCGCAGGCGTGAGGGCGGAGCATACTGATCAGGGATATACTCTCGACTATCCCAGGAAGGAGGAATCGGAAGGCAACCAGATCTATACGGACATTCTTCCGAGCGTCCATCTCAAGTACAATGTCCACAGGAACGCGAACCTGAGATTTTCCTATGGCCGTTCCATAAACCGCCCGGGCTTTTTCGAGATAGTTCCATATACCATATTGAACGAGGACTATGACGAAAAGGGAAACCCTGACCTGAAGCATACTGTGGCCGACAATCTCGACCTCCGTTATGAATTTTTCCCGAGGTCATCCGAGCAGTTCATGGTGGGGCTTTTCTGGAAGAAACTGCAGAATCCGATAGAATACGGTCTGATTACTGAGGGTATGGGCACTTTCATTACTCCGATGAATTTCGGAAACGCGGTTAACGCCGGAGTGGAAGTGGACGTGATGAAGTATTTCAACTGGTTCGGCATCAAGGCCAACTATACCTATACGAATTCCAGCATCACCACCAACAAAAGGATGCGGGAAGGCACGGAAGTCCGGAATGTCTCACAGACACGTCCTCTCTACGGCCAGGCTGCCCATGTGGCCAACCTGTCCCTGCTGTTCAAGTTCACCAGGGCCGGTGTGGAAGCCCAGGTCTCTGGTTCATATACAGGCCGTCGTCTGAGCGAGATTTCTAACTGGCTGGACAACGATATCTGGGAGGCCGGCTACATGCAGCTGGACGCATCCATAGAGAAAAGTTTCAAGGCGGGCTTCGCAATATTTGCGAAAGCGTCAAACCTTCTGGATACTCCGATCCTCAAATTCGTCAACGACAACTTCATGACAGACTCTCTGACGGACTATGAAAGATACAGAGGCGGTGTGATAGAGCGCAGGGAATGGCACGGACAGGCGATAACCGTCGGTGTCAGATACAGATTCACGGAAAAATAAATCCGGTATGCGGAAACGGCCTTATATACCTGAATTTTATACATACGGAAAATAATACCAAACAATCAATTATGAAAACAAGAAACTTTATCATGCTTTCGGCTGCATTCGCATTCATGTTTGCAGCCTGTGAAAAAGAGAACGGAAGCAATGCCGGCAACGGTAGCGACAACGGCGGCGACGGCCAGCAGACTGACGAGACTGTGCAGACTGTTTCAGGCGTCTGGGAGTCCGGTACTACCGTGAATGTAGACAAGCACCTGCTGGTTCCTGAAGGCGAAAGCCTTACTATCGAGCCGGGAGTTACCGTGATTTTCAGCAGCGAAGGGGTCGGTATCAATCATGTTCCTATCGAATTCACTGTGGACGGGAACCTCTACTGCCTCGGTACAGAGGACCAGCCTGTCCTCCTGACAGTGGCAGAGGCTGACCGGACATATGCCAATACATTCGCCGCTCTGTGGGGCGGTATTGTGGCCGGTGCCACCTGCGAAGAGATGATTATCGACCATACTGTCATCGAATACACCGGAGGTGAAGTGGTGGAAGGTTCGCCAGCAGCCGAGAACGGATATTATACTGCAGGTGACGATGCCTATCCTCAGATCACTACGAACAATGTGAACGGAAAATATGTGATCACGAACAGCATTATCCGCAACGGCTGGTCAGACGGTATCTACATGATGGGAGGAAATGCCATCATCGCGAACAACATCTTCAGCGCTACCGGATATGACGGTGCCGAGGCTGTGAACGTGAAGTCAGGCTGCAAGGTTGATGTGGCAGGAAACATCATGTTCAGCCCTAATACGAACGGTCTCAAGCTTTCAAGCTCGGATCAGGATGAAGTAAGGCATCAGGCTCTCATCCAGGCCTACAACAACACCATCATCAACTCCGGCTGGAGACGTGACGGAGAAAAAGGCGGCTGTATCTATGTGGAGGAAATGGCCAATGTCAGCGTATTCAACAACCTTCTCGTGAACTGCAAGTTCCGCGCTATCACTCCGGCATACGGTACTCCTACCGAAGAGGACTGCTATGACAGGGAGCATTCCATGATAGACTATAACTTCTATGCTTCCGGTACGGTAAAGGTAAGCGAGGATCATTATTTCGGAGGAGAATACGAGGATGACGGCGAGATTCTGGAGTATTCAGGCGTATGGTATGCATACGAAGGCTATGCTTTCGACCATGCTGAATATGACAATGAAAAAGTGGATGCGAACAGCAAGATAGCGAAGACTGAAACTGATGCAAAATCCCTTGATCCGAAATTCGTGAATTACAGTCTTGATGCCGATCCGTCCCTTTATCAGTGGAACGACAGCTGGGATTTCCACGTCCAAACAGGTTCTCCTGTACTTGAAGGCGCATATACTCCTGCTGATGCATCCAGGAAGCCTTTCTATGCTGAGTCCGGCCTGTCTGTAAACGGCAAGACTTATACTTCGCCTGCCGTACAGCCGTATTTCGGAGCCTTCGGTACCAAATAATTTTGTATTTTTATTGTTCCGGACCGGAACAATAGAATAATAGACAGAAAATGAAAAAGACAATATTCGCAACAGCATTGGCGGTGGCCGCCATCCTGACTTCCTGCACTCAGGCTGTCAGCACTGAACAGTCCTGGAAAGAATTGGAGAAGCCTCTGAACTTCTATCTTATAAACGATTCCGGGAGGAACGGATATTATGAGCAGAAAACGATAGCGGAGACCATGGGAAAAATGGCGGAAACCATTGATATTGAATTTGTGGTGGCTGCCGGGGATGTGCATCATTTCGAGGGAGTGCGCAGCGTTTCAGACCCGCTATGGATGACTAACTATGAGCTGATCTATTCTCATCCGGACCTGATGATTCCATGGTATCCGGTGTGCGGCAACCATGAGTACAGGGGCAATACCCAGGCTGTCATCGACTATTCGGATATCAGTGCCAGATGGGATATGCCGGCGAAATATTATACATTCACTGCGGAAGAAGACAGTGTTTCGGTCAGGATAGTGATGCTGGATACAACTCCTCTTATTGACAAGTATCGGGAAGATACCGAAAAGTATCCGGATGCTTCGAAGTCAGAGGTGAAACCTCAGCTTGAATGGCTGGACAGCGTGCTGACAGCAGCGACGGAAGACTGGGTGCTGGTCGCGGGCCATCATCCGATATATGCGGATACCGACAAGTCAGACAAGGAAAGGCTTGACATGCAGAACAGGGTGAATTCAATCCTTATCAAACATGACAATGTGGACATGTATCTCTGCGGTCATATCCATACTTTCCAGCATATCCGCAAAGATGGCTGCGATATAGATTATGTGGTGAATTCGTCCGCTTCCCTGAGCCGGGATGTGAAACCTGTTGACGGTACGGTTTTCTGCAGTCCTGAGGAAGGGTTTTCCCTTATTGCCGTGGACAAGCATGAGCTGAATCTCCACATGCTGGATGCCAATGGCAATGTTCTCCATACGGTAAGGAGAACGAAATAGACGGTTTTGTTTCCTTTCAAATGTTGGAAAACCGGATAATTCGTTAAATTCGCAGAAGAATTTTCGGGAAAATCATGTCAAGTCCATTGCCATGACAGACGTTAATTATATCCGGATATGCTGAAAAGGAACGGCTTTGTATTTTTACTTGTATCAATAGTCATCGCCGCAGGGCTGTGGACAGTGATGTTCAGTCCTGCGACGATGCCGTATATTAATTTCTGGGGGACTATGTGCGTGTCTGCAATAGTTCTCCTGACGTTGACATTCTTTTCTGAAATCAAGTGGTGGAGGGGCTGGCGGCTTGACTGGAAGTCTGCGCTTCTCGGCGTGGTCCTGGCGGCAGGTTTGTGGGCTGTTTTCTGGATAGGGGACATTGTCTCTTCGTATCTCTTCGATTTCGCGAGGCCGCAGGTAGATGAAATTTATGGAATAAGGTCGGGCATTTCTCCGGTATTGCTTTCTGTGCTCCTGTTGTTTCTCATTGGCCCGGCAGAAGAAATCTTCTGGCGGGGCTATGTCCAGAAATCCCTGTCCGAAAAGCTGGGAAAGAATGCGGGAGTCGTGGTAGCGACATTGGTATATGCAGGAGTGCATATACCATCCTGGAATTTCATGCTGGTGATGGCGGCTCTGACTGCCGGTGCGGTGTGGGGGCTGGTTTACAGGTTCTGGCCGGAGAAGTTCGGGGCTGTGCTGGTATCTCATGCGTTGTGGGATGCGGCAGTTTTCGTCTGGTTCCCTCTTTGATGGCTTCGCCACATATACTGTTCACGCCTCAGCAATGAGGGTGTACCACCCTCATACGTCTTTCTTCGAAAGACTGGACCCATCCTAACCCCCTCTGTTCGCTTTCGAATGTCCACTGGACATTCTCATAGAACCGCTCTCGACCCCTATTAGGGGGATTTCGCTCCTTCCAGTCGCGGTCCCTTCGGGACTTTTGAACTATAAACTTGCATTGCATTCGGCTTCTGCGATATTTGGCTTCGCCACATATACTGTTCACGCCTCAGCAATGCAATTCGAACAAGTTCGCTTGCATTGCATTCGGCTTCTGCGATATTTGGCTTCGCCACATATACTGTTCACGCCTCAGCAATGCAATTCGAACA
>CALUQB010000053.1 GCA_944322815.1 uncultured Bacteroidales bacterium | reverse complement strand
CGGTGAAGGAACTGAAAGATTTCGCGAGAATCACTCTGGAACCCGGAGAAACGAAGACAGTGGAGTTCACCATATCACCTGATAAACTGCAGTTTCTGGACAAACATCTGAACCCGATAGTGGAGCCTGGAGAATTCATACTTATGATAGGATCATCTTCGGCGGAAGAAGATCTGCTGAAAACAAGTTTCCGGATCAAATAAACTTTATGCGTACGACAATATGAAAACATGGAAAATATCTCTTTATATTGCGGCTGCGGCAGTTCTCTCTGCCTGCAGTGACGGCACCCGGTCCTTATCTCCGGCCGACAGTCTCATAGCCGATCTCCAGACCTCGGCAGGAGAAGGGAAAATCCTTTTCGGACACCAGGATGCCTATATGTACGGACATTCATGGCGAGCTTCATCGAAGGACTCCCTTGACCGTACCGATGTGAAGGACGTGTGCGGACAGCATCCTGCGGTTCTGGGCCTGGATTTGGGGGGAATCGAATTCCTGAATCTGAAGAATCTCGACGGAAATCCTTTCGGTTTCATGAGGGAGGCTGCACTAAGGCATTGCGCCGAAGGCGGAGTGGTCACACTATCATGGCATCCGCGGAATCCTCTGACCGGCGGTGACAGCTGGGACGTATCATCAGACAAGGTGGTGGCATCAGTGTTGGACGGAGGTGGGAAACACGATGAATTCATGCAGTGGCTCTCGAACTGTGCCGATTATCTGGATACTTTCAGAAACGATGACGGTGAATTGATACCTCTGATTTTCAGGCCATGGCACGAGCATACGGGCAGCTGGTTCTGGTGGGGACAGAAACTATGCACCCCGGACCAGTACAGACAGCTTTGGAAGATGACTTACGACTATATGACAGAGGACCGCGGGCTGGAGAATCTCGTGTGGGCCTTTTCACCGGGAGCGGATCTGGGTGATGAGGAATACATGACCCGCTATCCAGGGGACGACATGGTGGACATGCTCGGACTGGACTGTTATCAGTACGGGGAGCTTCCTGCATCGAATGAGACATATGCCGCACAGCTCAGGGACAGGCTTGCCCTCATGACTGGACTTGGCAGGGAGCACGGAAAACTGATAGCTCTGACAGAGACAGGCTGCGAAGGTGTCCCTTATGGGAAATGGTGGACGGAAGTCCTCTATCAGGCCATCAAGGATTATCCGATAGCTTATGTCCTGGTATGGCGGAATGCATGCGACATGCCCGGGCATTTCTATGCACCATGGCCGGGACAGGAATCGGAAGCTGATTTCAAGGAATTTGCGGCGCATGATGACATAATCATGCTGGAATAGAAACAGAATCCGAAGTCAAGACAGTATCATTGTCTTGAGCGGAATGAAATGAAGGCGAAAGGACAGAATAATTTGGTAAAGTGATTTTTTTGAAGATATGAATTTTGAAGAAAGACTCGAGTGGCTGAAAGCTCAGCATGAAGCCCTCATAAACAGGAAAAACGAGCCGGTGGAAGGCAATGGTATTTATGAAAGGTACAAATACCCCATTCTGACAGGAGACCATGCGCCTCTTACGTGGCGGTATGACCTGAACATGGAGACAAATCCGTATCTGATGGAACGTTTCGGCATCCATGCTACATTCAATTCCGGAGCCATCAAATGGAACGGCCGGTATATTCTGGTCGTAAGAGTGGAGGGCGCAGACAGGAAATCCTTCTTCGCAGTGGCGGAAAGTCCGAACGGTGTGGATCATTTCCGTTTCTGGGACCGTCCCGTGACCATGCCTGACTATGGCGAACCTGCTACAAATGTCTATGACATGAGGCTTACGGCACATGAGGACGGATGGATTTACGGTATCTTCTGTGTAGAAAGGAAAGATCCGAAGGCCGCACCTGGCGATCTGTCATCAGCTGTAGCTTCCGCAGGGGTGGCCAGGACGAAAGACTTCATAAACTGGGAAAGACTGCCTGACATGGAATCCTCCTCGCAGCAGAGAAACGTGGTCCTGCATCCGGAATTCGTGAACGGGAAATATGCCTTGTACACTCGTCCGCAGGACGGTTTCATAGATGCAGGCCGTGGCGGAGGTATCGGCTGGTCGTTGGTGGACAGCATGGAGCATGTAGTCATAAAGGATGAGAAAATCATAAATGCACGGCATTATCACACCATCAAGGAGCAGAAGAACGGTGAGGGTCCGGCCCCGATCAAGACTTCCAAAGGCTGGCTTCACCTGGCTCACGGTGTCCGCGGCTGTGCTTCCGGACTGCGCTACGTCCTGTACCTGTATGTGACATCCCTGGAAGATCCATCGGAAGTGATAGCGGAACCTGGAGGCTTTTTCCTGGTGCCGGAAGGAGAAGAATATATCGGTGACGTGATGAATGTCCTCTTTTCGAACGGCTGGATAGCGGATGAAGACGGAAAAGTCTACATTTACTATGCTTCCTGCGACACGAGGATGCATGTGGCGGTTTCTTCAGTGGACAGGCTCCTGGACTACTGTTTCAACACCGAGCCTGACGGATTCACTACCACCGATTCCGTGGTGCGACTGAACAGACTGATAGACAGAAACCTCAGATAAAATATGAAAAACCACGACAAAGCGACATTTTGGGAGAAGGCAGGTTACGGTTTCGGGGACATGTCATCCTCGATGTTCTGGAAGATTTTCTCCTATTACCTGCCTTTCTTCTATTCGAACGTGTTCGGGCTTTCGCTTGCCCATGCAGGGACACTTTTGCTGATAACCAAGCTTTATGACGCCGTTTTCGATCCGATAATGGGAATGATTGCCGACAGGACCAGAACCAGATGGGGCATGTACAGGCCTTATCTTCTCTGGGCGGCCCTGCCTTTTGCCATAGCCGGGGTGCTGACATTTACCACGCCAGATGCAGGCTATGGTTTCAAACATGCCTTCGCCTATGTCACTTATATAATAATGATGACCGTCTACTCGGTCATCAATGTCCCTTACGGGGCGATGCTTGGAGTGGTGACTCCGGATTCCAGGGAAAAGACGGTATTTTCATCTTACAGGATGTTCTTCGCTTATGGAGGAAGTTTCATAGCACTGGCTATTTTCGAACCGTTGCTGAAATTCTTCCAGAGTTCTGACGGAGTTTCCACCGCAGCCTCATGGCAATATACGATGGCTGTCGTGGGCCTTATATGTGCCTTGTTGTTTTTCCTGTGTTTCGCCATGACGAAGGAGCGGGTGAAACCGGAGGCATCGCAGTCCGGCGGAAGCTCTGTGCTGAAAGACATGAAGTCCCTGGTCAGGAATGTACCGTGGTGGATATTGCTCGGTGCAGGTATAGGTGTACTGCTTTTCAATTCCATCAGAGGCGGTGCCGCGGCCTATTATTTCAAGGATGTGATCGGAGCTTCCGCAATCTTTACATGCGGAATATTCCTCGCTGTCGGCGAGGTGGCCAATATGCTCGGCGTCGCCCTTGCCGTCCCTCTTTCAGACCGTATCGGGAAGAAATCTTCCTATATTCTGGCTCTGGTTGTGGCCGGGGTGCTGAGTCTTTTCATCATGTTTCTTCCTGTTTCAGAGCCGGCAGGATTATGGACATTGATGGGGCTTCAGGTATTGATAAGTGTAGCGGCCGGTGTGACTCTTCCTCTGCTCTGGAGCATGTTCGCTGATATCGCGGACTATTCGGAGTATAAGAACGCATCCGCTTCCACCGGACTGATATTTTCCTCATCGTCCATGGCGCAGAAGTTCGGCGGCGCTTTCGGCAGTGCTTTGATTCTCTGGGTTCTGGCGGCTTTCGGGTATGATACGTCCGAGAATGTCATCCAGGCGCAGTCCGCCATTACCGGACTGAAGGCGATGATGAGCTGGATTCCGGCGGCCGGAGCCTTCCTGGCAGCGATAGTCGTAGCCTTTTATCCGCTGACGACTTCGAAAATGAAGGAAATTTCCGCGGTTCTGGCAGAACGGAGAGCCGGCAAAAGCAATTAATTTTCTATATTTGACGGCTGGTCGTCATTTGCCCGGGAGGGCGCAAGACTTCTTTGCGAGTGACAGTCGGCCTCCAAAAGATCAAGACAATGAAAAAGATATTATTGACAATGATATTGGCCTTCGGCCCGGTATTCATGGCATTGGCGTCAGCCGGGACTCCTGTCGGAGAAAACGGATGGCTGTCGGTGAAGGGTCGCGATCTGGTGAACGAGAAAGGAAATCCTGTAGTCCTTTCAGGCGTGAGCATCGGCTGGCACAATCTCTGGCCGCGATTCTACAATGCCGGGGCAGTGGAACAGCTTTCTGATGAGTGGGGATGCAATGTGGTGCGTGCCGCTATCGGTGCGGAACTGGACGGGAACTTCGCTTCAGACCCCCGGAAAGCCCTCGACTGTCTGTACAGCGTGGTGGATGCTGCCATAGAAAAGGGAATCTATGTGATCGTGGACTGGCATGCCCATAAGCTGAGGCCGGAAGAGGCCCGGCAGTTCTTTTCTACTGTAGCCGGGAAGTACAGGGGAGTGCCGAATGTGATTTACGAAATATTCAACGAACCTGTGGAGGACAGCTGGACTGACCTGAAAGCGTATGCAGAGGATATCATCGGTGTCATCCGGGAGGCTGAACCGCGCGCAGTGGTGCTTGTAGGTTGTCCGCACTGGGACCAGGATGTGCATATCGTGGCCGATGATCCTTTGGTCGGTATGGAAAACATCATGTACACCCTGCATTTCTATGCCGGGACGCACGGGGCTGAACTGCGTGTCAGGGGAGACTATGCCATATCACGGAATATCCCTCTTTTCGTGTCGGAATGTGCAGGGATGAATGCCGACGGTGACGGACCCCTCGACCTGGAAGAGTGGGATGCATGGTGGAAGTGGATGGATGCCAACGGACTGAGCCGCGTGATGTGGTCGCTCTCCGACAAGGACGAAACCTGCTCCATGCTCCTGCCGTCCGCTTCTTCCGAAGGGCCGTGGAATGAAGAGCAGATCAAGGCGTGGGGAAAGACGGTCCGCGAATATCTGAACATGGCCGAAGCCAGGACCGGTGATCTGGTACATGTAAGTTCCGGAAATATTTCCCTGGTACTTGATGCAGCAGGGGGACAGGAACTGAAAATACTGTATTTCGGACAGAAGCTCCGCGAATCTGATGTGAAGACTCTGCAGCATTCCGGAATGGCATCGCTGCCTGCCTATCCGGCATACGGAATGAATTGTCCGGCGGAAACTGCGCTTTCCATGGTGCATTCGGACGGAAGCATGGCGACTGTCCTGGTCGTGGAAGGTGTGTCTTCGGATGAGGAAGAAACGGCTGTGGTGACCAAAATCCGTCTGAAAGATACGGTGTACCCCGTATATGTCGATGTCTGCTACAGGGCATACAAGGATTCGGAGATGATAGAGACCTGGACGGAGATTCTGAATATGGAGAAGAAGCCGGTCATACTGGAAAACTATGCTTCGGGATATCTGCCGGTGCGCAAGGGTGATGTCTGGATTTCGCATCTGTATGGTTCATGGGCGAATGAGGGCAGGGTGGCCTGCGAGCCTCTGGAGCCGGGAGTGAAGGTCATCAAGAACAAGGACGGGGTCAGGAATTCGCATACTGCCCACGCCGAAGTCATGATTTCTCTGGACGGAAAGCCGGCAGAAAACACGGGTGACGTGATAGGTGCCGCCCTGTGCTGGAGCGGAAACTATGAACTGAAATTCGACACGAACGATTCCGACTTCCACCATTTTTTCGCCGGAATCAATCCTGATGCTTCGCAATACCGTCTTGCTCCGAAAGAGACTTTCGTCACGCCTGCCCTGGCTCTGACCTACAGCAGGGAAGGTCTGGGCGGTGTGAGCCGTAATTTTCATGACTGGGCCAGGAAACACAGGCTGGCGCATGGCGATGTGGAGAGGAAGATACTGCTGAACAGCTGGGAAGGTGTGTATTTCGATATCACCGAGGACGGTATGGACAGCATGATGGCAGACATAGCCTCGATGGGAGGAGAACTTTTCGTGATGGATGACGGATGGTTCGGCGGAAAGTATCAGAGGAACAGGGACAATTCTTCTCTCGGAGACTGGACAGTGGATACCAGGAAGCTCCCTCACGGAATATCCGGACTGGTGGAAGATGCCCGGAAACATGGAATAGGTTTCGGTATCTGGATAGAGCCGGAGATGACAAATACAGTGAGCGAGCTATATGAAAAACATCCTGACTGGGTGGTCAATGCAGTGAACAGGGCTCCTGCGACCGGCCGAGGCGGTACACAGCTGGTCCTCGATCTTTCGAATCCGGAAGTGCAGGACTTCATCGTGGATATGGTGGATGATCTCATGACTGGGAATCCGGGCATAGAGTACATCAAATGGGACGCGAACATGGGCATCATGAGCCACGGTTCACATTATCTTGAAGATAGTGAGCAGAGTCATCTCTACTTGGATTTCCACAGAGGCTTCGCTTCCGTCTGCGAAAGGATACGCGCCAAATATCCTGATCTGACCATACAGGCGTGCGCCAGCGGCGGAGGACGTGCGAACTATGGCGTGCTCCCGTGGTTCGACGAGTTCTGGGTAAGCGACAATACCGATGCCCTGCAGAGAATCTACATGCAATGGGGAACTTCCTATTTCTTCCCTGCCATTGCCATGGGCTCGCATATAAGCGCGACCCCGAATCATCAGACTTTCAGGACCATACCCCTGAAATACAGGATAGATGTGGCCATGAGCGGACGTCTGGGTATGGAGATCCAGCCTAAGAACATGACGCAGGAGGAAAAGGAACTCTGCCGGAAGGCAATAGCTGAGTACAAGATGATCCGTCCGGTGGTACAGTTCGGGGATATCTACCGGCTGGTTTCTCCGTATGACGGCTTCAATATAGCTTCGCTCATGTATTGTTCGAAGGACAAATCGCAGGCAGTATTTTACTGGTGGAAGCTCGAACATTTCCGCGACGAACATCTGCCGCGTGTGAAAATGGCCGGGCTTGATCCTGACAGGATGTACCGGGTGAAGGAATTGAACAGGATTGACAACAGACCGCTGCCTTTCGAAGGAATGGTATTCTCAGGAGAGTATCTGATGTCCACGGGCCTGGAAATTCCGTACAGGCATACGGTGGATTATCACAAACAGAACGACTGGTCCAGCCGCGTGCTGTATCTGACAGAGGAATAACAGGTATCGGAATAACGTGAGATCGAAAAGTTTCCGGTACCGGGTAAAAATAAACACATGAAACATTCGGTAATAGTATTGTCACTGTCTGTCCTTGTTTCCGTATCTGCTTATGGCAGTACGGGAGGCAGGGACAGCCTTTTTCTGAACGGAGAGTGGAAAACCGCTCTCGGAAACTGCGTTCTTCCGGGAACTACTGATGAAAACAGACTTGGAGAGCCTAATCGCGACACATCCCTTACATCCGGTCTTACGCGGCTGTATCCTTATGAAGGGCTTGTGACTTATTCCAGGACTCTGGAAGTCCCGCGCGGTTTTTCCGGAAAGGAACTCTTCCTCGTGCTTGAAAGGACGAAGCCATGCACGGTTTCAGTCGACGGAAAGGTCGTGGGGCATCATGATAATCTGCTGACTCCGCAGGAGTTCAGGCTGCCAGGGCTGCGTCCGGGACTTCATGAAATATCGCTGGCAGTAGACAATTCCTCCGCTCTTTTCCCTGCAGAGGTCCGGAGTTCCCATGCATGGAACGAATCCACCCAGACGAACTGGAACGGCGTGATCGGAAAGATGTTCATAGAAGCCAGAGATCCACTTCATATCGTATCCATGAAGATATATCCTGATGTCGGGGCCGGAAATGCCCTGGTCAGGCTGGAAATCATGTCTCCGAAGAATTCGGAAGCTTTGCTGCGGCTTTCAGCCACGGCAGCGCCAGGGGAGGATGCCGGTGCAGGCAAGAGCATTGGCCGTAGGCCTGGAAAAGACATTGTCCTGGAAAGGACAGCCAGACTGGAAAAAGGTATGAACGAGGTGTCGCTGACAGTCGATATGGGTGGGGATTTCCTGCTCTGGAGTGAGTTCCATCCCCATCTGTACCGTTTCGAGGCGACGGTTTCGTCCGGGAAATATTCGGATACCGTGGCAGAGTATGCAGGGATGCGCGAGTTTTCCGCTGACGGCACTTCTTTCGTGAACAACGGTCTCAAGGTCTTCCTGCGGGGAAAGCATGATGCGTGCGTTTTTCCCCTGACAGGTTATCCGCCTATGGATACGGAGTCATGGAGAAAGGTTTTCTCGACTGCAAAGTCATACGGGATAAATCATTACCGCTTCCATTCATGGACACCTCCGGAGGCTGCTTTCGAGGCTGCTGACAGGGAAGGCATATATCTTCAGGTGGAGCTGCCGTTGTGGGGAGAAGTCTCCCGCAAGAACGGGGAACTGAATGTTTTTCTGATGGATGAGGCAGAACGGATTCTCGAAGAATACGGAAATCACCCGTCTTTCGTGATGTTCTCTCTTGGAAACGAGCTTCGCGGAGATACTTCCCTCATGCGTGAATGGGTGGATGAACTGAGGGCCGATGACGGCAGGCATCTGTACTGCTTCGGCTCGAACAACAATCTCGGCTGGGAAGGTCCTCAGGAAGGGGAGGATTTTTTCGTGGCTTGCCGTGTGGGATGGGGCGAAGGTTACTCTTCCCATGTCAGGACCACATTTGCCTTTGCTGATGCGGAAAAGGGTGGAATCCAGAACAATACCCGTCCTGGAACGCGGGGAAACTATTCCGGAGCCATTTCCGCCAGTAGTATCCCGGTCATCAGCCATGAAAACTGCCAGTTTCAGGTCTATCCCGACTATTCGGAAATCGGGAAGTATACTGGAGTGCTGTATCCGTACAATTTCGAGAATTTCCGCCGGAAGCTGTGTGATGCCGGTCTCGGCGGCATGGACGGCAGGTTCAGTCAGGCTACCGGGCGTTTCGCGGTGGAGTGCTTCAAGGCTGATCTGGAATATGCATTCCGGACTCCCGGATTCGGCGGATTCCAGATGCTTGATCTTCAGGATTATCCCGGACAGGGTACTGCCCTGGTAGGGATTCTGGATGCTTTCATGGAGAGCAAGGGTCTCGTGTCTCCTGAGGAATTCCGTGAGTTCTGTTCACCGGTGGTCCTGCTGGCTGAATTTGACGATTACTGTATTTCCGCCGGCGACACTCTCCGCGCTGATTTCCTGATATCCAACTACTCTGAATCTGACTGGACCGAACCTCTTGAATGGCGTGTTTCAGTGTCTGATGTCAGGAGCCTTTCCGGAGAGGCGGCAGACTGTGTGCCGTCCATGTCAGGGTCTTGCGAAGTGTGTGTCCGTCAGGGCATGGTTTCTCCTGTATGTTCTCTGTCCATTCCTGTGGCCGGTTTTTCAGACAAATTGCCGTCCGATGCGGCTTTCTGTCTCGATCTTTCACTTTCTTCCGGCGACCGGTCGAATTCGTGGAGGCTCAGGGTTTATCCGGACAACGGTGATCCTGTCGTAATGCCGGCTTCGGATATGGTTTACGGCATGACTTCGGGTGAGATTCCGGGCACGTGCGGTGATTCCGTCCGTGTCGCTGTAAGGACTGTAGCCGATGACGAGCTCAGGTCTCTTCTGGAACAGGGATTCAGGGTGGTGCTGGTGCCTGAGCACAGGTCCGTAGAGGGAAGTACAGTAGGAGGCCTTTTCACTCCTGATTACTGGAACTGGTCCATGTTCAAGCGGGTGTCTGAAAAGGCAGGAAAAGAGATTTCTCCGGGGACGCTTTCAGTGTACAATGATCCTGGCCATCCTCTCTTCGACGGATTCCCGAATGAGGGACGCAGCAGCTGGCAGTGGTGGAATATATGCCGCAATTCCAGACCTCTGGTCATGGATAGTCTGTCAGGCTATCTGCCTGTGCTTCAGGTAATAGACAATGTGGAGAGAGGTCACAAACTGGGTATCATGGCGGAATTTTCTGTCGGAAACGGCTCTCTGCTGGTGTGCATGACAGATCTGAAAGCGGTGGCCGATACTCCGGAGGGGGCCGCTTTCGCTGCTTCCGTCATGCATTATGCTGCTTCCGAGGATTTCAGTCCGTCTTACAGGCTGGAGTGGGATGAACTTCTGCAGCTGTTGTACGGAGATCGTGAGGAGTCCGATATCCAGGGTGTGGAAAACCAGACGGATTATTCTGCTTTCTGATTCCTGGTATACAGCCCGTCGATGATGCCGTCTGCAAGTCCTATTACAGGGACGTAAATGTAGGCGGCATCAGTTATGTCCGCTATGGTCAGGAATATCCTGGCGGCGGGCACGATGACATCCGCACGGTCCGGCTTCAGTGCATATTCTTCCATCCTCTGCTCTACCGTCATGTCTTTCAGCTTGCCATAGAGTTCGTGCAGGGAAGCCGTTGTCATGCGTGAATAACGGCTGTCACGTCCCTTGACCAGCTTGATGAGCTTGTTTATGTTTCCTCCGGAACCGATGATGTTGATCCCCGGATAGGACAGGGCCAGGTCTTTCATGTCTTTGGAAATCCTTTCCCATTCGCTTTCCACCACGGCTTCGTTCAGGATTCGCACCGTACCTATGTTGTATGAGCG
>CALUQB010000052.1 GCA_944322815.1 uncultured Bacteroidales bacterium | reverse complement strand
CTTGCGGCGGTGCGTGATTCCCTGTCGGTTCCGGACTCGTTGGCCGCAGGCACGGACTCCCTTGCGGCGGTGCGTGATTCCCTGTCGGTTCCGGACTCGTTGGCCGCAGGCACGGACTCTCTTGCGGCGGTGCGTGATTCCCTGTCGGTTCCGGACTCGTTGGCCGCAGGCACGGACTCTCTTGCGGCGGAACTGGATACGACGAAAATCGGTTTCGTGGTGGCTTTGAAGAATGTGAAGATTTACAGGAAAAACATGCAGGTCGTATGCGACTCCCTTCTGTATTGCGATCTGGATTCGCTGGCCAGACTTTTCAAGGAACCGGTAATCTGGAACGAAATCACCCAGCAGTACAATGCCGACAGCATATCAGTGGTGGTAAGGAATAATGCGATGGAGAAGGCGAGCCTGATGTCGAACGCATTCATCCACATAGAAGAGGATACCACGCATTATGATCAGATAAAGGGAGCCGAGATGATGGCTTATTTCTCCGAAGACGGCGAGCTTTCGCGGTTCGATGCCCTCGGCGGGGCTTCGGCTCTGTTCTACATAGAGGAGAATGACGTGCTGGCCACGGTCAACAAAAAGGATTCGAAGATGCTTTCCGCAGTATTCAAGGACGGAAACATAAACAGGATATATTATTTCGATACTGCCGTGAGCGATGCCTATCCGGTGGTGCAGCTGGCTGAAGAGGAACGGAAACTCAAAGGCTTCAACTGGATGCCTGACAGACGTCCTCAGGACAGACATGCCGTGACTTCTCTGGATCTTCGCCCGTCTGAAAGGACCAGGTATAATGCCCGTCCGAGAGCACGTTATACGCAGACTGACCTGTATTTCCCGGGATATATAGATGACATATACCTTCAGATAGCCATCAGGGACTCCCTGAATCATGTGCGTTCTGTCGAAAAGAAACGTCAGGAGCAGCAGGAAGAAATAAGACAGCAGCAGATCAAGGATTCCCTGGCTATAGCCAGACTGGATTCCCTCGAGCAGGTCAAGGCTGATTCTCTGGCCTTGGCTGACAGCCTGGCTGCGGCCGCTGATTCTCTGGCAGTTTCGGACAGCCTGGCCAAAGCTGATTCACTGGCGGCTGTCAATGATTCGACCGTAGTCTTGACGAAGGCGCAGATACGTGAGCAGAAGAAAGTTGAGAAGGCCAGGAAGAAGAAAGAGAGACTTGCTGCACGGGAGGCCAGGTGGGCTGCCATGGACAAGGCCGATGCCGAAAAGGCCCAGGCCAGACTGGACCGGAAAGCTGAAAAGGCCAGGGCCAAGAAACGCCGTGCCCTGA
This sequence comes from uncultured Bacteroidales bacterium, assembly GCA_944322815.1. Taxonomy (GTDB): domain Bacteria; phylum Bacteroidota; class Bacteroidia; order Bacteroidales; family UBA932; genus Cryptobacteroides. The sequence goes on along the minus strand of CALUQB010000052.1, from coordinate 9,971 downwards.
AGCAGGCACAGGCCAGGGCCAGGCAGGATGCTGACATGTTGCAGCGGTATATCGAGCGGTATGAAAAGCAGCAGGAAAAACGCCGGAAGATGTAGTCTGAAATGGTGATAATAGTATCGTCCTGACTCATAATTTGTACTGATTTATCCATGCTCTTCAGTGTCAGGACTTGACTTTTTGCGCGGAAATGCATACTTTTGAAATCTGTACAAACGAATTTAACAGATTTTGCCTATGGAATTTTTGCGCATGGTAGCTGTTTTCATGGCTATCACTTTTTCTGTTATGGCATCCGCACAAGGAGGAAATCCCCGAATCCTTGCCGGCAGGGTGACAGATATCTGGGACGAGCCTCTGGCCGGTGCCAATGTCTGGGTGCGCGGCGATACCGGTATCGGTACCTCCACTGATGTCAACGGTTATTTTTCCCTGGAAATCCCTGACAGAAAGGATATTCTGATAGAAGTGTCCTTTCTGGGGATGAAGTCCGAGACCATTTCCTATACGGGTCAGAAAGAGATCACTGTGATTCTGGAAGAAGATGCGAACATGATGGAAGGAGCCGTGGTCACCGGCAAGCAGAATATCAATGACCTGGATATCCGCTCCAAATCAGGTGTCATCAGTACCGTGGATGTCAAGAGACTTCAGGACAAGCCTGTAGTGGACATGTCCGTGGCGCTCCAGGGTTCCGCACCCGGACTCGTGGTAACGAACAGGGGAGACCTGGGAACGAAGCCTGAAATCCGTATCAGGGGAAATTCTTCTTTTCGCGAAGGTGATGCAGCCAACGAGCCTCTTTTCGTCCTGGACGGACAGGTCATTTCTTCCGATGCGTTCATGACCCTGAATCCTCTGGACATAGCGGATATCAAGATTTTGAAGGACGCCGTGGCCTGCGCCCTGTACGGTACGAAGGCTTCGAACGGTGTCATCGAGATCACATCGGTCAGGGGAACCGCAGGCGAGGCCCTGGTCACTTACAATTTCAATGCAGGTATCACCACCCGCGGCCGTCGCGGCGTACTCATGATGGATACGGACGAGAAGCTGGAACTTGAACGCAGGCTCAGGAATCCGTCTGCTCCGGGTTATCTGTACAGCGAGGAATATATCCGTGAGACGAATCCGGGTGCGGCGAATATCGACGAACTGGTGGCGGCCGGCCAGGCCAAACTGGATGAGCTCAGGAAGACGAATACCGACTGGTTCAAGGAACTGCTCCGCAATGACTTCTATCAAAGGCACAATCTCAGTGTCAGGGGAGGAAACAGCAAGACTTCCTACTATGCTTCCGCGAACTACAGCTACCAGGGCGGGCAGATTCCCGGGAACGATGTGAGCCGTTTTACAGGCAGGATAAGCCTGGACCAGGCGGTCGGGCAGATAGGATATGTGTCGGTGAGCGTGAACGGCGGATATTCGAAGGCGAACAGCCCGAACAGTTCGGAGTATTCACCTACTTCCCTGATTTACGAACTGAACCCGTATGAGAGCAAGACGAGCGGAGAACTCTGGTCATACCCGAACAGGACATACGACGACCTCTTCTATCAGTATGAGAAGGTGTCCACTGAAAAAAGGTTCGGCGCTACGGCCAGTATAAATCTCCAGCCTCTGAAAGGTCTGGATCTGGATGCCGTGGTGGGTCTGGATATGGTGCTTTCCGAGTCCCAGGACTTCACTCCGTCCACATCGTATTCAGAGCAGCAGAGCGGCGCCCCGGAGATAGAAAGGGGACGCCTGGGCAGGGCGAAGAATGTCATGACGAATATCACTTATAATATACGTGCCACCTGGAACAGGGTTTTCGGGAAGCATGACATCACACTCGGTGCCAATACCGACTATTATATGGACGATGTGGACAATATGTCCATCACCGGCTACGGTGTCGGCCAGCTGAATTCGGCAGCCGCCATAAACCAGTCCATAGAAGGCAGCAGGAAGGTCAGTACCTCGAATCTGAAGGAGAAAACGGCCCAGGTCGGCATAGGTGTGCTGGGCGGTTACAGTTTCGACGGGACCTATGACGTCTTCGGCACTTACAAGGCCGATGCTTCGTCCATCCTTCCCAAGGACAAGAGGTGGAATGCAGCATGGGCCGTGGGTGCAGGGTGGAATGTGAAGAGCTATTTCCAGGACTGGAATCCGATATCGGCATTGCGCTTCAAGGCCTCATACGGGCGGACGGCAAGTCTTGCCGGCATCTCGCCGTCATTGGCGGTAGCCACCTTCCAGTATCTGGAGGACAGCTATGGTGACCGCAGGCTTCTGGACCTGATGTCGCTCTACAACGATTCACTGAAACCGGAGCAGACGGTCTCTACCGAGGCAGGAGTGTCCATAGGGTTCTGGAACAGGGTGTCTCTCGATGTCGGCTGGTACAACAGGATTACGGAGGATGCCCTTCTGGATGTGCCTATCCCGGCATCGAACGGCTTCACTACGATGAAGAGGAACATCGGAGTACTGAGCAACTCAGGTATAGAGGCGGCGGTTTCGGCCACTCTTCTGGATATGGAAAATACCCGTCTGAATCTGAGGTTCTCGGTAGCCTATAACGAGAACAAGGTGCTCGACCTGTATGACGGGGACAAACTGTACACGAGCGAATATACACTGGTGCCTGACTATGAGGTGGGAAAGGCCTATGACATCATATACGGACCGATTTCCAACGGTATAGACCCGATGACAGGTTTCCCTACGTTCAGAAAGGCCGACGGCAGCGAGATTCCTGCATCCGGAAAACTGGAAAGGGAAGACATGGTGGCCCTCGGACATGGCGTACCTCCTTTCAGCGGGACCATAAACCTGAGTTTCACATACAGGAACCTGGAGTTCGATGCCGACTTCTATTATGTTCTGGGCGGTATCAAGGCCTATGCATTCTCGTATGTGAGGGATGTGGATGATGCGAACAAGAACGCAGTGCGCGGACAGGTGGAGAACATGTGGTTCAAGAAAGGGGATCAGGACAAGATCTACAATTCCCCTTATACCGAGACAGCTTCCCTGGAGAACCTGACCCTGTATCCGAACAGCCGTACGGTGGGCAGCAGCGACTATCTGAGGCTGTCCATGCTGTCTCTCCGCTACAGATTCTCGCAGCGTCTCCTCCAGAAGGCCGGGAATTTCTTCAAGTACGGGAACATCGCTTTCCAGGCTTCGAACCTGTTCACCCTCACGCGTTACAAGGAGTCTGACCCGGAATCCGGCTCTCTTGTGGGTGCGCAGCAGCCTGTCTATACCATAAGCCTGAGTCTGTCATTCTAAACGGAAGATGAAAATGAAAAAATATATCATAAGCCTGCTGTGCATGATGCCGGTATTCACAGGCTGTCTCGATATCAAGCTGGAGAACCAGTTTTCCGATCCCGATGCCATCACGACGGTGGATACGGCCAGGGAACTTTTGGCTACGGCATACAGTTCCATCCCACGCTATCAGATGGAATTTTCGGTGCTGAGCGACGATTTCTATCCTACCACGTATGCGAACCAGTATGCGGAAATGCAGAATCTCTACAACTGGCAGGACAATGCCATCACCGACCTTTCTTCACAGGTATGGAACGATTATTATATGACCGTGGCGTATCTGAATGCCCTGCTCGACAGGATAGACAATGTGAAGACAGAGGACGAGGCAGGCGCCCTGGAACTGCAGAATGTCCGCAGCGAAGCTTATGCCCTGAAAGCGTACTGCTATTTCGACCTGTTGAGGATTTATGCCCCGGCTTATTCTGAAGACGTGCTGGACAGGGACGGCATCATCCTGAAAAACAGGCTGGAACTGGACTTCCTGCCGAGGTCTTCAGTCAGGGCTTGCGTAGAGGAGATAGCTTCCTTGCTTTCGGAGGCCGCGAAGGTGTCGAATACCGGTAACGCCGTCTATTATTTCGGTTCCGATGCCGTGAATGCATTGCGTGCGGAATTCGAACTGTACCGCGGCGCCTATGATGCCGCAGTGGAGTACGGTCTGCCCCTGCTTTCGGATCTGGAGTCGCGGCTGACGGAAACGGAGTACTCGAATCTCTGGACCGAAAACGAGAGTCAGGAGCGTATTTTCGCCCCTTATATCTTCGACTCCTTCTACATAAACCTGAACTATGACAGGGAGAGCGGAGACTATTTCTGTCTTGCGGACGGGGTTACATACGAAGACACCGATATGAGGAAGTCCTGGTGCGAATATCAGGGCCCTCAGACAGGTGTACGCAGTCTGGGCAAGTACAACAGGATGTATTACGAAAATACGGAAGTGCGTTATATCAACACTCTGCGTTATTCGGGCGTGTGCTTCACGGTAGCTGAGGCCTATGCCAGGGACAGGCAGCCGGGCGAGGCGGTGGCTCTGATGAACAGGTATCTCGGTGCGCGCGGCTGTACTTTGCTGGATGAATCCCTTTCAGGGGACGCTCTGGTGGATGCCATCCTGACTGAGAAGCAGAGGGAGTTCGTAGGAGAGGGTGTGAGATATTTCGACCTCAAACGCATCGGCCGTCCTCTCGACAGGTACAATGCCGCCGGAAACCGTACGTCCACCATCGCTGCCGACGACTACCGCCATCTTTTCCCGATACCTCAGTCAGAGTACAGGTACAATGAAAACATCACCGCCGAACACCAGAACCCGGGTTGGTCCTACGAGGTGGCCGAATAAATTCGGAATAATTTCAGAAAAATCATTTATAAACGGATAAAGACATGAAAAAATTTCTGACTTGGTGCTGCGTGGCCGCAGCAATGTCCGCAGGAATGACTTCCTGCGAAGAGCCTGAGACAGGCTATGAGGGAACCAATTACATTTATCTGGAGTCTGCATCCAGTTCGATGTATGACAATGCCGCTCTTGAGATTTCGGTGCTCCTGACAACAGCTCTGGACCAGGATCTGACACTGACTCTGAAAACGGACGATACTGAAGACATCATAACTCTCGAAGGGAATCCAGTGACGATTCCTGCAGGAGAGAGGTCTGGGACTGTGACCGTAAAGAGTGCCGAACTCTCCGAGAACTCCATGAATTTCAGGATTTCCCTGGACGAGTCCACCGTGCTTCCTGAGAATGTCAAGTGGGACAAAGACTTCACATTCACTGTGAATTCCTCTGCAGTGCCGGACCTGACCGATGATCAGCTGGCCATCATCGAAGCTTACAAGACCGCTACTGGTATCGACCTGTCGAAGTATCTGGGTCTGGTGGAAGTGAGTACTGTCTATACTGCAGCAAGTATTGAAACCGATATTCCTTTGGACCCTGTTACTGTCAGCGGTATCACGGCCATTACGCTTTCTGAAGAGTCCACAGCTGACCAGCCTGTGCTGAAAATGACCAATAATCCAATGGGTATTCAGGATATTCTTTATAGCAAGTTGAAATCTCTTACTCTTGAAAATCCGGACTGGACCAATGAAGACGCTTCTCCGGATTTCAAGACACTGCTTGATGCCATAGAATGGACTTCAACGTCTACGGAAACTTTCACTATGTCTCTTGACGGTATAAAACCGAAAGTAGACAAGACAGTGGAATTCTTGGACGAAGTTACATTCATAGACAGCTATGGAGATGAAGTGACACAGACTAAAGTCCCGTTTGAATTTTATTTTTCGGCATATGAAAGAGAAAAAGAAGCTTTGGCTGCGGGAAAAATAGGTACGGCAGTCAATCCTGAGTGGTATTATACCGCCACTGTAAATCCTGCCTCAAATCTCAATACTGACGATGTTTCCGAGGATACTTGGGAAGTGGGAAATTACATAGCCCCTTCTGCGTCTATTTCCACGGACAAGATGGTATTTTCATTCTCCATATATAACAGCATGGATGCATCATACGACTATGATTATTCGAAAGTCGTAGCAACATATACACCTAACGAATGAGGAAAGGACTGATATTGACAGCGACAGCTGTCGCTGCCATTGTGAACTGTTTCGGGGTGCGAGCCTCGGAACAGTCTTCATTTGACGGCAGCACGGACGGGAAGACATGGGAAGAGCCGGTATTGCCTCCGGCAGGAATAGTGACGGACAGATTGGCCAACGGCCTGGACTATGTCATAGTGGAGAACCAGTCTCCGTCGAGGATGATAGAGTTCCGTCTGATTTTCAGGACAGGATCGATGATGGAGACGGACGGGAACAGGGGGGCGGCGCATTTTCTGGAGCACATGGCTTTCGGAGGGACACGCCATTTCCCGAAACGGAAACTGGTGGAGTATCTGGAGTCTCTGGGAGTCCAGTACGGGATAGGCATCAATGCCTTCACCGGCTACGACAGGACCATCTATATGTTTTCCATGCCTTCCGATGATCCGGAGAATCTGGACCGTGCGCTGCTGATATTGAAAGACTGGCTCACTGACATCACTATTGCCCGGCAGAAAGTGGAGAAAGAGAAGGGCGTGATCAAGGAGGAACTGCGCGGATATGATGTCGGGGACGAGTTTTATGATCTGAAGATAGGTACCGGACGCTACAGCGAGGGTATCCCTCTCGGCACTGAAGAGGATATAGACAGGATCACTCCGGAGATATTGAGGGATTTCCATGATACCTGGTACACTCTCGACAGGGCTACAGTGGCCGTGGTGGGCGATGTGTACCGGGATGATGTGGAAGAACGGATAAAAAGGATTCTCGGTCCGCTGAAGCCGACGGTATCTCCGGAATTCGATGAGTCTACGCTTGAATATGCCGAGGGGGTGACTGTGAAAAATGTCGCGGATACCATGGCACGAAGCATGAGTTTCGAACTGATAGTGCCCCATGAGGCCGTGATGAGACGGACTCTTGGGGATGCCGTGTCGTTCGGAAGGAACAGGATGCTGGTCAGTGGAATTTCTTCGCGCCTGTATGAGACGGGGAGGTACGCCACCATATCGAACAACTGGTATTTCGCCGACAAGGAGCATTTCGTGGTTTCCGTTTCAGGGGACGTGAAGGAAGAGGTGTCGGAGTGCTTTACGGATGTGATGGCGGAATTGTACCGTCTTTCCCGTGAGGGATTCCAGGACGGGGAGATGGATCAGCTCAGGGAATCCGTGGGGATTTATGTCCCGGCTTCCTCCAGTTCGTCGATGATATGCGACAACATAGCGGATGCCGTGCTTTTCGGTGACATGGACGTGACCGATCCTGAGCAGGTGGCTGCCGTGGAAGAAAAGCTCCGCGCCACTTCGTCAGAAGATCTGCAGGAAATTCTGTCCCGGTGGCTGGATGATGCCGGAAAGTGTGCTCTCGTGGCCTGCAAGTACAATCCTTTTTCCACTTCCGGTTTTTCTCCGGCGGACGTTGAGGCACTTATGTCCGCAGCTTCGGAGCAAGAGTGCGAACCTTACGTTTTCGAGGAGGACGAGCCTGAGGAGGTCTTCGGCCGGACGGCGATTCCTGCATTTCTTCTGGAAGAAAGGCCTTCCGGCGAGGATATGATAGCTGACATGCTGTTTTACCCTAATATAGGCGTTACGGATGTGTTGCTGAAAAATGGTTTCCGCCTGGTCCTGAGACCTACCCGCGATGAGGAAGGGAAGATCCAGATGCAGACTTTCGCTCCGGGAGGACTCTCGCGTGTGCCTGAGGATGAGTACGCGAAATATGAGGGGCTTGCCGGCTACATGGAGCTGGGAGGAATCGAAGGCGTGGACGATGATGTCTACAGATCGGTGATGGCAGAGAACGGCATAGGACTGTTGCTCGGTATCGAATCCTACTGGCATGGAATGATAGCTTCCGGCCCGTCGCGGAACATGCGCCTGCTTTTCAATCTCGTGTATGAGCGTATGATGCACCCGTCCCTGGACTATGAGGGTTTCGAGGAAATACGGCAGGAAGAACTGGAGAGTTTCGGGGAAGAGTCGTATCTGACCCGGCTGATGAAACAGGATGTCATGCGGCAGCTTAACATGCAGATAGACAGCCTGATGGGAAATCTGTTGTACGGAAGGCGGACTCAGATGACCAGAAATGACCTGGAGACACTGGATCTGGATTCCATGGCTGCGGTCTACAAGGACCTGTTTTCGAATCCGGACGGCATGACGTGTGTCATTTGCGGTGATTTCGATGTGGACAGCCTGCTCAGGGAAGCCGTCCCTGTCTTCGGACGCATTCCGCGCGGTGACAGGCCTAACTGGATGGGTCCGTCCCATTTCACACTGCCGGAAGTCACTGTCAAGCGCGAATTCCCTAATGCGAACGAGTCGCAGACCATGTTCGACTATATCAGATTCGGCCAGTATGATCCGTCACTCAGATCCGGACTGAAACTCAAGCTGATGAACAATCTCATACGGAACCGTCTGCTGACCGTGCTGCGGGAGCAGGAGTCTCTGGTGTATTCCCCGTATGCCTCGCTCTTCTACAATGCTTCGCCGGACAGGGTATTCTATATGGATATCAATGCTTCCGTGGACAGGAACAACACCGGACGTGTGCACGGTATCCTTGACGAGATCATCGAGGAACTTCAGCGGAAAAAGGTGTCCTGGAAGGAGCTGAATACCCTGAAACAGATATTCATAGTGAACAAACGTTCCTATCTGGAAGAGGATGCCACAGCTAACTGGAAAAGCCATCTGGTACGCCAGCTCAGGAATGACGAGACCCTGGTGGAGATGGATATGTATGAAGCCGTGCTCGAAAGCATTACGCCTGAAGAACTCAGGGATGAGTTCAGGCATTGCTTCGATACCGACAGGTACATGATACTGTCGGTAGGTCCTTTCCGGGAAAACGATTAAACGGATATTTCAGATGAAAAAGATTGTATTTATGATAATATTGGCGGTCATGACCGCCAATATTGCCGTACCGGCACAGGACAAGCCGGCTTATACCGTATTTGCCGGTGACGGGAAAGCTTCCGATTACGGGCGTATGCTGGAGGCCCTTTCAGAGGCTGACGTGATTTTCATCGGTGAGACGCACAACTGTCCGATAGCGCACTGGATAGAGTTTGAACTGACTCGTGATTTATACGGGAAGCATCCTGACGGGCTGGTCCTGGGGGCAGAGATGTTCGAGACCGATGACCAGCTTCTGGTGGACGAGTATGTGACAGGGGTCATTTCTTCTGACAAGTTCGAAAGTGAAGCCAAGCTGTGGGACAATTATTATACGGACTATTATCCGCTGCTTTCCTTTGCCAGGGAGAAAGGGCTGAAGTTCGTGGCTACGAATGTGCCGCGGCGTTATGCTTCGTATGTGAAGGACCATGGTCTGGAGGCTCTGGAGAATCTGTCTGACGGGGCTAAGGCGCTGATGGCGCCGCTTCCGATAGATTTCGAGGCTTCGGAGGAGGATGAAGCGATGTTCGGCTTCATGAAGATGATCAGCGGTTCTGACGGGGAGAAGTCATATTTCGCCGAGGCCCAGGCTATCAAGGATGCCACCATGGCCTGGTCGGTAGCACGTAACATGGACCGCAGGTTCATACATTACAACGGGAACTTCCATTCTGATTTCCATGGCGGGATCATTCCGTATTTCAATGAATATTGTCCTGGAAAGACTGTCATGACTGTCTGTTGTGTGCGTCAGGACGATATCAGTGCTCTCGGGGAGGAGAATATGGGGCGGGCCGACTTTATCGTCTGCGTGCCTGTGGACATGACCATGAGTTATTAGCTCCGGGGGTTAGGAGGATTTTAATTATCAACAATTTTTGTCCGTAAAACTAATAAGTCCCGGCGGGACCGCGACAGAAAGGAGCGAGATCCCCCTAATAGGGGGCTCCGGGGGTTAGGAGGATTTTAATTATCAACAATTTTTGTCCGTAAAACTAATAAGTCCCGGCGGGACCGCGACAGAAAGGAGCGAGATCCCCCTAATAGGGGGCTCCGGGGGTTAGGAGGATTTTAATTATCAACAATTTTTGTCCGTAAAATTGTTGATAATTAAAATTTTATCCGTATATTTGCAGCCCCAAAGTTTGGGGAAAGGTTACATAAATTAAAGAT
>CALUQB010000051.1 GCA_944322815.1 uncultured Bacteroidales bacterium | reverse complement strand
CACACCAATAAATAAAAAATCTAAATTCATCGGCTATACAGCAAAAATCAGAGGTCCTCCCTGTGCGGGCGAGGCACCTGGATAATAATGGGAGAGGATCTCCCTGTAAGTATGCCCCTCGGCAGCCATGACTGCGGCACCTATCTGGCAGAGACCGACACCATGCCCCCATCCGGCACCGCGGAGCCGTATCACTGAAAATCCGGCACGCTCTCCCCTGCGGGCCAAGTCTTCGACCTCCCCAGCATCAAGCATACCGCCGCAGCTGTCCAGGTAATCCACCGTGAAGGCGGAACTCTTCAGGTGCGATTCGGACAGACACCTTCTGATTTCCAACTCCTTCCCTACGGTCACTGTCCGCCTTGAGCCTATTACCTCCAGCAGGACTATCCTGCCGGAAGTTCCCCTTCTGACAGGTACGAGTGCCTGGATCTCTCCAACATCAGTTCCGGATTTTGCGGCGAAGAGCGATGAAAGCTCCTCCCTGCCATACACGGCCTGCCAGCGGAAGAAATCTCCGGTTTCCCTATCATAGGAATTCAGAACCTGTGACAGCAATCCGGATGAAGCCCTGCCGCAAAAATACTCTCCTGACGGTCCGGAAAGCCAGCTGCGGAAAGTCTTTTCATCAGACAGGTCTGCCGGACCGGAATTCTCCGTATCGGCGATGCCCTGAAGATAGTCATAATCCACATCGTCCCAGCAGGAACTGAACTTCTCCATCACTCCTCCGCAGCATTTCGAAAACCTGGCATCGCATATCTCTCCGTCATACATGAGTACTTCACCCCATGTGGCGTCGACAGCCTTCATCGCAGCCCTGCCTGCAGCCCGTGTCAGACCCTGATACCTCTGGCAATGGTCATCCGCACAGACATCGAACTTACTGTGATCCTCCCTGTCATACCACCTGACTATCTTTTCAGGGACACTGTCTGCCGGGACATTGAGTTCGGTATCCAGATATGATACTAGCGCAGGGACATCATTTATTTCCGGAGGCAGTTTCTTCCTGCCCGAGCCATCCGCACGATGCCGGATCTGGTTTACAAGCCAGGATCTGGATATCACGGCATGAGCCTTGAGAAATTCTTCCGGAGCAGTGGATTTCATCTCTGAAGAAATCACGCTCACCAGATAGTCTTCGATCCCGATCACATTGACGGCAGTCAGTCTGTCCCTGTCCACGATGATCCTCAACGCTCCGGCAAATGACTGGTCCTCCTTCCTCTCCCAGTGGAAGCCGACACCTATCGTGACCCCGCAGAGCCTGAAAGTCGGCTCCGCAAACATCGTCGAGAGTGTACGTGCCTCAAAGAAAAGTTCGTCATAAAGCGAGCCGTCATATTCTATCTTTCCTTCTTTCCAGACGGCCCGGCGCACACCTGCCCCGTCCGTCAATATCTCGAAGGCTATTTCTTTCCCTGACATGATGCCAACGGACACATTCTGCTGGGTCCTGACAAGCCTGCGGCAAATAAGCGCCTCGTCTTCTTTTTTCAAAGCCACTTCCCTCAGCAGGCTGTCCAGCATGGCTTCATCGATCCTGTCAAACTCTTCCGCCACAGGGACGACTATGCATCCGGCCATGTCCGTACATCCCGGACTCATCGTCAGATGGTCCGGCCCGCCGGAATAATAATGATGCGATCTGTGGGCTGCCCGGAATATCACTATCGAACGGAACTCGCCTGAACTGTACCATGTGAAGACATTGCACATGGGTTCCGGATGGGCCTCCGTATCCCATGGGGCGCAGTCCAGCAGCCTGTAGAACATCTTGGCCACTGACTTCGATGTAGACCCGCGTATCACGAAAATTCCGGGGACAAACTTTTCATACAGAAAGACATCTGCATCCAAAGAAGATGACAGATATTTCAGGCCGTCCGGCACCGTACCGGCTGATACCATACCGAGAAGACGGTCCACATCGTTTTCCAGAGGCAACTGGCCGCGTGCTGCAGCCTGGAAGTGATGATGGTCCGGAGCAGACGCTCCACATCGTGGACCGTTATAGAACACGATAAAGTTCTGATATGCCCTGGCCAGATCCAGCATATCCACATACCGTCTCCATATGGACTGGTCACAGTGCTGTTTCATGGCTATGACCAGATGGTCCCTGAGTATAGGGTAAGGGTTCAGGAGGATATCGTATTTCCTCCCCTTGCGGCCCTCGAAATCCCGGCTGATCTGTTCCGCAGGCCTGTTAACACTGCAAAGAAAACACTTGCGGTGTGCCAGGGTCTCCTTATCGAGGCTGGCTGCCGATGACACTATCCTGGCAGGATTGTGCTGGAGTATCACACCAAGCCCTCCTATCTCCGCCTGTCTGACGAGCACGTTTTTCAAGGCTCTGAAATTTTCACACGCCAGAGGCCATAACGAAAGCTGCGTACTTATGAATTTTTCCAGATTCTTCACTTATCTCTCCTCTTTCTGAAGGCTTTGTTCAGTCTTTTCCTGGCTTTAAGCTCCCATGTACGGAGACGGTCCTTGTAAAAATTGTTGGCATTGGTTTTCTCTATGCTCAGGGCGGCATCCGAATTTCCGTCCCACCTTCTGCAGCAGTAAAGGACATCGTATATTCTGCCTATCCGGTACTCTCTGCTGATTCTGAGCCCCATGGCATAGTCCTCCCCATAGCTTACATCAGGGAAACGCAGACGGCGGACCACTGCCGTACGGAAAGCCCGCGGAGCACCAAGGCCGTTGATACGCAGGGCATTGTTCGCTCCGTTCTCATCAGTCCATTCCCTGTGGTCTATCACTCCTGGAGGGATGGGGTTCATGGCAAAGTCCGTCATCTGATAGGAGCCTATCACCATGGCGCAATCCTGTTTTCCGAATTCAGCCACTATCCTTTCGAGCGCGTCTTCCGATGAATAAATGTCATCGCTGTCAAGCTGCACCACGTATTCTCCGCAGGATTCGTGGTCAATGGCCAGATTCCAGCATCCGCCTATGCCAAGGTCCGTCCGTTCAGGTATCAGATGGATGAGTCTGGGATCGGATGCGGCCATGGCCCCGAGTATTTCGGAAGTCCCGTCGGTGGAGTGATTGTCCACGACTATGACATTGTACCGGAAGGTACATTTCTGGGAAAGTGCGCTTTTCACGGCATCGGAAACGGTCCTGACCCGGTTCAATACAGGTATGATGACAGAGGCTGTCACAGGGAAGACTCCGGCATTGTCCTGAAAGGACATCCCGGTCCCGGAACAGGACTTGCGTCTGTCAGGGCTGAGACAGGCTCCGACATGTCTGAGATATTCCGTGCAGATTTCCTCCATTTCGACCTGGACTTCACGGTTTTTTGGGTCCACGTAGTCGAACTGCCTTTCGCCTGACTTGCGGAAATCCGTCGCCGCTGCCGTATAGAGGAACTCGTTCACATGGACGATTTTTTTCATCCGCAGCCTCATGGCGTACATGGCCCCGTACTGCAGACCCGGAGAGATCCTGGCGGCAGCTTTCCTGAACGAAGATGCCTTGAAGAAAACCACCGGGCCGAAATCGAAATCATCCCTCAGCGAACCTTTCTGACAGTCGATAAGAGGGTGTTTCCGCACTGTTTCATGTCCCTGACCATCAATGATTCTTTCATGATAGTCAGCATAGAGCATATCCGCTCCTGTATCCTGCGCTATGGAAATGAAGCGGTCCATATTTACAGGACCTGAATTTTCCGCATCATGTCTAAAGTCTGCCAGCACATAATCTTCCGTGAGCGTGGCTACCATGGCTCTGATATCCGATGCCCTGCCGAACCGGAAATTCCGGTCACGGGACATTTTTTCCGCGCTGAAAATCTTCACCGTCGGGAATCCTGTTTCCGATGTGTTTTTCAAAGTCTGAACGATTAGTTTGGGGGCAATGTGCGGCTGCATTCTTTTCTGTCACAGCAAAGCTGCCAGACTGCCCCTGATCCTGGCGAACTCCTGTTCAAAGTTAGGAGTAAAGACTGATTTTCCAAAGTTTTCTTCTATTTCTTTCAGCTCCCACCAGCGGCCTTCATCGACCTCGTCCTTGTCAGGTACCGGAGAGAAGTTCCCTACCGTCGCGAAGACATTCACCAGTTCCTTTTCGATGCCTGATTCGAAAACATAGGTGATTATATGCACCGGATTGAATTCGCAGAAACCCAGTTCCTCTGAGGCTTCCCTGTAGAGCGCTTCGAGTATGCCCTCTCCATAGTCGACATGACCTCCTACCGCAGTGTCCCATTTCCCTGGCTGGATGTCCTTGTGCATCGCCCGTTTCTGCAGATAAAGCCGTCCGAACCGGTCCATGATGTGAAGATGGACCACAGGGTGCAGAGGTTTCGCACCGCTGTGGCAATATTTCCGTCCCGCCCTGCCGATGACGAGGCCGGACGGTTCCACTACAGGAAACCATTCCTTGTCGGCGAGATATTCTTTAGGGGTATTTATGGAATACGGCGGCACCATGGGCGCCATATCCTCGGGGTAAATCAGTTCCAGCATATCGAATCAATTTTCATGCTGCTATCATACAGCCGGCCAGGAGAAGGGCCACTGCCATGACCAGCATTCTGACAGTAGCGTATGAAGGCTTGTGCGGCCGGTCGTATTCCTTCAGTACATGCATGACGAAGATGACCATGGAAGGAATACAGGCTGCGGCAAGCAGGGCATCCTCCGGAATCTTGAACAGGGAAATCTTCGAAATGGCTATCACGGACCAGTGCAGTACCAGCAGGAAAGCGAAGAAGTTTATCTTCTTGTTGAAAGTCATGAGCATACCCAGCATGTACAGGGCTACAGCACTCGGCAGCATGGGCGTGGTGATCTGGGGGAATTCCAGTCCTCTGGAAACGGAAATGAAAGGATAGGCCAGCGGGAGCACCAGCATGACAAGCCCCAAGGCACCGGACTTTCCAGATCTCTGGAAAGTGGAAAAGCGCGTGGCCAGATCATATATCCACGATAGCGCGATCATGCACCAGAATATGGTCATCACGTTCGAATAGTCGCGGGCTGAACCGAATCCCATATAATATACGAAGGCTATCCACAGGGAAACTGCCACCATGTAGATCTTAGTGGCGGTTTTCGCCCATTCGGAAGGACGGAACCAAAGTATGAAAGTGAGAACCGAAGCTATGGACATCATGACTATCTGCCATGGCCATGTAGCCGCGTTATAGTCCGCAATGGAATTCCAGAATATTTCTTTCATCTTGTATCGTTTTCTGTTTCACGGATGTCTCAGACTATATGAATTCCGAACCTCTGGTCATGGAGTTGGCCCTTTCTCTGAGCAGGAATACAGGTATCGTAGCACCTACTGCCAGCATGAACAGCACACTGAAAGAGACGGCACCGTTGTATATCATCTCCTGGAGATATTCATTGCCTTTCGTTGGAGAGGAAATCTCGTGGAAAAACATTATGAGTGAAAAAACCGTCTTGTATGCGTATGTTCCCGGAACCATTGGCAGGAGAGCCGGAATGTAAAGCACGGTCATCGGACAGAAGACTTTCCTGCCGAAGAATACGCTTCCTGTCCCGATGATAAAAGCCGCCACAAGCGATGCCGTCACTATGTCCACACCGAGAAAGTTCATAAGGCAATATCTGGCGGCATGACCTGCGGCCGCCAATATCGCTATGTACGGAAATGCTCTCATCGGCGGATCGGAAATGGAGCCGAAACCCATTGCCGCGACTGCGGCAAACAAACCGTCGGAGATAATATCGATCGCTATCATAAGAGACTGTCTTTAACAAGCATGAGTGTGATGGACATGCCTATCGCTATGCAGATGATAAGCATGAAAGCGTTTACGAAACGGCTGATTCCTATCTGGATATGACCGTCCGTGATGTCTATGAGACCGTTTATGAGAGGGACGCCCGGTACCAGATAGAGTACACTTGTAGCCAGGGCTATCTCGGCGGTCTCTATGCCCAGAGCCAGTGCGGTGGAGGCACAGATGGAAGCGACGAAAGCCGACACTATGAAGACTATGTAGTGATTTACCTTGCGTCTGGTAAGATGCTGCCTGGTGAAAAAGCCCACCATGGTGGCAGTGAAAGTGATGAGCATGGCCCAGATGTCTCCTCCGAAGAGCCTGCAGAACGATGCATTGGCCAGGGATGCCATGAAAAGCACGAACACTGGATTCATCTTAGGCTTGGAAACAAGCTCGTCGAATTTGTGTTCTATGGCTTCCAGGGACATCTTCTCGTCGTGGGCCGCCCAGCTCAGAGCACTCAGGTCTGCATTCCATTCGAAACTTATGGGGAATGCCGGGATGTCCACGACTTTCGTGCTGAATATCCTGGTATCCTTGTCCGAGACAGTAAGAGTGGCAGTCTTCTGAGATGTATGGATGCTGACATCCACACCCAGAGCAGTGCCTATACGCTTGCTGTTTCTCACTACTCGCGAAGTATGTACACCTGCTCCCAGCATATAAGAGAGATAGCGAGCTATAAAGTTCGCTATCTCAATGATATATTCTTGTGTCATAGTATTTCCGTTCATTCCCGGACGCCTATGCGACGGCTATCAGAATCAGAAGCTGCGCCACGAGCACCCTCATGAACATCGTCAGCGGATAAACGGTAGCATAGTTCACGGATGTATAGTCTGTCCCGTATGCATTCTGGGAGAAAGCGAGAACAGGAGGGTTCGTACATCCTCCGGATATGAGACCGCATATCTGGTAGAAATTCAGCTTGAATGCCAGACGTCCTATGAGAGCTATCAGGAATGTCGGTACTATGGTGATGATGGCTCCGTAGAGAATCCACCAGTAACCGCCGTTGGCGATGGAGCTTACGAAGTTCTCGCCTGCACCGAGTCCCACTGCCGCCAGGAAGATGGAAATGCCTATTTCCCTGAGCATCATGTTGGCGCTTTCAGTGGTATAGGTCGTGACTTTCATGCGCGGGCCGAAATAGCTGATAAGGATCGCTATGATCAAAGGACCGCCGGCAAGACCGAGCTTTATGGCCTGCGGAATGCCAGGAAACTTGAAAGGTATGGATCCGAAGAACACACCCAATGCGATACCGAAGAATATCGGGATAAGATTCGGATGTGAAAGTCCTGACTGGGTATTGCCAACAAGCCTTGCCACCTTGTCGATAGCTGACTGAGGACCCACTACCAGGATGTTGTCACCCATCTGGAGTATGAGGTTCGGATTGGCCACGAGGTCTACACCTGCCCTGGTGACGCGTGTCACGCTGACACCGTATGTAGAACGGATTTTAAGGTCCTTGAGTTTCTTTCCAGTAAGAGAAGATTTGGTTATGAGCAGTCTCTTCGCATTCAGGGATGTGTCATGCTTGTTCCAGAGGGCGTTGTCCATCGGGATAGTTTCACCGAAAAGCATGGTGATGACATCCACAGAAGCCTGGGAAGTTACGACCAGTACCTTGTCCCCCTCGTTCAACACAGTGGTGGAAAGCGGCATTTCTATATTTCCGTTCGGTCTGCAGACTCTGGAAATGACGAACCTGTTGGTGATGGATTTGTCCACTTCCATGATGGTCTTGCCGAAAATGGCCGGATTCTTCACCTGGAATGCTATGCGCACTGCACTGTCGATACCGGTATCTTCGCTGTCAAGTTTCTCCGCTTCCTTCTTCACGTCGATCTTGAAAATGACCTTGGTAAGCATCAGTACCAGAATGACACCAAGCACACCTATCGGATAGGCTACCGCATAACCGGAGGCAAGAGACGATGCCACTTCGGATGAATTTATCTCATGAAGGAATGAACCAGAGGTCGCATCCAGGAATGTCTGCTGTGCGGCACCAAGTCCTGGAGTATTCGTGACTGCACCCGACATGACTCCGACCATGGTAGGGAGACTTTCACCTGTGACCAGATGGATGACATACGTGGTGATGACTCCGAAAAGGACCAGGCAGATGGCCAGAAGGTTAAGTGTCAGTCCGCCTTTCTTGAAGGAGTGGAAAAATCCGGGGCCGACCTGAAGTCCGATGGAGAAAACGAAGAGGATAAGTCCGAATTCCTTGAGGAAGTGAAGGAGGGACGCATCGGCACGGAAGCCGAAGTGGCTCATGAAGATACCGACAAAGAGTATCCAGGTGGAGCCGAGGGATACGCCCTTGACTTTTATCCTGCCCAGAAGGAGACCGGTGGCGATCACAAATGCCAGGAGCATGATGGAATGTCCGGTCCCTTGACCAAAAAATAACTCACTCATATCGATTTGCATTGAATTTCAGTTTCAGAATGTCATTTCCACGACAAATGAGGATACCTGCGAAGTCTCATTGCCGCGGATGCGGCCTTCGACCCAATATTTCCTTTCCTCCCCTTCCGTGGTTCCGCCCAGATACAGATCCACTGTTTCTCCGGCGCGGACTTCGTGGTTGAAGTTTATCTTCAGTTCTTTCAGCGGATGGCCAAGCGTGACATCGCATCCGACTATGTCCATGGACCATACTATGTACATGGCATTGTTGGCATGTCCGTTCAGATCCACATCTGAATAAGATACAGTATGTCCGGCAACATGGTCCATAACAATACCGGCAGGAATCCGGATCTTTTCACAGGCCGGACTTACAGCATCATCATGGCAGACGCTTCCTTCATCGAGAATGGCTTCGCGCACCAGTCTGTGGGTGTCCATGTTCACGACGAGCCAAGATGTGGTGGCTACCGCCAATACCTTTTCATCCTTTTCGTCTGTCATTTTGAAGTCCCTGATATAGAACAGCCCCTGAGGTCCTTTGTGCCAGGTCCGCATGTTCACGATGTCACGCCACATGGGATGGCTGAGGAATTTTATGTGCATTCTGGAAAGCACCCATGCGGTTCTGGTGGTAACCATGTCATCGTATCCGAAACCGAGAACCGAGGCGTGACAGTTTGCCTGTTCCTGCGCGTAGTTCATGAATGACACCGGTTTCAGCAACTGTGCCGCATCGGTATCATAGCACGGTATGGAGAATTTCTGATGGAAAATATTATTCATGGTTAGCGGTTTCTCGTAATTCCGCGCGCAAAAATAATACTTTTATATAGAATTAACAAATCGTCGGTTCCATGCCGGCGGAAAGTCGCTGGAAGACTGGAGGAACTCCTATTCGGAGAAGAACTCCAGAATCTGGAGCTGGTCCTTGCTGTAAAGGATATGGTCGAAAATTCCAGGGAATATGAGATTGAGAACAATATAAACGACAAAGAGGACTACAACCACGGAGATGGCAATGATAGCCGCGATCGCCGGTTTGCCGAGGGAGATTTTTTTCTTCCCGTGTTCCTGATTAGACACGTTTTCCGCCTCCGAAGAGGCCGTGGATTCAGTTGCAAGCTCAGGCTCTTTCTGTTCCGGTTCGTCCGATTGCGATTCTTCGGGTTCCGGCTCCGCATCGCTTGCCGCCTCAAGGACCGCGGCTTCAACTACCGACTCCGCCTCTTCCTGCTTCGGTGCTTCCGCTTGCGACCCTTCGGGTTCCGGCTCCGCATCGCTTGCCGCCTCAAGGGCCGCGGCTTCGGCTACCGACTCCGCATCTTCCTGCTCCGGTGCTTCCGCTTGCGACTCTTCGGGTTCCACCGTCATGGTCTCGTCAGGCTGGATAATCGATTTAAGGCTTTCCACAGCCGCAGAAAGCTGCTCCCTGCTCTCATTGTGAGACTTCAGAGAAACCGGCTCCAGACCGAAACCTTCCGAATATATCTCCAGATCCTCATCCGGAACAAAAAAGAAAGTATTCTCTTTCGTAGCTCTCAATCGTCCCAGTCCGGGGAAAACCACCACTTTCTTTTCCATAAGGACCTGTCCAAGTTCAGACAAGAAGTCAGCCAGTATTTTTTCTGCCAGATCGGGGCTTATATGATTGGAAGCGGAATAAATTTTTACCAGAGAATCATCCTCGTCCGGGCGAGGTCTGAAATACAGCCTTCTGTACGGAGGGTTGATCGTATAGCCTTTGTCTGAAAAAGTGGCTGGCATCATTTCAGCCACGAAAGTTCCCAGACCGGGCAGCGCTACCCTGTCTCTGTCTATAATCGCCTCCTTGACCATTCTGGACAAAAGATCTATATCCATATTCTCCGATTAATTTTACTCAGATATTCCACACCTGCATCCGATGCCTGAATTATTCCGCAAACTTAATATAAATTTCCGTTTTTTCTTACTGAAAACATGATTCTTCAAATTTCTTGAAAAATTTTAGCGAAAAAATTTGCAGGAATGAAAATTTGTCGTACCTTTGCAATCCCGAATGAGAAACAAACCTCAGTTCGACATTTGAAATAAATTCCTGAATAGCTCAGTTGGTTAGAGCATCTGACTGTTAATCAGAGGGTCCCAGGTTCAAGTCCTGGTTCAGGAGCAAACGAAAATACACTAAGAATCAAGCACTTGCAGTCAAACCGCGGGTGCTTTTTCCGTGTATGGCGGTCTCTGAAACCGTGATGACGATATGGCGTTGACAGGGTTGCAGACAGAGCATCAACGGAAAATCCACATAAATGTCATTACCATAGGCAAGACCCCGATTTTCACAAACATTCCCTATGGACATATCAGTAGCCTGTGATGTCCAATCCGTACCATTTGCAGAGGTAAATATATTGCCTTTTGTATCTATGCCAATGAACTTATCAGTATAGATTATGGACTGGAGTACCACATTACCTGAAAGTTGCGTAAAACTCCAATCGACTCCGTCTGTCGAAGACAGAACTCCGCGTTCATAAGAGTTGGCGTCAGTTCCGGAAGTCACAAACTTTCCATTTCCATAAACGACATTTCCGCTCCATGTAAACACAGTTTTCTGCTCTTTATAAGTCCAGTCAGTACCATTATCGGAGTATGCAGAAAACCTTTTTGCTGCAAGAGTATTATCTCCGATTGCCACATATCGGCCATTGCCGGATACAATGGAGGTCCAATCGCCTGCACCTATTACGACATCAGCATTTCCTATTGTTTGACTGAAAATACTGCCGTCAGACAATGGTAATTCCTGTGGTTCGGTAGTTTGATTTTCATTTTCGCTTGTTGTCCCTTCTGATGATGTAGGGTCACAGCCAAGAACAATTCCTGCTCATAGCAGAAGTGTCCAAAAATTCATTTTTACTTTCATAATCTGTATGTAATTAGTAATAAGGTTTATTATCGTGTTTCAATATAGTCTAATATATCAGACCATGACATCTGTCAGCCTGTCTTAACTGTCATACCAATTTCTTGCAGCCGATTGTATAATACGCAGAAGTGGACTGCAAGTCTGCTATAACAAGGCATCGCCAAACGCCTAACAAGCACAGACAAGCAGCCCACGATATGAGTGAGTTGCCGTGCCTTGCTTGTTTTTGAAATTGGCGATTTCTGTTATAAAGGCACTTCTCGTTTTTTCAGTATGTAGACCTATTGCAGAAGGACAGCCGCAAAGATAATGATTATACCGGAACTATGATAAACTAACTGATGATTATTGACAAGATTCCGGACAAGATTCCGGACAACATCATCAGACAGCGGCTGAATAAGCAGAATAGCCAGCAATGCAATTCGAACAAGTTCGCTTGCATTGCATTCGGCTTCTGCGATATTTGGCTTCGCCACATATACTGTTCACGCCTCAGCAATGAGGGTGTACCACCCTCATACGTCTTTCTTCGAAAGACTGG
>CALUQB010000050.1 GCA_944322815.1 uncultured Bacteroidales bacterium | reverse complement strand
GTCGCCACAGCGACTGGGGTTTAAGAAAATTGGATTTCGCAGAAATCCTTAACGACTGTTCGACGAATTCCTTGGTCCTGAGCAACCTAAATTCGTCGAACTGACGTTAAAATAGCCGTTTATGAATACAGATAAGAAAATAAGGGATTTTTTCATGTCTTCCAGACCGGAATATGATGACAATGATGCCTTCATGCGCGAGTTCGAAAGGCAGTCGGCCATGCTTCCGCAGCCGGCTTCCATGAACACTCCCGAGGATATGGAAAAGGCGGAGAGACTTCAGACCCTCCGCCGCGTATCTTCAATGATAATAAGGACATACCACATCGACGCCGTAGTGACTTCCGCTGCCGCAATAGCGGTATGCCTTCTGTGTTTTACACTGGTCCTTTCGGCCACTATCATTTTTCCATTGTTCTGACCAGATTTACCATCTCAATGGCTGTGGTCATGGCATCGAAGCCCTTGTTTCCGGCTTTGGTGCCGGCCCTTTCCACCGCCTGCTCTATGGAGTCTGTGGTAAGAACTCCGAAGATGACAGGAATCTCGCTTTCAAGACTTACGTGTGCAATGCCTTTCGTGGCTTCGCCTGCGACCATGTCGAAATGCGGGGTGGCGCCTCTGATGACGGCTCCAAGGCAGACTACGGCATCGTATTTCCCTGACTGCGCCATCTTTTTGGCAATTAGCGGAATTTCGAACGAGCCTGGCACCCATGCCACTTCGAGATTTTCCGCCTCCCCTCCGTGGCGGATAAAGGAGTCTTCAGCTCCGCCGAGGAGCCTGGAAGTGATGAATTCGTTGAAACGTGCCGCCACAATGCCTATCTTATGGCCGGCGGATGAGAGGTTCCCTTCTATTGTCTTCATTGTATGAAAGTATTGATGTCTGAAAATTTTATAGTCTGAAAGTATTGATGTCTGAAAGTATTGATGTCTGAAAGTATTAAAAGTCTGAAAGTATTAAAAGTCTGAATGTTTTAAATGTCTGAAAGTATTAAAAGTCCGTTATTTGTCTGAATCTTGCCCGTGTTCGTTCTCTGATGACATATCCTGGTGTCCGTCGGGGGTGAAATGCAGAAGATGTCCCATTTTCCTGTATTTGGTGTACATATAGGCCATGTTCTTCTCGTTGCATGTCATCTCTATCGGATCACGGCCTGTCACTTCTATTCCGTAGTGTTCCAGACCGGTGATCTTCATCGGGTTGTTGGTCATCAGGGTGAGTTTCTTCACCCCAAGGTCAGACAGGATTGCACCAGCCGTGTCATATTCCCTGAGGTCTGACGGGAAGCCAAGGGCAATGTTCGCTTCTACCGTGTCCATACCTCTGTCCTGCAGTTCGTAGGCTCTCAGTTTGTTTATAAGTCCGATGCCTCTTCCTTCCTGCCTGAGATAGATCAATACGCCGCGTCCGGCTTTCTCTATTCTTCTGAGGGCTTCCGCCAATTGTTCTCCGCAGTCGCACCTGAGCGAACCGAATACATCTCCTGTCAGACATTCCGAATGCATTCTGCACAATACCGGTTCATCCGTAGCGACATCACCTTTCACGAGGGCCAGGTGGTGTTCTCGGGTAATCCTGTTCACATAGCCGTACATCCTGAAATTCCCGTATTTCGTGGGCAATGGGACATCGGTGACTTTCTCCATCCATTTCTCCGTGTGTTTCCTGTACATGACCAGGCTCTCGACTGTGATGATTTTCAGTCCGTGTCTTCCGGCGAATTCCATCAGTTCGTCAGTACGCATCATGGTACCGTCTTCGCGCATGATTTCGCAACAGAGTCCGCATTCTTCCAGTCCGGCCAGTCTCATCAGGTCTACCGTGGCTTCCGTGTGTCCTTCCCGTTCGAGGACTCCTCCATGCCTGGCTTCAAGCGGGAACATATGTCCCGGCCGGCGGAAATCCTCAGGCCTTGCATCCGGGTCGGCGCATTTCATCGCTGTCACCGAACGCTCCGCAGCCGATATGCCGGTCCCCGTAGATATGTGGTCTATGGAGACAGTGAATGCCGTGCAGTGGTTGTCCGTGTTTTCGCTTACCATCTGCGACAGTCCAAGCCTCGCTGTCATGGCCGGGCTCATCGGCATGCATATCAGCCCTTTCGCGTAAGTGGCCATGAAGTTTACGTTGGCTTTGTCCGCATAGCGGGCCGCGCATATCAGGTCGCCTTCGTTTTCCCTGCCGGGATCATCGATGACTACTATCATCTTTCCTTTTTTCAGGTCTGTGACCGCTTCTTCTATACTGTTGAATTCCATAATAATATATTTTCCTCCTTGCTTCAGTCAGGGCGGCAGCATCGGGCACTGCCGCCCTGACGCCCTTTAAAACCCGTTTTCAATAAGAAAATCCATGCTCAGCCCACCATCCCTCTTTTCTTCTCCACCGGACGGACATGACATCAGTCTTTCCACGTATCTGGCCAGCATGTCCACCTCCAGATTTACCTGTGAACCCGGGTGCAGCTGTCCAAGCGTCGTATTGCGGGCCGTATGGGGAATCAGCGACACTGTCAGGCTGGCCTCATCAGTCCCGGCGACGGTGAGACTCACACCGTCCACTGTTATGGAACCTTTCACCGCCACATATCTGAGTATCTCAGGCGATGCGGATATTCGCATCAACATGGCGATGCCCTCCCTGGTCATGGACAGGATTTCCCCGCAGGCATCCACATGGCCTGAAACGATATGTCCGCCGAAACGTCCCCCGCACGGCATCGCACGTTCCAGATTCACTTTCGCCCCTGGCCTGAGTTTTCCCAGAGAAGTCCTTCGGAGTGTCTCCGGCATGGCATCGGCTGTGAAATGCCCTTTCCCTGGCGACACGGTCAGGCAGACACCGTTCACTGCTATGCTGTCGCCTGTGCAGGTCCCTTCCAGAACCTTTTCCGCCTCTATGTCCAGTACGGTACCGGAATTTCCTCCGCGTATGGACCGCACTGTCCCTGTTTCTTCGATTATTCCTGTAAACATTTTGTCCTGTCATTAGATTTTCCGGAAACCGGCATCTCCAGTCTGCCGCACATTTCGGCATAAGCTTTATGTCCGGCTGCAAATCCATGAATGAGCAAGTCGCTTCCGCTTGACGTCACGGATGCTGTCTCCAATGGTATCGCATCCTGCATTCCGGCCATGCCGCAGCCACCTACAGGCCCTTTGGCCGCATTCCCTCCTATGATTTTCGGTGCGATGAATATGAAGTATTCATCTACGAGATTTCCGCTGACCATGCTCCAGCCTATTTCCGCACCGCCCTCTATGAATACGGAATCCATTCCTTCCTTCCCGAGCCGGTCCATCAACGCGTCCAGGCCGACTCTTCCGTCAGGAGAGGACGGGCACTCCATGGTCCTGATTCCGCATCCGCGCAGTACTTCCAGTTTTTTCTCCGGTGCTGCATGAGTGTGGGCAAGTATTGTCTCATATTCTCCGGCAGTCCGGGCGATGGCAGAGTCTTCCGGTGTTGATGCTTCAGAGTCAGCGATGATTCTTACCGGCTGTCTCATGCCTCCAACCCTGCAGTTCAGCATGGGATCGTCTGCCATGACTGTCCCTTTCCCGGCCAGGATCCCCATATACCTGCCGCGCATTTCATGGACCAGACGACGGGATTCCTCACAGCTTATCCATTTGGAATCTCCGGAAACCGATGCGATGCGGCCGTCCATGGTCATGGCATATTTCATGACCACCCACGGACGATGTTCCGTGATGTATTTGATGAATATCCTGTTCAGATATCTTGCACGTTCTTCGAAAAGCCCAGACATCACTTCGATACCGCTTCCGCGCAATATTTCCATTCCACGGCCTGCTACCATCGGATTAGGGTCACGCATTGCCACCACGACTTTTGCTATCCCGGCTTCAATGATGGCCGAGGTGCATGGCGGCTGTTTCCCGAAATGGCAGCAAGGCTCCAGTGTCACGTACATCGTGGCCCCGGCAGTATTTTCCCGGCATGAAGCCAATGCATCCCTTTCGGCATGAAGCCCGCCGTATTTCCTGTGCCATCCTTCGGCTATCACCTTCCCGTCCTTCACTATGACTGCCCCGACCATCGGATTCGGATTCACATGGCCGAGCCCTCTTTCCGCCAGCTTCAGCGCCATGTCCATATATTTTCTGTCTTCGTCTGTCCACATAAAAAAAAAAGCCCTGGTACATGATGTACTCAGGGCAATGTCATCGTCTGCATGCAGATGTACGGTCAAGAACCGCCATCTTACGATTTCTCTTTCATCCGGACTGTACCGTCGGTACCGGAATTCCACCGGTTCAGTCCCTGTATCCAGGGAGTCGCGGACTGTCACCGCCGGTAGGGAATTTCACCCTGCCCTGAGAAAATCTTCGCAAAGATATGGAAAAGAACTGTCAATGCAAAATCTGCTCGGTTTTTTTATTCGGCCTCGGCCGGATACATCATTATCTCGATGAAATTGCCTGCAGAGACGATGTCGCTGATGGCCTTCTTCACGTTTTCTGCATTGATGTCAGCGATGGCTGCTTCGTATTCCTTGTCGAAATCGACTCCGTATTCCTCGAAGTATACTATGTTGCCCATCCAGTATGAGTTGCTGATACGGGACTCTGGAATATTCTTCTTGAAATTCTCGATGGTCATGGTCAGCTGCTCCTCGGTAGGACCTTCGTTCATCAGCTTGTTCAGACCGTCGGCTGCTGATTTTCTGAGTTTGTCTGCCGCATCCGGATTCGTGTCGAAGTATATCTGGATCATGGCCCTGTCCTTAGGCTTGTCCTGAAGGCTGAAGTTGACGCTCGCACCGTATGTGCCGCCTTCTTCTTCACGGAGAGTCTGGACATATATCATGTTCAGGATGTATTCTGCGGCGCTCATCATTACCTGATCGTGGATGGAGTAAGGAATGTACGAGGTATAAACCTGGAATACGGTGTTCTTTGGTGTAGTCATGCTTACCTCGAAGTGGTCTTCCACCTTTCCTTTTACGATGTTTTCCTCCCTGTCTATCCATTCGTGAGCCTTCTTGCCCTTAGGAAGCGAGCCGGCATATTTTTCCACGAGAGGTTTCAGTGTAGCGATATCCACGTTTCCTACTACGAGCAAGGTAGCTCCCGCGATATTGTCATAGAGATGGCGGTACACTCTTTCGATGGTAGCCAGACTGGCTTTTTCGAGAATTTCATCGCTTATGACGAACCTTCTCGGATTCCCGTCGTACAGGACCTTGTTCATTTCCTGCTGGAACTTGAAACTTGGCTGGCTTTCCACATTAGGAAGGAGTGATTTCAGCTGGTCCATGCCCGTCTGGAATTCGCTTTCATCGAAGCGAGGCTCCATAAACATCAGATACATGAGCTGGAAAGCCGTCTCCAGGTCCTTAGGCGCTGCCGATGCCGAGATGCCGTGGCTGAGCGCCGAGATGTACGGGGATACGCGTACAGCCTTTCCTGCCAGTATCTTAGGCAGATCAGCTCCGGAGAACCCGGCTACACCGGTATTCTGAAGGAAAAGTCCGAAAATATTGTCTTCGAAAGAAGGCAGGTCTTCGGTTTCGATGAGGGAGCGGCCGCCGTCCATGTAGAGCTGGAGCCTTACATTGTCCTTTTCATAATCGGTAGGGAGGACGATGACTTTGAGACCGTTCTTGAGAATCCATTCAGTAGCGCCGTAGATGGTCTCTTTCTCTTTCTTTACTGGAGAACCTTTGAGTGCTGTGGCATCGAGCAGAGGAATGTCGTAGTTCTGAGCTTCGTTAGGCTTGATTTCAGAAGCTTTCACTTCATTCAGTGCAGTGAGGAAGTCAGCCTCGGACGGATGTGTCAGGCCTTCCTTTTCCGGAGCCTTGTACAGTATGACCATATTCTCATCAGTGATCAGCTGTGCTGCCATCTGGTTGACTATTGCAGCGTTGATCTGCGAAGCCACTGCCTTGGCCACTTCATATTCGGTAGCCGGTTCCATGTAAGGATAGTTGTCGAAGAAGTTGTTTATGTAGCTGTCCACGAATTCCGCGTTCTTCCTGGAATCAGCGCCTTCTACCTGCTGTTCATAGTATGTCAGCATGTTTTGTTTCGCTCTGTTCACTTCGTCATCGGTGAAACCGTAGCGTTTCATTTTCTCGATTTCGGTCATGAATGCCTTGAAAGAGCTTATGCCTTCTCCGTTTCTGCAGGAAATATTTCCCATGGCAGCCTGACAGGTCTCGCAGAGACCTCCGACACCGAAGCTGGCTCTCAGATATGGAGCATCCGGTTTGGATGTGATGTCATTGAACCTTTCGCTCATGACACTGTAGATGAGTGTGTTGATGAAGTCGATCGTGAACCCGAGGTCGGTGCTGTTGAGTTCTTCAGGGAGAGTCTTGCTCTTCCAGAGCACTTCTATGGATGTATTTGTAGCTTCCGGATCAGTGATCACTCCCACTACAGGCTCAGTGTTGCCTGGAATCTCTATCACGGCTTTCGGCTGTGGATTTTCCTTTGCAGGAATGTCGCTGAACAGGTCTTTGATCTTGGCTTCCACCTGATCCACATCTATGTCTCCGACTACGATGACAGCCTGCAGATCAGGACGGTACCATGTATGGTAGAAGTTGAGAAGGCTTTCAGGCTTGAAAGTCTTGAGATTCTCTTCGCTTCCGATCAGCGTGCAGGTCGCATATTTCGTGTCTCCGTAATAGTAAGGAAGGGATTTTTCGAGAAGTCTCCAGTCCGCTGTGCTTCTGGTCCTTTTTTCTTCGAGGATGACGCCTCTCTCAGCGTCTATTTCGACCGGATCGCAGGTGACATAGTGGGAATAGTCGTGCATGATGAGCAGGCAGGTGTCCACGATGCCTTCCCTGACTACAGGAATATTGTTGAGCATGTATGTCGTCTGTTCCACACCCGTGGCTGCATTTACGTTTCTTCCGAATTCGGCACCTATCTTCTGCAGATAGTCGAGCATGGTCTTGCCTGGGAGATTCTTCGTACCGTTGAAGCACATGTGTTCGAGGAAGTGGGCGAGACCGTCCTGATCAGGAGTTTCCTGAATGGCACCTACATTGGTAGCCAGATAGAATTCGGCTCTCTGCGCAGGTTTGTCATTGTTCCTGATGTAGTATGTCAGGCCGTTTTCGAGCTTGCCCTTGCGGACAGCAGGATCATTAGGCAGCTGGTTAGGCGCAGGCATCTGCGCAAAAACTGCCGCCGCCGAAAACAGAAGGGCGGCGAATAAGAAAAATTTCTTCATAATATCTGTTAAAAAATTATTTCCACATTTTTATCGGAAAAACCAGGCAAATATAGTCTTTTTATTCCGCATAAAAAACATAGTCCGATGAAAACCGGTCATGCCGTATCTTCATCAGACTATGGATTCTTTCCCGGCGGATTTTCCAGGCCCGCCATTTGAACAATTAATGTGCCAATTATTCCCTTACGGATTCAAGCCATCTGCCTAACGATGTCTCGAATTCATCACGGGCGTATCCCAGATTGTCTTTCTTTACGAATTTGGCAGAAGAGAAGCCCCATCCGTGACCTCCTTTCGGCCAAATGTGCATTTCCGCACTTACTCCGTTCTTTACCAGGTTTTCATAAAAGACTATGCTGTTTATGACATGGACTGTCTTGTCATCCGTGCAGTGCGCGAGGAAGACTGGAGGAGTCTCCGGAGTGATATTCATATAGGAACTGTACTTTTTTGTGAGCCGGGAATATGTCTCAAGATCGTTCAAATACTCTTCGGCAGTCTTGTTTTCGTAGGATTTCCATTTTTCCGCCTTGCCCAGAAGATTTACTTTCGATCCCTGATGAGAAGGTGTAATTTCATCCATGGCGGTGACAGGGTATATGAGTATGGAGAAGTCGGGTCTGGTCACTTCGTCAGTGTAGAGGGTCGTGGCGGATGCTGCCAGATGTCCTCCTGCGGAAAATCCCATCACGCCGATCTGTTTCACTCCCCATTCTGAAGCATGTTCCCTGCAGTACCTGAATGTATTCTGGACATCCGTCAGCGGTACTTCCCAATGCCCGTCAGGAAGCCTGTATTTCACGACGGCCACGGTGATGCCCTGTGAAAGCATCCAGTCCGCTACGTATACACCTTCATTGTATGATGAAACAAAGACATA
Source organism: uncultured Bacteroidales bacterium (assembly GCA_944322815.1). Taxonomy (GTDB): domain Bacteria; phylum Bacteroidota; class Bacteroidia; order Bacteroidales; family UBA932; genus Cryptobacteroides. The sequence goes on along the minus strand of CALUQB010000050.1, from coordinate 3,907 downwards.
TCCGCCTCCGGGACATACTATGACCATCTGTCCGTTCGGTTTTTTCGGAAAATAAAGGTCGAATCTGGCATTTTCCGAAATATTGCCGATGTTTCCGCTTTCACTGATATTCTCGTCTCCTGTCAGTCCGTTGGACACGGCAATGTCAAGCCCGAGAGCTTCCGTTTTCTTTCCCTGTACGGGATCCTGGATTTCCACCGGTTTTTCCTGATAAAGGAAAACTGTCTTGTCAGGTCTCAGTTTACTGTTCGGCTGGGCCTGGGCGCTGACTGATACCGCCATCATGATGGCGGAGAATAAGATGATGTGGATATTTTTCATGAGATTCTTTGATTATGTGTAAAAAAAGAGGCAGCAGGTTTTTACCTGCCGCCTCCTGACCTTTTCTTGCCGGCAGATGCTATTCTTTGCCTGCAAGACGCTTGTAAGTGTTAAGTCTGATCTTCGCGAATTCCTCTGTCTTGGCCAGAAGTTCGCCTGCTTCGGCAGGGAACATCTTGTACAGGGACGCGAATCTGACTTCACCCTTCAGGAAGTCCTGGAACTTGCTCCAGTCAGGTTCCTTGCTGTCGAGTGTGAACGGATTCTTTCCTTCTGCCTCGAGTGCAGGATTGTACCTGTAGAGATGCCAGTAACCGCAGTCGACTGCGAGTTTCTCTTCCTTCTGGCTCAGACCCATGCCTGCTTTCAGACCATGGTTGATACATGGAGCGTAAGCGATGATGAGAGAAGGTCCGTCGTAAGACTCTGCTTCTTTCAGCGCATTGAAGAACTGTGCCGGATTTGCACCCATGGCTACCTGTGCTACATATACGTAACCGTAGCTGATGGCCATCATTCCGAGGTCTTTCTTGCGGACTCTCTTTCCTGAAGCGGCGAACTTGGCGATAGCGCCGACAGGAGTGGACTTGGATGACTGACCGCCGGTATTGGAGTAGACTTCGGTATCCAGAACGAGGACATTCACATTCTCGCCGGTAGCAAGTACATGGTCGAGTCCGCCGTATCCGATATCGTATGCCCATCCGTCACCGCCGAAGATCCACTGTGAACGTGCAGGAATGTAGTGCTTGTATTCCAGAAGGGCTTTGCATGTGTCGCACTTGCATTCCTCCATGAGCGGAACGAGGGCGTCTGCCACTTCGCGAGTGATCTTCGCATCGTTCTTGTTCTCGAGCCACTTCGTGAAGAGGGCTTTCATCTCGTCTGAGCAGCATGAGCATGCAAGGCCTTCTTCCATGAGTCTGGCTACAGTCATTCTCGCCCTGTCAGAGCCGAGCTTCATTCCGAGACCGTATTCGGCATTGTCTTCGAAGAGAGAGTTGGCCCATGCCGGTCCGTGACCGTATGCGTTCGTGCAGTAAGGAGATGCCGGGAATGATGCTCCATAGATGGAAGAACATCCTGTAGCATTGGAGATCATCATGTGATCACCGTACAGCTGTGTGATGGTCTTGATGTACGGAGTCTCGCCGCATCCTGCGCAGGCACCTGAGAATTCGAACAGAGGCTGTGAGAACTGGGAGTTCTTCACGTTCTGGAACTTGTTCTGTACGGTGTCCTTGTAGCCGATATGGGAGTGCAGATAGTCGAAGTTCGCCTGCTCGTGGCTCTGTGACTCTGCCGATACCATGACGAGAGCCTTTTCCTTTGAAGGGCAGACATCGGCGCAGTTTCCGCAGCCTGTACAGTCGGCAGGGGATACCTGCATGGTGAATACATAGTCCTTGAATACTGCCTTGCCCTGCTGTTTCTTGATTCCGGCAGGAGCTGCGGCAGCCTCTTCGGCAGTCATGAGGAACGGACGGATAGCTGCATGAGGGCAGACGAATGCGCAGTTGTTGCACTGGATACAGTTTTCCGCTTTCCACTCAGGTACTTTCACCGCTACGCCTCTCTTCTCGTAAGCGGCCGTTCCGTCAGGAATGGTTCCGTCAGCCATATCCTTGAATGTGCTGACAGGGAGTGTGTCGCCTGCCTGTGCATTCACGATGTCAGCTATCTGTTTTACGAATTCAGGAGCGAGCCTGTCCTTGTTAGGGTTCTCGAATTTGGCCGTGATGTCTTTCCAGTCAGCCGGAATCTCTACTTTCGTATATTCTCCGCCTCTGTCGACTGCAGCATAGTTCATCTTCACCACGTTCTCGCCTTTCTTTCCGTAGCTCTTGTCGATGGCTTTCTTCATGTAAGTCACGGCGTCTTCGTAAGGAATGATGCCGGTGATCTTGAAGAATGCAGACTGGAGGATGGTGTTTGTCCTTCCGCCAAGTCCTATTTCGGCAGCGATCTTGGTAGCGTTGATGATATAAAGCGAGATGTTCTTCTTTCCGATGACAGCCTTTACATGGTCAGGGATTCTCTTGAGAGTCTCTTCCTCGTCCCAGAGGCTGTTCAGGAGGAGTGTGCCGTTCTGTTTGATGCCTTTGAGCACATCGTATTTGTGCAGGTATGAAGGTACGTGGCAGGCCACGAAGTCAGGAGTGGATACCAGATATGGAGCCTTGATCGGAGTATCTCCGAATCTGAGGTGAGAGCAGGTATATCCGCCTGATTTCTTCGAATCGTAGTCGAAATAGCCCTGGCAGTATTTGGATGTATGGTCACCGATGATCTTGATGGTGTTCTTGTTGGCACCCACGGTTCCGTCAGATCCGAGACCGTAGAACTTGCACTCTGTAGTGCCTGGCTTCACGATGCTGATTTCCTCCTTGACAGGGAGAGACTTGAATGTGACGTCATCCACGATGCCGATAGTGAAGCCGTCCTTAGGCTCTGCAAGTTCGAGATTCTCGAATACTGCCACTATCTGTGCAGGAGATGTATCCTTTGATGAAAGTCCGTAGCGTCCGCCTACGATGAGAGGAGCGTTTGACTTGCCCTGGAACAGTGCCTTTACGTCCATGTAGAGAGGCTCTCCGAGAGATCCCGGCTCTTTCGTCCTGTCGAGAACCGCTATCTTCTTCACTGTCTCAGGAAGGACTTTCATGAAATACTTGGCAGAGAAAGGCCTGTAGAGGCGGACCACGATGAGACCGTATTTCTTGCCTTCTGCGGCGAGATGGTCGATGGTTTCCTTGATGGTCTCAGTTACGGAACCCATGGCTATGATGATGTTCTCTGCATCAGGAGCGCCGTAGTAGTCGAACGGACGGTAGTCCCTGCCGGTAGCCTCGCTGATTTCGCCCATGTATCTGGCAACGATATCAGGAACAGCATCGTAGTACTGATTGGAAGCTTCCCTGATCTGGAAGAACACGTCGGCATTCTGGGCTGTACCTCTGGTGACAGGGCTGTCAGGGTTCATGGCTTTCTCCCTGAATCTGGCGAGAGACTTGGTGCTTATCATGCTTTTGAGCACTTCTTCATCGATAAGCTCTATCTTCTGTATTTCGTGTGATGTACGGAAACCGTCGAAGAAATGCAGGAAAGGTATGCTTGACTTGATGGTAGACAGATGCGCAACTGCAGCCATGTCAAGAGCCTCCTGTACTGAAGCGGATGCCAGCATCGCAAATCCTGTCTGGCGGCATGCCATCACATCCTGGTGATCTCCGAAGATGGAAAGCGCGTGGGATGCAAGTGTCCTGGCTGATACATGGAATACGCAAGGAAGCAACTCGCCTGCAATCTTGTACATGTTCGGAATCATGAGAAGCAGACCTTGTGATGCCGTGAATGTCGATGTCAGGGCACCGGCCTGCAATGAGCCGTGTACTGCTCCGGCAGCACCGCCTTCACTCTGCATTTCGGTAACTTTCACTACCTCTCCGAAAAGGTTTTTCTTCCCCTGGGAAGCCCACTCGTCGACATATTCTGCCATAGTCGACGACGGGGTGATCGGGTAGATGGCTGCATTCTCGCTGAAAAGATAAGCGATATGGGCAGCGGCATAGTTACCGTCACAAGT
>CALUQB010000049.1 GCA_944322815.1 uncultured Bacteroidales bacterium | reverse complement strand
GAGCCGATGGAGGGAATCGAACCCACGACCCCGAGATTACAAATCACGTGCTCTAGCCAACTGAGCTACATCGGCGAAACCCTCATAAATCCTGAGTGATTTCGAAAGGGATTGCAAAGATAGATATTATTTCTGAATCTCCAAAACTTTTCGTTTTTTTTGATCAAAATTTTGACATTTCCTCCTCGAGAACTGTCAATATCCCTTTTAAGTCATATCCGCATTCTTCCCTCAGTTCTTTCTGTGAACCCTGTCCAATGAATCTGTCAGGTATTCCCAATGGCCTGACTCTGACACCTGTGCCATGCATAGCCACGAATTCGGAGACAGCTCCGAACAGTCCTCCCTTCATGCATCCGTCTTCTATCGTCACGATGGTTTTGAAATTCCCGATTATCTCTCCGAGCATTTCTTCATCCAACGGTTTGATATACCTCATATCATATACTGCAGGACTTTTTCCTCCCTTTCCGGCCATCTCACGCGCGGCTTCGCAAGCCCTGTTTGCTACCGGCCCGACACAGATGACGGCTACATGATTCCCGTCCAGCAGTTTTTCACCTTTCATCCGGACATTGTCAGGAAAACTTGCATTTCTCCACTCTACACCTTCTCCATAGCCTCGCGGATAGCGGATGATGAACGGTCCTCCGGTATGTCTGCTGGCTGCGAACATCATGTTTTTCAGCTCCAGTTCGTTTCTCGGGACCGCCATCGTTATTCCAGGAATACTTCTGTATGCCGCCATGTCGAAACTTCCGTGATGGGTGGCCCCGTCCTCTCCCACAAGTCCTGCTCTGTCGAAACACAGTACCACATTCAGTCCCTGCAGGGCTACATCGTGGATAATCTGGTCGTACGCTCTCTGAGAGAAGGACGAGTAGATATTGCAGAACGGCTTCATGCCGGATGCTGCCAGTCCTGCCGAGAAAGTCACGGCATGCTCTTCTTCGATTCCTACGTCGAAAAACCGTTCCGGCATCTCTTTCGCCAGGATATTCATTCCGCAGCCTGAAGCCATGGCCGGAGTCACGCCGACCACTCTGCTGTCATTTCTGGCCAGTTCCAGGAGGACTTCCCCGAAGACATCCTGATACCGGCTTTCCTTATGTTCCGACTGGACTATGCGTTTTCCTGTGTGCGGATCGAACATCCCCGGGGCATGCCATGCCGTCTGGTCTTCTTCGGCAGGCGCGAAACCTTTGCCTTTGGTGGTGATCGTATGGAGGATCAGCGGCCCTTTCAGTTCCTTCAGTTTGCGCAGCGTCAGAACTACCTGTCCGATGTCATTTCCGTCGATCGGGCCGAAATATCTGAAACCGAGAGCCTCGAAAAGGTCGCCGCCGGACTTCTTGACTAGGGAGGACTTGGCGCTGATCACCATTTCCTGAATCGCCTTTCTGAATTTTCCCTCTCCGATCCTGTTCCAGATGTGGGTCTTTATTCTGTTATACGTAGGGTCGGTCGTGAGTTTGAGCAGGTGTTCGTGGATGGCCCCTATATTCTGGTCTATCGAAATGTTGTTGTCATTTATGATTACAAGCAGGTCAGCCTTGCTGCTTCCCGCATTGTTCAGACCTTCGAATGCCAGCCCTCCGCTGAGAGCACCGTCTCCTATCAGCGCCACCACCTTTTCGTCCAGTCCGCGCATCATGGCTGCGGAAGCCAGGCCGAGGGCAGCTGATATGGATGTCGAAGAATGTCCGGCCCCGAAAGCGTCATATTCGCTTTCAGCCATCCTGGTGAAACCGCTGATTCCGTCCTTTTTCCTGTTTTTCCTGAAAATTTCCTTCCTGCCGGTAATTATTTTATGGGCATAGGCCTGATGGCCGACATCGAAGACTATCTTGTCATAAGGAGCATCGTAGACATAGTGAAAGCCCACTATCAGCTCTACGGCACCGAGACTGGAACCGAGGTGTCCCGGATTCGAGGCACAACACTCTATCATGTAGTCCCTGATTTCGGCGCACAACTGTTTCAGTTCCTCCAGACTCATCCCTTTCAGGTCAGACGGGAAATTGACTTTGTCGAGCTGTCTGTACATTACATCCATTTCATCGAACTCATGTAATATCACTTTTTGTTTGGCATATCCATTCCAAGCTCAGGATGTCTCCGTGATGACATTATCAGGGATATTGCCACAGCCACGGCAGCTATTCCGAGACCTATGAATATATATTCTGCGTTTACCGCGGCGGCAATTTCCTGGCTTCTGTTCCCTGCTTCAGTTACAGTATTCCTGAATATCATTCCCACGAATATCGGAACGAGCAGCATCCCCATGTTCTGTATCCAATAGACCAGCGAATACGCAGTCCCGAGATTCCTGTCAGGTATGATCTTGGGCACTGTCGGCCACATGGCTGACGGCACCAGAGAGTATCCGACACCCAGCAGAGATATGGCCAGATAGCCGTAGAATGCTACGCCCTGGGGCGCGAAAGCCATCACCAGATGGGCGGCCAGCACCAGAACTGCACCTGTGAACATCCATTGTGTCGCTTTCCCGACTTTGTCCACCAATGCACCGAACAGGGGAGTGAACACGACCGTGAAGAACGGGATCATCGTGATCATCCATTTGGCGGAGTCCACATCCATGCCGAACCGTGGAATCACTATGGACGTACCGAATTTCTTGAACGATATGATGCAGCAGTAGAAAAACACGCAGAGAAAAGCTATCATCAGGAACCGTGGATTCGTCAGGACTTTCAGAATATCCCGGAACCTGAACTTGTCTTCCTCCTTCACTTCGCCTTTCGCGGTCAGGATTCCCGCGTCTTTATCGAAGGCTGCATCCATGGCTACGAAAATCCCCCAAAGGATACCGCCAACCAGAAGCAGTCCCAGCCCCGTCATCGCCGGACGCGCAGTTTCCATCAGACTGTACATTTCTCCTTCCGGCTTCTGTGCCACCAGCACAGGCGCCAATAGGAAGGCTGCCGCCGTTCCAAGACGGGCTATCGAAAGCTGCAGGCCCATGGCAAGAGCCACATTCCGCCCTTTGAACCATTTGGCTATGGATCTGGTCACCGCCACTCCTGCTATTTCACTGCCGAGACCGAAAACCATGCATCCGATATAGGCTATGGTCAGTGAAGTCTCTGGTGCGAATCCCGATACCAAGGCGGCGAATACTGTCAGGGCGCCCAATATCATCAGTCCCACGAAAATGGATCCGACGACCCTCACTCCGAATACATCGAGAAGCACCCCGCAGATGACCAGGCCTCCGCAGACGCACAGAAATGAATAGCCTCCGGCATAGAAGCCGTAGTCACCGCTGTCCCATCCCAGTTCCAGCATTGCCGGATTCTGGAATATGTGGGACAATGTCGAGAACATGTCATCGAAAAAGTACGATGCGAACATCGGTACTACCAGACATGCCAGGGCTATCCAGCAGGCGGTGGAACTCCTGCTGATTCCGGTGTTATTTCTTTTCAGAGTCATTCTCCTGAATGTTTGGCAGTTCCAGTCCGAAACCTTTCTTCCTGTCTTCGACCTTGAGCAGCAGGCTCAGTATGAAAGCCAGGACTCCGAATGACGAGAATATGATCATAGGCATCAGATAGCCTCCGGTGGAATTCAATACCACACCTATCAGCAGAGGCACCAGGCAAAGCCCTATGTTCTGTACCCAGAAAATGAGGCAGTATGCGCTTCCCAGTATCTTTTCATCTATGATTTTAGGCACGCTCGGCCACAATGCCGCAGGTACAAGAGAAAAGCTGACACCGAGTATTACTATCAGAAGGACAGCCAGCCATTTGTAAGGGAACAACGGCAGGAGGAAAGCGAAACTCAGATGACATACGATCATGATGACGGCACCCACCATCAGCATCGAAGCGCCTTTGCCCTTGTGATCCAGGAAAATGCCCAGGACAGGAGTCAGGCACATGGCCAGGATAGGGAAGCAGCTGAACAGCCTGGAAGCAGTGTTTGCATCCACATTCAGGGTCACTTCCAGGAAGTTCGGCGCATATCGCTGGAACGGGAAGATAGCCGAGTAATAGAGGACACAGAGCAGGGCTACCAGCCAGAACATCTTGCTGGAGAAAATCTTTCCAAGATCCCTGATATGGAATTCGTCCTCAGGGCTTTTCTCCGCCGTAGCCTCTCCGGCAGCGATGAGTTGCCTGTCAAGCCTGGTGTCCATGACAGAGAATACTATGTAATTGATAAGTCCTATCAGGAGCAGACATGTGCAGAATCCCAGCGGAGCCACTACCGATCCTCCTGCCATCTCCGATATGGCAGGAGAAAGCCACATCACGGCGAAAACACCCAGTCTGGCGATAGCCATTTCGAGTCCCATGGCGAGAGCCATTTCCTTTCCCTTGAACCATTTGGCGATAGCCTTGGATACGGTGGTCCCGGCCATCTCGCATCCGCAGCCGAATACCATGAACCCGAGAGCAGCCATCTTGGCGCTGCCTGGCATGGCTGTCCACCAGCTGTCCAGCCATCCGCACATGGCCGTGGCCTGGAACCAGTCGCTGATGCCTATGTATTTGATACCTGCACCCACGACCATAAGAGATGCCGAAAGCACTCCGGTGAAACGTATGCCCATCTTGTCGAGAATGATTCCCGCGATGATGAGGAAACCGCACACGTTGAGTATGTACTCGGATGCGGCGTATGTTCCGAACACTCCGCTGTCCCAGCCTCTGGAGTTTTCTATCAGGGATTTCAGCGGTGACATCACGTCTACGAACATGTAGGCGAAAAACATCATCAGGGCTATGAGTATGAGCGCCGCCCATCTTGCGGCAGGGTAGTCATTGAGGAATTTTCTGATTGTTGCAGTCATTGTTTTTCAGAATTGTACAGTGGGTGACCAAAAGCCGGCATTCAAAATGTATCGCAGAAAGCGCCGTTTCAGTCACCCTTGTCTTGTTTTTTTGATTTTATCCGTTTTATCTCATTATGGTAGCGTCCCTGTCCGGTCCCAGTGATATGATCCTTATAGGGACACCGAGGTAGCTCTCCATGAATGAGATATAGTCGGTGAATTCTTTCGGAAGCTCGCTCTCCTGACGGCATCCGGTCAGGTCGGCATTCCATCCCTTGAACTCCGTATATACAGGTTCGATATGGGCATAGGTGTCGAATGGAACCTGGTCGGTCTCCACCCTGTCCACCTTGTAGGACGTGCACACCTTTATGGTCTCGAAAGTATCCAGGCAATCCGATTTCATCATGATGAGATCGGTGACTCCGCTCAGCATCACGGCATATCTGAGAGCTACAAGGTCCAGCCATCCGCATCTGCGCGGCCTGCCGGTCACTGCACCGAATTCGTTACCGATTTTTCTGAGTTTCTCCCCGGTCTCGTCAAACAGTTCCGTAGGGAAAGGACCGCTTCCTACCCTGGTGCAATATGCCTTGAAGATGCCGTAGACGTGGCCTATCTTCGAAGGAGATACTCCCAGTCCGATGCAGGCTCCCGCACATGCGGTAGAGGATGAAGTCACGAACGGGTATGAACCGTAATCGATATCCAGCATCGAGCCTTGAGCGCCTTCGGCCAGTATTTCATGGTCTTCGAGAAGCTTGTTTACATAGTACTCGCAGTCCACCAGCTCGAACTGTTTCAGATATTCCACGGCTGCAAAGAATTCAGCTTCCTCAGCCTCCGGATTGCATTCGAACTGCATCTGTGAGAGCATTCTGACATGTCTTTCTTTCAGTTTGCGGAATCTGTCCGCGAAGTCCGGAGCCAGCACGTCACCCACACGGAGACCGTTGCGGCTCACCTTGTCAGTATATGTAGGCCCGATACCTTTAAGCGTGGAACCGATCTTGCCTTTTCCCATCGCCGCCTCGTTCGCAGCATCCAGAAGCCTGTGGGTAGGCAGGATCAGATGGGCCTTCTTGGCTACCGTTATCCTTTCCTTTACAGGCACTCCGGTAGCCTCGATGTTCTCACATTCCTTTCTGAACGTGATAGGGTCCAGCACTACGCCGTTACCGATGATATTCTTGGCATCTTTTCTGAAAATTCCGGAAGGAATCGATCTCAGCACGAAGCTTTTTCCTTCGAAATGAAGCGAATGGCCTGCATTGGGGCCACCCTGGAATCTCGCTACTACAGGATAATTCCCGGCGAGGACATCGACTATCTTGCCCTTGCCTTCATCTCCCCACTGGAGTCCGAGTACTACGTCTAATTTCATGATATCATGTATGTTAACTTAAATTCAATATTCTTCCTGTCAGGTATTGCCCATAAGTGCCGCCTTCCGGTTCCGCTATCGGCGGCAATGCGTCCGGCTCAGAAAGGCAGGCCGTCATCGACCTCTCCGATTTCCGGTCCCTCCGTTTTCTCGCGGAGATCCTTTCCTTCCGGGGCATTCGCTCCGTCGGAATCTGCGCCGGCAGGCCTGCAGTCCATGGCGGCTGCTGTTCTGGCGAGAAGCTCGATATTGTCTCCGGCTATCTCGGTAACAGATCTCTCGGTGCCGCTCCTGTCAGTCCATGTCCGGCTTCTGAGCTTGCCCTCCACGTACAGCTGTGTCCCCTTCTTCACATATTTCTCCACCAGATCGGCCAGCCCTCTCCAGACTGTCACTGTATGCCATTCCGTAAGTTCTCTCAGCCGTCCTTCCTTGTCCTTGTATTTTTCTGTCGTGGCTATCTGGAATCTCGCCACTTTCGAGTTACCTTCCAGATATCTCACCTCCGGATCCTTCCCGACATTGCCTATAAGCATCACTTTGTTCATGGAACATCTGTTTTTTCAGGCCAACTCTGCAAGTTAGTCAATATTTCTTATAAAACCTTGGCCATCTGGACAAAGTCCGGATTTTTCCTTGTGAACGTCTTGAAACCTACCAGAGCCTGGTAAAGAAGCCATCTTTTTCCGGAAACATATATTCCTTCACATTCTCTGAGCATTTCCTGTTCGGCCGGTCCGAATGACGGATTCCTGTAGTTCGCCTCCAGGATTATTTTCCCGGGCCTCGAAAAAATCTTTCTGTCAAGACCTTCCATTTCCGGAATCCTTTCCGGGATCGTATATATGAGCAGGTCTGCCTTCTCCAGATATTCCCGGAAAAGACTGATTTCCCCTGTCCTGAAATGGAACTCAGGCATGTCTTCGGCTATTTTCATGGCCTTGGCCTCTGTCCTGTTGACCAGCAGGGTGTCGTAACCTATTGATGCAGCCGCAGCTGCAGCCGCGCGTCCGGCTCCTCCGCATCCCGCTATCACGGCATTGGGCCTATGCCCGTATATGGTCGGGAGCATATTGCTTACGGACGAGAAATCCTGTCCGTACATGTTGAAAAACTCGAAACCGCTTTCCGGAAGTATGGCCTCCAGTATGGACAGTATGATGCCGGGAAAATCCGTATTGTATGCGGTAGTGAGTCCGGCGCTGTCCTTTACTATCAGGTTCGCGGCCCCTATCTTCCTGCAGTTCGGGTCCTTCCTGTCGGCTCTTTCGAAGGCCTGCACCTTGAACGGAGCCGTGATATTGATGCCTGCATACCCGTCCATAAAACGTTTGTATGCAGTTTCGAAATCGGATTCCTCTATAAGATCGTATGCGTATTTCCCGTTGTATCCTGCTCTGAACAGTGCCGGACTCAGGGAAGTATTTATCGGATTGCCTATAAGACCGAATTTTTTCATCTCATCTATTCTGTTGGTTGCGTTGTCTCACGGCTTCGTAGAGCAGGATGGCCGCAGAGACTGAAACATTCAGCGAATCAAGCTGCCCGAGCATCGGGATCCTGATATGACGGTCCGCATTCTGTCTCCAGATGTCGGTCAGTCCGGTGGATTCCGTACCCATCACGATGGCAGTGCCTCCTGTCATGTCGGTATCATAATACAGTTCGGAATCCTGAAGCTGGGCAGTAAGTATCTGTATCCTGTTTGTTTTCAGCCAGTCTATGGCCATGGCAGAACTGACGGCTACCGTCGGGATGGAAAATATCGCACCTATGCTGGCCCTTATGAGATTCGGGTTGTAGAGGTCCGTGAGCGGGTCGCATACTATGACAGCGTCCGCACCTGCCGAATCGGCGCTTCTGAGCACGGCTCCGAGGTTTCCCGGCTTTTCGACTGATTCCAGCACGATGATCAGCGGATTCTCTTTTGTTTTCAGGTCTTCCAGACCGCACGGACGCATGACAGCCTCGGCTATCAGGCCTTCGGTCCCTCCCCGGTACGCCATTTTGGCGTAAAGGGCTGCCGGAACTTCGATGACGGAAGGCTGGCATTGCCCCGGCAGGGGCCCCTGGGCCAATATCTTTTCTGAAATTTCCTCTATATCCTGTTCCTGGCATATTTCAGAGCAGGTAAACAAGGTCCTGATGAGATATCCGGCATCGATACAGTGGCCAAGCTCCCGTCTGCCTTCCACTACAAACAGATTTTTCTCGCGCCTCAGTCTTGATTTTTCCTGGAGCGCGAGAAGTTCCTTGATTTTTGGATTCTGTGCGGAAGTGACAGCTTCTATCCTCATTTCTCCACCGGCTTCGGTCTCATCTGAGGGAAGAAGAGCACGTCCTGTATGGTAGGCGAGTTCGTCATGAACATGGTCAGGCGGTCGATGCCCATACCCATTCCCGATGTAGGAGGCATACCGTATTCGAGGGCACGCATGAAGTCCATGTCGATGTACATGGCCTCGTCATCTCCGTGTTCACGCTGTTTCAGCTGGTCCTGGAACCTTCCGAGCTGGTCGATAGGGTCGTTCAGTTCGCTGTAGGCGTTCGCCAGTTCCTTTCCGCAGACGAAGAGTTCGAAACGTTCTGTCAGGTCAGGATTGCTGCGATGTCTCTTCGTAAGAGGTGACATGGACACCGGATAGTCCGTAATGAATACAGGCTGTACTAGATTCTTTTCGCAATATTCACCGAAGATGGCGTCTATGAGCTTGCCTTCACCCATCTCCTTGGTGACCGGTACGTTCAGTTTCGCGCAGGTCTCCCTGAGACTGGCCTCATCCATGCCTGCCACATCCACGCCTGCGTATTCCTTTATCGCTTCCAGCATAGGAAGACGGCGGTACGGAGGCTTGAAGTCCACCTGTTTGTCCCCTATGGTGACCGCAGTCGTGCCGTGCAGCGTCAGGGCTATCTTCTCGAGCATCTTTTCCGTAAATTCCATCATCCACATGTAGTCCTTGTAGGCCACATAAATCTCCATGCATGTGAACTCCGGATTATGGGTCTTGTCCATGCCTTCGTTGCGGAAATCCTTCGCGAATTCATAGACTCCGGAATATCCTCCCACTATAAGTCTCTTCAGATAGAGTTCGTTGGCAATACGCAGATAGAGGTCGATGTCCAGGGCGTTGTGATGGGTGATGAACGGTCTGGCCGTAGCTCCTCCAGGTATCGGCTGGAGAATCGGGGTCTCCACTTCGAGACATCCTGCCTCATTGAAGTATTCCCTCATCGTAGCGATGATCCGGCTTCTCATCACGAAAGTCTTGCGTACTTCCGGGTTTACTATCAGGTCCACGTACCTCTGTCTGTATTTCAGTTCCGGATCAGAGAATGCATCATAGACTTCTCCGTCTTTCTCCTTTACTATAGGGAGGACGCGCAGTGACTTGCTCAGCAGTGTCAGTTCTTTCGCGTGTACTGACAGCTGTCCTGTCTGGGTGATGAAAGCATAGCCCTTGATGCCGATGATGTCTCCTATGTCCAGCAGTTTCTTGAACACTGTGTTGTACATGGTCTTGTCTTCACCCGGGCAGATTTCATCTCGCTTGATGTAGACCTGTATCCTTCCGGTTTCGTCCTGGAGCTCGATGAATGATGCCGCACCCATGATACGGCGGGACATGATTCTTCCGGCTATCACGACATCTGTCAGGTTTCCTTTCTCAGGATCATATTCGTCCTTAATCTTCTGTGCAGTAGCATTTACCGGATACAATGCGGCCGGGTACGGGTCTATGCCCAGTTCCCTGAGTTTGCCAAGGGCTTCGCGCCTGTTCCGTTCCTGCTCGTTCAAGTCCAAATTTTCCATATATACCTTAAATATTATTACTCTTCGTGTCCTTTTCCGTATGCTCTTCGGGACCTCTCTGTGGTTTCCCAAGGCTTTCCGCGGCTTTCCTGAACTTGCCTGTTTTGCCGTGACTCGCCTTTCCATGGCATTGCCGCCTCTTCACCGTGACTTTCCGCGGTTCGCCTGATGCTCTCCATGGCATTGCCGCCTCTTTATGTTCCTCGCTACGGCTTTCCCGGTTCTTTGCCGTGGCTCGCCTTTCTATGGCTTTGCCGCTCTTTATGTTCCTCGCTACGGCTTTCCCGGTTCTTTGCCGTGGCTCGCCAGGGCTTCAATCGCAAACTGCAAAAATACAACTTAAATTTCATAAAACTGATTTAAATCCGAAAAATTAATTCGTGACCACTTTTCCATGCGAGAGTTTCGTAGGCAAGTTCAGGCGTGATAGTATGTTTATTGACCTATTTTCGAATTTTATCTCAAGCACTATCTGCGTCATTATCACCTCAGATTGATGCAGATAGTTCCATCTCAAGCATTATCTGCATCATTATCGCCCCAGATTGACGCAGATAGATCCACCTCAAGCACTATCTGCGTCATTATCACCTCAGATTGATGCAGATAGTTCCATCTCAAGCATTATCTGCATCATTATCGCCCCAGATTGACGCAGATAGTTCTATCGTAAGCACTAATCGCGTTTTCGCCCCATATCGTTGTTAGTCGGGAGGTTTTCTGTCTGGACTAACCTCATTTCCGCCATTTATCGTAGTTAGTCGGGAGGTTTTCTGCTGGACTAACCTCATTTCCGCCATTTATCGTAGTTAGTCGGGAGTATTTTGTGGGGACTAACCGCACTTTCGGCCTTTATTGTTGTTAGTCCGGTGGTTTTTGTGGGGACTAACCGCACTTTCGGCCCGTAACGTTGTTAGTCCGGTGGTTTTCTGCTGGACTAACCGCATTTTCGCCACGTAACGTTGTTAGTCCGGTGGTTTTTGTGGGGACTAACCGCACTTTCGGCCCGTAACGTTGTTAGTCCGGTGGTTTTCTGCTGGACTAACCGCATTTTCGCCACGTAACGTTGTTAGTCCGGAGTTTTTGTGTGGACTAATCACATTTCCGCTCTAAAACGTATTTAGTTGAGAAGATTTTGTGTGGACTAACTACATTGTCGCCATACAACGTTGTTCGCCTGATGGGTATATGACACCGATGCAAACGGATATTAAAATTTGATAGAATTGTATTTTTAAAATAGATTGATTATCAATAAATTAATGAGTAATTATCCGTTTTTTCGAAATTAAACGTGTATTTTAAAATAATATGGATAATTATTGCGTTATTCGCAGAAAAAAGCCATGAATTACTATCATATCTGTACTGAAGGTACAAAAGACAGAGTGTTGTTCAGAGATAACGATGATTATATTTCAACGATGAACTACATTGCAATTACTTGTATAGAGCATAATATTATTCTGCTCGCATTCTGTATAATGTCAAATCATCTGCATTTCATTGTCTTGTCGGAGTACGTTGCAGCCAAACGTTTTATTATCTCAGTAAAACGACGCTGCTCGCTTAAACATTGGCACAAATACAATGAACATCATCTTTTTTCCAAAGACAAACATCCGGTCAGTATAATTGAAATCAATGACGTTGATTATTTGAAATCCGCCATTGCATACGTGCTTCGGAATCCGTATAAAGGTATGGGAGAGCTTATCTGGAACTATCCGTGGAGCAGTATTGACGCATACTTTAACGGGAGCATGATTAAGCCAATTTTCAAGAATAATCTTCATGATAATAGTATACGTCGAAATACCCGGCTTCTGCATAGTAATTATCGCATCGGCATACCTTCTATAACTATCGGGAATCATGGATTCATTCCTCCTAAGGAATATGTTGCTTATCAAAGAGTTGAGTCTATATATGCTACATCGAAGGCAATGATGTATTTTCTTAATAAGGACAATGATAATGAAATGGATATAAAGTTGACGTCCAAACGGAACAGAATGACAATGAGTGACAGTAAAATATTGGGTATGTTGCCATCGATTCTCAATGCAAATTATGGCGTCAAATCTCTGGATGAGCTGGATATAAGGCAGCGTTTGGCAATGGTGGGTATTCTTCAGAGAATGTTCAACTCTTCGCCTAAGCAGATTGCAAGGATACTGCAAATTAGTCCCCAGATATTGATTTAGAATCTTAGGAGCATGCGAATTAGCTAATATCCTTGATGTTCCTTGTCTATTTTTTTCGGACTAACCGCATTTTAGCCCTGTAACGTTGTTAGTCCGGAAGTTTTCTGCCGGACTAACCGCATTTTCGCCACGTAGCGTTGTTAGTCCGAAGGTTTTTGTC
>CALUQB010000048.1 GCA_944322815.1 uncultured Bacteroidales bacterium | reverse complement strand
ACAGAAAACTACTGGACTAACAACGTTACGGGCCGAAAATGCGGTTAGTCCAGCCGAAAACCACTGGACTAACAACGCTACGTGGCGAAAATGCGGTTAGTCCAGACAGAAAACTACTGGACTAACAACGTTACGGGCCGAAAATGCGGTTAGTCCAGCCGAAAACCACTGGACTAACAACGATATGGGGCGAAAACGCGGTTAGTCCAGCCGAAAACCACTGGACTAACAACGTTACGGGCCGAAAATGCGGTTAGTCCAGACAAAAAACTCCGGACTAACAACGATATGGGGCGAAAACGCGGTTAGTCCAGGCAGAAAACCACTGGACTAACAACGATATGGGGCGAAAACGCGGTTAGTCCAGCCGAAAACCACTGGACTAACAACGTTACGGGCCGAAAATGCGGTTAGTCCAGACAAAAAACTCCGGACTAACAACGATATGGGCCGAAAATGCGGTTAGTCCAGATGAAAACCTTCCGGACTAACTACGATACAGGCCGAAAATGCGGTTAGTCCAGGCAGAAACCCAGGGACTAACAACGATATGTGGCGAAAACGCGGTTAGTCCAGCATAAAACCACTGGACTAACAACGATATGGGGCGAAAATGCGGTTAGTCCAGGCGAAAACCTCCGGACTAACTACGTTTCAGGGCGAAAATGCGGTTAGTCCAGGCGGAAACCCACCGGACTGACGATGAATCAGGCCGGAAATGGAATGGTAGAAAAAGAAAGTGACAAAGCAAAAAGACAAATGCCGTCTTGAATACCCCAGCCTTAAATATATTGTAAAGGAAACTTTTCACGGAAAACATTTGCAGGTAGAAAAATTCTACGTAAATTTGGCGGTGGTGTGTATGTGCACACCACCGCTTTCCGTACTGTAACACGTAACCAAACTCTATTTTGATGAAAAATATCCTTTTCCTCTCCTGTGTGCCTCTCGCCCTACTGTTTGCGGATCTTGCAGCCGCATCGGCAGCCGATATCGAAGCCCCTTCCCGTGCTGCGGAAAATACGCTAACTTTCACGCCGGATACGGTCCGGGTCCTGGACAACCCATTGTGCGGCTGGGTCATGTATCTGGGAAAGGACTGGGACAGGAGCCAGGACGAGAATATATGGGAAGAGCGCGGGTATGACCGTATGCCAGCCGACAGCGGCAGACTGACAGTCAGAGTTTCGGACTACGCATCCGTGGCCTATCTCAGGACCGGATGGGCATCCATGGAACCGGAAGAAGGGAAATATTTCTGGAAAGACCCTGACAGCAGACTTTCACGACTGCTGGAAAGCGTGATGGCCCGAGGGATGAAAGTGGCGTTCCGCATAGTGGTGGACGGCCGTGACCAGGGCGCGAACACCCCGGACTTCGTTTTCGAAGCAGGTGCGAAGTATTATCTGCAGAATCCGGAACTGCCTGAACAGAAGTCCCCTTTCCCGCAAGACCCCGTGTTCCGAAAATATTACGAAAAATTCATAGAAGCATTCGCGGCTGAATTCAATGATCCGGACAAGACGGCCTTTATCGATGGATACGGACTCGGCAAATGGGGCGAAGGCCATAATGTCGCATACGAACCAGGGAATACCGTTTCGGACAGCACCGGATATTATAAGGAGGATACTATGGAATGGATTACCGGCCTCTACTCCAGGACATTCACCGAAGTGCCTCTGATCATAAACTACCATCGTCATATAGGCGCCCCCGTGAGTGAAGGCAGACATGCGGAGCCGGACAGCGAACACCTCCTGGAAATAGCCATTGCAAACGGATACGGACTCCGCGCCGACTCGTTCGGGATGAACAACCAGGAGTGGGGTTACAATGACTGGGAGCGTTCTTTCGTCAGGAAATGGGCATACAAGGTCCCGATCATCATGGAAGGAGGCTGGATAGTGGAACAGCATCCATGGTGGCAGGATCCTGCAGGATACAAGACTCCGAAGGATGTGCGCATAGGCGAGTTCGTCACGGCAGAGGAAGCGAAAGTGAACATGATGGATCTCCGTGCCGGACAAGAAACCGTTTCGTGGTTCTATGACGCTTTCGACTACGTGAAAAGATTCATTGCCGAAGGAGGATACCGTCTCTATCCTTCCGAAATCGTCCTGCCGGAAAAGATCGCCAACGGCAAGTCAGTGACCATAACCCATACATGGGCCAATGCCGGATGGGGATATTGCCCGAACAATATCCGGCAATGGAATTATAAATACAAGGTGGCCTTTGCCCTGCTCGATGCCCGGGGCAATGCGGTGGCAAAGTACGTAGATCACGATTCCGACCCGTCAGAATGGCTGAAAGGGCATCCCGTCAGCTATGATTTCGAGTTTGTCCCTGAAAATATCCCTGCCGGGAAATACACTCTTGCCGCCGGTATCGTGGATACTTCCAAAGAAGGGAATCCTGTCGGTATCGAACTGGCTCTGGAGGAAAGCTGTCTGACAGAGGACGGATGGGCTGTCCTGAAGGAAGTCGTACTGTGAAGCGGCGCCACACATTTTACTTGACAAAATTATCTGATATAAAGTATATGAAAAGAAACTTCATTGCCTGCTTTCTGCTGCTGACATCTCTGGCCGCAGGGGCGAAACAGCAGGGAGAAACTTCCATGACTCTCCCTGACGGAAACGGTTCCTCCCGGGAACCGGTGGAACTGAACCGGAACAAGCGGCAGCCGCTTCCGTACAAGGACGCGACACTACCTGTCGAAACCAGGGTAGAGGACCTGCTTTCACGGATGACGCTGTATGAGAAGATCGCGCAGCTGAACCAGTATACACTGGGAAACAATGACAATGTAAACAACATCGATGAAGTCGTGGACAAGATTCCGAGTGAAACAGGCTCTCTGATATATTTCGGAGACAATGCTTCGCTGCGTAACGCGATGCAGAAAAAGGCAGTGGAGGAGACCCGCCTGGGAATCCCTATCCTGTTCGGCTTCGATGTGATACACGGATTCAGGACAGTTTACCCCATTCCTTTGGCGATAGGCGCGTCATGGAATCCGGGACTGGCAGGTGAAGCCTGCCGTGTTGCAGCCATGGAGGCATGGCATGCAGGTATAGACTGGACATTCTCGCCTATGGTGGACATCGCCAGAGACGCCCGCTGGGGAAGGATAGCCGAAGGCTATGGAGAAGATCCGTATCTTACTTCTGTATTCGGGGCGGCATCAGTGAAGGCATATCAGGGCGATGACCTGTCGGAACCTGGCAATATCGCAGCATGTCTCAAGCACTATGTAGGCTACGGTGCATCCGAAGCCGGCCGCGACTATGTGCCGACGGAAATCTCCCGCCAGACTTTGTGGGATACTTATCTGCCTCCGTTCGAAGCCGGCATCAAGGCCGGAGCCGCCACTGTCATGAGTTCATTCAACAACATCAGCGGTATTCCGGGGTCGGCAAACCATTACACCATGACGGAGGTCCTGAAAGAGAAATGGAACCATGACGGTTTCGTGGTGGCGGACTGGAATGCAGTGGTGCAGCTGATAAGCCAGGGTATGGCGAAAGACGGAAAGGAAGCAGCCATGTATGCCATCAATGCCGGCCTGGATATGGATATGGTGGACAACCTCTACATGCAGCATCTCGAAGCCCTCTTGAATGAGGGTAAAGTGTCCATGGAGAGGGTTGACGATGCGGTCAGGCGAATTCTGAAACTGAAATTCGAACTTGGCCTCTTCGAGAACCCGTATACTGAGGAAAAGCCTGAAAGCGAATGGGTGCTTCTGCCTGAAAGCCTGGAGACCGCCAGGAATCTGGCCGAGGAATCCATGGTGCTCCTGAAAAATGACGGAGATGTGCTGCCGCTTGAAAAGGACTGCAAGGTCGCCTTGATCGGTCCTATGGCCAGGAATCAGAAAGACCTTCTCGGCTCATGGTTCGGCCGCGGCCGTGCTGAAGATGTGACAAGCATATACGACGGGCTGAACGAAGTGATGGAGACATCCGTGGCTTATGCTCCGGGATGCGATTTCGACGGCAGCGACACTTCAGGTTTCGCGGAAGCTGTCCGTGTGGCGTCCGAATCCGATGTGGTCGTGCTCTGTCTGGGCGAAAAACGGAACTGGAGCGGAGAGAATGCATCCAGGTCCACTATCGCCCTGCCTGGAATACAGGAAGACCTGCTGATGACATTGAAGGAAACAGGCAAGCCGATAGTGGTAGTCCTGTCGAACGGCCGCTCCCTTGACCTGACGCGTATATCTCCGGCAGCGGATGCGGTACTTGAAACATGGCAGCCCGGCGTGATGGGCGGTCCTGCAGTGGCATCCGTACTGACAGGCGGGACCAATCCGTCCGGACGTCTGACCGTCACGTTCCCATATACGACAGGTCAGATACCTGTATACTACAACCACCGCGAAAGCGGAAGACGCGGTTCGCAGGGCCTGTACCAGGATATTCCGAGTACGCCTATGTACGAGTTCGGATACGGTCTGAGCTATACTGACTACGAATACGGGCAGGTGACAGTTTCAGCTGACAGTTTCACTGTCAATGACCGTATCACGGCCAGTGTGACTGTCCGCAATGCCGGTGACATGGACGGAAAGGAGACGGTGCAGTGGTATATCTGCGATCCTTATTCCAGCCTTACCAGACCGGTGAAGGAACTGAAACACTTCGAAAAGAGACTTCTCAAAGCCGGAGAGGAATATACTTTCACATTCGAAATAGATCCGATGCGCGATCTTTCGTTCGTGAACGGCGAGGGAGAACGGTTCATCGAACCGGGAGACTTTTATATCATGGTGAAAGATCAGAAGGTCAGGATCACACTGACCGAATAGGTACTTTCCGGAATGCCGGGTCCGGGCAAGTTCCCGGACGGCTATTCCGTATAGATCTTCCTGTGATAAGGCAGGTTTTCAGCCACTATGATGTCGATAGGCATCCGGTGGCTGTTTTCTTTTCCGCAGTCATTGTACAGAAGGCAATGTATGGCAGCCTTGACGGCATCGTATCCCTGAAGTTCGGGATGCAGGCTGATGACGGCTGAAATGGAGCCATCCTGCAGACATTTCCTGTTTTCGGAAGTGAGGTCGAAAGAGAGCAGGGATATGCCGCTGATGCCGTGGCGGGAAAGGATGTCTGCAGCCACATGACCGCGGGAATCCATTGTGGCCAGACATCTGACCTGCGGATGGCTGGCCATGAATCCTGTCATGATACGTTCGCTTTCCGCAGTGTTGAGGACAGGTACGGAGATTTCGTGTACCAGGGACGACAGGCCGCAGTGGCTGAAGAATTCCATGATTCCTGATTTCCTGGCCTCGTATCCGGGTCCGGGCTTCATGCCCGGGATTTCAGGGCAGAGTATTGCGTATTCAGTCTTTCCGTGATGGGGGGGGGGAGCGGCTGATAGCAGACAGAGCATCTTGCCTGCGAGTTTTCCGCATGCTTTCTGGTCTGCCGTGAATGATGCCGCCGGTCCGGCTTCCGGAACATCCGAATCCACGAAAATATAAGGGATCTTTCCCTCTTTCAGTACGGAGCACAGCCTGAGGGTCTCTTCCTTGAACGTAGGCCCGATGATGACTGCATCGGGACGGGACTCCGGAATGCCTTCATAGGCTGTCCTGCATGAGTATATGTCGAATCTGTCATAGAAGAAGAAAGAATATTCCATGCTGATGTCCGAAAATTCTTCAGTGGCATGGCTTATCCCTTCCAGAATAGAGTGCCAGTACCCGCCTTCAGCTGAAGCAGGCATGGTCACGGCTATCCTGAACCCTTTTCTGAGTCCCACAGCCGAAGTGTGTATGTTGTTCCTGTATCCGGATTCTGCCAGGACTTTTTCGACTGCTGCCCTGGAGCGTTCGGATACTTTTCCCCTGCGGTGGAGAATCCTGTCCACCGTCCCTGCGGATACTCCGGCTAGTTTCGCGATATCTGTGATGGTGAGTTGTTTTGCCATAAATCCTGCTTGAAAGCGATTCAGACTACGAATATTGTGAATTTTCCTTATTTTACAAAATTTCCCGCGCTTTTCGGTTTCATGATGCTGTTTTTTCAAGAAAAATCGGTCATGATTTTGAATATTAAAAAAATAAATCTACTTTTGCACGAATTAGCGGAAATTTTGGTTTTTTAATTTTATTATAGCAATGACAAAGGCAGAGATTGTAAATGAGGTAGCCAAGGCAACCGGTATCGAGAAGATCACCGTCCAGACTGTTGTCGAGGCTTTTATGGAAAGTGTAAAGGATTCATTGGCCAAAGGTAACCCTGTTTACCTGAGAGGATTCGGCAGCTTCATCATCAAGCACAGGGCAGAGAAGGCAGCCAGAAACATCAAACAGAAAACGACTTTGACTATTCCTGCTCATGACATACCGGCATTCAAACCGGCAAAGGTTTTCATGAACATTGTCAAGAAATAATAATCATTAAAATTTTCAGTTATGCCAAGCGGTAAAAAAAGAAAGAGACATAAGATGTCTACGCACAAGCGTAAAAAACGCTTGCGCAAGAACAGGCATAAGAAGAGAAAGTAATTTTTCTCTGGCCCGCGTCTTAAGCGCAGGAAGCCGAACATAAGGCGGTGTCAGGTTGGCACCCCTTTGTTTTTTATGAACAAGCCGATAAATTAATGGAGTCTGTAAAGGATCTTATCGTTGACGTAAATTCAACTGAAATCTCGATAGCTCTGCTGGAGAACCACAAGCTCATCGAGCTCAACAAAGAGTCGAGCCAGGGTCACAATTATTCAGTCGGAGATGTGTATCTCGGAAAGGTGAAGAAATTGCTGCCGGCCCTGAATGCTGCCTTTGTGGATATCGGAGACGAAAAAGAAGCTTTTATCCACTATCTTGACCTCGGTCTGTACTTCAATTCTTTCGATGAATTCGTCCGGAAGCTGAACCCGAACGTCGAAGCGAAGAATTTGTATTCACGTATACAGATAGGCCCCGTCCTGCAAAAGGAGGGACGTATCGAGAACGTGCTGACACCCGGTCAGATGCTGATAGCCCAGATAGTCAAGGAGCCGATCTCCACGAAAGGATCACGACTGACTGCAGAAATTTCATTGGCAGGACGCAATATCGTCCTTCTTCCGTTTGCGGAAAAGGTGAGCGTATCTCAGAAAATCGCTTCCAAGGAAGAGAAGCGAAGACTCGAGACTCTGGTCAGGAATATTCTTCCCAAAAACTACGGTGCCATTATCCGTACGGCTGCAGAAGGCAAGAATGCCGCAGTGCTTGATGCGGAACTCATGTCCCTGATAGAAAAGTGGGAAGGTTCATGGACCAAGATAGCTCGATCCAAGTCCATCCAGCAGCTGTTTACGGAATACAGCAAGACCACCACGGTGCTCCGGGACCTTCTTAATGACTCGTTTTCCAATATCTACATAAACAACGAGTCCGTATATGAAGAGGCGAAGAGATATATATCTCTCATAGCTCCCGAGCAGGAAAAGATAGTGAAGCTATATAAGGAGAATCAGCCGATTTTCGACCATTTCGAGGTCACGCGGCAGATCAAGAGCGCTTTCGGAAAGGTGGTGCCGATAAGGCAGGGTGCATATCTTGTGATAGAGCATACTGAAGCATTGCACGTGATAGACGTCAACAGCGGCACCCGTGCCAAGAACAAGGAACAGGAGCAGAATACGTATGACGTCAATTGTTTCGCCGCCGAGGAGATAGCACGTCAGCTCAGGCTCAGGGATATGGGAGGCATAGTGATAGTCGACTTTATCGACATGGAGAGCAATGAGCATAAGAACCTGCTTTACAAGCACATGCAGGAACTTATGAAAGATGACAGGGCGAAACACAACGTGTTGCCTCTGACCAAGTTCGGACTCATGCAGATCACACGGCAGAGGGTAAGGCCGGCGACCGAGATCAATACTACGGAGACCTGCCCGATGTGCCATGGAACGGGAAAGATAGCATCGAGTCTGCTGATAGATGAGGCGATAGAAAGGAAACTGGCATTCTATGTTTCCGAAAAGGGACTCAAGTCGTTCATGCTCAAGACAGGACCTATACTTGGAGCTTATCTTACAAGGGGTATGTTCTCCATTATAGGAAAATGGAAAAGGAAGTATAAATGCAAGATAAAGCTGGTGGAGGACACGGGCTTTTCGGTCCTGCAGAATGAACTTTACGATGAGAAAGGAGGCAAGCTCGAATGAGCATGCCTCTTTTTTTTGGATATGTGAAAACGCTTTGATATATTTGTGCTCGTGCACAGTCTGTCTGACTTGCCTGTAACCACGACAACATTGAAACTTTTGCCATATGACCCGGATTTATTTGCCTGTTATTGCGGCCTTCGGCCTGTTTGTCCTCTTTGAGCCAAATCTCGTTTCACGCGAAACGAAAGATGATATCTACCATGACGGCTGGATAGATTTCAACAAGAACGGAATCAAGGACGTCTATGAGGACCCTGACGCAGACATCGATGCCAGGGTGAAGGATCTTCTCGGCCGGATGACGGTTGAAGAGAAAACCTGCCAGCTGGCGACATTGTACGGTTTCGGAAGGGTACTTCAGGACTCGCTTCCGATGCCGGAATGGAAAAACGAGATATGGAAAGACGGTATCGCGAATATAGACGAGCAGCTGAACGGTGTAGGTTCAGGGTACAAGCGTGCATACGGACTGATATATCCTTTCAGCTGCCATGCGGAAGCCATAAACCGGACCCAGGCATGGTTTGTCGAAGAAACCCGTCTGGGTATACCGGTGGATTTTTCAAATGAAGGTATCCACGGCCTGAACCATACCAAGGCCACGCCTCTTCCGGCGCCGGTGGCAGTGGGGTCGACGTGGAACCGGGAGCTGGTCCGGGAAGCCGGGGAGATAGCCGGAAAGGAGGCGAAAGCATTGGGATACACGAATGTCTACGCACCGATATTGGACGTAGTCCGGGATCCGAGATGGGGCAGGACTCTCGAATGTTATGGCGAAGACCCATATCTGATTTCCGAACTTGGCATTCAGATGGTGGAAGGCATCCAGTCGCAGGGAGTAGCTTCGACGTTGAAGCATTTCGCGGTCTACAGTGTCCCTAAAGGCGGACGTGACGGAATGTGCCGTACGGATCCGCATGTGACTCCGAGGGAAATGCATGAGATTCATCTCTATCCGTTCCGCAAAGTCATCATGGAGGCTCATCCGATGGGTGTCATGAGCAGCTACAACGACTGGAACGGCGAACCTGTTTCAGCCAGCCATTATTTTCTTACGGAACTGTTGCGCGGGCAATATGGTTTCAACGGCTATGTCGTGAGTGACAGCGATGCTGTGGAGTTCGTACATACTAAACATCAGGTGGCCGAGACATACGCGGATGCTGTCCGAATGGTCCTCGAAGCCGGACTGAATGTCCGTACCAATTTCACTCAGCCTTCAAAATTCATCGGACCGCTGAGAGAACTGATAGAATCCGGCGAGATCTCCATGTCGACTGTCGACAGACGTGTCGCCGAGGTCCTGAAAGTGAAGTTCGGACTTGGGCTTTTCGATCATCCGTATGTGGAGGAGCCGGCCGAGGCCGACAATATAGCCGGTGCCGACAAACATCTGGACTTCATCGACAGGATGCAGCTCGAATCGCTCGTTCTTCTGAAAAATGAAGACAATCTCCTCCCTCTCGACAGGGCGCGTACGCGCAATGTCCTGGTGACAGGCCCTCTGGCTGACGAGACGAATTTCATGGCAAGCCGTTACGGACCGAACGGTCTCGATTCCGAGTCCATACTGGATGGCATCAGGGGGTATCTCGGTGAGGGCTGCAACGTAAGCTATGCCAAGGGCTGTGATGTAGTGGATGAGAACTGGCCAGACAGCGAGATAGTTCCTGTCCCGATGACTGCCAAGGAAAAGTCAATGATCCGGGAGGCTGTCGCCAAGGCCAGGAAAGCGGATGTAGTCATCGCCGTGCTTGGCGAGGATGAATGGAGGGTAGGGGAAAGCCGTTCCAGAACTTCGCTGGATCTGCCAGGCAGGCAACAGCAGCTTCTGGAGGCTCTGCATGC
Organism: uncultured Bacteroidales bacterium; assembly: GCA_944322815.1. Lineage (GTDB taxonomy): Bacteria > Bacteroidota > Bacteroidia > Bacteroidales > UBA932 > Cryptobacteroides. The sequence goes on along the minus strand of CALUQB010000048.1, from coordinate 5,858 downwards.
TACCGGCAAGCCTGTGATTCTGGTTCTGGTGAACGGGCAGCCGCTGACCATAAACTGGGCGGACAGGAATATCCCGGCCATACTGGAGACATGGTTCCCGAGTTTCAGAGGCGGTATGGCTGTCGCGAAGACGCTGTGGGGAGACTATAATCCCGGAGGGAAACTGACTGTGACCTTTCCCAAGGCAACGGGGCAGATAGAACTGAATTTCCCGTACAAGAAGGGGTCTCACGGAGCGCAGCATTCGGAAGGACCTAACGGTTCCGGGGAGACCAGGGTCCTGAATCCGCTATATCCGTTCGGTCATGGTCTCAGTTATACTGAATTCGAGTATTCGGATTTCAATGTCGTGGCCGGACCGGGACTCAAGTCAGGTATCGATGTGTCCCTGACTCTGACCAATGTAGGAAAGATGACCGGTGATGAAGTGGTGCAGCTGTATGTGCGTGACAAGTACAGCAGTGTGGTGACTTATGATTCCGTCCTCAGAGGATTCGAGAGGGTGAGCCTGGAGCCCGGCGAAAGCAAGGTGGTCCGTTTCCATCTGGCTCCTGAGGATCTGCAGATTCTGGACAAGGACATGCACTGGACCGTGGAGCCGGGTGAGTTCGAGATCATGGCCGGTTCGTCCAGCACCGATATCAGGCTCTCGCAGACAGTGGAGCTTGAATAGAAAACCGTATGCCGGCACTGTTGATTCCCGGAAGGGAATTGCAGTCAGTGCCGGCATGCGGTTTTTAACGGTTAGGAGAATCCCACCTGTGCGTCTCCGAGCACTTCACGGTCAGGACCTGATCTCCTGCCTGCATCCTGAAATCACCTTTTTCCAGAATCCAGTGTCCGTCAGCTCCGACGAAAGCCAGGTCGCTTCCCTTGAGTACCAGCTCGACAGTCTTCGTCTCACCTGGCTGCAGCTCGATCTTTTCGAATGCACGGAGTCTCCTGTTCTCCGGGGTGAGGGAGGCTACCAGATCGCTGCTGAACAGCATTACAGCCTCTTTTCCTGCCATGGATCCGGTATTAGTCACATCCACCGAGAATACCAGCTCGTCATCGGCAGTGAAAGATTCCTTGTTTACCTTGAAACTGCTGTAGCTGAATGTGGTGTAGCTGAGTCCGAATCCGAACGGCCACTGTACGGAAACCACTGCGTTGTAGTCGTATGCCCCCTCCATGGTATCCATCTCCTCGCTTACACGGTAGTCGTAGTTCGTCAGGGCTGCGGAATGGCGCGGATAGGTGTAAGGCATCTTCGCGCTCGGATTCGCATCGCCGGCCAGAATATTGGCCAGTGCGTCCCCGCCATAGTTTCCGGGCAGCAGGATATTTATGATACCTTTTGCCAGAGGTTCTATGTCGTTTATCAGCCGCGGCCTGCCACCGTTGAGAACCAGTATGATCGGTTTCCCTGTACGGGAGAGCTCTTTTACCAGATTCCTCTGGTTTTCTGACAGGGCCAGGTCGGAAAGATTGCCCGGTGTCTCGCAATATGAGTTTTCCCCGATGCAGGCCACGATGACATCTGCATTGCGCGCAGCGGCTACCGCTTTACCGATTTCCGGCCTGTTTTCCTCGTCGTATTTGCCTTCGGCCACGTATGTCACACCCTGTTCGAGGCGAACATTCGATGCCCCGAACTTGTTTCTGAGGGCTTCGAAGATGGTATTGTACTCACCGGTGAACCTGTCGGCCAGATGTCCCTGCCATGTGTAGCTCCAGCCTCCGTTCAGACAGCGCATCGAGTTCGCATTCGGTCCCGTGACGAGTATCTTCACTCCTTTTTCCAGAGGCAGTATGCCATCGGTGTTCTTGAGAAGAATCTCTGACTCCTCGGCTGCACGGAGCGCCTTCTCAGCGTGCTTTTCACTTCCGAATTCAGGATAGTCTCCGGCAAGTGTGTTCGGCGAATCGAAAAGGCCGAGACGTACTTTCAGACGAAGTACCCTGCGGACAGCATCGTCTATCCTGGACATCGGCACTTCTCCTTCTTCCACGAGTTCTTTCAGAAGGGTGCAGTATCCCAGGTCGTATGGCTCCATCGCCATATCTATGCCTGCGTTTATGGCTATTTTTATGGCTTCTTTCTTGTCCGCAGCTATTTTTTCCCTCGTATAGAGGTTGTTTATGTCGGCCCAGTCCGTAACGAGCATGCCGTCCCAGTTGAGATCTTCCTTCAGCCATTTTGTCAGCAGCTCATAGCTCGAATGTACGGGCACTCCGTTGATTGAGCCGCTGTTTGCCATCACTGTCAGTGCTCCTGCTTCCACGCAGGCTTTGAACGGAGCGAAGAATTTCTCGCGCAGCACTGATTCAGGGATATAGGCTGGAGTCCTGTCTTTTCCTGTTCTCGGCGCACTGTAGCCCATGTAGTGTTTCAAAGATACTGCAATCCTGTCTGCCGGTATATGGTTCGGGTCATCTCCCTGGAAGCCGCGGACCGCAGCGCTTCCCATGACAGAGTTTACCAGGCAGTCTTCACCGTAGTTTTCCCAGACCCTGGACCAGCGAGGGTCAGGGGACAGGTCGATGGTAGGGGCGTAAGTCCACGGACAGTTCCCGGCCCGTGTTTCGTAAGCTGTGATTTCTGCTGCAGTGTATGCCAGATCAGGATTCAGTGATGCACCCATGTTTATGTTCTGCGGAAACATCGTACCGCCCAGAATGTAAGTGGTTCCATGAACCTGGTCGAGCCCGTAGATGCATGGTATTCCGATCTCTTTCATGGACATTTCCTGTATCCTTCCGATTATTTCCTGCCATTTGTCTATATCCTGGGCCATGGGGCCGGGTGCATTGAGGATGGAGCCCACCTTGTACTCGGCTATGACTTTGCGGAGTTTTTCTTCGTCCAGTACGAATTCTCCGTCACGGAATTCTCCCAGGACATCGATGGCGAGTTCGGTCATCTGACCCACCTTTTCCTCGAGAGTCATCCCCGACAGGATTTCTTCCACCTTTTTTTCCACGTCCGGGTCCTGTGCTATGGCCGGAGCTCCGGATTTGCTGCAGCATCCTGCCGCCATCATGCAGACGGCAGGGATGAGCAGATAATTCATGATTTTCGACATATTCATTAATGATATTTTCCGTTGGTCAAAAATACAATATTTTCCGTTGACAGGAAAGTCCGGAATCATTCCACTGTCACCGCGTCCACATAGTATCCGTGTCCGACGCAGATGAATCCGTCCTGGGTCTGTATCATGTCGAGTGCCTCTTGCGTGAGAGTCACTGTGAATACTCCGTCGGCTGTAAGGTCTGTCTGAGCCGTGCCTGGAAGGTCATTCCACCACGTCGTGGTAGTGCGGATCTGGTGGTATTCGGCAGCCGTGTTCAGCGAGTAGTAGACTCTGAGTACTGATCCTGCTTCGATATCGGCGAACTGGTCTTTCGTGACTTCTGTGAAATTGACGCTCCAGTTGTCCACCAGGAAATGTCCTGACCACAGGGTAGTCTCCAGTGAGACAGTAGATTTCATTTCTTCCGTGATCCCGGCTTCCGTATGGAACAGCACTGCCGAGCCGTCCGAGGCCTTGCCTGTCAGAGTATATTCCCCGGCTTCGAGATCAGGGCACTCCATGACTATACCGGTCGCTGTCTGCGTCTTGAATTCGCTTACTGTCCTGCCTCCCAGAGTGACCGAGACTATCTTGTCCATATTCACACCTGTCATCGTCCAGTCTTTGCTTTTGCTTATGCGGTCCGCCCCGGAAGTCACCAGGGGTTCAGATGTCACAGTCAGCAGGTCGCCGCCGAATTCATTGCCGGAGGCATCCACCAGTATAAGGCGGTAGGTCCCGTCCTTTACTTCGGCAGGAACGGTATAGCTGATGAAGCTTCCTCCTTCGGCTGCGGTGTATGTGATTTCAGTCACCGTCTGGTCGCCAATTACGATGCGGGAAACCTTTTCCAGATTCACTCCGTAGAGTACGGCTGCCGTACCCGGTGCTGCAATGCGTTCATAGCTTACTTCATCGGCCCACGGGTCTCCGTCCAGCGGATTTACCTGTACCAGTCCCTCTCTGGATGTCGAATATCCGGCTTCCGTAGAAACCTCTACCTTGAAATCGTATGTGCCGGCCATGAGTCCGAGTTCTATTTCCTTGCCTTCTCCGACAATCTCGCCGTCAAGATACCATCTGACCGTACAGTAATCGGCAGGGGTGACTGTCAGAGTCATGCTGAAATCCGCATCCCTGCTGATGTTGGCCACCACCGGTTTCACTCCGTCAGTCCAGTCCGGAAATACAGGGTCGATGATACGCGGATAATCGTCCCCGGATGCGGTGGAGAAGGTCTCTTTTTCAGTGCAGGCCGCAAATGCCGTCACAGCCAGCGCCAAAGACATGATCTTGTATATCTTTTTCATTTCTTTCAAATTTATGAATTTAATCGAATTCGCGTTAATCTATATCCCACCATACGTGATTGTACCAGCTGTCGGTTCCGCCCATGCGGCTCAGGGCATCATCGTAGTTGGCCTTGTTGTATGATGATTCGAGGACAGGGTAGCAGAGACGGACCGGAATTTCCTGGCCTCCGCTCAGATATTGGCTGAAACCGTATTCGGCCGGAGATTTCAGTGCAGGACATCCAGAACGGCGCTGGTTCGCCCAGCATTCGGCAGGGTTCGTGAAATGAAGAATCCAGGCCTGGGTGTTGATGGCCTCCCTCTGAGCAGCCTCTACATGTCCGAAACTGCCTCCGGCAGCAATGTATGCATCGAAATCTTCATCCGAGACTGACTCGCAGCCGTACCTTTCGGTCAGGAAGTCAATGGCTGCACGTACGCCTTCCTTGTACAGTGACTCCGCATTTCCTCCAGGGACATTCCAGCCGTTCAACACAGCTTCTGAGAGCAGGAACTTCACTTCGGCAAAGGTCATCACCACTCCAGGGTTCTCGCTCTGAAGGAAATTGTTCTCCAGTTTCGGCATAGTCTCACGTGCCACGGTGATGGTCACCGCAGGATTCGTCTCCGCCATTCCGGCCAGAATGTCGCTGTCATAGCCTTCCGGCCATGGATCGTATGAGAATGCTCCAGGCTCGCACGGCTTGAATTCTATTCCCTTTTCTATCATTTCCTGAGTCAGGTCCACCCTGTTGTCAGGGCTGGTGGCGCTCATCAGTCCGTCGTAGTAGCAGCGTGTCAGCATGAATGTACGCGGATCGTCGTTGTCATACATCTCGTCGAAAAGCGTGGAGCAGATGTAGCTCGGGTTATTCGCAGGGTCATTTCCGAAAAGAAGCTTGGAAAGGGCATTCCCGCGGTAGTCGGAATAGGAATCCTGTCCGAAACTGAAAGCTACGTCCATGTACTTGATCAGAGCTTCGTCTGCGGAACTTTCCATGATTCCGCCTTCGGAGGAAAGGGCGGCCTCGAACTCTGTCCTGGCTTTTTCAGAAGCAACTCCTGATATTCGCATGGCGTAGCGCAGTCTCAGCGAGTTTGCCAGTTTCTTCCACTTGGCGATATCCCCTCCATATATCAGGTCTCCGGTGACTGCGTCTTTCGACGGGTCCAGAGCGGCTTCAGCTGAGGCCAGGTCAGTGAAGAAACTGTCGTAAATCTTTTCCTGAGTGTCGTAGACAGGGTTGAATATGCTTTCCAGATATCCTTTTCCGGCCTCGCTGCATGGTGCATCTCCGTAGATGTCAGTGATGATGGACATCATGTAGGCTCTGTAGATGGTCAGTACGGAATGGATGTTCGTCTGTGCCTCGTCATCCGCCGTCCTGTATATGGCATCTGTCAGATTCTTTATGGAATTCGTGTAGAAGGATGTCCAGATACGGCTCATCTCGCTGTCCGCTATGGTGTGCCGTCCTCCGTAGTTCGTGGTGTTCCAGCATCCCAT
>CALUQB010000047.1 GCA_944322815.1 uncultured Bacteroidales bacterium | reverse complement strand
TGCATGGCCATCATCCTGGCTGCGTGTTCCGCTGCATTTGCGTCCAGTACTGTAGCGTAGATTTTCAGAAGCAGTACTTTGGGAAGCAGGGTTTCCAGCAGGGAGTTCATGTCCGGTTCCACTATGAAGTCTGAAATTCCGTGATGTTCCTCGCTCTCGTGAAGCGATGAATCCAGCGATACTGGCAGATATGTTTCGTTTACCGGTATCTGTGTCGCTGTGGACTTGCAGTGAGTGTATACAAGCTCTATCTTGTCCACTTCCTTGGTCGTGAACAGTTCCATGAGCCGTCCTGCCAGTACGCAGGCTTCTTCGTATGACGGCTTGTCTGCCAGATGGGTATAGTCTCCTTCGGGAGTGAAGCCCATCTTCTTCGCCGCGTCTTCCATTTTCCGGCCTATGGCGAAGACCATGATATCCTTTTTTCCGAGTCCTGCCTTCGTGTATCTTTCCACGGCTTCCGAAAAATGCCTGACCGCATTCGAATTGAATGCACCGCACAATGACGTGTTCGAGGCGAACGCCACTATCGCGACTTTTTTCAGAGGCCTTTGCGTGATGTAAAGTTCGCCGGCTTCGGCCTCTCCGGCCAGAAGGTCTGCCAGAATGTGGTGGATCTGTCTCTGGTACGGCAGAAGGTTTCCTATGGCATTCTGGGCTTTCCGCAGCTTCGAAGATGCCACCAGCTTCATGGCCGATGTTATCTTCATGATGCCGTTTACGGAATTGATCCTGTCCTTTATTTCTTTCAGTGATGCCATTCTTTTCTACCTTTTCCTCGTTATTTGCTTCTGAACTGCGTGGCGGTCGCGGCAGCTTCCTTTTCTATGATCAGCTCGATGTTCCTGTCTATCTGCCCTGCGGCGAGAGGTGCCAGCACATCCGTTTCATGCGCCGCGTGCATCCTGTCGAGGAACGATGACTGGAATTCCTGTACCTTGTCCAGCGGTACTTCCTTCATCAGGCCGTGCGTACCGCAATACAGGATGGCTACCTGGTCGCCTACAGGCATAGGGGAGTATTGCGGCTGGATGAGAAGACAGTTGTTCTTCCTTCCGCGGTCGATGGCCATGGCAGTCACAGGGTCCATGTCGCTGCTGAATTTCGAGAATGATTCCAGTTCCCTGTACTGGGCCTGATCTATTTTCAATGTTCCGGCCACTTTCTTCATACTCTTGACCTGCGCGCTTCCACCTACACGCGACACTGATATGCCGACGTTGATGGCAGGACGGAATCCCTGGTTGAACAGGTCGGTCTCAAGGAAAATCTGTCCGTCCGTGATGGAAATCACGTTGGTAGGGATGTAGGCCGATACGTCACCGCTCTGAGTTTCGATGATAGGAAGGGCTGTAAGCGAACCCCCGCACCTGACTTTCCCTTTCAGGCTTTCCGGAAGGTCGTTCATCTGCTCTGCCACTTCCTGCTGGTTTATGATCTTGGCAGCCCTTTCCAGGAGTCTTGAGTGCAGGTAGAAGATATCTCCCGGATATGCTTCACGTCCTGACGGTCTCCTGAGGATCAGGGAAACTTCCCTGTAGGCCACAGCTTGTTTGGAAAGATCATCATACACCACGAGGGCATGGCGTCCCGTATCCCTGAAATATTCTCCGATGGCAGCTCCGGCGAATGCAGCGAAATATTGCATGGCTGCTGGATCAGCCGCAGTGGCAGCCACTACTATCGTATAGTCCATGGCGCCCTTTTCACGGAGAGTGTTGACGATATTGGCGATGGTGGAGCCTTTCTGGCCGATCGCTACATAGATGCAGTAAACAGGTTTTCCGGCCAGGTAGTTTTCCCTCTGGTTTATGATGGTGTCGATGGCTATGGCTGTCTTTCCTGTCTGACGGTCGCCGATGATCAGCTCTCTCTGTCCGCGTCCGATAGGAATCATGGCATCAATGGCTTTCAGTCCAGTCTGCAGCGGTTCTGTCACAGGCTGGCGGAAAATAACTCCGGGGGCTTTCCTCTCCAGAGGCATCTCCACCAGGTCCCCGCCGATCTTTCCCCGTCCGTCAAGCGGGACTCCAAGCGGGTCCACGACTCTGCCCAGCATACCGTCTCCGACATTGATGGATGCGATGTGTCTCGTCCTGCGTACTGTCATGCCTTCCTTTATCTGGTCCGTAGGCCCAAGCAGGACAGCTCCGACATTGTCTTCCTCCAGGTTCATGACCACAGCCCTGATGCCGTTCTCGAATTCCAGGAGTTCGTTCGCTTCCGCGTTCTGGACGCCATATATTCTCACTACTCCGTCGCTTACCTGGAGCACTTCTCCCACTTCTTCGAACTTGAGATCGGTATCTATTTCCTTTAGCTGCCGCAGCAGCACTTCCGAAACTTCGCTTGGTTTTATATTCTGTGACATAAATTCGTTTTAAACTATTCTTCTGTTCTTTTCGATGAACTGTCGTCTCACTGATTTGAGCTGGGCGGCAGTGCTTGCATCCAGTCTGCGCCCGTCTATCTCGAATATGAATCCTCCTATGATGGACGGATCCACCCTGTGTTCGAACAGCACCGAATCTCCTTTACGTTCCCGGACGATATCCGATATCCGTTTTTCGAGTTCCGTATCAGGCACGGCCGTAATCAGCCGGCTCATCTTTATATTGTGCGTGTCCCTGTACTGTCTGATGAATGACATCAGCATGAATCTGAGATATTTCGTCCTCCGTTTCTTCATCACCAGACGGATGAAACTCTGCAACTCTTCCGCCATTTCCTCACCGTCAAGGGCAGAGACCAGCAGTGAGAATTTCTGCGTGTCGGACACGCTCATCGGATTGTCTATCAGGCTGCGGAACTGAGGCAGGGCCGAAAGACTGTCGGCCAGCTTCCTGACTTGTCCGTAAACCAGGGTTTCATGTCCTGTTTCCGTAGAGTATTTCAGCAGGGCTGAGGCATATCTTGCAGAAATCGTCCCCGTGTTCATGTCCATTTTCCCTTATCAGTTGCGTGCGGTATCGGGATCTATCCTGAGAGATTCCTCCACCATTTTTTCGATGAGTTCCTTCTGTTCCTTCTCCGATGACAGGGTTTTCCTTATCACCTTTTCAGCGACATTCACGGAAAGCAGGGCGACCTGGCTGCGGATCTGGCTGATGGCGCTTTCCTTGTCTGCCTCTATCTGGACTTTAGCCTCGGCCATGATCTTGGCCGCTTCGTCTCTTGCCTGTTCCTGAGCCTGTCTTACGATGTTGTTCCGGGCTTCAGCCGCTTCTTTCAATATCTTGTTCTGCTCTTCACGCGCTTCCCTTATGATACGTTCCTGTTCTTTCAGCAGGTCCGACATTTTCCGGTCGGCCTTCTTGGCCAGAGCCAGAGACTCGCTGATATAGTTCTTGCGCTTTTCTACCATCGCAGTAATGACAGGAAACCCCCATTTCGCGAGGATGGCAAGTACCACCACGAAAATGACGAGCATCCAGAACAGGAGGCCGGTGTCAGGCATTAACAATGACATCTCCTACCTCCTGTCTTAGACTACTGCTATGAAGCAGACGATCACCGCGAACATGGCCACACCTTCTATCAGGGCGGCGATGATCAGCATGTTCGTACGGATATTGCCTGCCATTTCCGGCTGACGGGCCATGGATTCCATGGCGGATGCTCCGATCTTGCCTATACCGAGTCCGGCTCCGATAGCTACAAGTCCGGCACCTATCGCGGCACCAATTTTTCCAAGTGCAGCACCAGCGGCTGCCTGAAGCAATAATGTTGAAAGTAACATGATATCAGTAATTTAAATTGTTTATTTCAGTTTTATTCCGTCTTCCGCCATTCCGTTTTCCGGAACTTCCGGAACCTCCGAAGCGTCTGAAACTTCCGGAATGAGGGCACCCTCTTCGTTGGCGGCAGCTTCTTCCTTCGTTTTTTCGCCTTCATGCGCCAGACCTATGAACACTGCCGACAGCATGGTGAACACATACGCCTGGATGAATGCCACCAGAATCTCCAGAAGGTCCATGAATATCCCGAAGAATACGGTGATGAAAGACATGGTGCCGTTTATCGCCGGACCCAGTTTCACTGTAAGGAATATGATGGATACGAAGCTGAGTATGATGGCATGCCCTGCCATGATATTGGCGAAGAGCCTTATCATCAGCGCAAACGGCTTGGTGAAGATTCCCAGGACTTCCGTCAGAGGGATCAGCGGTACCGGCACTTTCAGCCACCATGGCACATCCGGCCAGAAAATGTCTTTCCAGTAATGTCTGTTCGCGAACAGGTTCACCGCCACGAAAGTGCAGACTGCCAGAGTGAGGGTAACGGCTATGTTCCCCGTAGTATTCGCTCCGCCGGGGAAGACCGGCACTATTCCCATGAGATTGTTCACCAGTATGAAGAAGAAGGCGGTGAGCAGATACGGGGCGTATTTCCGGCTGTGGTCTCCGGGAATGGCCGCTTTTATGACATCATCGTTGATGAATGTTATCACAGGTTCCAGAACGGCCGCTATCCCTGCAGGGGCTTCGTCCAGCACATCGTGCTTCCTGTACCAGCGCGAGCATCCAAGTATAAGCAGCACCACTATCAGGCTGTTTATCATCAGTCCGGCCACGTTTTTCGTGATGGAGATATCCAACGGACGTATTTCATTGCCGGAGGCATCCTTTTCGACTATCTTTCCGTCATATTTTCCGCCTTCGGCGCAATACAACCCTTCATAAGGTCCTTCTTCCAGTTTCGATGACATGAAACAGTGCCATCCCGTACTCTTGCTGTATACGATGACAGGGAGCGGAATGACTATATGTTTTTCCCCGATCTTTGTGATATGCCACTGGTATGAATCACCGATATGGCCGAAAAGCATGGATTTGATGTCGACCTGAGGACCTTCCGTACCGGACTGTGAAGCGGAAACTGTCTCATCAGCCGCTTCCGGTCCGGCATTGGCGGCCAGTGCCGCCACCGAAACGGTGAGAGCCGTGAAAAGTGAAATAATGTATCTGGTGATTCTGTCCATCCGCTTCCTCCTATATTTCCACACAGGCCGATACCGTATCGTTCTGTACTTCGGCAAAGCCTGACCTGATATGTACGGACTTGCTGGTCTCGCCTTCGGTAAATATGATGTCTCCTTCCGTCAGGGACGTGATCAGCGGTGCATGACCGGAAAGCACTGTGAATTCTCCGGCAGTACCCGGGAGTTTCACCTGCCCGACCATGTGTCCCGCGAGATTCTTCTCGGGAGTCAATATGTTCAGAAGTATGCCGCCCTTGTGTTTCATGATCTGTTTCCTACGGAATTGAACTAATCTCTTTTTGCAGTTCTGACTGCGTTGAGGATCTTTTCTCCTTTTTCGATGGCTTCTTCGATGGTGCCGACATTCAGGAATGCCTGTTCCGGCAGGTAGTCCACTTCACCGTCCAGTATCATGTTGAAGCCCTTTATGGTGTCCTCGATGCTGACCATCACTCCGGGTACTCCGGTGAACTGCTCGGCCACGGCGAAAGGCTGTGACAGGAATCTCTGTACGCGGCGTGCCCTGTTTACCGTCAGCTTGTCTTCGTCCGACAGTTCGTCCATACCCAGAATGGAGATGATGTCCTGAAGTTCCTTGTTCCTCTGGAGTATCTGCTTGACTCTCTGGGCGGTCTCGTAATGCTCCTTGCCTACGATGTTCGGGTCGAGAATCCGGGAGGTGGATTCGAGAGGGTCCACTGCCGGATAGATACCCAGTTCGGTGATCTTCCTGCTTAGCACTGTCGTGGCATCCAGGTGGGTGAACGTCGTGGCCGGAGCAGGGTCCGTCAGGTCATCGGCAGGAACATATACGGCCTGTACCGAGGTGATGGATCCGTTTTTGGTGGAAGTGATCCTTTCCTGCATCTGTCCCATTTCCGTAGCCAGAGTCGGCTGGTAACCTACCGCTGACGGCATACGTCCGAGCAGAGCCGATACTTCGGATCCGGCCTGGGTGAAACGGAAGATGTTGTCTATGAAGAAGAGAATGTCCCTCGGCCCTTCAGCACCGGCACTGTCCCTGAATGATTCCGCGAGCGTCAGTCCTGAAAGGGCTACGGAAGAACGTGCTCCCGGCGGTTCGTTCATCTGTCCGAACACCATGGCTACCTGGGATTTCGGAAGTTCGTTCTTATCTACTTTCGACAGGTCCCAGTGTCCTTCTTCCATGCTTTTGAGGAATTCATCCCCGTATTTGATCACACCGGATTCGATCATTTCCCTGAGCAGGTCGTTTCCTTCCCTGGTACGTTCTCCCACTCCTGCGAAAACCGAGAATCCGTTGTGCTTTTTAGCTATGTTGTTTATTAGCTCCTTGATGAGGACGGTCTTTCCCACTCCTGCACCTCCGAAAAGACCGATTTTCCCTCCTTTCAGGTACGGTTCGAGCAGGTCTATGACCTTGATTCCTGTGAACAGGACTTCCTGTGAAGTGGTGAGGTCTTCGAATTTCGGCGGTTCCCTGTGTATCGGCAGTGAACCTTCCCTGTCCAGTTCATTCATGCCGTCGATGCAGTTCCCTGTGACATTCATCACGCGGCCTCTGATCTGTGCCCCTACCGGCATGGTGATAGGTGCGGATGTGTTCGTGACCTCCATCCCACGCTGCAGCCCGTCCGTACTGTCCATCGCCACGGTCCTCACCGTGTCTTCACCGATGTGCTGCTGCACTTCCAGAATGAGATTTTTACCGTCTTTCCTTTTCAGGACCAGCGCATCGTGGATCCTCGGCAGTTCTCTGACTACGTCTTCTCCAGAAAGGTCGAAATGAACATCGACCACCGGTCCTATCACTTGTGAAACATGTCCTTTTAGTCCTGGCATATATATTTGAATCTTTTTCTTTTGTCGGGAGGGTGATCCAAAAGGGGCTTTTGGTCACTCTCAAACGTCTTTCTTCGAACGACCGGACCCATCCTGCCCCCTCTGTTCGCTTTCGAATGTCCCCCGGACATTCTCATCGATGTTTTCCTGTCAGTCCCGAATCCGTCGTGACCCCTTATCCTGGCAGGAGCAGCCCCGCTAATGGAAATTATGTGCCAATAGCAGAGGCGGATTTCTACAATCCCACAAATTTACAACAAAATCCGCATAAATACCAATAATATTTCAGCTCTTGTCTTCGGACTTCGTTTTTCATGCCGACCGGCCTGAATCCTCTATCATTTTACTCAGTTCGGAATTGAACTTGTCCTGTGATATGAGATTTTCGATGGTCAGATGCATCCTGTAGCGCCAGTAATACCGTGGAAAAACCGGAATGTTGATCCTTTCCCTGGAAGGATCCGGGAATCTCAGTTCCCCGTCTATGGAAAGCCAGTCCTGAAGAGGCAGTATGGTCAGCATGGAGGATGATTCCAGATGTTTCCTGATGATTTCGCGGCATATCCACGGTTCGCATGAGCGTGGAGCCTCCCCGTCACGGTGCATCACGTTGTGCCAATAGTTTGCGGTGACTTTCCTGTCTTCCTCCCACCAGGCCCTGAGCGGATTCATGTCATGGGTGGAAGTCGTGCAGACGGAATAATACGGATAATCCGCCGGATCGGCGAATTCACGGTCGGGGTTTTTCGACATTCTCTGGATTTCGAGCGAAAGTATCATGTACTCATCCATGACTTCTGACACGCAGGCCGGTATCATGCCGAGATCTTCTCCGCATGCGAGCATTCCGGTCGCCGAAAGCAGGGCCGACAGTTTCCTCATGGCCGATTCCTTCCAGAATGCATTGTGCCTGTGATAGAAAAAGTCATCGTACAGGCGGTTGAATGTCTGTTTCATGGTATCATCGAGTGCGGCATAAGCCGTAGTGGAATGGGCGGCGATTCTCGGATGCCACCATCCTTTCCTGTGAGGGTCTTCTATGAACAGTACGTCCATGTTTCCGGAACTGCCTGCACCTGAAATACGCATGTCGAAGCCCATGGCTGACAGTTCTTCCGTGGAATAGGGAAGTGCGGGATTGAAATGTCCCATAAGCCCGCTTTTTTCTCCTAGAGGTATTTCCCATATCCTGAAAAAGCCCAGAAGATGGTCTATTCTGAAAACATCGAAGTACTCGGACATCTTTTTCAGTCTGGCACGCCACCAGGCATACCCGTCCTTCGACATCTCCTCCCAGTTGTAGGTAGGCAAGCCCCAGTTCTGGCCATCCGCTGAAAATGCGTCAGGCGGCGCTCCAGCCTGTGAATCCATGTTGAAAAGACTCCTGTTCACCCAGGCATCGGCGCTTGTCCTGCTGACTCCTATCGGCAGGTCGCCTTTGAACACCACTCCTTTTCTGCGGGCATAGTCCCTGGCGTCGGAAAGCTGCAGATGAAGGTGATATTGCACGAAGCAGTGATAGCCGATCTCATTTTTGCGGGATTTTATATAGTTTCCGATCATTTCCCGGTCATATACGGAATAGTCTTCGTCTTTTCCGTCCGCATGACGCTTCCACATACCGAACTCGGCTGTACCGAATTCATCTCTCAGCGTACAGTATGCGGCGTATGGCAGAAGCCATTCGCTGTTTGCCTCCACAAACGATCTGTATGCCTTGGTCCTGGCCGTTTTCGCACCTGACGTTGCGTATGCCTTGCGGAGCAGCCTCCGTTTTTCATTATTTACTTTTTCATAGTCTATTTCAGGGAGAGCGTTCAGCTCGGCCTTTATCCGGCAGTATTCATCATCCGTTTCCACTCCCGCATCAGGCAGGTGGATGAACTGTGGATGCAGGGCGAAACTGGAATTGGCATTGTACGGATAAGAGTCCTCCCATGTGCCCGTCATCGTGGTGTCGTTCACAGGAAGTATCTGGATGACTTTCTGCCCGGTCATTGCAGCCCAGTCCGCGAGAAGCTTCAAGTCGTTGAATTCACCTGTACCGAAGCCCGATTCAGATCTGAGCGAGAATACCGGGATGGCCGTACCTGCGGCTTTCCATTTCCGGCCGGGATGCTGCCGGAATACTCCGTCCGTGAAAGGCGACGAATGGAGTGGCAGGTCTGCCGGGACATCATTCCAGCAGTCCGTAACCTCTACGGGCTTGCGGCCTCCGGCCGAAGGCATGGTCACCGTATGGTCATTCCATTCCGTACGTCTGCACAGTCCTCCGCTATGGAGTTCGTACCTGTATCTGAAAGTCTGTCCTGGGGAGAGCCTTCCGATTTCGGCTGCCCAGATGCCTCCAGGGCTGTATTGCATGGGATAAATCCTGTTTCCGGATCTCAAGAAAAGTTCTTCGCCCCATCGGGTGAAATATTCGACACGGGTGGTTAGTTTCATGATTTGTTTATGTGATTTTTTCAATTTCTGCAAAAATATCAATAATAATTTTATTTGAAAACATTTGTACATGCAGAAATATTCATCTTCGATAATAAGAAAAGGTGGCCGGAAAAGGAAAAATACCTATTTGTGGCGATTGATGCATCCTGCCGGCCGGAATAATTTTGCAGCGTCATTTGTCAGAGCATTGACGTGATTTCGAAAGGGAGAGACACGTGAATGGGAAGGAGATTTCGGAAAATCATTACGTCAGTCCGGCGGAGTCTCCGGTTTTGAATAGAATAATTCACCGGACCGGCGTTGCGAGAATATGATTCGGAAAAAGACTCGGTGCATGATCCTTTTTATTGTTCCTGTCCTGACGCTGCTTATCCTGTGGGGACTGTGGAAGTTTGCGGCAAGCCCGACCAAGGTGGCCTTCCTCAATTATCGGATTATCGAGACGGGCAGGATAGCTAAAGCCAATGACAATTCCATGATAAAACTGTACGAACTGGCTCCGGAAGACATTTCCAAGGCCGGACGGTACGACATTCTCCTGATAAACGGCATGGGGCTGAGGATTACCGAGGAACAGAGGGCCCGGATAAAACGTGCGGCCGGCAGGGGACTGCCCGTAATTTCGACCATGGTCACAAACCCTGCCAATGACATCAATACGGCTGATTCTTCGGATATTGAAAATATAAAGGCCTATCTGTCAAACGGAGGCCAGGCCAATTACAGGAACATGCTCTTGTATATCCGTCGCCACATTGACGGCAAAAGGCTCGCTGCTCCGGAACCGGATCCTGCAGAAGAATATACCGTAGAAAACATATACCACCAGTCTCCGGAAAACAAGGACGAGAAAGGGTTCGGTTCCATCGCGGCATATGAGGATTGGTTGAAGGACAACGGTTTCTGGAAAGATGACGCTCCACGCATTGTCGTTACTGGACAGATGGGAGAGCCTGCCGAACTGATTGCATCCCTTGAGTCTGCAGGTAACGTGGTTTATCCCATACGCAACATCATACCTGTGCTCGCAGGCGGCCAGCTGGATTCAATTTCCCCTTCTGCCGTGATCAATATGGCCCACGGCCGGCTTGGAGACCGGATGGTGGAATTTCTGGAAAAATACAATATTCCCCTGTTCTCACCCCTGAATGCCAATGCTCTCGTTTCCGAATGGGAGGCTGACGATATGGGCATGTCAGGAGGCTTTCTGTCCCAGAGTGTCGTGACACCGGAGATAGACGGGGCTATCCGGCCGGTCGTGCTTTTCGGGCATTATGAGACCGGAGACGGTCTTCAGCGCCTGGAGGCGATTCCTGAGCGTCTGGAAGAATTTACCGAGACTGTAGCCAGGTATCTTGACTTGAAACGCAAGCCCGAGAGCCGGAAGAAGATCGCGATATTCTACTATAAGGGTCCCGGACAGAATGCCCTCACTGCCGCTGGAATGGAGGTAGTGCCGTCGTTGTACAATTTTCTTATCGCATTGAGGGATGCCGGCTATGATGTCTCCGGCCTGCCTGCCACTCCTGACGCCCTGGCTGACTTGATCCAGAGGCGCGGAGCTGTTTTCGGTTCCTATGCGGAAGGCGCTGCCTCCCGCTTCATGCAGGAAGGCTCGCCGGAGTGGATAGATGCTCCTACCTATGAAAAATGGGTGTCTGAGGCTCTTCCCCGGCGGCTCTATGACGAGGTTGTGGCTTTGAACGGGGAATTCCCCGGACCTTATATGTCCAGGAACGGCAGGCTCGCTCTTCCGCGCATAGAATTGGGCAATGTGGTGCTGATACCTCAGCCGGCTGCCGGAAGCGGACAGAATGATTTCCGGATGGTGCACGGTACTCATGCCGCACCGCCGCACAATTATATCGCTGCATATCTGTATGCACGTTACGGTTTCGGAGCCGATGCCATGGTCCACTTCGGGACACACGGCAGTCTGGAGTTCACTCCCGAAAAGCAGGTGGCGTTGAGCAGATATGACTGGCCGGACCGTCTGGTGGGAACAGTACCGCATTTTTACCTGTACACCATTTCCAATGTCGGTGAAGGCATGATGGCCAAACGGCGCGCATACGCCACTCTCCAGTCATATCTGACACCTCCCTTTATGGAAAGTAACGTGCGGGGACTGTACAAGGAACTTTCTGAAGAACTTTCACGTTTTGATGAGGCACTTTACGGAGGGAAACCGGATGAGGCCGGTGCGGAGAGGTCTGCCTTGAAAATCAAGAAACTGACCATAGAGATGGGTATAGCCTCCGATCTTGGCCTGGATACCCTGGACAGGAACAGGCCATATAATGAGGAAGAGATAATACGTATCGGCAATTTCGCCGAAGAACTGGCTTCAGAAAAAGTCACGGGACGGCTCTATGTACTGGGAGAACCATATCTGCCGTCTCAGATCGAGTCTACCGTATACGCCATGAGTGCCGAACCTATTGCCTACGGTCTTCTGGGTATCGACCGTGCCAGGAACCTGGATGTCGGAGACGTGGAGAAGCGGCGTCAGGAATTCAATGACAGGTATCTGGAACCGGCACGGAAGATAGTGGCGCGGTTGCTGGCCCGGTCCTGCCCCGCTGATGACCGCCAGTTGTGTTCCATAGCCGGCATTACAGAGAAGGAACTTGCCCATGCCCGGGATGTGTCCGCTTCGCTCCGGACTCCTGCGGACATGATGCCGATGATGCAGGTGGACGACAGAAAACCTCAGCCTGCGCGGCAGGAGACGGATTTTGCCAGGGCAGTGACGGAACTGGAGCATGCCGTACTCAATGTACACAACTACCGCAAGGCTCTGTCGGAGAGTCCTTCCGCTGAAATGAACAGCATGTTGAACGCTTTGGACGGCGGTTATACTGCGCCATCGCCAGGAGGAGACCCGGTGGCAAATCCCAATACCCTGCCTACGGGACGCAATCTTTTTGCCGTGAATGCCGAGTCTGTTCCGACACGCAGTGCCTGGGAGAAAGGCATGCGGCTGGCGGAGAATACATTGGAACTTTACAGACAGCGGCATTGCGATTCACTGCCGCGGAAAGTCAGCTATACTCTCTGGAGCAGTGAGTTCATAGAGACCGAAGGCGCTACCATAGCCCAGATATTCTACATGCTTGGAGTGGAACCTGTATATGACAGTTTCGGACGTGTGACCGATATCAGGCTGATATCTTCAGCGGAACTGGGACGGCCGAGAATAGACGTGGTAGTACAGACCAGCGGCCAGCTCAGGGATATCGCGGCATCCCGCTTGTTCCTGATAGACAGGGCTGTGCGTATGGCTGCGGAAGCAAAGGACGATGTATATGCGAACAATGTGGCCGAAGGCATCCGTGAGACCGAACGGATTCTCACGGGAAAGGGACTGACTCCGGCCGATGCGCGCAGAATGTCCTGTTACAGGGTGTTCGGCGGAGTGAACGGCAACTACGGCACAGGCATTCAGAATATGGTGACGGCTTCGGACCGCTGGAATTCGTCTTCGGAGATAGCTCAAGCATATATGGACAATATGGGAGCCTATTACGGCAGCAAGGAAGAATGGGAACAATACTCCCGATATGTTTTCGAAGCCGCCCTTTCCCATACGGATGCAGTGGTGCAGCCAAGGCAGAGCAACACCTGGGGAGCACTGAGTCTCGACCATGTATATGAATTCATGGGCGGACTGAATCTGGCAGTCAGGGAAGTCACAGGCAAGGAGCCGGACGCTTATCTGAGCGATTACCGGAACCGGTCCAGGGTCAGGATGCAGGAACTCAAGGAGGCTGTCGGAGTCGAAAGCCGGACAACTATATTCAACCCGTCCTACATAGAGGAAAAACTCCATGGCGGAGCCGGTGATGCAGCCGTCATAGCGGAAACGGTCACCAACACTTTCGGCTGGAATGTCATGAAACCGGAGTCCATAGATGACCGTATATGGAATGAGATATATGAGGTGTATGTACGGGATAAATTCGGTCTCGGGGTACAAGAGCACTTCAGGGAGGTCAATCCGGCAGCTCTCGAGGAAGTGACGGCTGTCATGCTGGAGTCTGTCCGTAAAGGGTTATGGGAAGCTTCTCCGGAACAGATATCCGATATAGCGGAACTGCATACCGGTCTGATAAAGGATTTCGCTCCGTCCTGCTCCGGTTTCGTATGCGACAATCCCTCCCTGCAGGATTATATCGCATCAGTCTTGCCGGAAGCCGCAGCCGGTGAATACAAGGGTGCCATACGGCAGATCCGGGAGACCGCGTCGGGCGATGCTTCAGAAGGTATGGTACTCAGGAAAGACCGCCTGCAAAGCGAGCCTGAGAAAAAAACGGCTCTGGTCAGCAACATAGCTGCAGCTGTGCTGGTTGTAGCCTTGTTCGCCGTGGGAGGCCTGATGATACGCCGCCGCAGAAAATCCGACAACATCTGATATTATGTATAGTCTGGTCATTATACTGATGGTGCTGGTCTGCATCAATTTCGTCCTGAAACAGTCCTGGCACAAATGGTGGTCTGTACTGGCACATGCCGCTGCGGCCGCCCTGTTTACCGGTTTGATGTGGCCGGCAGCAGTGAGACAGTCACGCTCTCAGGTAGATGCCTGGCTGTCCGATCCGGGTCTCATGCTGGATACCTCCGTGATCATCACTATTGAGGTCATTCTTCAGATTTCGTTTTGTCTGTTGTCGGTGAATCTGATGAACTCCGGGAAGTTGAAACCCGTAACCATCTGGAGTTACCGCGTCTTGCGCTGGTTTCCCGGCGTACTTATATTCGGGGTGCTGTTCAGTTTCCTGACATGTTTGATATTCGCTTTCCCGGGTGAGTCTTTCGCATTGGTGGCCTGGAGCGCGGCAGTTGTGGTCTTCGTGGTGATTGCCGGCGGAGCATGGCTGATGCGCCGGTTTTTCCCGGACAAGGAGAGCCGTCTGGAGATGTTCTTCCTGACCAACGCCCTGACCGGGATAGTGGCTGTAATAGCCACTGTCAATGGGCAGACTGCCGTGACAGGGGCTGGTGATGTGGACTGGAAGGCTCTTGCAGGGGTGCTGGGACTTGTCACTGTCGGAGTGCTGGCAGGTTCATTCGTAAAGACGGCCAGGTCTTTCAAGGGTTTTTTGAAAATGAACAGGAATTATAAAAGGTGAAAATATAAAATCTCAAACAAATGAATTACATTTCCGATGTTCTTTTCTGGATATCCAACGGACTGCTTGTGCCTGTAGTAGTCCTGCTTATCCTGTTTTTTCTCCGTTCTCTGCTGCTGATCGGCAATTTCTTCAGCCAATATCTGCAGATACGAAAAGAGGACAGGCTTTTTACGACCAAGGTGGAGACGCTGACTCCTGTGACAGTGGAGGAACTGCGTTCTTCCATACCGGCAAATACCAAATCTCCGTTACTGGGCTGTCTGGCCGGCTTGCTGGACCCCGCAAGGGACGATGCGCACCGTCAGCTCTTGCTCTCAGACTACGAGATAGCGGCCGATAAGGATCTGGGAATATCGAAGACTTTGTCGAAGATGGGACCTATGCTTGGTTTGATGGGTACTCTCATTCCTATGGGACCGGCTCTCGTAGGACTCTCTACGGGAGATATAGGCTCCATGGCCTATAACATGCAGGTGGCATTCGCCACGACTGTGGTTGGCCTGTTTTCTGCGGCGATAGGATTTATCACCCTGCAGGTCAAGCAGAGATGGTACACCCGTGACCTGAACCGTCTGGAGTTCGTCTGCGAAGTTCTGGCCGGATGCGATGGCAATGGTAAGTCTGGCACCGGGACAGGGGAGGAGGACTTATGAAAAGGCGAAGACTGCTTTGTTCAGAAGAGGAGAACGATCCGATGAGCGTAGTCGGGAATCTCTTTGATGTGGCAATGGTGTTTGCCGTGGCTCTTATGGTCGCCCTTGTGACCCGTTACGACATGACTGAGATGCTGTCGGCGGAAGACTTCACGATGGTCAAGAACCCCGGCAAGGAGGATATGGAAATCATAGTCAGGAAAGGGCAGACCATCGACCGCTATACACCTTCCGAAGACCAGTCGGGGTCCGGACAGAAAGGCAAACGCGTAGGAATAGCCTACGAACTGGAGAATGGTGAGATCATCTATGTGCCGGAGTAATCCGTCCCGTCTTCTGATCTGTTGTGCCGGAAATTTCGCCCGGACTGGTTTCAGATTTTCAATATTGCATCCGCAATCAGAATATTTCCGGACATGCAGGATAATTCTTTCAATGCGGTCTTTGCTTCCGTCGCGGTTGTGTTTCCATGCCAGGAAACAATCCACTCCTTTATTTCCGGAAATACCGTGTCTTCAGTGAGTGCCCAGTCGGGGACAAGACATCGTGTGAGGGTATCGAATACGAAATCACGGATACCGTTTTTAACCAGATTGTCGCAAAACCGCTTCATATTCACCTTTTCATAGCCGAGAAGCACGCATCCGGAATATACGGACAGCAGGTCTGAAAACCTTACTGAACCGTATTCGCCGCACTTTTCTGCTGCCTCTGTCAGAAGCGGGAGCATGTTGGTTTTCAGATAACGCACGCTTCTGCCCATAGAATAGCCGGCATGGAGGGCATTGACTGAATGGGTAAGGAATGATTCGCAGGCTTGAGCCAGTGGAGTGGCGTTATCTAGTTGGTCGTCCGAGGGCTTGCCCGCAGGATGGTTCCTTGTCATCAGCCTTACACGGTCTCTTTCCACGAGTGCGGCCTGCATATTTTCAGCCATGGCAACACGGTAGTGCTGCCATGTGTCTCTCTTGTCACGGCTGCCTGCGAACGTGATTTCCATATAGCCGCCGGATGCAGATGACGCTATTTCCAATTCCCCGCTGCAGGCTGTCATGTCGGATGCTCTGTCCCACTTGATGCCATCCACTATGATTTCACCGCTGTATATTCCGGTTGGTGCGGGAATGGCTGATACCGGCTCCTTGTTTTCTTTTACCTGTAAATAAATGGCCGAAATATTATAG
>CALUQB010000046.1 GCA_944322815.1 uncultured Bacteroidales bacterium | reverse complement strand
TGAACTGAAGGGCGAATCAATGAGACGGAAAACTAAAAAATAATAATAACTTTGCAGAACCTTAAAGCACCACTTCTTAAGCGGTACATTTGATTGTGCTACGGATGGTACAAATCAAAACGTTACAGACGGTACATTTACTCCGCTATAGACACTTGCAAGGTAAGGTTCGGATTCTTTCGCCTCCGGATTTGGTCCTCCCGGCGTGTTTTTCCGGGTATGCAAAAGACGGGAAAAGGAGAAAAGGTCACACCTAGGATACGGATGGTAACGATTTGGAAACTTTTATAGGCATGGATCCGGCTGCTGATTGCAGACAGATTGTAGACATTTTTCGTGTGCAAACCTTTGACTTTCCGAGAGTTGATTAATCAACATAATGAAAAAGAGGAAGTTGCATTTCTGTAACTTCCTCTTTTCAGCGGAGAGAAGGGGATTCGAACCCCTGTGCCGCTTTAGGCGGCAACACGCTTTCCAGGCGTGCCTCTTAAGCCACTCGAGCATCTCTCCAGTATGTAATTGCAACCCGTAGCGACAGCCAGGGCTGCAACTTTGCGTACTATTTTCCGAGCTCCATCACCACATTCTTCTCTTCGTCAAGAAGAAGGAGGTTTTCGCCGTCAGCCTTCACCGAAGCCACTTTCGCGATAGCTCCGAGCACGGCGCTTTCAGCTTTCATATTCTCGTCCGGACCTGCCATCATGGTAGTGGCCATATTGCCGAAAGTCAGTTCTTTGCCATCCTGTGTATAAGCGCCGTTCATGATATTGCACCCTGTGAAACCGTGCACCTTGGACTCTTCGGTATTGAACTCCACAAACGGTTTTTCATCACCGAGGACAGTCACCTCTTCGCCATTCACTTTCAGGACATTCCATTTGCCGCCAAGATCGGGCTGGCTGCAGCAGGAAGCCATCAGAAATGCTGTGGCGGCCATCGCCACACCTGTCATTATACCTTTCATAATTCTTTCCAAATCAAAATCGGCCGCAAGATAGCAATTTTTTGAAAATTATGCAGATTTTTCAGCAAAATACACAAAATACGACATTGTCCCGTCAGGGACATCCTGAAATCACTTGTCGAAAATATCGCGGGCCTTGAATCCTATTTCGCGGAAAGCCTTGTCGGTGTGATAGAAATTCTCGGTCATCAGCATGTCCATGTTCAGGGTCGAGACTTCTGTCACGATACCGCATTTCGCCATCAGGTCGCCGAACCATCCGGCAACCTTCAGAATCCAGTCAGGAAGCTTGACGAATATCCTTTTCACCCCGAAATTCTCCGCCATCCTGCCGAACATTTCACGGTAGTGGTAGTTGGTCCCGGTGATCAGGTACTGGCTTCCGGAAGCGGCCTTTTCCATAGCCAGGATCATCCCCCTGGCAGCTTCCTCCACATCCAGCACATTCTTTCCGCCGGACGGACAGAAAACCGCTTTCGACTTGCGCACCATCGAGAAAATCCTGTTCGACCCCTTCTCCGTGCCGTATTTTCCTATCATGAAAGTCGGATTTACGACCACAACCCTGAGTTTGTCCTGATAGGACAATGCCACCGTCTCCGCCTCTTTCTTGCTGAGCGCGTACAATGACTTGGAAAACGGATACTTCATCTCTGCACCTTCAGCAGCTCCATAACCGATGGTATTCGCCGTGCTCACATAAACGAAAGTTCGCACACCTGAGGCTACCGACAGGTCCAGCAGCATCCGCGTCGATTCGACATTCACCTTCCGGAATTTCTCATAGTTTGTCTCGGACTGCGAAGTCATAGCCGCCACATGAAAGACCACGTCACATTCGGAAACCAGAGGCTTCATAGCAGTCTCATCCTTGAAATCCGCCTCCACGACCGTCACGTTTTCCCGTCCTTCACCACGATAAGACCTGCCCTTGCGGACAGTCCCTATGACCTTATATCCGGCCAAGGCCAATTTTTCTATGATATTCGTGGCCAACATGCCGTTGGCTCCCGTCACCAATACAGTCTTTTCCATTTTATCCGATATAATTCTACAATTCATGCTTTCTTACCGAGCGTGACATCAATATGCCGCGCAGATACTCGGGGACCAGTTTCACCAGATGGAACGACAGCGCGTTCATCACTCCGGGAACTATCACTCTTTTCTTTCTGAAAAGACCGTCCACGCAGGCTTTCGCCACACGCTCCGGAGACACGGACAGTGCCTTTCCGATGAAGCCCTGCCTGTTTATGCGGGAAATGATTTCCGCCTTCGTCGGCATGGGGCCGAGGACCGCAAAGCTGACCGAAATGCCGTCAGGCTTAAGTTCTTCCCGCATTCCCAAGGAAAAATGCCTGATAAATGCCTTAGAGGCAGGGTATACGGTCTTGTAGCCTGTCGGAATGATTCCAGCCATGGATGATATGTTCAAAATATACGAACCGGCATTCTTCTTCAAGTTAGGGAGCAGTTCATGCGTCATGAGGGCTGTGGCAGCGACATTTACCTGGATGATGGTGTCCACGTATTTCATGGAAGCGTCCCCGTATCTTTTGCTGCCGCCCACCCCGGCATTGTTCACCAGGATGAAAACATCGTAGTTCTCATTCACTCTCCCGGCAAAATCCAGCAGGGCCGCCTTGTCGGTAATATCGAACTCAAAACCGTAACTTTCAGTTCCGGCATCACGACAGGCCTGACATACATTCTCCAGACCTTCTCCAGGCAAGGCCGTAAGCAGGGTGTTTATTCCTCTGCCTGCAAGCTCCAGGGCGATACACCTGCCCAGACCCGTACTTGCTCCCGTAACTACTGCAAATCTCGACATCACACCATAAAGTCAGTTATCCGAAATCTCCTTCCATCCTGGCGTACTCCGCCCTGGATGACCATTTCACGTCAATGACACGAAATCCTGCAAATTTACACAAAAATATCATTCCTCTATTTTAAAAAACTTCAAATTATCGGCAAAGACAGGACCCTGACATTTTTTTCTTTATTTTTACACCTGATTACCAATATATTAGCTCCCCCCCCCGTAAATCAATATTGCAAGTTACGATTTTTATGAGTTAATTTGCGTTCTCGTTCTGACGGCCTGTCGCTGATTTCCAGAATGATAGTCCCGGAACGAAGAATGACAAATGTGACCTAAAGGACCATCAGGCCTATAAGAAGTAAGTATTCAGATGTTTTTCAGAAACAAGAAAATACTGGCCTTCGTCTTTTTCCTGTGTGTGACTCTTTTCTACTGTGAATCAGTATCAGCCCAGAAGATAGGAATAAAGACCAATGTCTTATATGACGCGACTGCCACCATAAACCTGGGAGTCGAGTTCGCCGTGTCCGAAAACTGGACACTGGACATTTCAGGAAACTATAACGGATGGAATTTCCGTGAAAACCGGAAATGGAAGCATTTTCTCATTCAGCCGGAAGCCCGCTACTGGCTCTGTGAAAAATTCAACGGACATTTTTTCGGACTGCATGTCCATGGCGGTGAGTTCAATACCGGCAATGTATGTACACCTTTCGGCCTGTTCGGAGACTGCCGTAACGAAAGACACGAAGGATGGTATTACGGTGCCGGAATAAGCTATGGATACCAATGGCTGCTCGGCAAGAGGTGGAATCTGGAACTCAGTGCCGGTGTCGGCTATGTCGGTGCCGACTATACCGCATACACGGCACCTGTCTGCGGCATCAGAACGGGGACGGGGCATCATGACTATTTCGGTCCGACCAAAGCGTCTATTTCCATCATATATATTATAAGGTAAAATATGAGACGGGCAGGTAAAATATCGGTCCTGACCTGCATTGCGGTCATATCGGCTGCCGGCAGTTCATTGTCCGCCGCAGACACGGTTTCTGCGGCAGGTGACATTATGAGGACCTGTGAGTCCGGCATTGGAACCGATACCGGCAGAATAGGGGGAAAGAACATCAGCTATCTGGATGCCATCGGCTTCGAACAGATGGAACTGGATAAAAACGGAGGGAATGTCTGTCTGAGCATGACAATACGCCTTGACAGCACAAAAATCCGTTCACAGCACACCATATCGCTGACACCGGTAATAACAGCCTCTGACAGCACTCATGAAATGGAATTCGGAACCGTCATAGTCGACGGGAACACCAGACATAAAGTATTCCTGCGCAGAGACCTGCTTGAAGGTACTGACCCTTCACGCGATTCCGCTACGGTCATTATACACAGGAAAAACCGCAGTTCGCAGGAATACAGGTTCGTATCATCCGTTCCATACAGCCGATGGATGCTCGGAGGCAGCGTCATTGTCCGGGAATCAGTCTCAGGATGCGCAGACTGCGGAGAGGGAGAATCAGAAAAGATACTGGACAGCCAGGTCCTTCCACGGTTCATTCCTGACTGGAAGACTTCACGGATAGAACCCGCTCCGGAGCCTGTCAAGCACAGGGAGGAAAGCCGCGTCGCACAGCTCCAGTTCCGGCAGGGAAAACACGATATCCTGCCGCATTGGAACGGAAACAAGGCCGTCCTGGATACCGTCACTGCATCTGTCGACCTCGTCAAGACTAAAGACTATATCGTCATCACCGGCATATATGTGGCCGGTTTCGCTTCGCCTGAAGGTACATGGGAATACAACATGGATCTGTCCAGAAGCAGGGCGGAAGCTTTCGCCGGATACATCGCGGAACACAATGACGTGGACTCTAATCTCATGCACGTGGAGTGGAGCGGCGAGGACTGGAACGGGCTCAGGTCGGAACTCATGAAGTCCGCTTTCGGTAAGAAGGACCTCATCGTCGGTATCATCGACGCTTGTACCGATGACAGGAACGAATGTGAAAGACTAATGCGCGACAAGCTGACTCCGGACGAATATGTCTGGCTGAAGGAAAATATTTATCCTGCCCTCCGTCGCTGCATGTACCGTATCGAATATGATGTGAAGGTCTTTGACCTCGATGAGGCCAGAAATGTGATACACGACAGTCCGGCAGACCTCAGCCTGCAGGAAATGTACATGGTCGCTCGTTCGTATGAATCAGGGTCGGATGAATACAGGTACGCCATGGAGATGGCTGCGGAACACTTCCCTCTCGAACCCGCAGTGCTCGGAGACTTGGCTCTGAATGCTCTGGAGTCCGGTGATGCCGGTGCGGCTGTCGATGCTCTCGAAGGGAAAATCCGGGATGCCGTCGAATCGGGGACAGGAGAGAGGCCGGAAATGGAGAAGACTGCCGGACTGCTGAACATTCTCGGTGTGGCATACGCCCGTACCGGAGAGAACGCTCAGGACCGTGACGAAGCCGCCCGATGGTTCGACAAAGCAAGGGAATGCTTCGAGACGGCGGCCGGGGCCGGTTGTGCTGATGCCGGAGACAACCTGCGGCAGCTTGCCAACGTCATCGACCAACTGTAAAGTACAGTCGGCATACGGATATACCATTACGGAAATATATAACAGCAAAAAACATAAACCAGATGAAAACCAGAATTTTACTTCTCGCAGGACTGATGGCTGCAGCCTTGACAGCCTGCAACAAAGAGGAAAATCAGGAAGGGCCTGCAGGACCACAGCAGGGACATATCCCGGGAGATGGCGCATACATGCAACTCCAGATAATAGGTCCCACTTCAGGTGCGGCCACCAGAACGACTCCGGCAGAAGACGGAGAGGAAACCGGATCGGATGACGAGAACAGGATCTCCTCACTCACCATCCTTCTATGCAATTCTACCGACCACTCCGTCGTACAGAGGTTCTATCTGACATCGGAAGATTTGTCCGAAATCACCGTTTCCGACAATGATCCGTACAACAACTATCCGGGCTACCAGACTCCGCAGCTGGAACTCGATGAAAATGTCACCGTTGCGAACGGCGGCACCTTGTATGAAATATATGTCATCGCGAATGACAAGGGTGCGGAAGACCAAAGCTACTATCCCGGACAGGGTACCGTCAACATACGGGAAGCCTTCATAGGCAATAGCGGGACATATGCCACCCCTGTTTCCGAAAAACTGATGCAATCAGACTACGCGGCAGCAGGCAAGTTCCTGATGTTCAATGAGTGTAACGGGAGCAGCGATACTCACGGCAATGACAGCGGTTCCGGGTCCACTCCGGCCGACAAGTGCGGGACTTTCATCACCATCACTCCGGAAAATGTCTATGACAATCCTGCCACCTGCTCCCTCATCAGGCTCGACCGTATGGCAGTAAAGATAACTTCGAATGCCAACAGTTCAAGCAATGCGGACACCGATATCACAGATCTGGAAGAGTTTACATATTATGCCGATGGCAGCGCTGCTCCTCAGACCAAAGTCGGGATAACAAAAGTTGAACTCATTGGATACAAGTTGCTGAACGGTGCCGAGAAAGTGTACTTCCAGCAGCATTGGACGGCCACGTCTGCAGATCAGGCACAGAATGTCACTGTCGGACCATGGCGCAATACCCTCATCACTCCGGCCATGACGGCTGCCACAGAGGAGAGCGATGCAGCCGATGACTACTATAATACTCTGTCGGATTTCAGGACACTCACACTGGATGCAGACAACGACTACACTGCAGTAGTGGACAAATTCGACCTTGACGACAGTCCGGCATACTATGACCCGGAAAATCCGCAAGGTCCGGTTTACTGCATGGAAAACAATCCTACCTATGATGCGTCAAAAACAAATCCGGACGTAACGAACAACTACCCGGCTTATTATACACCGGCCCTCATAGGAAACACTACAGGTCTGGTTTATCAGTGGAAAGCCACCCTTGCCGACGGCGTCAGTGATGAATATGCCGGCGAAAACTGCTTCTACTCATACGGAAACAAATACTACGGCAAACTGGCAGACCTCCAGAAAGACTATCCAGGCGCCTTCGATCCGGCAGGCGGAGATACTGACGAAGAGTCTCTGGAAAATGCTGTTGCGGAACTCGAGGCGGCGATGGCCAAGACAGGTGCGGAAAAGCAGGAAGCCATATCCGAATGGAGAGTCAAATACAATGTCAAAGTCTACACCGAAGGTCTGATGTACTACATCTACTTCATCAAGGACCAGAACTACGCACAGATACAGTCGACAGCCACTGCTGACAAGTACGAAAAGTACTATTCGGTGATGAGAAATACCGTCTACAAACTCAATGTAGAAAAACTCGGGGCCATAGGTACGGATATCCCTGGAGGATGGAATCCTGACGTGACAGAGGACAATCCGGTAGAGTCCACCACTCTGTACATGCAGGTATCGGTACAGGCGAACCCATGGGTAATAAGCAGCGAAGACATCGTACTTCAATAGTCTGAACCTTAATGAAACACACACTACACATTCAAAGCCTGGTCATTTTCCTGGCTGCACTGGGACTGTCCTCATGTATCAGAGATGATCTGAGCAAATGCGGACTGAACATCGGTTTCAGCTACACGTACAATGTGCATGAAACCGAAGCTTTCAGCCAGGAAGCGGACTGGGTAAACCTCTATGTCTTCGACAGCAGTGACAGGCTGGTGATGCAGGAACGGCATGAAAGTGTACGTGGAGTAGAGAATTTCCAGGTACGTATTCCCCTGATAGATGCAGGGGCATACACTCTGGTGGCTTTCGCCGGAAGTGCGGATGAGGGAAGCACCGATTTCATCATACCTGAAATGTCCGCTGGCGATCCCATGGAAAAGCTTTCAGCCAGAGTCCCCGTATCCGAAGACGGTGTTCTGGACAGGAAGCTGAACAGCCTGCTGATCGGCACATGCGACCTGGATGTGGACGGTACGCTTCGGAATGTCACTGTCAACATGATGAAGTGCACCCACACTATCCGGGTGCTGCTCATGCCGCTGCAGGGTGGAGCGGCCATAAATCCGGAAGACTACGAAATAAGTATCGAAGACAAATACGTATCTCTCTCATCCGATGCGGCTCCCGAAGGTGAAGACAGAATCATCTACCGTCCGTATTTCCAGGAGGGTAGCAGTTCGCCGGACAGCAATGCCGGTGACAACGGCCTGCCAATGGACGGAGACGGTGTCACGACTGAAATCAACAGTGCCGTGATAGCCGAACTCAGCACTTCGAGGCTGATGTATGATTCCGGACCGCGTCTGGTCATCAAAGATGCCGCCGGCGGCCGTGAACTGATGAATATAAATCTGACATGGTATCTTTCGCTGACGGAAATCCAGGAGCACAAGTCGGAATGGAGCGATCAGGAATATCTGGACCGTCAGGACGAATATGCCTTGACCTTCTTTTTCAACAACGGTCTCTGGTATCAGTTCCGGATCATCGTGAACGGCTGGGTCATCTCGATGTCCGATATCGAGCTTTAGACAGTCCCGGGAGGATAAGATAACGTGAGTTCGATGAAAAGAACGCAGTGAATTTCAGAGAACTACCTCTTTTAGAGGATTCGTGGAACGAATCCGTAGGCAAGTCCTCCCATACGAGAGGCCTAAGAAAATCCCCCTAATAGGGGGTGCAGGGGGTTAAGACAGGGCCAGTCTTTCGAAGAAAGACGTAATTGGGTGACTGAGTCACCCAATTTAGGTGGGGTGACACGTAAAAGGAAAGAGATTTCGAAGAAATCGTAATGTCAGTTCGACGAAATCTCTGGTACAGAGTAAAGTAATTCGTCGAACTGACGTTAAGACAAGGGAAAACGGATGAGGACAGGAGTCTACATATTGGAGCGGCTGGTGCCGCTGCTGGTTTTGGCATTTACGGCATGCGGTTGTGTCCATGATGAACCTGAGGATGCACCGGAGCATGCCGTGTCCGGACCTGAATACACCGATATCGTCGTCCGTCTCAATGTCGCCAATCCTGCGGCCGGGACTCCGGACACACGGTCGGGTCAGGGGACAGCCGGCACAAAGGCAGGCAGCATCCTCGATCCGGATGAGGACGAGTACACATTGGGATTCACCAAAGAAGAACACAGGATTCATTCCCTTACCCTCATCATGACAAACGTCCGTCCTGACGGCAGTGAAAGTTTCGATTTCTCACAGACAGTCATGACCGATGCCGCCCAGGAAAACGCCGGTACCATCTCCGCCATATTCAACCTGAGCGGGAAGAAAGGCAGGAAACGGTTCTATGTCGGGGCGAATATGTCACAGAAACATATCGGAGCTTTCACAGTGGACGGACAAGTGATAGATCTCTCTGATGACTCGGAAGGACACAACATTGTGGGGCAACTGATGGAGATAGACCATACTACCGGTGCCGGAAGCCGGATACTGATGACCGGAAGGGTGATCGGGAACAATGGACAGACAGACTTCGATCTCACGGAACTTGACGGCCAGTTCGAGACAAGCCGGGAAGATGATGCCATCACCATCAGCGTAAAAGAGCCTGTCAGACTTACCAAGGCCGTATCCAAGGTGCTGATGACATGCCAGACCTATTCCGGCTCGGGGGAAGACAAACTCGTACAGATTCTCGATGCCAAGGATCAGGAAGAAGGAACGGCCACATATACCGGGTGGCTGCATCTGGAAAATGTAAGATACATCCTGAACGTACTGAACAGGAAGACGTACGCAGTATACCGCGAAGCTCTGGACGGCAGCACCCCGTATCTTGCGGATCCGAATCTGGACATGAGCGTAATGGTGGAAAAAAGGACATCCACAGCTGACGGCAGCGAGACTTACGGCCCAAGGGATCTGGAAGACTATCTCGACAATTTCGTCTATTACGACACACAACACATGGTGGAAATGCTGACATCGGATACTCCGCCGGACGACGGGGACTGCAGGAGAAGCGTGGCCGCTGAATACGACAAGTCCAGACTCGGCGCCGATGCAGTGAATCACTATACGGACGGTCTCTACTGCCCGGAAAACATGGTGCACAAGGATATCACATTCGGCCCGGACGAGAATGACGAATTCACGGCAGCGAACCGTCTGGTATCCACGCATATAGTCATCGGAGGAAAATATGTACCGAGAACTGTCTGGATCCTGGAAAACGAGGGGCAGGACGATGAAAAGCTTGTCCCGTACACTTCATCGACAGAAGAAGAGTCCGCCGGACTTCTGGAGTCAGACCTCAACGAGGATCTGGGCGTCACATACGAAGACGGTACGTTCTGGTACGAGATAAATGATCACGAATACTACACTTACAGGGCCATGGAGTACAAGACCCTGAATGATCCGGAAGCAGTCTTCACCAGACATGACGGAGGCTGGGGATACTGGTTCAGCATGATAGAGGGTCAGAATGAGAACGGTGTGATAAGCAACTGGAATCAGGAATACTGGGGCCTGAAACGGAACCATTATTATATAGTGAATGTCACCAGAATCATCACTCCCGGCTCGTCATCCCCTGGCAATGAGGCGATGATGGTGCACTCAGAACTTCTGGACTGGATAGACCAGGGAGGGGAAAACGTGGAGGTCACTGTCCCTCAGAAATGAAAAAACGGATGAAAAGGACATGTATCATACTGCCTGTCGTGGCACTGCTGATGTCAGCCTGCTCTGCGGAGAAGGAGGACGGACCTGTCGCGTATGCCAGGACGATGATGCTGTATTCACAGGCAGACGGGAACGGCGCCGGAGATTATGATTCCGCTGCCGGCGGCAGCCAGGGATCTGACGGAGCTGTATTCCTGTTCTGGAATTTCGGGGATGTGATTTCCGAACAGGAATATCCGGTTCCCATGCTGGTAAGCCGCCCGCCGATGAATATAAACAGCTACTCGCGTCCGAATTCACCATTCAACACAGAGACACTTTATCCGGATGGAGGACTCAGGGTCATGGCCACAGGTTATGCTCCAGATTCAGGACTGGCTCCCGGAGAGATTCCCGGAGGCGGTGAAAACTATCTCGAACTCTCCCTGGACGAGGAAGGGATATGCGTCACCGATATGCTGACCACTGTAAATACGATAGTAGGGTCCGCCACACTGCCTTTCGACAGGGCTGACGGGGAACAGATGAAATTCAGACATGCCCTTTCCAGGATTTCTTTCAAGGCCAGGCAGGACGAAAGCATGGAGACTACCCGCATATTCTACAGGAGGGTACGCATCAGCCCTTCAGACGGGAACATAGCCAGAAAACTGGTATGGAACAGGGATGCCGGCATGTATGAAGCCCATAATGACATAACAGGACCGGATGACTTTCCATACACTCTGGATGAGGGCGAAAACGCCAGACAGCTGACTCCGAACAGTACGAACAATGTCGGACAGCTTTATCTCATGCCCGGCTCGTCAGTCTTCATCAAAGTGACTATTACCAGATCCGAGGATGTGGACTTCGAAGAGTCGGAAGACGTGACATTCGAAACAGAACTCAAATTCAACATAGAACGGAATGCCGGCGACCCGGATGATCTGGACAGAGACGGCAGTTTGAAATCCACTTCGCAGATATATGCCGGAGAAGCCTACACTTTCACCCTGCTGTTCAAGGAGGACGGCATAGAGCTGACCGGCAAGGAATGCGCATGGGAAAACGGCGGAAGCATCATCATACCTGTTTATCCCATACTTCCTGATGACGCAGACGGCGGCTCACAGGGCGGGACAGATACAGGGAACGGCACGGCAGGAGCAGACGGCGGAGCAGATGATGAAGTAACAGGGAACGGAGGAGCTGGAATATGAGATATTGGAAAACTGTCATATTGGCGTCAGCCATTGCCCTGACAGGGGCATGCGGAAACAAGGAAACATTGCCGGAGGCTCCTGAAGGAACGGTAAAGATCGAATTTCTGGCTCCGCAGGTCTATGGCAAGGCTCTGACGAGAGCCGTTCCGGGAACGAAGGCATACGATGGCGATGATGTTCTGGGAGACGGCAATTGGCACACTTTGCCTGATGCCGACATAGTGGCCATGGACGAAGGCGAGACTTTGTGGATCAGTTATTCCAAACTGGACGAGAACGGCGAATACGGACCGCCGTCATTGCAGGCCTACAGGGTGGATATAAACGCCGGCGGCTACAATTCCCTGGTTTCATGTCCATACGAGATCGGCGAAGACGGACTGTACCACGTCACTGATGATATGATCGGAGCTCCGCTGTACCTGGAAACAGGGACCTACAAGTTCAAGATGATCTCTCCGGCTTACCCTATAGACCCGTCGATGAAGATGCTTGTAGACAACGGCATGTATCTTTACTCCACTGACGGCAGATATTACGAAACCAGCCCGGAGCCGATGGATATAGTGATCAACGAAACGGGGGTCCAGTACATAAAACTGAAGCCGATAATCAGCCAGGTGGCGAGATTCACTTTCGAAATCGTGAAAGGTGACGGTGTGTATGAACTGGAACCGCTCCAGGCAGGCATAGAAATAAGCGGACTGCAGAATACCGAACCGGGGATTTCATACAACTGGTGTTCGGAGCACATCAAAGATACTCTGGAAATGAAATACGGGGACAAAAGGGCCATGGTGACCATACCCGGAGACCGGATAGCCACAGGAACGGACGGAATCATCCGGGCAGACATCGGAGTACTGCCTACGTTTGCACTGCCGAACTCCATAGCCATCCTGCTGAATCTGGCCGTCAACGGGGTTCCTACACAATATATGACCCTGCTTAACGGAATGACTCTACTGCACGGGCACTCGTACAACATCAAGTGGACAGTGTCACTGAAAGACGGACAGATAAGCGTGATGACATGGCAGAACCAGTCCTGGAGTACAGACCTCACTCCGGCATCTGCATCATCCGCTGACGGAAACCAAAGGGAAAGGAAATGAAAAAATATCTGATTACAGGCATTATAATACTGTCAGGGTGCTCGGCCCTGCAGTCTCCTGACGCGACTCCGGAAGAATACGGAGATCCGGTGACAGTTTCACTGTCAATGGGGGTGCCTTCTTTCGGCCATGACGGCATGACCGATGCCGCTGCTGACACCGGTGTCGCTGACGCCGCTGCATTTGACGCCACGCTTCAGAATCCTGCCGGGACCAGGTCCACGTCACCGCACACTTACGAAGTGGAAAACCTGATCCATGACATCTGGCTCATACAGTTCAACAGCAGAGGACAGTATGTGAATGCCTCGTATTATCCGAGGGAGGGCCTCGCAGGACAGGTGATCGAGAATGAGAGTTTCGGGCTGATGGCGCTTTCCGGAAGTACTGTATGCATAGTGGCCAATACCATGAATCCGGACCTTTCGTGGCCGGACAACCTCCCGGCTTTCAAAAGGACCCTTCTCGATGTCGGTGCGAACAACGAACTGGCTCTGGACAGGATGCCGATGTGCGGGTACTGGATAGGGAACGTGACGGAAGGACTGGCACTTTCCGTCATTCTGAGCCGCATGATGACCCGGATAAACCTGATTATAAACAACAATACCGGACAGGAACTTTCGGGACTCCGCGCCGAACTGGACCATATCCCTACGAAAGCATACGTCTATCCTCAGGCCAGGCAGACAGCCCTCTCTTCAGATGCATATCTGAATCAGGCATTCACCGATGAGAGTACGGAAACGATAGCCGACGGGGAATCATGGCAGCTGTACCACTACATAGCTCCGAATATCTGCTCCGGGGTGGAAAACGCGACTACTCTGAAAATCACGTCCGGCGAGATGGAATGGAATGTGGCATTGGGGAACAATTCCCCTTCTTCTTCACAGAGGAACTATACCTTGTATGCGAACAACTACTATACTTTCACACTGAACCTGAAACCGGAGCAGAGACTGACGGCAGGAGAGGATCCGGTAAAGCATTCCGGGCTGAAGCGTGAAACGGTTAAAGGGAAAGGGCTATGAAAAGAATACCAGGTTTTGCAGCATATTTTGCCATGGCGGCGTCCATCATGGCATGCTCGGCAGACAAGAACCTTGTGCCGGAGCGCACCGGGGATGACCGTACCGTGGACCTGCGTGCCTGGCGCTCACATATCATCACCAGGGCAGGTGACCAGACTACAGATTTCGGAACAGGGACGAAATATGCATTGTTCATACATGACGGAGCCGGGTGGATCAGGCAGTGTCAGGGTACAGACGCGGCCGTCGAGACTGCCGACCATACCATAGACTACGGAGCCTTGCTGACTTACGGGGACTCTCCCCTCTCCTTCTACGGGGCTACATACGGAGACACCGATGTCGTGCCGCCGGTATCTGCAGGGACTTCCGGCAGGCAACTTCTGGTAAAACAGGACATTCCTGATGACGGCATTCTTCCGGACCTGATGACTTCAAGGAATCTCATTGACTGCACCGCGACGACCGGAAACCAGTTGCAGATGGATTTCCGCCATGCATTCTGCCGGCTGAATCTGTATGTCATGAAACAGGATGAAGAAGATGACGAGATCAGACAGATGGAGGACCTGAAGCTTCTGAAAGTGGATATAGCCGGGACACGAAGTAGCGGGACTTTCGACATAACCGGCGGGAAATGGGTTTATTCCGAAAGTGACCTGTCAGAGAGACGGACATATTATACGAATGATGCCGGCCTGGCTGTCAGCGTATCTCCTGAAAGCATTGCGCCGGCACCTGATAAGGAAGGCGCTTCCTATATCTTCCCGAATACGGACGGGGAAGAAGTGAGTATTGTGGTGACATTGTCAGGCATGAAGGACGAATATGGAAAACCTGTGACTGATGAAGGACAGCCTGAGGGCGTAGTCGTGCGCGAATTCAAGGTCCGCATGATGGATGACGTCAGCGGAGAGGACAAGGGGCCGTTTGTTTTCGAGCAGAACCACGAATATACTCTGGTGGTGACGGTACTGAAAGATGATGTGAGGACTGTTGCCATCTCGCCTCAGAAATATGACTGGATCGATGAGGATATAAACGTGGACAATGACACGCCTGGCAGCGATGCATATATGGGGCAGCCGGTGACATTCGGGAACCAGATGTGGATGGACCGGAATCTCGGG
This sequence comes from uncultured Bacteroidales bacterium, assembly GCA_944322815.1. Classification (GTDB taxonomy): domain Bacteria; phylum Bacteroidota; class Bacteroidia; order Bacteroidales; family UBA932; genus Cryptobacteroides. The sequence continues at coordinate 1,399 of CALUQB010000046.1, read as the reverse complement.
GCAAAGAGTGCCGACTGCGAAAATGACTGGTGGAACTGCAGAGGATATTACTATCAGTACGGAAGGAATATTCCGTACATGCTGGACATGGAAAAATATGCCCTGGCGATCACTAACGAAGAAGAGGGCGGGCTGCATCTGATGGCTTTCTATACCTACAATGAAAAAGGCGAAAAGGTTTATGGAGGATTCGAGGCCAGAAGCTATACCATCCTGCCGAAAACAGAGATCCCGGAAGGATGTGCCGCCACACCGGAAGGCATACCTGTGAGATATCCGAATGTGGCCATGAATCCGGGAGAGACAGGGGGTGACGGAGGGCCGCTGATTTACAACTTCGTATATGATATCGGCAATGGAGGAACATGGCTGTACAACGAAAACAACAACTCGGAGGCCCCCATCGTAAACCAAATGTGGAAGGGCAGTCCCGAGACTCATCCATGCCCCCGCGGGTGGAGGCTTCCTACACGGGAAGATTTCGCAGCCTTCATGCCTGACAGGACTCTGGGATCTCCGTGGAACACATATTTCCACGCTCCGATTTCTTACTACGGGGACATTACAAAAAGGCCAGAGCATCTGTGTTATGGTAAGATAAACGAAGAAAAGGCCATCTACATCATAAAGAACCAGGGACGGGATGACTGCTACCGGATAAGGATAATAATGAAGGAGACAAAGGCGGCTGATTTCGGGGAGTTGAGTTCTGAGAACAAGCATTATTTCGAGTTTTCTTATTTCTCCGGAGACAAGACGATGTCATTCATGGGGCTGGACACTGAGGAAAAATTCATAAATTCGGATTTCGACTGGTCCATACCGTCGGCGACGATGCAGGTTCCTGCCTGCGGATTCATACATCCCGGAGGCGGATTGTACCTCGAAGGTGACGGTCAGGATGCCATACTGCGGACCACGGACTATACCAATGCCTCCACGAACTGGGTGTGCTATCTCAGGAACAACTGGCAGTTCGGCCTGATCTCAAGCAGCAGGAAGGCTCTCGGAGACCAGATCCGCTGCATCAGGGACATAAATGCTCTCTGACGCCGGAGCTGATCCGGATATGGCCTATGAGTGATTTATACGGATTATTATCTGCAGAAGAATCTAATCTAAGAATTTTATTTTGAGTTTAAGAGAATAAATCCTATCTTTGCATCCACTTTTGACAGAAGCCTGACAGGGACAATCACGATATCGAACCGTCCAAGTCCGGTCAACGTCAGATAATAAGGTTCGGTCCGGTAGCTCAGTTGGATAGAGCAACAGCCTTCTAAGCTGTGGGTCTTGGGTTCGAATCCCAACCGGATCACAGGAAAAGCAGAATGCGCCTGACTCTGGTCAGGCGTTTTTCGTACCGGACCTGACAGGACCGGAGCTCGCTCAGGGACTG
>CALUQB010000045.1 GCA_944322815.1 uncultured Bacteroidales bacterium | reverse complement strand
TGGCCTGTTTCTTTAATACAACAAAAGTAAACATTCCAGCCGTATTTCTTTTCTTCTGTGCAAATCTAAGGGAGCGTAGCGAAGAATCTGAAGCAGAACGTCTTTCCTGTCGTTCTGAGTGCAGCGAAGAATCTGAAGCAGAACGTCTTTCCTGTCATTCTGAGTGCAGCGAAGAATCTGTGTCCCGGAGATATGCACCAGCAACCCTCAATATACGCTTCCTGTGGCATCATTATGGTGCATATCTCCACGAAATTGTATGGGGGTAGAAACGAAATGTGTAGGGTAGGGGAGAGTGCGTGAAGTGTGTAAGTACTTGGATGATTGTGAGTAAGGCGAATTTGAGTAGGGGAGTGCAGTCAAAACGAAATGTTACTTTGCTTTACATTTGCGTAACATTCCAGGCCGATTTTGAAGAGACCGTTCAAGTTGAATGTTACATTAGTCGTGATATTGAATAATTAGGCGCAGAAAGATGCAAATTAGGCCGCTATAAGGGCAATTATAACCTTTGTGGCGGCCTATTTATATACCGTTCAAACGGCTTTAAAATGCTCCTTAAATTCCACTGCGTTCACAATACTTAAAATATCTCCCAGAAAGATGATTTTTGAGTTTAGGGTTACATTTAGGGTGACACTTAGGGTTACATCGTGGAAGCCAGTCAAAACGAAATGTGCGTGTTAGGGTTACATTTAGGGTGACAAAATTTGGAAGAAAATGAACAATTCAAAGAGGTATAATGCCCAAAATATTTAATAAATCGGCCAAAATAGACGGATATATACCCCCTTATGACTATGAAAATAGTATTTAAATTAAAGGCTAATCATCGTTTCGTCAGATGGTTAGCCTTTAATGATATTCTGGAAGGCGTGTGTGCGGTATTTTTATCCCATAGTATTAAAACGGATGCTCGCTTTTATTAGCGCGAGAGCGCGGATTGAATTCCACGGAATGTCCTGTGGAGCATAGCTGGAATTACGGCTGACAAGTGTCACTTTCTTAGGATCGTTGGCTTTCTGAATGTATTTAATTGAAACATAGTCATCCCCATCAAGTGAAAATGCAACGAGGTACATTTCTCCCCATAATATATTGTCAACAGCAACTTTTTTATATAGTATAATGTCTCCTGACTGGAGGATTGGTTGCATGGATTCTCCGAACACATATAAAGCACCGTCACATCGAGGTAGATTAGGGATTTGAATCTGTCCAATAGGTATGTCAGAACTCGTGTCGTCAAATAGCGCCAGAATTCCGGCTTGTGCTGTAATTCTATATAATGGCACTGTTTGAGATTCTATATTGTGATCAGTTCGTAATGCAAAAGTATTTTTTACACTAACCTCTGTTTGATTTACTTTTTCTATTTGTCCGTCACCTGTTATCAACCAATCAAGAGAAATGTTTGGATAGGTGGCGATAAATTTCGCCAAAATATCTTCTGTGATTCCTGTTTTAGATTCTAGTGTTCCGCGCGATACGCCAATTGTAGCATAAAATTCGCGTTTACTAATCCCCAAAGAATCAGCATACTGAAGAATTCTTTGCTTTATTGGCGAAATCTTTTGTTCTTTTTCTTGCATAATGGCGAAATCTTTTGTTATATTTGCGGAACTTCTTTCAGGGAAGTGCGACAAAGGTACGAACAATTAGGAAGAAAACAATAAAGCTAAAAAGTATGAGAAAGTACATCAGTGTAAAGCCGGAAATCATCGGTTCACTTGCAGAGAAGTACGGCATAACTCGCCGGGCTGTATGGATGGCTCTTTCATTCCTTACAAAGAACGAAAGAGGAAACAACATCAGGAAGGATGCAATGGCATCGGGAGGCCGGTACATAGAAGATGATTTCATTCCGAACTGTCAGACCGAATTTCGTGCGGATGGTATGCACCAGCGGTTTGCTGCCGGAGTGGAGGTTATCATGAGAGGCAACACCATGAGCCTGATTGTTCCTGGGATGGAGCCGGAGAATTATGTGGATGTGGATCTACATTCCTGGGGCAATATTCTGGAGAGGGCGCAGGCCATTTCAGAGGAAAAAAAGTTTGAATCAATCAATAAATAATCACAATCATGACTAAAGACAATTATCTGAAAGCACTGGAAATAATTTCCCAGAGTCATTCGACTGAAATCAAGATCAACCTTCCGACCAATGGCTTTGTTGGAGACAGCCTCGGGGTATCAGAGTTCAATCTCACTATTACACGGTGTTGTGCATCGGTGGTTGACCGACTGACAAAATCTGGATATGCCCTCTCAATGACAAAGGACGGTTTGAGTGTAGACAAATATTGACAAATGCCGGGATGCGCTGTGAAGCGCTTTGTGTACCACAGCTCGATTTTTCCACACATTGATAAAATTACTATGTACGCTCCCGGCTTATTTCCCGTATAGCTCAGTTGGCAGAGCGGTCCAAACCTGCAAAGGAGGAAGTGTCTTCGGTTCGAGTCCGGATACGGGAACCAATCAGAAAGAAAAATGGAAGTATTCAACAACATATTGTGCGTGACAGTCAGTGAATTGACAGGTGGCGAGGATGGAGAGGCAGTGATGTCATATAACAATTACAAGCAGCTGTGTGCCCGCAATCGCTTGGTTGTCGTTCGTCCCGGCAAAGGGATGGATAGTTACGCCCTTGTCGAATGGGCTTCCATCCCGGAACGGTTCAAGAGGAAATTCATCGCCAAATATGGTGATCCGGAAAAGAGGATAAGAGAACAGGACGGCATCCTCAAATATGACCAGGCCGCTCGGGAGTTCTTTGCGGAGTACCGGTTGCCTGACGGTAAGGAACTGAAGTCTGAAACCCAGTCTGAATATGTCATCAATGCCTCTGTGCTCAACAGGCTGATCGAGAGGTACAACAGGCAGCGCAGCTGCCGTAATATGGCCGGAAATTCTACCCCGATATCATGGGACGGAATTCTTGCCGAGAGTGAGAGACTGCGCGATGAATACGGGCATACTCTTCCGAAAAACAAGGCCAGGCTGCAGGACAAGATGCGCCAGTACCGGAGCCAAGGATATCAGTGTCTGGTATCCGGCAAACTGACCAACATTAATGCTGTGAAACTCATGCCTGAAGGACAGAGGCTTGCTATCGCGCTGAAGAGATCCAGAGTGCCCGTATATACAAATATGCAGATCTTCGAGAGATATAATGAACTGGCTCAATCAAACGGCTGGAAACCGCTCAAATCCCCTGCCACGATGACCCAGTTCCTGAACCGTCCGGAAGTGAAGATACAGTGGTATGACGCAACTAACGGAGAACTTGCCGCAAAGCAGTTGTATAACCGACAGAATGTCACGATAATGCCGGACAAAAGGGATTCCATCTGGTACGGCGATGGAACAAAACTCAACCTGTTCTATAAGATATATACTCCGCAGGGTTACAAGTTGGCCACACTTCAGGTCTTTGAGGTGGTTGACGCATATTCTGAATGCTTCATCGGGTATAACATTTCACAGACCGAGTGTTTTGAGAGCATGTACGAGGCATATAGGATGGCCATTGAATTGACTGGTCATCTTCCAGTCGAACTCATATATGACAATCAGGGCGGCACCAAGCGTGAGGATGCAAAGGAGTGGCTGAAGAAGCTTGCCACCTGCAGCCGGCCGACTGCTCCGTACAATGCCGCCTCAAAATCCATAGAGTCGATATTCGGCAGATTCCAGAGTCAGGTGCTGCACAAGTATTTCGGATATACCGGAGGCAATATCACAAGCAAATCCGAATCATCCAGGCCGAATATGGAATTCATCGAGGCCAATGTGAACAGTCTTCCGACATTCGAAGAACTGTGCGGCATATATGCCGAAGCACGCCAGGAATGGAACCACATGAAACATTACAAATACGACAGGCCGAGGATGGAACTTTATGAGAGCTCCAAAAATGAGGAGTCGGTAGTTCTGACTGATGTGCTCCGGCGTGACCTGTTCTGGGTGACATCCCAGAAGGAATGCAAGTTTACTGCGCGTGGACTCCAGATTATAATCAACAAACAGAAATATATCTACGATGTCTACGGGAAAGACGGTTTTACAGACATGGCTTTCCGGCGTGACAATACAGGCAGAAGCTTCTATGTGCAGTATGATCCGCACGACATGTCCAAAGTCAGGTTATGCACTAAGGATGACTACGGATATCAATGTGTGGCTATCGGGGAGCCGTATATCGCAACCCACAGGGCTATGCAGGACCAGAAAGAGGGAGAGAGGGCATTCCTGTTCAAGATGATCGATACGAATAAATTGGAGCGCGTAAGACGGCATATCAATGGACTGCAGTTGGAAATGGAGCATGGGGTTGCCCCGGAACAGCACGGGCTTGTCACTCCAAGACCGAAAGGTATTTCAGATAAGGAATATGAATATTATGCGGATCTGATCCGCGCAGAACAGGACGGTACCAATGAGTCCTGCAGTGTTATCCCTGTAACTGTAGGCCAGCAGGAGAAAGAGATTTCAAATATGACCTTTGACCAGATAAAGGCCCTTGACAGAATGTAATCCACAAAAAACAATAGTTATGATAAACACAGAACAGAAAGAACAGATTAGGGCAAGGCTCGAAACCTATGTAAAGCGTTACCCGTCACAGACAAAGGCCGTGAATTCCCTTAAGGGGACTTCTGCCGGGACAGTATCATCAATCCTGAACAGGAAATGGGAGCTCATTTCGGAGGATATGTGGATGAAGCTCTCTTCACAACTGGACAGTGCATCGGAATGGCAGCTGTGCCGCACATCCGCATTCAATTCTCTTATGCTTTATATGCAGGATGCAAAGGAGGAAAGCAATGTGATGTGGGTAACAGGGCCGGCAGGAATAGGCAAGAGTACTGCAGCCGGTGTATTCTGCCGGGAGCATAAGAATGTCTTTCTTGTCACTTGCAGTGAGGATATGCACAAATCAGACTTCATTCGGGAACTGGCATCAAAGGTTGGCGTTCGGTCGATAGGAATGACTGTACGGGAGACTCTTGCTGCCGTTATCGATGCGCTTGTAAGGATGGACAGCCCGCTTCTGATTTTCGATGAAGGCGACAAACTTACTGATACGGTGCTGTACTACTATATCAGCTTGTATAATGCTCTGGAGGACAAATGCGGTATGATATTCCTTTCCACCAATTACATCCAAGAAAGGATGCGCAAAGGTCTGAATCGTGGCAAGAAAGGGTATGATGAAATCGACAGCCGTATCTGCAGGAGATTCGTCCCTCTTGACCTTGTGAATTCAAATGAAGTCGAGGCTATATGCCAGGCCAACGGCCTGCTTGACATGACTGCCATCAGGACTGTTAAACAGGAGGCGGCGTCATGCGGCAACGATCTTCGGAGGGTTAAGAAGTCAATTCATAAGGAACTGAAGAAACTCTCCTTGAAGGATGCTCAATAACCGTTCAAACAGTGTTCAAATGAAGAGATCACTATCGGCGAGTCAAGTCATCAGCATAAGACATCGTACTATCACTTTGACCGGTGAATGGGAAAAATGTATTGGAACGATGAACCGTCATGGGGTGGTTTTCTTTTGGGGGAATTCTGGTAACGGAAAGACTTCGGCTGTCGTCAGTCTGAGCAAGGAATTGGCAGCATTCGGGAAGGTGCTTTACATCCCGCTTGAAGAAAAATTCAGTCTTTCATTCCAGAATACACTCAAGCGTTATGGATTGATTGAATGTGGCTCCAGCTTTCAAGTGCTGGACGGTTGTACGATAGAAGAACTTGAGGAAAGGCTTTCCAGACCAAAATCGCCGGAATTCATAGTAATAGACTCTTTCCAGTATATGCAAATGACTTACAGACAGTATATCGCATTCAAAGAAAACCATGCAAATAAGCTTTTGATATTCGTCAGCCATGCAGATGGTAGGCAGCCTCTCGGGAGAGCCGCCAAAAGTGTAAAATATGATGCGGACTTGAAAATCTGGGTGGAAGGCTACAAGGCATTCAGCAAAGGCCGTTTCATCGGGGAGACCGGGGAGGCTGTCATCTGGCAGAAAGGGGCTGAAGACTATTGGGGAATCAAAAAACAGGAGAACCGGCTATGAAATGGATATTCGAATACGGAGAGCCAGACCAGATGCTTGCCCTGAGCCCGAGAGAGGCAAAAGTGATAGCGGGAATTCTGGAAAGGAGCCGGAAAAAACTGCAGAAGGCTTATGAACGCTATCAGGATATCCATGAATCGGGTGAAGCTACCGAACGGCAGCAGACAAAACTGTTCGAACTGGAGAATATACTGAGAATTCTGGACCAGTTCATCAAAGAAACTAATTAATGACAGAGGATATGAAGAAAATGTTTTTCGAAAAGAATACCGGAAGGTATACCGAGACATTGGCGGCAGCCAAAGGTTATGCCCTGCAGAAGCGCTTGAGTCCTAAAGTATACCGCATCTGGATGGATGGCGATAGGGTCATAGGAGAAGCACTCATATATGCCTATGGCGAAAGTGTCTCCACAATCAAGAATGCGGATGCCTATATCGCAAAACAGATCAAGGAGGTTCAGAAATGATATCAGCATTGGTACTTATAGGAGTGACGGCAGTGATATTCGCTGTAGCCTGGATACTGGGAGAGGCAATAATTAGAATGGCTGACGAAGATGAGGACAGCAAGGCAGATTAAGCGGTGGCTGGAGAGCCACAAATGGTACGGGGCATTCAGACGGCAAGTTCTTGAGTCAGTAACGCCCATTGACCCGGATGCATTTAAGGTGCTGAATGGCGAATTCGGCCGTAATACTATAACAGCCGGCTTCTTCTGGTGGAGAGCGGATGAAGGCTGGCATTTCTGGGAAAAGATAGACAGACAATTCAAAGAATGGTATGAGAAAGAAAGCAAATAATTTCGGAAGGTTCTATGTGTTGGCGAAGAAGAATCCGGCCATAGACAAGGAATCCATGGTGCTTCAGTTTACGGACGGTAGGACTACCCATCTGCGGGAAATGTACCAGGACGAATACAATGAAATGTGCGATGCTCTGGAGTTTGGTCCGAACGGGGTCAATAAGGCAGCAAGGTCAGAGACGCTCAGGCGGTTGCGGTCTTCGGTGCTGCTGCGCATCGGCAGGCTCGGCATCAATACGGTGGACAACTGGGACGGCATCGATGCGTTCTGTATGTCCCCAAGGATAGCCGGCAAGAAGTTCAGGGAGTTATCGGAAACCGAACTTGACTCCCTTGTGAAAAAGCTTGAAAATATAATCAGGAAAGGCGGTCTCAAGTCTATGGAACCGGAAAAGAGGGTCCAGGAACCGATATATGTTCATATACCGTACAGACCGAGCAAACACCTCTCTTAATCGAATGTTTAACAACCATAAAATCAGATTTATATGAAAATTGAATTAGCAGGACTTCCGATGATACTTTTCATCGTGTTCCTTATTCTCAGGCTCTGCAAGGTCATAGCCTGGAGCTGGTGGTGGGTCACGAGCCCGCTGTGGATCGGTTTTATACTGGTCATCATCCTTTTTGTACTATACATCATTACGGCTGTAGTGATGTCAGCACGCAAATACAGAAAGAAGTAGAACAATCAATTTTATTTACCATGGAAACGAACACAGTGCAAATGACGCAGGCGGAACTGGAACAGTTCCGGGCGTTTCAGGAAGAACAGAAGAAAAAGGCCGACCGGGCGAAAGCGAAAGTGATGCGTGACACCTACAGGCAGATGGTGGACGAGGAGATCGAATCTGCAGTACCGGAACTGGTGGCCATATCAGGGGACATAAAGTCCGTAAAGGCGAAGGTGCTGGAGAATTTCAAGTCGATCCTGGAAATGAAAGGAGAGATATTCCAGCTGGAGAAAGGGACGGCGATGGAGAACCAGTCTCACACTTTTACGAATACCAGAGGAGACAAACGTATCACTCTCGGAGTGTATGTGTCTGATGGTTATCTGGATACAGCCGACGAAGGGATTGCGATCATCAAAGAATACATCCAGTCGCTGGCAACGGATGACAAATCAAAGTCTCTTGTCGGTATGGTCATGAATCTGCTGGCCAAGGACCAGAAAGGGACGCTGAAGGCTTCGCGGATCATCAGGCTCAGGAAGATAGCTGAGGAGAGCGGAGACGAGCGCTTCATGGATGGGGTGCGGATTATAGAGGATGCATACAGGCCAGAAGTATCCAAAACATTCATCAGAGCAGAGGTGAAAGATGAAAACGGGGCATGGAAGAGTGTTCCCCTCGGAATGACTGAAGCATAGGAGACTCGATATGAAAAAACAGGAATTGTATTATGCTACGTTCGTACTTGAGCAGTCCGGATTCAAACCGGCCACTCTGCAGGGGCTGTATGAACCGAGCCGTAAGATGACTGCTCCGGAGATGAGGATAGAACTGTACCAGGCAATACATACAATGCTGAAAAGTAAGCTCAAAACGGACAGATTCAAACTCAAGTTTACATCCATGACCAGGATTAATACAGATTTCGTGTATATTCCTGGCCGTACTGCCGGTAAAACAAAAGAAAAGGAGGAGAACGATGGGAAAGGTGATGAAGCTTGATCCGATGAAATCATCGGTCCGATATGTGCCGACCAGAGTCGCGGTCTGTAAAGAATGCGGAGGGAAAGGCGTCATCTATACGGATGGTAAGCCGTTCAAATGTACTTCATGCAACGGGTCTGGACGGGTAAAGGTCACATGCCAGGTCATCAGCACTGTTAGTGCATTCGTCCCTGGGAAGGATGATGCTGAAGGGGAGCTGACAGTCTGACTGGTTTATATGTCGAAGTGTGCCGGGAACCGCTGGAAATCAGTCTCCAGCGATTCCCGGTACACTTTTTATTGTTACATTTGCACAAAATCTACCGCATGCCAATCCAGATGTCATTACCGTTCACAGAGTTCGACCTGCCGCAGTTCGAGAGACAGGATGTTCGTAGGGTTCCCCGTATGGCGGCTCCTGCTCCGGTCCTTGTGAACAGGCATGACCGTATCATGAAGCGCAACAGGGTGCTTGTGGCCAGATATTATTACTGGACCGAACTTAAGCGCCGGAGATTCGATGATACAATCAGGCTCCTGTCTGAAAACGAGTTCTTCGTGGACGAAAGAACCGTTACCAATGCCATAATGGAGAATAATGACTTTTTCAAGTCATTGTGCGATTCAAAGACAGGCAGCCGGAAACTCAGGATGATGTTCCCGGGTTTCGACTGGAACTGATCACTCCAGGAATGAGGTGCTGTAAGTTATCAGCCATGTCTTGAATCCGGCACTCCCTTTTTCCGGGATGGCCCTGATCCTCCTCATGGGATTGAACATGCGTCCTCCATCCCACCATTGCATTGCCTGATGCACTCTGTCCAGCACATCCATATATGAAAGTGCCATATCCCTGTATTTGTCCGGGACATTGGAATTGGTCGGTCCGGGGATGTTGAATCCGATTCTCAACTGTATTTCCGCAGTTATGCGCTGTTTCCCTCCGGATAGGGTATCACATGATGTATATGATATTTCGACAAGTGCACAAGGAAACGCGACTGGAGGCCTTGTGCCTCCTCTTGATGAAAGCTGGCCCATTTCGGCATCAATCCAGTGCAACTGCGGCACTTCCTTCTCCAGTCTGTCGCTTACTAAAGTAAAAAGTTCTTTATACATTGTTTTCAGATTTCAAGTGATTCAATGAATTTTTCCAACCTGTCATGGATCCTGTCGTTCAGTTCTTTTGAGTCTCCGAGGAATTGTCTCTGCGGTATACTGACATTCCTTGTGTGTTTCCGGACATTAACATCCCCATGCCTGGTATGTCTTGTATGGGCAGGAACTGTCACCGGACCGGAGTATCCCTCGTTATGCACTCTGGCATATTCCACCTTGTCGTTCCCGGCTGATATGACCACCTTTTCAGGAGAGACCGAGGATGCCCGGATGGAGTTCATCATGGCGCCGGAGTCGATCAGCAGCGAGCCAGTCCTTTTCTGCACTTTGGCCGGAGCCCATGGATTGCCGTCAAAGGCCTTCTTCCGGAAGGTTTCGCGGTAGTACTCCGTGGCGGTTTCGGCTATTATTTCTGCCGCTTCAGGAAGTATCCTGTCCGGTAGAGACCGGAGATATCTGTCGAGTTCTTTGATGTCCATAAAAAATCACTATATTTGCAATGTCTTCAGACGGGCCATAAGGTAGCTGTTTACAACCTGCAGGAGGTGGGGCACGGACCGGGGCCTAATCGCATGGACAGCCCGTCTGGAGGAAACCTGAGAATGAGCACCGGATTCCGGTGCTTTTTCATTTTCTGAATACCAGTATCCCACGGCGTACTTTCGGATCCTTGAGCTCGTACCAGGACTTGAACACCATTCTTTCCCCCTCGAGCTTGCAGATGCAGGCTATGGCCCTGCCGTTATAGTATTTTATGGATATCCAGTTGTTCAGTCTTGATTCCGGATTGTCCCTGTCCTTGTACTCGTTGGATAGCCATACTTCGTCAGGATCGCCCAGAACTTCATTGATACATCCAAGAAGATCTTTCCTGAAGGCGCGTTTCTTCTTGATGTCGGAGGTGTGGATATCATAGTCTGACTTTTTCATATACCAGGCGCGGCCCGCCCGGTCCTTTACCTGCAGTACTGTCTCTCCGTCAACAATGACAGAATGGCCATCCCACCATGACTCTGCAGTACCGGTATATGGCTCCAGATCAGGCCGGCCATTGCCGGTAAGTTTTTTCAGCGACGGTTCAAGCCCCCAGTCGGACGGTTTTACCCTGTTCATGTATTTGGCTGCCATTCCCGGGAACTTGCGGATATACATCTGGTTCTCATCGAATATGACGGCCCTCTTGCCCCTGTTGATGCCCCAGCCGGATTTTTCGGCCATCTGCCAGTCGTATGTCCTGAAGTACTCATCGACCCGTTTACGGGACTCCTCCAGCATATTCTCTGTCACTTCATGACGCATCATCGGTGATACATGACACCTGCATTTCCATCCGTTCGGAGGGAAAATCCTGTCCCAACGCTGATCATTGAACGGCAGTATGACTCCATCGAGGGCACGGTGTTCTTCCCTGACCCTGTCATCCCCTGCAGTGACATATTTCCAGAATGGGAACAGGTTACGCTTTTTCATGAGCCTGCGGTAGTCGCTGGCGGCTTCCGCAGTGAGGACGGCTGTTTCATATTCTGTCTTCTGCCACCTGCGGTTGAAAGTGTCGCAGATGCTTTCCGCTTCTTTTGAGAATTTGTCATAGCTTCCGCTTTTGCGTAACGCATCATTGAGGGCCTGGAGTTCGGCCAGGGTCTTGGCAGCGGAAAAATGAAATATGTTCTGTTCCAGAGCAAGAGAGAAGGCGTCATCTGAAGCCATATAAGTGATGTCTGCATTGGTCAGAATCTGTCTGAATGACGTTTGAACGGCGTTTAAAAGGTCTTCCGCTATGAATCCGAACAGTTCTGTATTCCAGTAGTTTTTGCCGCCATATACGGCATTTATGAGCCTTTCCTGCAAAGTGTCCCCGTCAGTCATCCTGATGGGGGTTCTGCCATCTGATGCCCCGTCCTGCGGGGCTTTCACGAAAAAATCTTTAAGCCTGGCAAGCAGAGACCGGTCAGCATTCTTTATGTCAGCGTCACCGGAATCCATCAGCACCCCTTCAATCGGTTCCCCTGTTTTCTCTCCTGCGACCGGTTCGCCGTCCTGTGGTACAGGGATGGAGTATTTCTCGTGCAGGAAGCTCTGAGGGATGTCCATAATCCTTGAAAGACTGACTAAATCCGAGACTGAAAGCTGTTCAACGGCTTTAGGGAAGATGAACTTGCCGCCGGTTACAGGATATCCTCTGGATTCCAGAAGCGGCAGTACCCTGCTGTTGAGCACTCTCTGGACAAAACGGAGGTCGCTTTTGTTCTTGCCTTCCTCCACCTCCTTGTGGACCTCACCCAGAGACCGGGCCCCTTTGTCGCCCTGGACGGTAGTAAGGGTCTGGCCGAGGATAGTTATCAGGATCTCTTCATTGCAGGCCTTCCTGAACTGGTCATACGAACTGCCGTTTCCGGAACTGGATTCCTCGGTGTCGATTTCCGTCTCTTTCGGTACTACCATCCACGGGGCTGACCCTGCCTTGTCGAATGCCTCTTCGAGAAGTTTCCTGCTTTCCGGGTCATAGGCGTTGTATTTTCCAACCCTGCGTGGCATCCCGAACAGTTCCACCCACTGGGACCAGTCTCCGAAACCTCCGCGCTTGTATATGGCGTATGGCGTGGCCTTGAGAAGCAGTCCCCAGTCAAGATCCTGTCCCAGGATTATGAGCTGCGGATCCGTCTCATACGGTATCCCTGAAAGGTCGTTCTCCCGGATCAGGATTGATCTGGTGCGCAGATCGATGTGCTTTGCCGGTATCGCGAAAGCGGATATCCCGTCCGGACCGAAAGTCAGTTCGATTCCGGACCTACCGTACATCTTGCATTTGATGATTTCTGTCAGCAGAGTCTCCCATGCGGTACTGTCCATGAGATCTGAAATCTCCTGCACCTCCTCTCCTGATGCATCCTGGAATGTCAGTTCAGCATTTGTCACCGCATCGATTCTTTTCTGTACTGCATCGCTCAGGAGCCCGTCAATCATGATATCCTCGAAAAGATTGTATAGGGATGCTGGTCTTCCGGCATCGGCAGCACGCAGGGCGGCACGCCACGTTCCGACATCGGAGACCTTGCGCAGCGGTGCCTTGATTATTATCTGGTTCACTACAGGAGTATTGCCCTTCCTGTTGTCTTTTCTTGTGTCTTCCATATCTGTATCCGATTAAAAATGCTGTGACCGCCTGGGATTGCTGCCGAACAGGTATTGCCCTGCGGTGTCGGGTTTCCCGTCCCCGTCATTGTCTATTACTGGCAGGCAAGGGGTCACTTCCCCTTTCTGTACCTGGCGCAGCCATGATATCGCCCTGTCATATCTGTCCTGCCTGAGCTCCAGTTCGGTTCCGGCGTTGCACAGGTTTATGAAATGCCATACGGCGATATCCTTGACGAATATCAGGAGCAGAGGGTTCCGTTCATCCTCTTTCGCGGAGAAGATTTTGTCCCGGTCGTAACTGCCGAGATATCCCCATGCTTCCTGTATGGCTGCATCAATAGCGGCAGTGATGATTGTATCGTCCTCTCTGCTGATAACATCCACATTCTCCTTGTATAAATGTGTCTTGAGTTCTTCCGGTGTAATGAATGCCATATCAGTATCTCTTTTTGTTGATTGATTTATGTCCGATGCTGTAGGAGTCGGATGAAAGCGTCCCTATTTTCTGGTTGATGATCCATACCCCGCCTTCTATGCAGTCAGGGCCGTCTGCCGGGGATTTCATGGACCGGTTTACCAATTTGAACTGTTCCTCGAGCCGTTTCATGTGTGGGTTGTCTTTTTCGTCTATGTTCAGTACCAGCTTTCCGAGCCTGTTCAGCGGCTCGAGATTGCCTTCAATCCTGTCGAATTTCTCCGGCTTCGCCCTGGTGTCCGGAATTATTCCAATGAACCCCATTGTCCTGCCCTTTTCATTGAACAGAGGCACGAATACCTGCTCATAGAAAGGATCCTGCAGTTTGTTGTTCTCAATGTAGTTATATAGCTGCGTCTTTCCTCCGCAGTAGTCCCTTATGTCATAGTACCACTGGACGAACTCCTCGTTCACAACATGGTCGAGCCGGCCGGTATATACATAGAACCGTCCGTCATAGTATCCGATGAGGAAACATGCCTTGTAAGAGGTGGCCTTGTTCTTCGAGTTGGACGGTGCAGGGTCTCCGTATACCACCGCGAACCGGAGCTTTGACAGCGGAGGGCATTTCCCCCATGTCATTTCCTTGAACACGTCCCCTTCTGAAAGCGGATTATTGAAATACTCCTGCTGGGCGGCCCGGGTGCTTATCTTTGACAGGATCCTGTCGATACGCTCCTCCGAATTCTTTTCCGGCCATGTTGATTTTCCGTTGCTGTCACGTATGTTCACGATATCCCAGTGGTCAGCTTTTTCCCCGGCCCTTTTTACACAGCAGTCGGGGGCGATGATATTACCGCAGAATACCACAAGCATATCATCACTGACAGACCTTGTCGGGAACAGTGCCCCTTCGAACCATTCCCATTTCTTTTTCAGTGTGTCTGGGTTGCGGCAATCCTGGTCCGTGTCGAAATCGTCTACCAGGATAGTATCAGGCCGGACCGCATCTTTTCTGGTACCACGAGGGGACTCAAGGGCACCTATCGCCCTGAATGCAGCCCCGTTCGTAAGGCTGAATTCATCCATTGTCCACTTCCCGTATTCACGGAGGTCTCCGTAATATGCCTTGAGCAGGGAATTCCTTTCGAATGAAGTCCTGTACGGGTCAAGCAGCCGGATTGCATTTTCATGACTGTTCGATATGAGTAGCACATTCTTTTTCTTTCCTGTAAGGACAAGGTACATCACGCACATGAATACGACGGTTGATTTGGCCAGTTCCCTTGACCATGAAAGCACCTCGTACCATTCCGGATTTGATGTTATCCTTCTGATGGCTTTCTTGTGGAACGATGTGAACGGATATTTCGCGTACTCTCTGAAGAAGAACTGCATCCACTGCACAGGGTCTTTCTCCAGTTTCTGGAGTTTCGCCATCCTTTCAGCCGGGCTCAGGTCATCGGTGCCGCTGTCTCGCTTCAGCGATGAATGGTATTCCCTCCATTCGTTGAACGCCTGCTTGTCATCTGCCCTGCTCATTTCATCTTCTCCTTTATGTAGGCGTCGAACCAGTCGCTGAGTTCCTTGGCTTTTTCAAGGTCCGCTTTCCGGAGCCAGTCCAGAAGTCCCCTTGAAACATTGTATATATCACGGATAGAGGCATCCTGTTCAAGTGCTTCGAGGTCGGCGGTAAGTTTTCTCCGTATGTCCGCTTCTGCGGCTGACGGGAACCTTTTTCCGGGCTCTCTGGATGCGATGGCCTTGTCGAGTTCATCCAGCTGCTGCAGGGTGGAGTTTATCCTTTCCTCCCTTGTTTGCAACAGGTTAAGTTTAAGACCTTCCCAGTCTTTTGCCCAGCGGTTTACCGTGGCTCTGGAGACTCCTACCCTGTCGGCTATTTCCTGCTGGGTCAGGTTCTCCTTCAGGAACATGAGCTTCGCCCATTCCTTCTTCTGGTTTGATGTCAGTTTATCTCCCATATCAGTATCATTTGACTTACAAAAGTATATCTGCCGGGGCTGAAAGAATAATCCGGCTGTAAACAACAGCACTGGGATGTTGTTATTTACACTGGCATTGCAGTCTGTTGCAGCCCGATTTGTCACTGAGGATAAACCGCTGCAATTTTGCGCAAAACAGACGGACAGAAGATGGGTAAGATACGGACATTCACGCTGCATGATGAGTCAGTGAATACATACGGGTTCAGGATGCTCACTTCCGGATGCAATCTGGAGGAGTTCAGGAAGAACCCGGTGATGCTATTGAATCATGATGACTGGTCTATGCCGATAGGCAGATGGGAGAATATCAGGATAGAAGGAGGACGCATACTCGCCGATGCGGTGTTTGACGAAGATGATCCGAGGGCTGCGGAGGTAATGAGGAAGGTTGACGAGGATTTCATCAGGATGGCTTCCATAGGGGCATGGCCACCGGAAGAGACAAGTGATGCGTATGACCTCATGGCACCGGGACAGACTGGTCCGACAGTTACCAGATGGACAGTGCGTGAGGCGAGCATAGTGACAATTGGTGCGAACCACAATGCCCTGGCATTCTATGACAGAAAGGACGGAAAGATCATCAGCATGGACAAAGGCGCAGACCTGGTCAGGCTGATGGATGAACATAGCCATAATCAAAAAACAATCAAGATGGGAAAGTTGACAGAACTTTTGAATCTGCGTGACGATGCCAACGAGCAGTCCATAGCAGATGCGGTGTCCTCGATCATCAAGGACCGCGACAGACTCAAATCAGAGAACAAGACCCTGTCCGATGCGATAGACAGGATCAACACAGAAAAGAAGGAATCACAGAAGAAGGAGGCGGTAGAACTGGTTGATGCTGCTATCAGGGACGGCCGGTATGACGCGAAAGGACGTGATTCCCTGCTTGCCCTTTTTGACCAGGACTTTGCCGGGGCGAAGGCGATGCTTGAGTCGATCCCGGTAAGGAAATCAGTACAGTCACAGATTCAGTCGGCTTCCGAATCTGAAAATACGGAACTTGCTGACCTGTCCAAGATGAGCTGGAATGAACTCGACAAAGGAGAGAAACTCGCAAGACTCAAGGACCTGTCTCCGGAGATATACAGGAGCAAGTTCAAGGAGAGATTCGGGGTGGAGCCGAAGGAGTAAAGTTTAACCATAAATCATTATAGGAATGGCAATTCAGAAAGAACTTTGGATGGGCACGATAGTCGAGGGCCTTTTTGCCTCGAATTCATTCATGTCCAAGGCATTCAATGCCGACGAATATGTCCTGCAGGGGAAGACAGTGCATATTCCTAATGCCGGTGCTGCGTCGGGGGTTGAGAAGAACAGGAAAACCAAGCCGGCATCCGTAAAGACGCGCACTGATACCGATATCACGTTCACGCTCGATGAGTACACGACGGATCCGGTTCATATCAGTAATGCAGATTCGTCGGAACTCAGTTACAACAAGAGGGAGTCAGTTCTTCGCAATGACAAACTGAAGCTGATGGATGCCGTTGCGCTTGACTTCATCTACAACTGGTCTCCGGATTCCGCACGATGTGTCGAGACCACAGGAGCCGAGGTCGATGCATATACACCGGATGCCACTGGCAAGAGGAAAGGTCTGTGTAAGGCTGATGTCCTTACCCTCATGACAAAATTCAATGAGGAGGATATCCCTCAGGAGGGGCGTTACCTGCTTCTGGATGCGCAGATGTATTCGCAGTTGCTTGATTCGCTCACTGCTAACGAGAACACGGCATTCCTTGCATCTGCTGACGCACAGAACGGTGTGCTCGGAAAACTTTTCTCGTTCAATGTGATGATGAGAAGCAAGGTCGGGGTCTATACCAATGCCAAGGCAAAGAAGGCATGGTCTGAAGCAGGTGCTGCGACTGACCTCGCTGCAGGTCTTGCATGGCATGACCAGAGCGTATGCCGTGCTCTCGGAGAGGTTAATGCATTCGAAAATGAAGGAGACCCTACCTGGTACGGTGACATCTATTCGTTCCTTGTCAGGGCGGGCGGACGCATAATGCGCTCTGACAACAAGGGTGTAATGGCAATAATCCAGGGCACCCCGACTGCAGGAGGTCAGTAATGGCAGCCAGACTCAAATATCTTGTTATCCACTGCACAGCCACGCCGGAAGGCCGTGACGTGACCTCGGATGAGATCCGCAGATGGCACACTGACCCGGTAAGCAAGGGAGGACGTGGCTGGACGCAGGTGGGATATACAGATCTGATGCATCTTGACGGGACAGTGGAACGTCTCGTGGAAAACAACGAAGACTCCAATGTCGATCCCTGGGAGATCACTAACGGGGCCAAAGGGTACAATACAGTGTCAAGGCATATTGTATATGCCGGAGGCCTGGACTCTGACGGGAAGACTCCGAAGGATACCAGGACCAGGGCGCAGCTTGAATCTATGGCCGGATATGTACGCAGGTTTCATGAGTCTTTTCCTGATGTCAGGATTATCGGACATAACGAGATTGCGGCCAAAGCCTGCCCGTCATTCGATGTGCAGGGATGGTTGAAAAGTATAGGTATAAACCAGTAATGTAAAGAACGGGCTATGGACAGTATGGCAATGGATTTCCTGATGGACTTTCTCCGGTTCGCCCTTCCGGGCGGATTTCTCGGAGGCATAGTCACATGGATTGCGGGGCGGAGGAAAAGGAACAACGACATGCTGTCCCAGCTCCAGTCTTCGATAAACATGCTGAGTTCCGAGAACCGGAAGATTCTTGACGAGAACATAAACCTGCGGGTCGAGAATGCGGAGCTTAAGGCGAACCAGGAGGCGATGCTGCTGAAGTTGACCAATCTCACAAAGGAAATCGAGAGGCTCAGGAAACTTATTAACGGTAAAGAACGGAATGCGAAGGAACGCAAAAGCAATATTACTGCTGGCCGTCGTGCTGCTGACCGGATGCGGAGTACAGAAGACCGCAATGTCGGAAAGGACAGGACAGGAGAAGCGTCTGGAAGAGAGCAGGACGTCTGTGCGGGACAGTATGGAACAGGAATGGAGCCGCAGGACGCTCAGGGGGAACAGCCTGGTGCAGATCCGGACGGAACTGATGATGGAAGCTGTGCCGGAATCGGTGGCATCGATGGAACTGACGGAGGAGAGCCTCCATAATCTGCCGGAAGGGGCCGAGTACAGCACATCGTCGGGCAGGTCTTCCCTGACAGTCCGCAGGACATCAGACGGGATAACCGTTACAAGCCGGTGCGATTCCATTGCAAGATTGTGCCGGTATTATGAGGAACGTCTGAACAGGAGCGAGACTGAAATAGACAGTCTGCACAATGTTTTGTCCACGAGGGCGGCAGACAGCACGGCTGTAACATCTGAATTCGCATCTGATACCGAAACCGTACAGGTCACGGAAACCAGACGGCGCGGCGGATGGTTCGGATGGCTGGCCTCCGGATTCATATCTGGAGTACTGGTGATGATTTTCGCCAGAATTATCATAAGGAAGTTTATTTCATAATCAGATTTAGCAATGGCAAAAGAAAACGATGGAATAGTTGTGCTGCTTGACGCACTTGTATTCAACGACAAAAAGATCGGCTATGTGTCTGAAGACGGTATCGACTGGGGCGGAGACGCTGCGGAGTATATCAGAATTTGGGCGGCCCAGAAGCGTAATGCACCGGTAAAGAAGATTAAGAAGAAAGCGGCGACCAATGTGATCACATTCAACCTCATTGAACTTCTGCCGCAGAACTGTGCGGATGTCATGGGAGGGGATGTGTCCGGGGAGAAGTGGAATTTCCCTTCTGATTCAGTGATGCTGGAAGGCCCGCTGAAGATTCTGTCCGGCACAGGCCAGACTATAGAAATCTACAATGTATCCCTTGACGGGGCGATAAGAGGAACCCTGGGTGGGGACGACCCTCTCAGAATCGAATGCGAGATGGAGATGGAACTCCCGGCAAGCGGAGGATCCCCGGGCTGCATGTA
>CALUQB010000044.1 GCA_944322815.1 uncultured Bacteroidales bacterium | reverse complement strand
GAAATGACAGACAGTGAACTGGAGCTTGCCAACAGGTATGATTACAATGACTGGGGTGAAATAAAGATATGGATACCGGAACTCGAAGGCATCAAGATATGCAATGCAGTCAATGAAATATGCGTATACGAAAACGGCTATTCAGTAGCTGACCTTCTGCGGATGAATTATTTCTGGTGCGAAGTAAAAGGTGTATACCAGCTCATCTCAGACCGGAACGGGGAGCATATGAGGCTTTGCGATAAAGACTGAGTTTGGCAGGTATGTGAAATTTAAAATAAACTGCAAGCCGAGTACAGAGACAAAATTTATTTTGGCTATGCCGAGGCGCAGCGTGTTTGTATGCAAAGCATAAAATAACAGAAAAATGAAATTGGCAGAAGCACTGAGCGTAAGGGCGGACCTGCAGAATATGACGCTTAAAGAACTTTTTGACAAGGTAGATTTCGATAGTCTTATTCCTTATCTGAAATCATACGGTAAACGTTATGCTAATACCATATATAGTTTTCGGGAGGCATATGACATTCTCAGAAATATGAAACCGTCAGCGGACTTTGAGGGCGAAGCTATGGTCAGGTGGAGTGGAGAGGCATACGGGAATAATCAATGGATTGGAGTTTTTCACCTTGACGGAGACATTTGGGAGAATGCTCTTGCCAAGAGGATAGTCATCGGAGAGAATGTCAATCTGACCATGGAAGAGATTGCCGCCAAATGTCTATGGGAAATAACTTTCTACGGATTTTCTCCTAACGAGATAACCAAGACATTCGATGAAATGCACGGCGCGGAAAAAAGAAACCGGTTTGACATACTATTGGATCGGCTTGAAGAGAGCGAATGGCGTCATCAGGTGCCAAGTAAATATCGCTCAAAACATGACGGTATGAGGTTTATCAGCGGAGAATGGAGTGGTAGAGACTTGTACAGAAAAGGCTTGAATAGGCCCAAGAGGATGAGAGAGCATCGACAGGAAACACGTAAGAAATACCTGAAATCAATGAGCCGGAGGGAAAACAACATCCTCGACCTTATGGAAGGTAATAGCACTTTCGTCCGCAGAGACCTTGATTTCATCCTTGAAGTCAAATATGGAATGAGGTATGATTATCGTTCAGTGACAGGGCCGAGGGACTCCGTTTCAGACACCATGGAAAGTGTGGAAAAGAGGCCGACAGAGACAAACATGGAGGCAGATCATGACAAGCGGCTGGACTATATCCTGGACTCCATCACAAAATACCAGAGTCTGGACTTGACGCAATATGACAATGCCGTGGTCGGCATATTTTATTCCCCTGAATATCCGGTCGGACATCTTGCCCTTTCTGGATTCTGGACTGAAATCAGGAATTTTTTCGGGTATGAAGATATCCGCACAGGTACTGTTTGCGACACCGGATGCGGCAGGGAAATCAGGGCAGTCCTTCTGCTGAACAAAATGCAATGAACAGAAGAGCATTATCCCACTTAATAATAGTCGACACCGTAAAATAATCAGATATGGGAGATTTGAAACCAAAGGCTCTTGTCGGACTGAATGAGAGCAATTATGATTATCCTCTTGCAGATGTTTCGCATCTTTCGGATGAGGAGAAAGATGCTTTGAGGATACGTGGAATTCGAGCGAGAAATGAGTTGAATTCCGATGAGGAATTTGAACAGTGGGTCGCTGTATTTGCTCCGAGGAATGTCCTGGAAGGAGCAATCCTGACTGACGGAACAGTCCTGAAGCCTGATCCGGACAGCGAAGAAACTAAGGAAGATATAATGTCTTGTGCTGCGTATGAACGTTCTCTCTGGTATCACAGGAAGAGGTTCCGGGCATGGAAAGAGAAGCATCTTCAGCCTCTTGTCGATGACCTTGTCGATACGGCAAGAAATGCTCCCCAGTATGATTGGCGGTACCTCTATGAACTTGAATACAAGAAGCTTATATGCATGAGGGCATATTTTCCCCATTCGCTTATTGCGGATGAAGACGGGAATTATGGCTTCAATAGGTGGATAGATACATGCATAAGCCTGCTGAAGTATATCAAAGATGACGGAATGGCCATTTCAGAAGCGCAGATTGAGAAAATGAATGTACGCAATCTCGGCGATATTGTAACACAAGGCGAACTTGTGAATTTCCTGCAGGCTCCGGCAAAACAAGAAGATGATGACATATATCCAGACAAAATCTATTTTGGCACAAGACTATATGTCCGCAAAATGGAACGTCTGTATTACAGGATCCGCCTGTACAAGATGCGTGAATGGTGGGAATAGGATTTAAAAAGGCGACAGCCCGCTCTGGCAAAACTTTTGAAAAAAATGGAAAACAATTCTAAATTTGAAAGAAATATTGACGGACACGGAAAGTGTAAGTCTGTTCCCGGATACGAATCTGGAAAATTCAAGGAAGAGGGAATGGGCGGACATCTTCTCACGTCATATCACTTGTGGTATGCGCGTGGGGCTGTTGCTTATTTCATCTTCAAGGCTTTCCAGAGCCTGTATCCTGAAATGGGCATCGGTGCCACGCTTTTTTGTGTCGGAATAGATTACATAATTTTGATATAACACTAGATTTATGAACAATGCTACATTCAAGACAATCGGGGAAATTCTTTATCGGCCGTTGGCTGGTAAGCCAGGATATAAGGAGATTGTCATTCCAAATTATCAGCGAGGGTACAAGTGGGCCGTTAAAAGCAATAACGGAGTATCATCTGTAGAAAAATTGTTGGCAGACATTGAAAATCCTTGCCGGAACGATTATGATTATTTTCTGCAAGGCATTACTGTACAAGAAGATGAGAATAACTTAATAGTCATAGACGGGCAGCAGCGTCTGACAACAATTTACCTGCTCATATGGTATTCAGGAGGCAAGGCCGCAATTTCCGACATCAATTTTAAGTATGATATCAGGGAAAAATCGGAAACGTTTCTTACGGGTCTGAAATCAGACGAAAGTCCAGGTGTCATGAACTCGGATGAGATTGACCAGAAATTTAAGCCTTCAGATTCCGACGAGCAGGATATTTATTATTTCAAGGAGGCTATCGGGCAGATACACGGATTCCTTGCAAAAAAGAAGGATATAGTTGTCAAACTGGTAAACTATATTAAAAACAGGCTCAAAGTCATATACATCACTGTAGATTCTCAGGAAAAAGCTGTCCGTACTTTTACAATGATGAACGGAGCCAAGGCTACTATGCTGGACGAAGAACTTGTAAAGGCAGAACTTCTCAGACAAGTATCCCGTCCTCTTCCGAAGGAAGTGAAGACAGTAACGTCCATTGACTATGGTCTGGATTTGTTGCGCGATATCTGTGCTGAAGACTGGGAAACGACTAATTTAAGAAGCAGATATGCAAGAGAATGGGACAGATGGCTTTATTGGTGGAACAGGGAAGATGTCGGTAATTTTTTCGGAACGCATACTCCGATGGGGCTGCTTTTGGATTACTTTCATAGAGGCAAAGAAGAAAACAAAAAACAGGTTTTCAGCTTCAGTTCGTTTTCAAAATTATTGAAAGATACAAAAACGGCGGCTATTGAAAGTGATGCCGAAATGTTGGAAATAAACATCCGTACAAAACATGTTTTCAAAGAACTCAGGCATCTCCAGAAGTCATTTGAGGACATGTATGATGACCCGATAGTTCATAATTGGCTCGGATTGAGTTTTAAATGTGATATACAAAATGAAAAGTATGATATAATAAGGTATTTTCTGAATAACAAGAATGACAAAAAGGCTTTGGAATGGTATGCCAAATGCAAAATGGCCGGGGCTACACACCTGCAGATAATAACTCCCGACAAAAAAGAAGAACTTGACAGTGTCCAACAGTCTTTCCTTTCCGCACTTTTGGACAAGGCTGCGTTCAATACCGCAAAAAGACAATGTTATGTATATCTTATGTATTTGAATGTTGTTGAAGACAACAGACTGAATGTTTCCGGAAAGTTTTGCGGAAGGAAATTCGACTTTACTGTATGGACAGAGAAGTCTCTAGAGCATATTTTTCCGAAGTCGAAAGTTTATCATACGGATGAGACTGGAGATTATTGGAGGGGTGATGACGAAAAATGTTCAGAAGAAGAAAAGGCCGCAATAACGGCAGGAGACGGCACATGGCTTGCACGAGAGGAGATAGAAAGTGAGTCAGAGGCTAAAATTACCGAGCACTCCATCGGAAATCTGGTGCTGTTGTATAAAGGTAACAATTCCGAATTCGGGAATAAGACTTTCGAAGAAAAGAAAAGGACATTCTTCGATGTTAATGCTGGTTTCCAAAGCAGGAATCTTCTGCATTCGGTTTCAAAATTCGCCAAATCAGATTGGCGGGCGAAGGAAATAGTTGAAAATTATAATGAGATAATCAAGCAAACTGAAACACTATATGAAAAATAATAACCATTTGACAAGTGGAGAAGAATATAGTCTCAAAGATTTGTTTTCCGGAAACTGGAAAATTGTAATCCCCGATTTGCAAAGGGACTACTGCTGGGGACGGCAGACGTACGATCAGAACAAAAAAGGTCAAGGCCAACTCGTGACACAGTTTATTGAAGGCATCATTGACGGTTATAAAAAAGGTGATGCTATGACTTTGGGAATACTTTACGGATATGAAGAGCCTAAAGGTCAGATTCAGTTGTGTGACGGGCAGCAGCGTCTGACCACCCTTTATCTCATGTTGGGTGTGTTGAATATGATGGCAAACCACAACAGACAGCTGGAATCATTGCTGATGACTGATTTTGAAAAAAAGGATGATCAGGAACCTCAACTGCAATATGCGATAAGGGAAAGCACTTTGTCTTTCCTCAGTGACCTGGTTTACCATTGCTTCATTATGGAAGACCATAAAGTTGAAAATATTACCGATGTTGACTGGTATTATAGGGAATACGACCAAGATGCGTCAATACAGGCCATAATCAGCGCAGTCAAGCATATAGAGGACGCTCTGTACGAATTAAGAAAACGTAATTATGAATTGTCCTCATTTGTAGACTTTGTCATCAACAAGCTTCACTTTGTCTATTTTGACATGGGTGACCGGCTGCATGGGGAAGAGACATTCGTTGTCATAAACACAACAGGAGAGCCGCTGACTGCAACAGAAAATTTGAAACCGGTCCTGATAGGCAATCTGAAAGATGAAAGCCAGAGAAAACAATTTTCAGATGAATGGGAGGAACGAGAAGACTGGTTCTGGAAGCATCGTAATAAAGATAAGGAAGCGACTTCTGACAACCTGAGCAATGACTTTTATGTTTGGTACTGGCAGTTGCAGTTGCTTCAGGAGAAGGTGTGGAAGGAAGGCACGGAGTATGATATTCTCCCCAAGGACATGTTTTTGAAAAAGACAGAAACTGCTGGAGATGAATCAGAAGAATATGATTCCACTCATAGGTGGAATGATAGCCTTGCCAATGTGCATAGACGATTCAGGGCATTGAAAAAGTTATATGAAACTATCGATAGTGATGAGAAGTTAAAGAAGGTGCTTTCATCATTCAATAAGGCATTTGATAATAAGGCAGGAGATGATATAGTCTTTATTTTTAATGCATTGAGAAAAAATGCAGACATGCTGCTGCCACTTATCAGTTTCTGCGAGAAGTTCGGCGACTACAATTCATTCAAGCATGATATTTTCTTATTTTCCTGTCGTATGGCCAAAAATGTACTTGACAAGAAATATGGACGCGTGCGCAGAAACGATTCCGAAACCACTCTTGATTGGCGTTATGTTGTTCAGATTATAGAACAGGCTGAAAATATCGGTGCTTTGCTGTCATTCGACAGCTTGAGGGATGATGCTTTCTCAAAAAAGATTCCTAATGTGAAAGTCTCATGCTGGTTTGACCATGACGAGAGAATGAAACGTTCATTCTACAATTTCGTTAAGGATTCTGCTTCAGAAGAAGAGGCTGACAGGATCATTTTGCAATATGAGGGACATCCAAGTATTCTCTTCGACATGTCTGTCCTTTGGAGCGAAATTGATGACGGCAGTTGGACACAGGACTCAGTCCGACAACTTCAGAACAGATTTGACAATTTCAGGCTGTTGTATGACAGTATTGACAATGAGTGTGCGACAGAAGGTCTTTCCCATAGTGACGATGTCAGGCTTTCCAATTTCTACCGGCTATATCGCTTCCTCTGCGGGTGGAGTGATGCGGTGGGGCATATCTATTATCATACATGGGATGCTTCCGGCATGTCTTTCGGCAAGTATGATTATTTGCAGGCATATAATAATGAATATCGGGACGAGCGCTTTTCAAGTTTATTGTCTTCTCAGGACTTGGTCGTGTCCTTGCAGAAAGCAGTAAGAGAGGAATATAAGGAGTCGGACATCATCATGACTTCTGAAACATTTACTCCTGCCAATTACCTGCGCGTTTGGCTCCTTCTAAAAGTCCTTGCTGCCAACAAGGCCGAAGAAAAGATTACATATTGGACTGCCAAAGCTATTGGTTGTTACAAGAACGCTTACGACAACAGAATTAACATTAATTGCGAGTTTTCAGTCGGCAATTCCTCTGCCGGTTACATTTACAGAGACGGTGTCCGCTATGCGGATAAAAACGGACATGACAATCCGGTTCTTCTTGACCGTCCGTTGTATGCCCCTGGAAAAATTGCTGATTACGATAGCTTCAAGAACAGGCAGGTGCCGGATGATATCCTTAAATGCAATGACGCATATATAACGGAAATTTTCAATGATTTTCTGAAATCGGCTGATGAACAAGGGCGGTAGATTTGTACGAAAATCATTGACTTGAATAGGCGAGCGGCCGGAAATTTCTGACAATGTTTTTTCAGTGAATTTCCGGCTTTATTTTAAACTCGTTTTATTGTATACTTGAGCCGTGTTTTGGCTTATCATCGGATTTATTTTGCACAAAATAATCAGTACGGATAATGCTTTATAATTGAAACGATATGGCATTTGCACATCTTCATGTTCATTCCAGATACTCTGTTTGTGACGGAGTCGCAAATATTTATGAGCTTTTCAAGCGGGCCAGAAGCTTAGAACAGGCTGGGCTGGCTTTGACAGACCACGGAGCACTGTATGGTGTCCCTGAATTTCTGGAGATAGCACAAAGGTTTCCGGATATCAAACCTGTTGTCGGCTGCGAGATTAATCTTACAGACCATTATGACCACAAAATCAAAGATATTTTCCACAGGAAATGCTTTCATCTGACACTTTTGGCGAAGAATCTTGCCGGATACAGGAATCTTGTCAGGATAGTGACCTTAGGCAATATTGAAGGTGAATATTATGGCAAGCCACGTATAAGTCACGATGTGCTGGCTGCCCATCATGAAGGACTGATAGCACTGTCGGGCTGCATTGCAGGAGAGATTCCGCAGGCTGTGCTGCATGATGACTTGGACAAGGCAGTGGCTGCCATAGAATGGTATCGGGAGGTTTTCGGAGACGATTTCTACCTTGAGGTCATGTCGCACAAATGGTCAAAATCAGGCAAGGGACACAATCTCAAGGAAATGCAGGACAAAGTCAATGCTGTGATTTTCGACCTTGCTGAAAAGCACAGCGTGGATGTCGTCGCCACTAATGATGTGCATTTCGTTTTGAAAAAAGATGCAGTCCTGCAGGATGTGATGTTTAAAGAATATCTCTACAAAGGTGAAAAATATAGTCCATTATACACGGGTGAAGAGTATATCAAGTCCGAGAAACAGATGCTTGCGCTTTTCACTGATCATCCTGAAGCCGTCAGCAATACGATGAAAGTCTTGGATAAGGTAGAACGGTACAGTATAGAGTGCCCTCCGGAATTGCCGGATTATCCTGTACCTGACAACTGTTCCCAGTTTGAATATCTGGAGCATCTCTGCACTGCCGCTCTTACAGCTAAAGGATGCGATGACGAAGCGCATTGGAGTCGGCTTGAAAGCGAACTCCGTATGGTGAAGGAATTGGGCTATACCAATTATTTCCTGATATTATACGATTTGTTTCAAGCTGTCAGGGAAAATGGTGGAGTTATATCATCGAGTTTTTGCGAGATTTTCAGTTCTCTGATAAATTACTTGCTTGATATTACGGAAATTGACCCCGTAAAATACGGTTTAAATGAGAGGTTTCTCAATGATTCAGATTCCAATTATCCAATTCTATGGTTAATTCTTGACAAAGAAGGCAGTCGTGAATCAGCCATTAATCACCTGAAGTGCAGATATGGGAATGATAATGTGGCGAAAGTCGTCAGGTTCATAGGTTTTGACAGAGAAGATAAAGTTAAAATAAATCAGGTTCTGAAAAAATATAAAATATCATCAGATTGCGAAAACAAACTGATCTATACAATTCATTCTACTGTTACTGACTACGGAAAAGAGATTCTGCTCAGTAAGAAGCCAATATCTGAATATGTGCCGATAACATCGGATTCTTCAGATAATGATATAGTAAGTCAATATACCGGGTTAATAGAAACAGGTCCGGTCATATTTTGTTTCGTACAAAGCGCTCTTTTGGAACTGATAGGGAATGTGACAAGAGAGTGCAATATAGATTATCATACTATTCCTTTGGATGATGAAATGACATTTGCCCTGTTTTCGGAGGGAAGGACAGACGATATATTTTGTTTCTCCGACAAAGACAGTATCCGGATGTTGCACAGAGTGAAACCGGACAATTTTCAAAAACTTGCTCTTTCCGGAATATTGTCGCAAAGTGATAAATTCCCGGGATTGATGTCACATTATATTGACCCGTCAAAAATTTCTTATCCTCTGTCCGGCATATCTGATATTCTTGACGACACTTATGGTGTGCTTGTCTATGAAGAGCAGCTGATGCAGATAGTGCAGAGGATAGCGGGGTTTACGCCTGAAGAGTCAGAACGGTTAATGGCGTCAGTAGGCAACTGGATAAAAGAAGATCTTTTTGAGATGAAACGACGGTTCATCAGTGGTGGGATTGCAAACGGTTACACAGAAGAGGAACTGGCAAAATTCTGGGCAGAAAATTTGCGGTATGATCTTTCAGCTTCTTTTTTAGACAAGAACTTTTTTCTGTGTAATATTTATTTCGCATATTTGTGCGGCTATCTCAAGGCACATTTCCCTGAAACATACCAGAAATACAATAAAAAATTGACCGAACATTATTGCAAATTATAGTCAAAACCATCCTATATGGATGTCGTGTTATAATTTAGCATATCATCGTGTTCTCTTTGAAGAAAAAAAATTAAATCAAGAGATTACTATGGAAGCAGAAAGCAAGGGCACAGCTATGCAAGAAAACTCCATTCCGACAGGATTTCCGTACTTGGACAAGATAACAGGAGGACTGCATCCTTCTGAACTGGTAATTGTTGCCGGTAGGGGTTCCGTAGGGAAGACAGCACTTGCGTTGAATATTGCCAGAAATGTTGCCGTTGATAGTCATATTCCGATGGCATACTTTTCTTTGGAAGCACCTGCAGTGCAGATTGCCAAGCGATTGATAAAGACCGAATCAGGAATTTCCATTCATAAGTTGAACGGAGCCGTGGAGATAACACGAGAAGAATCGGATGATTTGGATTGTCTTTGCCGTAATTTGAAAGAATCTCCGTTATACATGGATGACACGTCTTGTTTGAAGACAGAGGACTTTCATGATAAGGTAAAGCATCTTGTCGAAGATAAATGGATAAAATTGGAGATAGTTGATTATTTTGAGTTAATGACGGGACCAGAAGGAATCCGTAAGATAAAAGATCGCAAACAGGAAGTACAGGCTATATTAAAGTCCCTGAAGTCCACTGCCAAAGAATTCGGGATTGCTGTCGTTGCCATTTCTCAGATACCACGGAATACTGGTATATTAAGAAATGATTTTGTGAATAAATTCATTGAATATAAATGTGATTATATCGTAGATCTATCCGATACCATAATTTTTATGGAAAACGAAAGCCAAATCGTAAAGCGTTATGCACACCCAATTCCCGTCGATACAGATTACACAAAAATATATGTTGCAAAGAATGGTGCTGTATTGCCAGAAAGTACGCTGCTGCAGTTCAATCCAGACAGAGTGTGTTTCCAGACGCCTGATTCTGTAAAGACAGTTATAAACCTGGAATGGAAAATCACCGGCCCGTGTCCGGGACAATGGGATGCCTGCTTTTACAATGAATTGGACGGCAGGACATACGATGTATATCTCCGCGAAGACACTTACTGGTGGTCGGCATCACTGTTTTCTGCGAAAGGTCAATATACTGTTGAAGAATTTGAGCGACTGCCTTACGAACAAATGACAGATGAAAGTATTCCATTAGCATTTTATTATGACACCGACATTGACAACGGTCCGAAAATAGTCGAGGAAGCAATTCTATATCTGCAGCATCGGTTCCCTTATCTCCTTTTCGATTCAAAAATCAGGGAGCAGTATGATTTTACGGTTGGACTGGAGGATATGGATAACGATAATCGCAACGAACTGTTGGAAAGGCGTGCCGAGCTGATGAGAAGATATTTGGAAAAATATGAAGACTTCAAGAAATCCCATTTATGAAAACCATCACCCGTTCCGATCCACTGTTCCCTGACAGGTTTAGGAAAATTCCGGATTGTCCGGAAGTCTTTTATGCACTTCTGGGTATACAATCATAGAAAGAGGAGATAATGGCAAACATCACCGATGCCGTTGATGTCGTCAATGTCATCAGACTTGTATTAAATTCCATGGCTGCAGAATAATTGGAATCATATCCGGAATCCTATTTTTGCCCGGACGGAATCGGAAATGCGTTCGTTCCGGCAAATTTCGATTATCGACTGCAGGTCAATGCCATCTTGCCCCGACAGGATGGCGTTGACTGTATATTTTCTGGTAATGTTCTCGATTTCTCCGCCGGAAAGGTCAAACTGGGAAGCAAGAGTCTGCGCATCGTTTTCCGTCAGCGACGGCAGCATGGCTTGCCAGATTCGGTAGCGTGCATCGGCAGTGGGACGGTTGAACTGAATCTTGTAAAGGAAGCGGCGTTCAAAAGCCTTGTCAAGATTGCCTGTGAGGTTTGTCGTGGCAATCATTATGCCCTCAAGGGACTCCATCTCCTGAAGAATGATATTCTGTATAGAATTTTCCATTTTGTCCACGGCGCGGGTAGCCCCTTCCATACGCACGCCGAGAATGGCATCGGCCTCGTTGAAAAGAAGAATCGGGGCAAGAGACGAATCCTTGCAGATATTGCGGTATCTGTCGAACAATTTTTTCATGTTCTGCTCGCTTTCGCCGACCCAGCAGCTTTTGATTTTGTCAACATCCACCCGCAGTATGTCGCGTCCAGTAGCACGTGCTATCTGATATACCGTTTCTGTTTTTCCCGTACCGGGAGAGCCGTAGAAAAGGCTGCAGAACCCAGTCCTCATTCCTGCATTGCGCAGCCGTGACTGGATTTCGCAAAAGCGGTCTGCGGAAAGAATGGAGGAAAGTTCGGTTATCTGGCTTCTCTCGGAAGGATTGTAAATCAACTTTTTCTCAGAGAACGAGTCAAACTTTATCAGACTTTCCCTGGACTTTGCCTTGATTTTCAAATCCAATTCCGAAAGCACGTCGGACTTGGCATATTCTGTCAGCTTGAAGCAGTCCGAACGGGCCATGCCTTCCTCATTCACATTTTCAATCAAATTGCAGTCAAACAGTTCCGAGGTATGTCCGCGGAGTTCGGTTTTGCACCAGTTGGGGATTTTATTGTCGTCATACAGGTTCTCCAGGTCAACGAATCCGATACGGTCATCATTGTTTTCCACAAAAAGATGAGCCATGTAGATGAACAGCAGCCTGTTTTCATCGTCGAGGCTGAACCTTTTCAGCGACCGCACAAAATAAGAATCCTTGATTTCGGAAAGGTATTCATCGGTCTGATGAAGAAGTACCTCATGCGTTGTCTCATTGTCATTCATTTCTTCCATCAAATCATTGAACCTCTCAAAAAACGAATGAAGGTCGGATATAGGCTCTGTTGTGTGGATATATGGGCGGTTCTCCTTCAGGGCTTTCAGGACAGCTCCGGGAACGCGGTAGGAAAGCCTGTCGTGCGAACGTGAAGCCCGCAGATAGTGTTTGCTTTCAAGCACATCTATTTCTGAAGAAAGCCTCAGTATTTTGGTCGTGCGGCATCCTGAGTAAGATGCGATTTCAGAAATTCTGATTTGATTATCCTCGCTCCTGTCCACGAAGAGCGCCAACAGGACAGTCTGCATCTGTGACAAAGCCAGCTTGCGGGATGCGTACTTGATATATTTGGAAGCAGTCCTGAAGTAAATATCGTCAAGATTACTGTCTTTAGCCAGTTCAACGATATGCTCGAATGCCTCAAGCACACTTTTGATTCTTTTGATTCGTATCCGATTCATGATTTGTGCCGGATTCATTATGTCTATAGGGGTGTCAGCTTCCTTGTGGATTTTTAACATTCTCATTATGTGCTACTTTGGGAATTTCAGCACAAAGATACAGCCATGATGTTCCATTTATTGGTACAAGTATCGAAAAAATAACTTTTCCCTAAAACTATCTATGGAAAGCCCTCAACAAATCTGGAGTTGTGTATAAAAGTGAGACATGTTGGGCATTAATTTGCGATGAATTTTACCGGCGGAGTATTGGACGACATATAAATGCCATAGTTTTATTAATTTTACGGAAACCAAACATACTGAAATATGCAACAGCTTCAAAAGTACACATGGCTGATAGACACTATCAGGAGAGCAGGAAAAATTTCTTTGGAGGAGATTTCCGAGCGCTGGGAGCGCAATAAGGACCTGAGTGACTATAAACCCTTGAGCCGTTCTACCTTCAACCGCTGGAAAGATGCCATTTTCAGTCAGTTCGGTATAATAATCTCATGCCAGAGGGCAGGCGGCTACCTCTATTATATAGAGAATCCGGAGGATATTGACGAGGATGAGCTTAAAAAATGGATGCTCGACTCGTTTGCCGTAAGCAATCTCATCAGCGAGAACTTTTCACTGAAGGACCGTATTATCGTCAACAGCATTCCGTCAGCACGCAACCACTTGTCGGCATTGCTTGATGCTATGAGGGAAAGTCGTGTTGTATCAATCACTTATTGCCGGTTCAACAAAACTGAAAGCCATAAGTTTGCCATTGAGCCATACTGCGTAAAATTGTTTGAAGACCGCTGGTTTGTTTTGGCACGCAATGTCCAATATGATGATTTGCGGATTTACGGGCTTGACCGCATAGAGGATTTGGAAATGACGGATGACACATTCAAGCTTCCGAAAGATTTTTCCGCTTCGGATTATTTCTCGAATTATTACGGAATTGTCACGGACAAGAGCATGAAGCCTCAGCGTATAGTCATCAGGGCATACGGAAACCATATCCCATATATAAAATCTCTTCCTCTGCATCACAGCCAGAAGTTGCTGGAAGATAATGGGGAGTATGCGGATTTTGAGTTTTTCCTGACTCCAACCTATGACTTTGTCATGAGATTGCTTCATGTAGGCGCAATGATAGAGGTCATCTCTCCGGCGTCTTTGAGAAAGACAATGAAAGGATGGGTGGCTGACATGTATAACTTGTATAAAAATGATTGACCATGCAGGATTTTGCAGCAATAGATTTTGAAACAGCCAACGGACGGCGTTCCAGCATATGCAGTGTCGGAGTAGTGGTAGTCCGGGAAGGAAAGATTGTCGATAAGTTTTACAGTCTAATCCAGCCGACACCCAATTATTACACTTATTGGACAACGGAGGTCCATGGGCTTACGCACGGGGATACAGACAATCAGCCCAGGTTTCCTGAAGTCTGGGCACAGATAGAAGGACGAATTGCAGGACTTCCCCTTGTCGCCCACAATCGTCCCTTTGATGAAAGTTGCCTGAAGGCTGCATTTGAAGAATATGGGATGGAATACCCCGGATACGAATTTTATTGTACTCTTGCGGCTTCACGTAGATGCCTTGACATTCCGAGTCATCAGCTTCATCTTTCGGCAGCTGCTTGCGGCTACAGCATGGAGAACCACCACAATGCGCTTGCCGATGCGGAAGCCTGTGCCGCCATTGCATTGAAGTTGTTGTAATCGGACTGAAGTCTGAATAATGTTATACGACTTTCCATTCCTCGATTCTGCGGGATGACTTGTCGAAATTCACGCCTATTTTAAAGATCCTGCGGCTGTCGTCGGCAAATGCTTTGGCGTAGCCTTTCTCCTCAATTTGTGCCAAGGCCTCGTCGGCGCTGCCGTCGGTCTTGATCTCAATGATGTAGATGTAGCTTTCGGTCTGCAGTAGGATGTCGATGCGTCCGTTGCTTGTCTGGTATTCAGTCCGGACATATTCTCCGAGGAGTTCAAATATGAGGTACATGGCATACTGGAAGTCGCGCTCGGCATCACCCTGGATCTGGTAGTTTGCCCTTGCGAACAGGCCTTCTAGGAGGCGCATCATCTCTTCCGGCTTGCCTGTACACGCTGCACGTGCCAGTTTTGAGATGAGGGTGATTCCGGATGTAGGCTCACCCGGAATGTAATACTGGAAAATAAAGTTCAGAAAACCAGTCTTGACTTCGGAATTCGGGAATCCGAGCCGGTAAAGACCGAATTCCCTGTCATAGCCGGTAATGGTAAGGTATCCGCTCTGATACAGCAGAGGAATCGGGTTTTCAAATATCGTGTTTATGCTGCTCAAGAGCGTCGAATCCACTTCCTCGTCGGAAAGCGTAGTGATGTCGAATGATGTCCGCTGCATGACCATTACAAGGAATGACGGTGTGCCGGTCTCGAACCAGTACTCGCTGAATCTCTTTTTTTGGAGCGTGTTCAGGAGGCTGAACGGGTTGTACATCCCTTCAGAGTCTTCGCTGAAATGGTAGCCGTCATACATTTCCTTGAGTTTGGAATAGCATTCATCCTCGGTCAGACTGTTCCTTTCTGCGAGTTCCTTGACCGATTCGGGGAAATACTTGTGCAGGTCGGAGCCGCTGATACCGCAGATGTCCGAGTATTCAGGGTCCATTGAAATGTCGTTAAGGTTGTTGAGCCCGCTGAATACGCTCAGTTTCCCGATTTTGGTCACCCCTGTCAAGAATCCCAGCCGAATGCTGCCGTCCTTGGCTTTCATCACTCCGTAGAATCCCTGCAGCAGGCTTCTGAAATATTCCTGAAGTTCTATATTGTCCAGGTTGTCGATTATCGGCTTGTCGTATTCGTCAATGAGAATCACTACCTGGCGTCCCGTTGCAGTGTATGCTGCGTCTATGATTCTTTTGAACCGTGTTTCAGGATTGTTGTCTATACATTCTGCTGAATATGCCTTCTCCCATTGCTCCAAATGGTAATTCAATACATTCGGGAGAGCCTCTTCAGTATTGTACGCCTTTCCGCTCAAGTCGAGATGCAGCACCGGATATGCAGCCCATTCCGTCTCCAGTTTTTCCAATGCAAGCCCTCCGAAAAGGTCTTTCCTGCCGCTCATGTACGACTCTATCGAGGACACGAGCAGACTCTTCCCGAAGCGCCTGGGACGGCTCAGGAAATAATATTTGCCCGTAGATACAAGCCTGTGTATCTGTTCGGTTTTGTCCACATAGATATAACCTCCTTTTCTGAGGTCCTCAAAATTCTGGATTCCGATAGGGTACAGCATAAAATCATGTTTTGTAGCCATTGGTGCTGTTCACCACCGTGCTATGGACACCGCAGGCTGACTCATTTCATACAAAAATAACAAATAGTTCTGAATACTGCCCAATTTTCATTGATATTGCAACCATTGCAATCGTTGTGTCCATATTTGGCCGTATAAGCCATTCGTGGCACTTTACAATAATTTTCCGACAGTGTCACGATATGGCACAGCCGGTATTTATTTTTACCGGACAAAATGTTCTGAAAGAAAATACTAGAAAATGCAGTTCCCAAAACTTGATATGACGGCGGAAAAATTGAAAGCGATACTCCTGGATATCTATCAGCCGAAAGTTGATTTCAGTATTGTCTTGACAGACAGGAAATACAGACGGAGGCTCGGAACGTATTATCCGGTCAGGCATCTGATATATGTGCATGGAGGATGGGGTGACGATATTATGAACATAGGTACTGCTATCCATGAATATGCACATCATATCCATTTCACGGAAAGAAGTTCCGGAGCTTTCGAAAAGTCGCATGGATACGAATTTCGGCTGATACACAAGGCATTGCTCGCCATTGCCGAGTCCAAAGGATATTTGGGGCGCAGTTCAATTTTCAAATGATGACATGGTAAACATAATAATATGAATGTAACGGTAAACACCAGAGAACTGAAGAAGATTCTCGACCTGACGCCACCAGAACAGAATATCATGCTCGTCGGACGGCACGGGATAGGCAAGTCCGAAATCCTTGCAGAATACTATCTGTCGAAAGGGCAGAAAGTCATATCCTTTTTCTTGGGACAGATGAGTGACCCCGGAGACCTTATCGGGCTACCTCACAAGAACGAAGCATCCGGCAAGACCGACTTTCTCCCACCATACTGGTTTCCGACCGACGGTGAGCCGATTGTCCTTTTCCTTGATGAACTGAACAGGTCCAGACCGGAGATATTGCAGACAGTCATGGACCTGACGCTGAACAGGACTTTGGCGGGACGGAAACTCCCTGCAGGAAGCCGCATCATCTCTGCCGTGAATGACGGAGACGAATATCAGCTGACGGACCTTGACCCGGCATTAGTCTCCAGATTCAATATCTACTGGTTCAGGCCGACTGTATCCGAATGGCTTATTTGGGCAGAAGAAAACGGAGTGGACAGGAGAATCATAGCATTTATTTCGAAGGAACAGAACTGGTTGGATGATGATGACAGCGGGGAAGGGACAGACTTGGACAGACATCCGGACAGACGCAGCTGGAAGCGTGTGTCGGATATTATCAGCGGCAGGCCGGAGTTGGAACCAATAGACAAAAAGCTCATTTCCGGAATCGTGGGGACGAAAACCGCTGCAAAATTCATCCAGTTCGTCACTTCTGAAAATACATTGGCAGGAAGCGATGTCCTGCTCCAATGGGACAAGTACCGCTCGAAAGTCTATAAACTCCATCTGCACGAATTGTCCATGCTTAACGAATCCATGTTCCGTTTCCTCGAAACAGGGAATGATGTAGAAGAAAACAAGGATGTCATATCTTCTGCCTTGGAGTCATACCTTAAACATCTTGCCTCGAACAAGAAAAATGAAGCATACGCCCATTGGGTATCATTGTTCGGGAGCAACGATTATCCTCATGCGGTGCTGTTTATAATGACACAGAAACCGGCTCTGTATAAGGATATTATGAAGTTTGTCAAAAATCTGTAAAGCCGGTCGGTCATGAAAACAATGAAAGAAAGCAGACTGACGGTCGCTGCCGAAGAGCGGTTCAGGCATCTGGCGGAACAATGGTTCTTGTCAGAGCCTGCTTTCTTTGCCGTCTATTGTACGCACAAATTGGTGATGAATCCCAATATCTGCTGTGCGGTCAGAACAGGGAAAGGGCGGATAGAGTACAATCCTGGTATGATTGGCAGTCTTAGCGACAATGCTTTGGAAGAGACGGTCGGTATCGAGATGATCCGCCTTTTTCTGAAGCATCCGTATGAACGACGACCGGAACATTGCTCCGGAAGCAGGATGTTGGCTGCCAGCGATATGGCGATATGGTCAAACTACAGGTTCAGCTATTGCGTCATTGATTCCCCTGACTCGGCGGGATTGCCTGAAGGACAAAGCTATGAATGGTATCTGGCTCATTTGTCCACTGGGGGAGACGACCAGACAAGTTCTGATTCGGAGACGGGAGTTGTTGAAGGTTCGGAAATGGATCCGGATTCAGGTATGACAGCGGACAATGGCAGTCCGGATTCAGAACCGGATTCAGGAACCGGACCGGCTGATTCTAATGCAGGACAGAAGCAGGATGTGAGTGAGCAGGATTGTGGAAATGGTGATCCAGAGCTGGGAATGAAAAGCGACGGTGTTGCAGAAGCCATGACGGAAGAATCAGCTGAAGACAGGACTGCATTGTGGGAGGAGGACAGTTCCATGTCGGAAATGATAAACGACATAGTCAGAAATATAAAGGATTGGGGGTCGCTTGCGGGCAGTATGGCAGAGCAGATAGTGGCCAGCAGCCGTTCCCGTATCGACTACAGGAAAATCCTCAATTCTTTCCGTGCTTCCATTATCTCGACGAAACGTTGTCTCACGCGTATGAGACCGAGCCGGAGATACGGTTTCCAGCAGATGGGCAGCAAATTCGACTTTACTACAGGCCTTCTGATAGCAGTGGATACGAGTGGTTCTATTTCATCAGATATGCTGGAATATTTTTTCGGTGTCATCAACAGGTTTTTCAAATATGGTATCAAGACCATAGATGTAATCCAGTTTGACTGGGAGCTTCATGGCGATGCGGTCACATTGGAGAAGGCAGTAGCGAAAATGGACGTATCAGGACGAGGAGGCACGTCATTTCAGCCTGCCATTGACTATGCGGCGAAACATGGGAAAGAATACGACGGTCTGATATTCCTTACTGATGGCTATGCTCCTGAACCTGTTTTGCCAAAGTATTTTCCGTTGAAGATAGCATGGGTATGCGAAGACCGTCATTCGTATGAACAGCACCACGAATGGATGAGAAAATTAGGACGGGTTTGCTACATGGAACTGAAATAATCAGTTGAATATGAAGTATATATTAATATGAAAAACAAGAGTGTCACCAAACGTCTGAAACAAGGCGAAGACATAAGCAATATCAGGAAAAAATTTTATGAAACCAAATTGTCAGATGTATGCTATGTGTCTGGCTATTACAATTATTGCAGGTGTACGAAAGCCGATTTCGGAGAAATCGTGAAGAATCTGTCAGGAACTTCCGGTCTGAACTGCCGGGTTATACCAAATGATGGTTCCCAGGGCAACAACTTTCTTTCAGGTCAAGAGATCCTTTTGGGTGACCGGCTCAAATACTGCATACATTTGTACAGGACTTTCGGCACACGCCCATTTTTTTATATGAGCAGCTTCCTGACTTTGGATGATATGGAGTTTTATGTAAGTCCATATCATCCGATTCAAACAGGCTATGATTCCGACGGATTCGGGGCTAAATTGCTACAGATAGCGGCAGAACTGCCGCAATGGAACGCCGAATGGCAGAAAATGAATGCGGATATATTGAAATTGCGCAAGCGGCTCAATGTCGGTGCTTCAACAATAGAATCGGTTCTTCCTGTGATTTTGGAAGAGCTTGGTTATCCATATTATATCGAATACCAATCGGGTGATACATACCTTTATGTGAAATTACCATATCATCGCTGTCTGTGTATCAAGCTAAAGCCGGAAATGGATATGACAAAACTGATGGAACTTGCTGAAAACATAAAGGCGATTGATGAGGCGTTGAAGAAAATGGGCAATATTTATCTGAAAGTAAGGAATTACGGGAATGACATTAAATGGAACAAGTAAATCTTAAACTTGTGCCGCGATTTGGCATACCTGCGGGCTATCTTTGTCATAAAAGATAACAGATATGAAATTAGCAGAAGCATTGAGCGTCAGGGCAGACCTGCAGAAAAAGGTCGCCCGGCTGGAGGAACGCCTCCAGGCAGTAGCAAAGGTGCAGGAAGGAGATGAACCGGAGGAAACCCCGGA
>CALUQB010000043.1 GCA_944322815.1 uncultured Bacteroidales bacterium | reverse complement strand
GCGGAAATAGCTCAGTTGGTAGAGCACAACCTTGCCAAGGTTGGGGTCGCGAGTTCGAGTCTCGTTTTCCGCTCCAGGCAGGTCAGCATATAGCTGGCCTGCTTTTTTTTACAGAGGACTCGAACTCGCGCCCCGCTCCCCGAGGGAGCTGCCGGCCGGGCCGGCTGAGGCATCAACGGAAAAATCTTCTGTAAACAAAAGGGACAGGCGATGAAACCTGTCCTTTTCTGTAATGTATCGGCAAGACTTATTGTGCCTTGTGAGTCTTTTTTTCTTTTCTGTCCTGTCTCCAGTAATAGATACCGGCAACATTGGCGATAATGATAACAAGTATCATCATAACAATTGCGCCTGTCATAATTATTCCTCCTTATCTTGTTTCTTATTGTTATCTCTGACGAGCCATAATCCCCAACCTAATGAGCAAATAACAGCAACAAAAGTCACTGAATACAGTACGATTTTATTCTGGATGTCTCCAAGAATAGAGGTAAGGATTACTGCTGTCGTTAAATATTTGGCTATATCCATTAGCCATTTTCCTAATTCGTTCTTCATAGCAAGACAAAGTTAGAGAAAATATCCAAAACGCAAAAATCTTATAAACCAATCAAAACACAATCAACAGAATCCGTTCAAGGGTATTGTCATTGCCATTAAGGACAAGAAGGGGAGGATATTCTTTGGCGAGGAGAGATATTTCCAGCCTAAAGGGAGATATGTTTGCGATAGCATTTGATATGGTCGTGTCAGACCTTAAAAAGAATTACGGAGAGCCATACAACAATGCTTATTTCGCGATAGGGGGTAATCCTGCTGTAAAT
The DNA here is from genome assembly GCA_944322815.1 of uncultured Bacteroidales bacterium. Taxonomy (GTDB): domain Bacteria; phylum Bacteroidota; class Bacteroidia; order Bacteroidales; family UBA932; genus Cryptobacteroides. The sequence continues at coordinate 19,364 of CALUQB010000043.1, read as the reverse complement.
ATGGATTCCATAATGCGCGAAGGAGTGTCGTAAATAAACAGGAAAAGGCAGGCGATGAAACCTGTCCTTTCCTGTCAGAAAATATCCTGAAGACAAATCTGCCGTCAATCGATATAACGCACGCAGTAGATGTCATGGTAGTAGTCCAGCGTCTCTCTGACATAATCTTTCGTTTTCAGACCTTCAGGCCGGAGCTTCTCCAGAAGCAGGTTCAGATTCCGTGCTGCAGTGAGCGCGAATTCCTTGTTTTTCATCCTCAGATGTTCATAGTCATCATCGATGGCCAGATCCCAGGCTTTGTGACAAAGCAGGAATGCCGTGAACGCGAAATCATTTGACCTGCACAGGTCGGCCATTCTGAGATAGCACTTGATCTTTTCCTGCACATCACGCGCCTTGAGCGCGTCCTTTTCGCAGTCTGCCACCATCTCTACCAGCAGACTTCCTTCGACTGTCACCGGCCCGTCATCCGGGCAATGTGCGAATTTTGTTTCAGTAACCATAATACCAATAATTTAAAGAACATTAATGATATTCCGGCGTGATAAGGGAAGATAACAGTCTGCTGTTCATAAATGAAAACAGCAATCCTGTCTTACCGTTTTATCGGCAACCAGAATTGCTGTTTTATTTTCGATCCTGCTGCAAATATAGAATCTTTTCCGGAGATTCCAAAATCCGCGCTAACAGTCTCCGTTCTCCATCTTCTTCGCTACGATGGCATCGATGACGGCTACTGCCGTGATGTTCACGATATCGCGTACTGAACTTTCTATATCCGTAAAGTGGACAGGTTTGTTCAGTCCCATCTGGATAGGACCTATCATCTCGGCATCACTCATGGCCTGGATAAGTTTGTAGGCTGAGTTTGCCGAACTCAGATTAGGGAAAAGAAGGGTGTTTACGATACGTCCTTTCAGCTTGTTGAACGGGAACTTGCGGTCCCTGAGCTGATCATCGAGAGCGAAGTTTACCTGCATCTCGCCGTCAATGAGGATTTCAGGATACTTTGACTGGATATAATCCACGGCCTGATGGACAGTCTTCGGGCTGCCCTCGGTATCTGCCCCGAAATTCGAATATGAAACCATGGCCATCACCGGTTCGTGGTTGAAGAACTTTACGGTATGGTCGGCCAGCAGGGCTATGTCTATCAGTGCCTTCGTGTCAGGATGCCTGTTTATGAGTGTATCTGCAAGGAAGTATGTTCCCTTCTTCGAGTTCACGATGTGCATGGTCCCGAAGTGTTCCAGCCCAGGTCTGATACCTATCACTTCCTTGGCGACCTTGATGGTATTGCTGTATTTGGTATAGGTACCGGTGATGAAGGCATCCGCATCCCCTGTCTCGACCATCATCATCCCGAAATAGTTCGGCTCGAACATCTTGTCGCAGGCTTCATCGTAGGTAGCACCCTCGCGGGCCCTCTTTTCTGCCAGGAGGCTGGCATATCTTTCCCTGCGGGCAGCTTCGTTGTCGTGTCGCAGATTTATGATTTCCACACCTTCGAGATTCAGCTCCAGCCTGCGGGCGATTTTGGCTATCCTTTCATCATTTCCGAGCAGTATAGGATGGCAGATGCCCTCTGAGCGGGCCTCTACAGCAGCCTTGATCATGTTCGGATGGTTGCCTTCGGCGAATACGACTCTCTGCGGATCAGTGCGCGCCGTGGTGTACAACTGGCGTATGAATTCGGACTCGAAGCCCATCAGTTCCTTCAGGTGTTCCCTGTAAGCGTTCCAGTCCGTGATTTCCTTGCGTGCGACACCCGAAGCCATGGCCGCTTTGGCTACTGCGATGGAAACATCCGTGATCAGCCGCGGGTCTACTGGCTTAGGTATGAAATAATCAGGTCCGAATGTGAAATTATTTACCTTGTATGCCTCGTTCACTATGTCAGGCACAGGCTTTTTCGCCAGATCGGCGATAGCATGGACTGCAGCCAGCTTCATTTCCTCGTTGATAGCCGAAGCGTTCACATCCAGCGCTCCGCGGAAAATGTACGGGAATCCGATGACATTGTTTATCTGGTTCGGATAGTCAGAACGTCCGGTAGAGATCAGGATGTCTTCACGGGACGCCTTGGCGTCTTCGTAGCTGATCTCAGGCACAGGATTGGCCAAGGCGAAGACTATCGGGTTCTTTGCCATGCTGCGCACCATGTCCTGTGTGAGGACATTGCCTCGTGAGAGGCCCAGGAACACGTCAGCGCCTTTGATAGCCTCGGCGAGAGTGTGGACATCGCGCCGGTCGGTGGCGAAGAGCTTTTTCTGTTCCGTCAGGTTCGGTCGGTCGGAAGTGATCACTCCCTTGCTGTCCAGCATGATGATGTTTTCCTTTCTGGCACCGAGGGCCACGTACAGGCTTGTGCATGAGATAGCTGATGCTCCGGCACCGTTGACCACTATCTTCACGTCCTCTATCTTCTTCCCTGCCACTTCCAGGGCGTTCAGAAGTCCTGCACTTGAAATGATGGCCGTACCGTGCTGGTCATCGTGCATCACCGGGATGTCCAGTTCTTCTTTCAGCCTCCGTTCGATTTCAAAGCACTCCGGAGCCTTGATGTCTTCGAGGTTTATTCCGCCGAAAGTCGGCGCAATGGCCTTGACGGCTTCCACGAACTTGTCAGGATCCTTCTCGTTCACTTCGATGTCGAATACGTCAATGCCTGCGTATATCTTGAACAGGAGTGCTTTTCCTTCCATGACGGGCTTTCCGCCCAATGCACCTATGTCACCGAGTCCCAGAACGGCCGTGCCATTTGAAATGACTGCTACCAGATTCCCTTTTGCCGTGTATTTGTAGGCATCGTGCGGATTCTTTTCGATTTCCAGACACGGCTCGGCCACGCCTGGAGAATAGGCCAGAGAAAGGTCTCTCTGGGTGCTGTGAGGCTTGGTGGGGACGACCTCTATCTTCCCCGGTTTGCCCTGAGAGTGATAAAGCAGGGCCTCTTCTTTAGTAATATTGCTCATAAACTGATTTGCGATGATTAAATTTCAGAACAGTTTTCCTGGCGATGATGTCTTATGGTCGGCCGATTCCAAAAAAACCGGCCCTAAAGGTTTCAGGACCGGTTTCTTTAGCGGTTCAGGTATTATTACCTGTACTGTGCGAATTCGATATCCTTCGTAGCCCTTTCTGCGAGTTTGCTGTCCTTGCTTGCGGCATCGATGTACTTCTTCACATCGTCAGCCTTGCCCTGACGTGCGGCGATGACTGCTTTCAGATAAGAAGTCTTGGCGCATCCGCATGTAGCGGCAGCGGAAGCCTGGTCGAGCTGGTCGGTAAGGATATAGGCCAGTACCTTGTTGCAGCAGTTTCCTGCTGAAGCCAGCTTGGCGGCAGCATCGGCATATTTGCCGTTGAGGATGTCGAGGACAGCTGCATTCTCCTTTGATGTAGCGTTGCCGGAAGCGGCGAAATACTTGGCTGCGGCAGCGTTGTCACCTTCTCTGAGAGCGATGACACCCATTGCGTTCTGCCAGTCAGCATCCTTGGCAGCCTTTGCCAGCTCGGCTTTTGCGTTGGCCAGATCGTTCGAGTTGATGTAGACAACGGCGAGATTGTACTGTGCACGTGCGCTGTTGTATTTCTCGACAGCTTTCTTGTAGATAGCCACCTTGTCGGCATTGTCCTTCACTACTGAAGCAGCGCGGAGCAGAGCCTCTTCATCGAGGATATCGATGTTCTCGTCGATCAGGGCGAGAAGTTCTTCGTTGGAGTAGTTGGTGAACTCTACGTTGGCGATGAATCTTGCACGGCGGAGTTCAGGAAGGATTTCCTTCTTCAGTGAATTGTAAACCTCGGACATGTTCTTGATTTCCTTTTCACGGACAGCAGGATCGCTGTACATGGAAAGAACACGGATGATCAGATCCTTGTCTTCGATGTCAGACTCTGAAACGAGCTCTTTGAAGCCTTCCCAGTCCTCTCCTACGCTGATGACGTTTACAGGAGCGTCAACTTCATGCTTCTTGGTGACTTTCCCGAAAGCCTTTTCTGCAGTTTCAGAACGTTTGTCTGAAAGTTTTGCATTGAGGTCTTCAGCACCGTCAGGTGAAGCGTAAGCTACGATGTCGGTATTGATGATTTCCTTGCGCTCGTTGGCCTTGATCTCGTCTATTGCAGCCTGGAAAGCCTTGATGGACTCTGATTTGAGCTGGCTTCCTCTTACGTATGAGCTGTTGATAGTGTAAAGGATCTGGCCTTCAGCTGTCTGCTTGATGATTTCCTGATAGTTGTCAGCCTTGTAGTCTGCCTTTCCGTCCTTGCATACGAGCATGTAGGTAGTGTTGGCTCCGTCAGCGACTTTCTTGGTAGGGATTTCTACGGCTTTCTTCTTGTATTTAACTACACCACGGAGTTCGAGGTAACTTTTTTCCATGCCCGGTACATAGTCGAAACTTACTTTCTCGGTAACGGTGGCACCTTCGGAAGAAACGACTTTGTAGTTGTCCTGAACATCTTCGCCCTGATATGTGAACGGTGCCATCTTGGCTTCACCACCCTCATAAACTATGACAGGAGTCACTTCGAGGATAGCCTTAGGATGGAAGTAGTCGGCAGGATATGTCACTGAAACAGTTGCTTCGATTTTTCCGGCCACAACCTCAAGCACGGCAGGATCGCACTGTACACTCACGTTCTCTGCCATTTCCGCCATCTTTTCAGGTGAGCTGCAGGCTACAGCTGCAAGACCCAGCACGGCAGAATAAAGGATTTTGAAACTTTTTTTCATTTTGTCTGTTATTTAATGGTTTGTCATATCCGTTTCCAGTCCGAACTCCGGATTCGGGCATATTTTGTACAAATATAACAAATAAACTGATTGTTCCGCTTTCCGGAATGAAAATCTGCTAAAATCTTTCTCTTTATCTGTCGCTTATTCCCGTGAATATACAAGACGTATTGCAATGTATTTTGTATCATAAGCATTCTTTTCCACGAAATCAGTTCCCGGAATCTCCCCGGATACTGAACCGCTTTTCCAGCTCGTTACCTTGCAGTCCGAAGCCGCGCTGCTCCAGTTCCCGCCATAGCAAGGGCCGTCGATATAATATAAAATATCCCCTTCATCCTGGCATATTTCAGCGTAATTTCCCGACATGTCATATAATCCCAGTTCGTTAGGTCGCTTGCCTGCCACATCGTGTACCGTATTTCCGCTGTTGCCGCCGTACCAGGCTACTTCATCGATATCATTGCTGCCGCTGTACGTATAATTCATGCTTTCATTTCCTCCGCTTGCAGCAAATTTCCATTCGTCTCTGGTAGGAAACCGGAACGGCAGCCCGGTCTGCTCGCGCAGCTTGTCGATCAAACGTTTTATTTCATACCGGGGCACTCCACGATCGAATTCGCCGAACTTGCCTATATTGACCGGCCCGATCCGGAAATCGGCGTTGTGTGGCAATTCTGTCTGCATCATGCTGAAAGTCGCGGTCGGTCCTCCTTCTACCTTGACCATTTTGAATGGCTTTCCGTTTATTGTGTATGTGAGCTGCTCCGTCTGGAATGACATGGTTTCCCCTTTGTAGACTATATTGTCGACGATGGCATAGGCACAGTAGTAATATACTTCATCGTCCAGCAGCCCGTTTACGGTAATGCTGAAATCTCCGTTTGCCGAAATGCTCGCTTTTTTATCTTCGGTTTCCGACAGAACAGGATTGCGGCCATATATGAATCCGGCTTCCACATCAGAGTCGACTCCTGAGACGTTTCCGGACAGTGTCGCAGTGACCATCCCGGAGACAACATCTTCGCTGGTGGAAACAGCGACAGGAGCTATCAGTTCATAGTCATCCGATATGACAGGTGCAAATCCGATGGCATCATAAGCATCGTTTTCCGCTAACGGCTGCCAGACTGCCGCCATCGTATTTTCCATGGGATTCTCATAGACAATCCCTTCGTTAAGTTCGCCGACATAAGAGAAATCGCTGAGTAGTGAGTGGAGGTCGATATTGCCGCTTCCGGTCGGCAATATGACGACAGTGGCACATAATTCCCCGTTTTCATTGAAGCGGTATGATATACTTGCATTATTGTTCGGTGTCTTGAACTGCAGGATGTTTCCGGATTCTCCGGTCTCGACCTGGGAGAATCCGGACATATGCGAGACAATCTCATCTTCTGATGCACCCCATTCTATCGATGCCTTATGTATCAGGTCATCTGCGGTTTCAGGATTCATGGCAGTTCCCTGGCTGGAGGAACCGAAGTAGTCGCTGCATGAAACGGATGCCAGGCATACAATAACAGCAGATATGCAATGTCTTTTAATAGTAGTCATTCCCATTTTCCTTGATTTACAGATTCTTCAATGATTCCTTTACAAGACTTTTCAGCGCATCCATCCGCGCTCCGGCATTGCGGTAATCCATGCCTTCCGGCGCGTCTGTGACGGTGACGGTACACGACGCCGTCTTTCCGTTTTCGGTAGTTACGTTTATGATTGCCGAACCTTTGCTTATGCCTTTTATTTTTCCGGATGCGTCTATCGTGGCGACATCGGGATTTTCAGACTCCCATTCATATTCCGAGATGGCATTTGCAGGAATCAGTTCAGGATTAAGACGGAATTGATAGCCTAATCTTATTTCCTGGCCCGAAGGAAGCATCACCTGCTCAGGAAGCGGGACGACTTCTACTGTCCCGACTGCCATGAGCCCGTTTTCCGAAGCGGCTGTTATCTGGGCCGATCCTTCGCTGACGCCAGTAATGACTCCGCTGGAGTTTACAGTAGCGACACTTTCATTTGACGATGTCCAGGTAACATCGGATGAGGCTCCGGATGGCTTGAATATGCATGTGAACCGGCTTTTGTCTCCTGCCTTGACAGTTATGGATTCCGGCTCAAGACTCATGCTTTCCGGGTCGATCTGTATGACTGTTACATCGCAGAAACGCGGTTCTCCTACTATCGGGTCAAGGGTGATCACTGCGTGTCCGGATTTTACGGCAGTGACAGTCCCGCTCTCATTTACTGTAGCGACATTCGTATTGCTGGAAGTCCATACAGGAGTGCCGTGGCTGTTTTTCCTTACAAATGTCAGCCTGTGTTTTTCTCCAGGGTTGAGATTGAGCTGGGTCTCGCTTATAGTGACTGTTTCTCCGATACACGTTATTCTATAGGTCTTCGTACCTCTTCCGGCGTGATAGTTATTGTCATAGCTGCCCAGGTATTCATAAACATAAGAGCAGTTCACATAAGCTGCTCCGGAGAAATAATGATCGACCATGACTATAGCCCCGGCTTCGGAGCGGTCAGTAAGGACAAGCCCTTCGTCGCAAGACCAGTTGGCGCTTCTTACGTAGCCGGCAGGCGGCTCCAAAGGAAGATATTCTACGGATCCTACCTCAATATTATATTGGGCAAACGATGTCATGCACCATAACAAGGCGGATAATATGAACAACAATCTTTTCATATTGACAGAATCTAAGTGTTTCAGATACTTTATATCGGCAAAGTTATATTATTTTCTGAAATAATCATCTGGAATGCATTTGTCGCTTTCATGCAGAAATTCTGTCCTGGATTTTGGGGAATTCTCGAAACTGTTTCATAACTTTGCAGGATATGACGACTCAGGAATTACAGGCATTAAAGAACAAGTTCGACATCATCGGGAATGACCCTGCTTTGAACAGGGCCCTGGAAATCGCCGTGGCAGTGGCGCCGACAGACCTTACGGTCCTCATCACTGGCGAAAGCGGTGTCGGAAAGGAAAACATACCCAAGATCATCCATCAGAACAGCCTTCGCAGGACAGGGAAATACTTCGCCATCAACTGCGGCGCGATACCGGAAGGTACCATCGACTCCGAGCTTTTCGGTCATGAAAAAGGCTCGTTTACAGGTGCCGGAGAGATGCGCCGCGGATATTTCGAAGAAGCTGACGGCGGTACCCTGTTTCTGGATGAAGTAGGGGAACTGCCTCTTCCGTCGCAGGCCAAGCTGCTGCGGGTATTGCAGTCAGGCGAATTCATCAGGGTCGGCTCATCGAAAGTTCTAAAGACAGACGTGAGGGTGGTGGCGGCCACGAATGTGAATCTCCGTTATGCCGTATCGCGAGGGAAATTCCGCGAAGATCTCTATTACCGGTTGAATGCCGTGTCTGTACTCATGCCGGCCCTTCGTGACAGGAAAGACGACATCCATCTGCTGTTCAGGAAATTCGCCTCTGATTTCGCCGCCAAATACAATATGGTGAAGGTCTCCCTGACAGAAGAAGCGGTGAATCTGCTCAGGAGCTACCGCTGGCCGGGAAATATCCGCCAGCTGAAGAATGTCGCCGAGACAGTCTCGGCCATCGAGTCCGTAAAGTCCACGCCTGGCAGTGAAAAACGCGAGATAAATGCGGCGACGCTTGCGAAATACCTTCCGAAAGAGGATCCGAATCTTCTTCCGGTCAAGGCCGATGCCGCGGACGAGTCATTTTCGTCTTCGGAAAAGGAAATGCTCGTACGGACAATATTCCAGCTGCGCCAGGATGTCGACTATCTGAAATCCATAGTCATGGGAAATGGTGCCCCTGTCCGGGGCAATGTCTCCGAGAGATCCCTTATCGGAGAAGACGTGAATATCAGGCCGTCTGCGGCCAATGCCGGCACGAGAGGCGGCGATGATACTGTCATGACGGACATTTATGCCGGAAGGGAAGACCCGGATGAACAGCCTGCACGTGTGATGCCGAAAGGACAGGGGAACGAGCCACGGCAGGAACAGGATATGGCCGACATGAATCCCGCAAATGACCTGTCCATAGAAAAGACCGAACTGGCACTCATCAAACTCGCATTGGACAAATATAAAGGGAACAGGAAACTGGCGGCCGAGGAACTCGGCATTTCCGAGCGTACACTGTACCGCAAACTCAAGTCGCTGGATAAAGAATAGGATAAATCGCAATGTGATAATATGAAAAAGACAATATCAGCCATACTTTTCATCGTGTCCCTGACCATCATCGGGCTTGTCGTCCGTTCTTGCGGAATCTATTCCTTTTCAGGAACGTCCATCCAGCCGGATGTGTATACGGTGAGCATACATTATTTCGAATACAAGGCCCTGAGGGTGAACCCTACTCTGAGCAATGAGCTGACTGAAGCCCTGAAGGATCAGTTCAGGAGACTGACCAGACTGGAGCAGGTGGACGAAGGCGGGGATCTGGACATAGTCGGGGAAATCATCGGCTATGACGTGAAGGCCATGGGTGTCACCGCCGATGAGGTCGCTGCCCAGAACCGTCTGACAGTCAACGTGAAGATATATTTTACCAACAACAAGTATCCCGAGGACAATATAGAACAGTCTTTTTCGGCTTATGCCGATTTCGATGCCACGCAGTCTCTCGATGCGGTGGAGTCATCCATCTGTACTGAAATCATAGACAAACTCGTGGAAGATATTTTCAACGCTACGGTGGCGCAGTGGTAATATGGAAGGGTATATAAATCTCAAGACACTTACTCTGGACGAGCTGGTAGGTGTGGTGAATCTTTATCCATGGTTCGGAAACGCTAGAAAGGAATTGTGTTCCAGACTGATGGCCATGGGCGATGACGAGACTGCCATGGCGGCTCTGGCTGATGCTTCGTTCTACGTTTCCTCAAGGAAGTCTCTGGTGAAACTGTACAGGGAAAGGCGGCATGCGGACTGTGCTGACAGGGATATGGACAATATTTTGAAATCCTACATATCCGGACAGCAGGAAAAGACGCGGCAGGAAGAGAATGGCAGGTCTGTGGTAGTGGTCGGCGGAGACTATTTTTCCCAGGCGCAGTATGATGGTATCAGAAGTTCCGGCGATGAGGTGTTTGCGGAACTTGCGCGTAAGGCTTCGTCCGACTCGGGCAAGATCAGGCATGATACCGATATGGATGCTCCGGAGTTCTACACGGAAACTTTGGCGCAAATATATGCTGAACAGGGTTATCCGGAGCAGGCCAGGAAGATTTATGACAAACTAATTTTGGCATATCCGGAAAAAAATGCTTACTTTGCAGCCCTTATTGAAAAACTTGGATTGGAAAATTAAAATTCAGGATAGATTATGAACGTAGTTTTTACAATTCTGGCTGTTCTCGTCATTCTTGCCAGCATACTTCTGACCATAGTAGTACTGCTTCAGAACGGAAAAGGCGGCGGACTTGCCAGCAACTTTGCTGCCGGCAACCAGACGTTCGGTGTACGTCAGACCGCTGATATTCTTGAAAAAGTCACCTGGGGGCTTGTCGCTTTCGTTTTTGTGGTGACTATCGTATCCTCATTCGCTACCAGCGGAAATACAAAAGGCGGTATGGATGTTACTGACCAGATAGAGCGCTCCATAGAGGAGAGCCGTCCTCAGTTCCCTGCTGCACCTCAGGGTGTTCCGGCTCAGGAAGCCCCGGCCCAGGAAGCTCCGGCTACTGAGGCAGAGTAGTCAAACGCCAGAAAAATACGCTTGTTCCGGCTGCGACCGAGACTGACAGAATGTCAGTATTGGCCGCAGCTGGAATATATTTTGTCTGATCCTGTGGCGATCCGGCATTGTCCGGGTCACAGTCACGCATTGTCATTCCGGCGGAAGGGCCTGGCCCGACGTGAGGAATGTACTTGAAAAAAACGAAACAAAAGGAGAAGACAGAATATGGAAAACAATAAACTTGAATTTCTTGAAAAATTCGCCGTCAATCTGAACGAAAGGGCGGCACAGGGCAAGTTGGACCCTGTCATCGGACGAGACGAGGAGATCCGTCGAGTCCTCCAGATATTGAGCCGAAGGACTAAGAACAACCCTATCCTGGTCGGTGAACCGGGTGTCGGAAAAACCGCGATATCCGAGGGCATCGCACAGAACATAGTAAATGGAAATGTCCCGGAGAATCTGAAGACTAAGAAGATCTATTCTCTGGACCTGGGTGCACTGATAGCCGGTGCCAAATATCAGGGTGAATTCGAGGAAAGACTGAAGGGCGTCGTGAAGGAAGTCGTGGACAGCAACGGCGAGATCATACTGTTCATAGATGAGATCCATACGCTGGTGGGCGCAGGACGTAGTTCCGGTGCAATGGATGCTTCGAATATCCTGAAACCGGCTCTGGCCAGAGGCGAACTGAGGACCATAGGTTCCACTACACTGGATGAGTATCAGAAGTATTTCGAATCCGACAAGGCTCTGGAAAGGCGATTCCAGATGGTCATGGTGGACGAGCCTACGCCGGCAGAGTCCATATCCATCCTGAGAGGGTTGAAAGAGAAATACGAGAATCATCACAAGGTACGTATCGAGGATGACGCCCTGATAGCGGCTGTGGAGCTTTCTCACAGGTATATCACGAACAGGTTTCTGCCGGACAAGGCGATAGACCTGGTAGATGAGGCTGCTTCGAAACTTCGTCTGGAGATGAATTCCGTACCGGAGCCGATAGATACTCTGAACAGCCGTATCCGTCAGCTCGAAATCGAAAAGGCGGCCATCAAGCGAGAGGGTGTCTCTCTGAAGATGGACAAGATCGAGGAAGAACTGAAAGAGCTCGGCAGCCAGAGAGAGGTGCTGATGAAGAAATGGGACGAGGAGAAGTCCATACTCTCAGGACTGCAGACAGCCAGACAGCAGGTGGAAGACTATAAAATCCAGGCACAGAATGCAGAGCGTGCAGGCGATTATGGAAAGGTGGCGGAAATCCGCTACGGAAAGATGGCCGATGCGAAGAAGAAGATAGATGAGCTGACAGCCAGGCAGGCTGCCATCAAGGACCCTATCATCACCGAGGCAGTCACTCCGGAGGATATCGCCGAAGTGGTCGCCAAGTGGACGGGTATCCCTGTGAAGAGAATGCTTGAAAGCGAGAAGGAGAAGCTTTTGAGGATGGAAAGCGAGCTTCACAAGAGGGTAGTCGGTCAGGACCAGGCCATACAGGCTGTGTCCGATGCGGTCCGCAGAAGCCGGGCAGGTCTGCAGAACGAGAAGAGGCCTATAGGATCATTTCTTTTCCTCGGCACTACGGGTGTGGGCAAGACCGAGCTGGCGAAGGCTTTGGCCGAGTTCCTGTTCAACGACGAGAACATGATGACCCGTATCGATATGAGCGAATACCAGGAGCGTCATTCCGTGAGCCGTCTGGTCGGTGCGCCTCCGGGATATGTAGGATATGACGAGGGCGGTCAGCTGACCGAGGCCGTCAGAAGGAAACCTTATTCCGTAATCCTGCTCGATGAAATCGAGAAAGCCCATCCGGACGTATTCAATATCCTGCTCCAGGTTCTGGATGACGGTCGTCTGACCGACAATAAGGGCCGTACAGTGGACTTCAAGAACACTATCCTGATCATGACGTCCAATGCCGGTGCCGAAATCATTCAGGGATATATGGACCGCCTCTCCGATGATGACTCTCCTGCCAGGAGGTCCGAGATACTCGGACAATGCCGGAAGGAAGTCCTCGATGTCCTGAAAGGTACGGTCAGGCCTGAGTTTCTGAACCGTATCGACGAGATCATAATGTTCGAACCTCTGACGAAGAAAGATATCCGTGAGATTCTGCATCTTCAGATGGATGATCTCCGGGAGAAACTGGCCGGAAACGGTGTTTCGATATCGTTCTCGAAAGCCTTTGAGGACTATATGACGGACAAGGGTTATGATCCTGCCTATGGCGCGAGACCGATCAAGCGTCTGATGCAGCGTGAACTTGTGAATCTGATAGCAAAGGCTATTCTGGACGGCAGTGTCCACAAGGAGTCTGAAATTCTGGTGGATGTCCTGGACGGGGCCATCCGGATCACTGAAAAATAGCTGATATAATTCTTGTTGAAAAGTCGACTCTCACCTTTGTAATTGATTATGAATCATAAACAGGGGTGGGAGTCGTATCTTTTCATGTAATGTGGATTTGTACAAGGCGAGAGGAGGGGGTATTGTATCATTTTTTGTATCGGATAATATTCTTCCTGGCTGGTATGAAATTATGGCACCGAATGGAGTGATTGCATATATTTGTGTAGGATCATCATTGGCATAGCATATACTTTTGTGCAAAATGATTGGATTTTGTCCAAATATGTATTTCTTGCGGTACAAAATATTGCTAATGGGAGGATATGTTTCTTATCTTTGCTAACGCAACACCACGAAGAACAATAATAACCAATAACCGAACAATAATACAGACATGAAGAAGACGATTCTGACGATGATTGCGGCATCCGTACTGATGTCGTGGCGCAATCAATGTTTACAGGCGCAGGACTACCGGCCGAACCCGGAAGGGTATCTGATGTGACGTTACGGAGTGACGGTGTGGCAGGAAGAAATGATCAACTGGTATTCGTGGATACGTTCGGGAGAACTGGATTCGCTGAAGCCGCTTGACCTGCCGCCACAAGAATACCGTAAACAACGGACTCGGTGACAGATATTTATTATGCCCGTATCGGGAGTATACTGACAGAAGAGCAGAAGAGCGAGTTTGATCCAGAAGCCTTCAAGGCAGCGAAAGCGAAGGAAATCAGGATACTGGAACTTCCGGTAGAAAAAGAGATGGCGATGGGGAAGTTGAAGGCAGAATATGACAAATCGGTTGCGTCGCTTTCGGGGGGTTGCCATATCGGGAGAAGAAGCAGCTGAAGGCGGTTCTGGATTCGATTAGAGAATAATCAGACGATAAAAACTTAAAATGATGAAAAGACTATTATATAAAGTCATCGGGCTGGTGCTGCTGATAGGAGCAGCGGCGGTGATACCGGACTGTGCGAAGATCCCGGAACTTCACGAGCGGGAGGCGGAATCGGACTGCAGGGTCAGTCTGAGTGTAGAAGAAGCGAGACAGTACTTCGAGAGCGAGTATGGGACGTTATCCGTGACGAAGACGGTAAACGGCGAGGCCCGAGTACCGTGGCTGATGCCGGGAGACATCACGCCGATGTGGGAAAAAGCGGTGGAGTCGTGGAAAGGGAATACAGCGAGCGTGGACGTTGAGGTGATACCTACGTACCGTTACAGGGCGGTGCGGTCAGAGTTCAGGGACTGGAATGCGGAAGCTTATTCCGTGGACGTTTACCAGAAGCTTGTAGTGGTTAATGATCTGGTGAAAAAGGAGGAAGGCCGGGAGCAGGCTCTTGAAGTGATGGAAGAGCAGGTCAAGTACTATTTCAGTCATCCGGGAGATGCTGTAGAAGATGCGACTTATTTGATAACCAATTTCGGAAACATACTTGACAAGATTAGAGAGTATGTACCTGAGAGTGCCGGGACGAAGAGCGGATACAGTCCGGAACAGGAAGTGTTCGATTTGTTGTTCGGCCAATTGATAGAATATTACGAAGATCATGTACCTGGTTTTAGTTTGCCTGAGATATCTTAGGTTGGCAATGGCGTTGGTCCTTGTCTTTCATGTGCTCGCAACGTGCGGGCACAGGGAAGGCAAGTATGACGGAGATGAAAACTATGATGTACGCATAGAGACGTTTGCGGAACCGGAATATTTGCGAGCAGCCATATATGCATTCGATTCGGAAGGTATAGGATATGCCGCCCAGCCGTTGTACACGAAGGAAGACTACGGCTACAGCCGGAAGGAATTCATCTTGCACAGGAGTGGAGACCGGGGCAGGACATGGGAAGCCATAGGGAAAAGGCAAGGGAACTGTGTTGAGATAAGTACGTATAAGGATTACATATACTTTGTAGTGTATTATTATGATTATTATAAAAAAATCGATGCGCCTTCTGAGATTCTGAGATGTTCAACAAAAAACAATTATAAGCTGGAACGGGTATCAAGGTTTGACCGGGAGATTTATGAATTTCATGTTTTCAACGATTCTACGTATGCCTGTGGCATGTACTTAGGGGATGATAGAGACACTCTGTTGGTTACGAAAGATTCGGGAAAGACCTGGGAAGAACCGGCTCTTCCAGGGAACTTTGGCGGGGATCAATATCTTGCGTATGACGGTAATAATGTATATGTGGCTCTATTCATGAATGATGGCAGTGGTCAGGCGTTGATGGTCAAAGATATAGTAAATGGGAAAGAAACGATAATCCCGTTCAGAAGTCTTTATAGTATAGCTGCATCAGGTAATTTGTTTACCGCTAACCCCGATTTGAATTTTTATCATTATGACGGGGACACAATGGAAGAGATATCATCATTCCGCTGGAATCCGTGGCAAGGCTCATATCATCCGAAGTCATTGGTAAAGAGAGGCGACTTTGTGGTATGCAGGGCTCTTCAGTTTCCGGGGGAGACAGGGAAGAAGGATTGTCTATTCGGGTCGGTTGACGGGGGTTATCATTGGAAGTCGTTTCTGATGGGAGATGACATGGGTTTTCCTGTTGTTCCTATAGGGGATGCGGATGATATATCCGCCGGGGTAGATTCCCTGTCCGTATTCTTTACGAACGGGAAAACGTTGAATGTTCTGACATTGAAGAAAAAGAGCGGGAAGGAATAGTGCTGTTCTTGTTGTCAGACAGTCCTTTCGCTATAGTATGAAACTATAGTATCCAATGGAGAGATTGCTTATGTTTGTATAAGTGGGGTATCTATAGCATAAATTATGAAAAATTATTTTACAAATAAAACCAGGATATTAAAGGAAACTGTTTTACCGACAATATTTTTGTTGTCAGGTTTGCTGTTTCTGCCACTATTCGGAAGATATTATTTGCTATATGCGGCAATAATTATATTATTATACTGTTTATTGTCACTTCAGTTTGGGTATCCTGAAATTACAGATGATGCACTGATAATAAGAAACGGCTTGTATGGATTCTATAGTAAGAAAATCAGACTGTGTGATATACAAATGATGAAAGTAGATATCGGGCGTGGCTATCCGTATATTGTGGTATTCAGGGATAGTCATATACAACGATGTTTTTTCCTGCACTGCATGGGAGAACAATCTATCCGCCCATTCGTGGAAGAACTGCGGTCGAAGGGCGTAGAGGTGAAATGCCCGCCGTACAAGTACAAGGGGAAGATGATCTATCTGTAAGAGTTTAGAAAATGTTCAGTTCAAGATGATATGAGATATCACATTTGTGCAAAATGTTTAGATTTTGTGTAGGGACGGATATTATGAGGCATAAGCCCTTGCTGATGAGAGTGAAAGTTTTATACCTTTGTCCTCCTGAAAGTACAAGGCTCATGGCTTAAGGATATAACTACAAACGAGATCTGCAGCGATGAAAGCAGAAAGCCATGCGCGGGATATATAATGCTACAAAACTATAACCCGAATATCTGATAACCGACAATATAGAACAGACATGAAGGAGACGATTCTGACGATTATTGCGGCATCCGTACTGATGCCGTGGAGCAATCAATGTTTACAGGCACAGGACTACCGGCCGAATCGGGAAGGGTATCTGATGGAACGTTACGGAGTGACGGCGTGGCAGGAAGAAATGATCAACTGGTATTCGTGGATACGTTCGAGAGAACTTGATTCGCTGAAGACGCTTGACCTGGCGCCGCAAGAATACCGTAAAGAGCGGGATTCGGTGACCTATATCTACTATGCGCGTATCGGGAGCATACTGACAGAAGAACAGAAGAGCAAGTTTGATCCTGAAGCCTTCAAGGCAGCGAAAGCGAAGGAAATCAGGATACTGGAACTTCCAGTAGAAAAAGAGATAGCGATGGGGAAGTTGAAGTCAGAGTATGACAAATCGGTTGCGTCGCTTTCGGGATTGCCATATCGGGAGAAGAAGCAGAGGAAGGCTGTTCTGGATTCGGAATACAGAGGGAAAATCAAGATGTTGATCGGAGAAGAAAAATACGGGGAATGGACGGCATATAAGAACAGCGCCGTGGAGAGAAAGTTCAAGGAGCAGTTCGGGTTCACTGATTCGGAATTTGAGCTATACAAGGAGTTGGAAAACAGACAGGCAGTGGAGATACTTGTCATAAAGAATACTGTGACTGAGCCGATGGAGAGGGGAGATAAGATAGCAGCGGCGAAGCAGGCGAAAGTGGACAGTCTGAGGGCTGTACTTCCGCATGAGACCTTCGGGAAATGGTACGAATACTATCAGCGTAAGGAAGCACAGAGACAGCAGTCCAGATGATATTATGAGAGAATAATGAGACGATAAAAACTGAATACGATGAAAAGACTACCAAATATCATCCGGCTGTTGCTGCTGATATGTGCGGCGGCAGTGATATCGGACTGTGCGAAGATCCCGGAACTTCACGAGCGGGAGGCGGAACCGGACAGCAGGGTCAGTCTGAGTGTAGAAGAAGCGAGACAGTACTTCGAGAGCGAGTATGGGACGTTATCCGTGACGAAGACGGTTAATGGTGAGGACAGGGTACAGTGGCTGATGCCGGGAGACATCACACCGATGTGGGAAAAAGCGGTGGAGTCGTGGAAAGGGAATACTGCGAGTGTGGATGTTGAGGTGATACCTACGTACCGTTACAGGGCGGTGCGGTCAGAGTTCAGGGACTGGAAGGCTGAAGCTTATTCCGTGGACGTGTACCAGAAGCTTGTAGTGGTGAAGAAGCACGATGATGAAACCGGAGAAGACAGGATGGGCCAGTACATACTGACGTTGATACCGGACAAAGGATATGACCGGAGCCATAGGGGTAATGTGGTGGAGAGGTTCATCAATACGGGGGACAAGGGGAGTTACAGCGGACTGGCGGTGTACTTCTGCGGAGGGCTGCCGATGCGGCTTGACAGGTATGAAGGAGGAGAGAAGACAGGCTGGATCAGTGCCTTCGGAACTAAGGACACGCAAGAGTTCGTGCGAAGGGTTAACATGATCTGCAGGGAATTAGGGAAGATAAAGTTTCTGAGAGGAAGAGCAGTACAGACGAAGTATGGTGAGGACATATGGGATGACGGCACAGACGGGGATTGGGATTATGGCTCTATGGATGGCTACACTGACATGGGGGACGGAATCTATCAGGATAGCGAGGGCGACTACTATATAGACTGGGACGGGGACGGCAATATTGACTCGTTCTATATAATGCCAGAGGAACCTGTCGAACCAGATGAGCCGGATTGGCCGGATCCGATAGAAGAAGATGAGCCGGACCCTGACTGGCCACCGATAGATACCGGAGATGGAGACGATGGAGGGATGACCGATTATGATTGGGACAGCGGTTGGTCACCGGATGGAGGCAGCAGTAACAAGCCGGATAAGCCGGAAGGAGGTGAAGACGATGAAGAAGCCATAGCACTGGGCAGGCAGGGAGTCTCAAAGATGGCCGGTGACCTGAGATCAGGGAATGTGAATTGTTATAAGGCAGCCAATGGAGCATTGACAGGTATAGGAACAGCTATAAATGCAAATGGGATTATAACATCTGCAGTAAATTTTGTTGATAGTATTGACAAAAGTATAGAGACTCTATGTAATTTTGGAACTAAGTTATCAATTGTTGGGGCTGGTTTGAGTGTTGCACAAACAATACTTGTTGTTACAAATGAAGATGAATTTGGTGAAAGTGAAATTTTGTCTTTGGTTTCTGCTGCATTGGGGGTCGCAGCTGTTTTTTTACCGCCATTTTCTATTGCGGCAGGCGTCGTTGGCATATCGAGTTGTGTCGTTGGTTTAATTGCGACAGGTCTGTCTTCATATTGTCAACCAGGAATGTATATTATACCAACACAAAACGGTTTACCTGTATATATTTACGTAGGAAATTACTCATGGTACTGTTAAATATGCAAAAATATTGTAATGCATGGAGAGCATTTTATAGGAATTTTATTTTCATGCTGACAATGACAGTTTTACTTCCTATATTGATAGCAGTGTCAGTGATGGGAGTGGTAATATTATGTAATGTATGGATTGTCGTCATATGTTCATTATACATAGTATTTATACTTTTTTTGTTGATAATTACCGGTTTTGTATATTCGGAACTGACCAAAGAATGTCTTGTCATAAGACATAAGTTTTTCAGATTCTATCGAAAGAACATCTTATATAGCGAAATTGAAACGATAGAATTTCTTACAAAATCGAGTATTATTCATAGGTGTGTCATGCGAGTGAAAAGTAAGAATAAAAGCAGGTATAGCAGTTTTTGTTTCGATGGTATGTCATTAAACGTTTTACCTGAATTTGTGGAAGAACTGCGGTCGAAGGGAGTTGAGGTGAAATGTTCGCCGTACAAGTACAAGGGGAGGATGATATATCTGTGAGGGTTCTGGATTTTCTGAAACGTTATCCTGAGTCGTTAAGGGAAAAGGCTTTTGAGTCTCATGTTGACGTTTATATTGAGAGTGGATTATAGGAACTTGATTTGTTGTTCGGCCAATTGATAGAATATTACGAAGATCATGTACCTGGTTTTAGTTTGCCTGAGATATCTTAGGT
>CALUQB010000042.1 GCA_944322815.1 uncultured Bacteroidales bacterium | reverse complement strand
CCTGCGAATGTTGTTGAATTCTCCGCTAAGTCTGGCGGAAAAATTTTTTGGTGGAAAAAAGCAGATGCATTATATTCGCATAATAATGCCGATGACTTGAAAGCACACTTCCGGGTCATCCTGTACTGAAACCAAACCGAACCTGAACCATGCCCACCGTAGTGAAGAAAGTGTCCACATCGAAAGAGATGCGCACTTTTCTGAATTTTGCCAACAAACTGTACCGGAAGCATCCGTATTATGTCCCGAATCTTATTTCCGACGATGCGGCGACGCTGGACCGCTCGAAGAATTTTGCATTCGAATTCTGCGAGGCAGAGTATTTTCTCGCATGGAAAGACGGGAAAGTGGCCGGAAGGGTGGCCGCTATCATAAATCATAAGGCTAACGAGGCCTGGAAAGTCAGGCAGGTGAGATTCGGCTGGATAGATTTCATAGAAGACATAGAGGTACTGGAAGCCTTGCTGCAGTCAGTGACCGAGTGGGGAAGGGAGCGTGGAATGACCGATATCGCCGGACCGCTTGGATTCACCGATTTCGATCCGGAAGGCATGTTGGTCGAAGGCTTCGACAAGATGGGAACCATGATCACCATCTACAATCACGAGTATTATCCCCTCATGTTCGAAAAACTTGGCTTCCGCAAGGAAGTCGACTGGGTGGAATACCTCATCAAGCTTCCCGAAGACTTGCCGGAACGATATGCGAAGATGGGGCAACTGGTCCTGGAGAAGAACAGGCTCAGGACCAGGAAACTGACCATGAAGGAAGTTCACGGAGAAAAATACGGACAGAAAATGTTCCGTCTGATCAACGAGTGCTACAAGGATCTCTACGGTTATTCCCTTCTTTCGGAGAAGCAGATGGACCAGTACGTGAAACAGTATCTTTCGTTCATAGATCTCCGCATGGTGACATTCATAGAAGACGAGAACGGCGGACTGGTAGCTTGCGGAATCACGCTGCCGTCTCTCTCGAAAGCTCTGCGGAAAGCCCGGGGAAAGCTGTTCCCGTTCGGCTGGGCGTATCTTCTGAATGCCCTGTACCTGAACCGTCCTGCTACCCTTGACCTGCTCCTGGTGGCGGTCAAGCCGGAGTACAGGAGCAAGGGCCTGAATTCAGTCATGTTCTGTGACCTGATTCCGTCTCTGAAAAAACTTGGTTTCAAATATGCCGAGAGCAATCCGGAACTGGAGACGAACCTGAAGGTACAGTCGTTGTGGACTGCTTTCGATCACCAGATACACAAACGGAGAAGGGTTTATGCCAAATCCATAGACTGAACCGGTACCGCCTGCCTACCAGTCATCGGTCCGGAACGGGTAAGCCGGCAGATTGCGTGCTCCGGTCAGATTCCCGGGGCAGAAATCCTTGAAACAGTATCTGACTGCCACCGGAGCCTTTACTTCGTCGGAACGGACCTTTACACATTTTTTCCCTGGCATGATGCTGGCTGAAGCAGGGTGGAAGACCCTGTCTTCCCCGGCTATCTCGAAACCTTCAATACCGTTCCACGGACTGAATCCCGCCCTGTCATTGTCGAAATACAGTAAGACTTCATCGCCCTCTGTCCGCATTTCACGGAAAACCGGGCCTTCACAGTCTATGTCTGAGAATCCGTAAGTCCGGTTCAGTGCCATGTAAGCCAGCCTCTTGCCTACCTCTTCTTTCCTGCATGGATGTATCTGGTCGCTTTCGTACGGATAGACCAGATCGTTGGTGCACACTATACCGCAGTCAGGTATCATCCTTGAAGCACGGAACTGTGCTTCTCTGAGACGGGCACCGGCAGTTCCGTCGCCTCCGTACCGGTATGGAGCTATCTCTACGATATAGAATGGCAGATTTTCCTGTCCCCACAGATTCCTCCATGTAGAGACCATGGTCTGAAGCCTGTCGGAATATGTCCCGTGTCTTCCAACGTTCGATTCACCCTGATACCAGCAGATTCCTTTGACGGTGTAATGCCTGAGCGGGTGCAGCATGCCGTTGAACATGATCATGGGTGTAGAGGCCTGCCAGTTTCCGTCCTCCGGAACCTGCAAGTCGCAGTCTATGTCGTCATAGTCTGACAGGATATTCTCTGGAAGCCATCCTTCGATGGCGGATCCTCCCCAGCTGCAGTTTATGATTCCTACCGGAATGCCGAGTACGTCATGGAGCATCCTGGCGAAATAATAGGCAGTAGCGGAGAACCATCTCGTATTTTCAGGCGAGGAAACCACCCATTTCCCTGAGACCCTTTCCTGCGGTACGACGGCTCCGGTCTTGGGAATATTCACCATGCGGATTCCTTTCATCCTGCCTGACATGGCGATTTCTTCTGCGCTACCTTCGACAGGGCAGTCCCAGAATCCGTCCAGAGGCATCTCCATGTTCGACTGTCCAGAACAGAACCATACTTCTCCGATCAGAATGTTTCCGACAGAGACGGAAGAGACTGCTTTTTTCAGTGAATGTCCTGCTCCTGCAGGAATTTCGGATATGGTGATGGACTGTGGGGTCATTCCGGCTTCCGGGGTATCTATCCCGGTGATCCAATGTCCGTCCGCGTCGCATTCCGCCGTGTATGTCCGGTCGTTCCAGCTTGTGGAAATGATGATCGTGGCGTTTTCTGTGGCCTCTCCCCAGATATTGACGGAGGCCTGCCGCTGCATGACCATGCCGTCCCCGATGATTTCAGGGAGACGGATTTCCGCTGACATTTGGAATGCTCCGGCGGAAAACAATAGCAGAGTGGAAAATTTTCTGAACATGATGTTATGTAAAAGTTCCGTGTTATTCTACAGTTTTTGCGGGCTGCCGTCCTGCGCGTTCAATGACCTCCATGCACATGCGTCCGTTGTGGTACGGACATTTCCAGAATCCGGCCTTGTCATCGTAGGTATCGGCCGTGCCGTCGGCTTTCAGACTCCAGAACCATTCGCCTCCGGTATGGTCGATGATATGTTTCTTTATGAACTCCCAGCATCCGGCGGCTTTCGCCAATGCATCTTCGCGTCCGGTGATCTGCCACAGGTTTAAATATCCTGCGACTGTCTCCGCCTGCACCCACCAATGTCTGTCGGCATCGACGGCACATGTGTCTCCGTGGAATTCATATATCATTCCGCCTCCGGGGATATAGCCTTCCGCCGCTGCATCGGCAGCTGCCATGACTGCCGGCGTCACACTGGAAATCACTCCTGCATCATCAAGGACTTCCGCAGCCTCGTAAAGAAGCCATGATGCTTCGATATCGTGGCCATACGATATTATATCATGGCTGCTGACCCAGTCTTCGTTGAAGAACAGTCGGAGATGTCCGGTCTCCCTGTCCAGAATCTTCTCAAGGAAGACGGATATCAGATTCCTGAGCTGTTTTTCCAGCTGCGGATCTTTCCACACCCTGTACAAGGCCGTGTATGGCTCCAGTATGTGCAGGTGCGTGTTCATCGTCTTGCAGTCATTGAAATCCTTTTCGCTCAGCCTCATGTCTCCGATAGGACTCCAGTCTTCATTGAAGGCTTCCAGATAGCCGTTCTTTTCAGCATCGAAGCTATGATTTTCTATGTCGTTGAAAAGCCGTACTGCATAGTCCAGGGCCTCGGCATCACCGGTAGCCCTGGCATATTCGCTCAGTCCGTAGATGGCGAAGCCGAGTGCATAAATCTGCTTTTTCCTGTCAGACGGCTTGCCGTCCGGAGACAGACTCCAGTACACCCCTCCGTATGTCCTGTCGTAGAACCTGTCTATTATTTCCCTTTTCGCTCTCGTGGCGGTTGCCAGATACTCTGGCATGCCGGTGATCCTGTATGCGGACGAAAAGGTCCACAGGATTCTGGAGTTGAGTATGGCCCCTTTCGCGGCATGCGGATCCGCTTTTCCGGTGCCGTCTATCCTCGGCAGGAATCCGCCGTTCTTTTCGTCTTTCATCCTTTCCATCCAGAAAGGAAGGATATTCCCGGTGAGTTCGGCAAGCATTTCCTCCCTCATTTTTCTCAGTATATCGTCCATGTCTTAACGTCAGTTCGACGAATTATTTTACTCAGTACCAGAGATTCCGTCGAACTGACGTTACGATTTCTTCGAAATCTCTTTCCTTTTACGTGTCACCCCACCTAAATCCTCCCCTATCGAGGGGAGAACTTACTGCCGGATTCGTTCCACGAATCCTCTACAGAGGTAGTTCTCTGAAATTCACTCCGTTCTTTTCATCGAACTCACGTTATCTTAGTATATGTTTTCATTTGGCTGCCGCCATGATGTCTTGCAAATATAATATTTAAGGTATAATCTCTTCCATGCCCGGAGCCGATTCGGCCTCATGTTGTAAATAATTGATAAAAAAGTATCATTTTTATTCACTTTTGACCTTTGTTAACTGCGACGATGCAGACTTTGCGTAAAAAACCGCTATCTTTACACGGATTTTAATCCCGGTAATCATGAGTGACGTTTTGGAAGAAATCACGCCCCTTTCCGACAAGGACTGTTTCCATGTCGTGGACAGACACAAGTCAGAGTTCACATATCCGCTTCACCAGCACAGGGAGTACGAACTGAATTTCGTGGAGAATGCACCAGGTGTGAGACGTGTAGTCGGTGACAGTGTCGAAACCATAGGAAATTATGATCTGGTCCTGATATGCTCGGAAAATCTCGAGCATGTATGGGATAACGGCGACTGCACCTCACACGACATCAGGGAAGTGACCATCCAGTTTTCTCCTGACCTCCTTTCAGGCAGTCTTATGGCGAAGAACCAGTTTGCATCCATCATGAAGATGTTCAGGAACGCAGACCATGGGGTGGTGTTTTCACAGCATACCATCATGAAAGTATATTCTGCCATCGACGGGCTTGCCGCCGAACAGGAAGGCTTCATGAGATTTCTGAAATTTCTTAAGATCCTCTATGACTTGTCACGGAGTGACTACAGGATACTGGCGAGCAGCTCCTTTTCGCATGCCGAGAGAAATCCGGAAAGCCGCCGGGTACAGAAAGTGAAACAGTACATAAACGATCATTATACAGAGACTCTGAGACTGGAGGAACTGGCCGGAATGGTGGGTATGACACCTACTTCTTTCAGCCGCTTTTTCAAACTCAGGACTGGAAAATCGCTGTCAGACTATGTTCTGGACATCAGACTGGGAAATGCTGCCAGAGCCCTTGTGGATTCCACGAAGAATATCTCTGAAATCTGTTTCGAATGCGGGTTCAACAACCTTTCGAACTTCAACCGCATTTTCAAGGGCAGGCGAGGAGTCACTCCGAAAGAATTCCGTGCCATGTACAAGAAGAACAAGGTTATCGTATAGGACAGGAATAAAACACTTATTGAAAAAGTATCATTATTGGATATCTAAGTATTTGTTTGCCGTACTGTCACACCGTACCTTTGCGTCATCAACCACATAAAATGACGCTTGAATGAAATTCCACCTTCTGATTTTGTCCTTGCTGGCTGTTCCTGCATTCATGTCGTGCTGCGCGGATGCGGGCGATTCCGGCTTTTTCAGTGCCCGTGACGGCATGTTCATTCCTGCCGAAGGTTATTCCGGAGAGAATGCCTTTTATTATATAGGTACCAACCTGTGGTATGGTGCGGTTTTAGGCTCGGATACGGAGTCCGGGGACAGGGAGAGGCTGGCGGAAGAGCTCGATTCCCTGAAATCTCTCGGAGTGACTAATATCAGGGTATTGGCCGGAGGCGACGGTCCTGCCGGGATTCCGTCACAGATAGAACCGAGTCTCCAGACTGCTGCCGGAGTTTACGATGAGAAGGTCTTTCAGGGACTGGACTGGCTTCTTTCCGAACTGGGAAAGAGAAAGATGACGGCAGTGGTTTATCTTAACAATGCCTGGGAGTGGTCAGGCGGTTATGCCAGATATCTCGAATGGGCCGGAGCAGGCGATGCTGTGCTTCCGTCAGTGGCAGGATGGCCGGCATATATGGAATATGCCTCGCAGTTTGTCACGAATGACAGGGCGAAGGAACTTTTCGCCGCCCATGTCCGTACAGTGGTCTCGCGTATAAATACTGTTACAGGCATTCCGTACAAGGACGATCCGTCCATCTTTTCATGGCAGATAGCCAACGAACCGAGATGCTTCTCTGCAAATGACGGCGTGAAGACCGCATTTGCCGACTGGCTGTGGGAGACAGCGGCACTGATCAAATCCATTGACCCGAACCACATGGTGTCTACAGGCAGTGAAGGCACGTGGGGATGTGAAAATGATGCGGACCTTTACGAGAAGATACATTCATGTCCGGACATAGATTATCTCACGGCTCATATCTGGCCGTATAACTGGAGCTGGGTCAAGCCGGAGACATTGGCCGAAGACCTGTCTGAGGCCATCGGAAAGACAGATGAATATATCGACGCGCACATCGCGTCAGCGGAAAAGCTGGGCAAGCCGCTCGTAATCGAAGAGTTCGGGTTTCCGAGAGACGGTTTTCTGTTCGCCAAAGGCACACCGACTGAAGCAAGGGATGCATATTACAGTCATGTATTCGACAGAGTGAAGTCATCGAAAGAAACGTGCGGAGTGCTCGCAGGCGCGAATTTCTGGGGCTGGGGCGGTCTGGCCGGGCAGTCAGGAGAAGACTTCTGGAAGCCGGGCGATGACTATTGCGGAGATCCGGCCCAGGAACAGCAGGGGTTGAACTCCGTGTATGCTGCGGACAGGAGTACGGTGGAAATGATCAGGAAAGCCGTATCGGATCTTGATGCCGTGTCCGGGATTTACGCCGAGGCCGTTCTGGAAAACGACTGGATGTACACTTCGGATGATCCGGCGGAATTACGTGTGGCGGTGAAGACTGCCGCCGATGCTTCATGGAAAGGCGGACTCGGCCTCGCTTTACTGACCGATACTGGAGATACCGTCATGACGGCATCGAAGTCTTTTGGCCCTGTGCAGGATACTCTGGATTTCCGTTTCAGCCTGGAGCCGGGTTTCTATAAGGTCATCCTTTCGGCCTTGGATGGCGGCCGTCAGGGTGCTGTCGGAACCGCCAATGGCAATATTCTGCAGACTTTCAATATAGGGTGCGATCCGGAAAAGATCATATCACCGCAGGACAAGCCGGAAGATTTCGATATATTCTGGGAAGAAAGTCTGGCGGAACTTTCGCAGGTCGATCCGGAATACCGGCTCACTCTGCTGCCTGAGCATTCGGACGATGTCCGCAGGACTTACCGTGTGGACATGAAGTCATTCGGCGGCGAACCGGTGTCGGGCATCTATATCGAACCGGTGAAAGAGGGAAAGTATCCCGTATTCATCAATTACATGGGCTATGGAGCCACGCTGTGGTACAACGACCCGTCAGCCCGTCCCGATGCCGCCGAGTTCACTCTCTGTGTGCGGAATCAGGGGCTGAACCGCAAGCCGGGGGAGAAGGATGACTGGGTAGTGCGCGGTCTGGCAGACAAGGATACCTATTATTACAGGGGTGCCTTCATGGATGTGGTCAGGGCCATAGATTTCGTGGCTTCCCGGGAGAAGGTGGATACTTCCCGGATTTTTGCCGAAGGCGGCAGTCAGGGAGGAGCCTTCACCCTGGTATCCGCTTCTCTGGATCGCAGGATCAAGGGTATCGCCCCTTTCGTACCCTTCCTTTCCGATTTTCCTGACTATTTCAGGATAGTGCACTGGCCGGCCGATCCCGTGCTGGCCGAAGCCCGGAGGCTGGGAATCGGTGA
This sequence comes from uncultured Bacteroidales bacterium, assembly GCA_944322815.1. Taxonomy (GTDB): domain Bacteria; phylum Bacteroidota; class Bacteroidia; order Bacteroidales; family UBA932; genus Cryptobacteroides. The sequence goes on along the minus strand of CALUQB010000042.1, from coordinate 12,785 downwards.
TGAAGACCTGTACAGGACGCTTTCATATTTCGATATCAAGAATTTTACGGACAGGATTGCTTGTCCTGTACTGATGGGCTTCGGCCTGCAGGACGATGTATGTCCTCCGCATACGAATTTCTCGGGGTACAACATGATCTCTGCCCCGAAAAGCTATGTCACTTTTCCTCTTGCCGGCCACCATGTGGAAACCGAGAACGGATGGTGGGCCGCAAGGGATGCATTTTTCGGAAAACTTCTGCAGGAAGTTTTATAATACGGAGAATTCCTAATTATTAACACAAAAAACAATAACTATGAAAAGTAAATTGTTTGCTTGCATGGCATTGCTCTTCTTCTGTCTGTCGATGGCGGCTCAGGAGCGGATCACGGTGACCGGTAAGATTCTCGACGAGTCCGGAGTGCCTGTGATCGGAGCAAGCGTCATTGAAGACGGCACCCAGAACGGTGCCATCACAGATCTCGATGGAAACTATATCCTCGAAGTGAGGACAGGTGCAGTCCTGACCGTATCTTCCATAGGATACAAGGATGTCAAGATCACCGTGCTCGATGACAGGACTGTCTATAACGCCACTTTGGCAGAGGACAGCGAGCTTCTGGACGAAGTGGTCGTCGTGGGCTACGGTACCATGAAGAGAAGCGACCTTTCCGGAGCCTCCGTTTCAGTGAGCGAGGAATCACTCAGAGGTTCCGTGATATCTTCTCTGGACCAGTCTCTCCAGGGTAGAGCAGCCGGTGTGACAGCCGTGACTACCTCGGGAGCTCCGGGTTCCTCATCATCCATCCGTGTCCGCGGACAGGCTACCATCAATGCCAACGCCGAACCTCTTTACGTGATAGACGGTGTGATAGTCCAGAGCGGAGGAAATTCCGGTGCGGACTTCGGTCTCGGTGATGCGCTCGGAAACGGCAAGGTGTCTACCATCTCTCCTCTTTCCACCATCAACCCTGCCGATATCGTGAGCATGGAAATCCTGAAGGATGCATCGGCTACGGCCATTTACGGTGCACAGGGCGCAAACGGTGTCGTCCTTATCACTACCAAGAGAGGCAAGGCCGGTGAAGCCAGGATATCATACGACGGCATGTTCGCGGTTTCGCAGCAGACCAAGCGTCTGGACATGATGAATCTCAGACAGTATGCGGAATTCTACAATGATCTGGCGTCAGTCGGCGAAATGTCCGACCCGAGCGATACATATTCGGATCCTTCCATTCTGGGTGAAGGCACGAACTGGCAGGATGCCATCTTCCGTACGGCTCTACAGCATCAGCACCAGCTCTCGGTTTCCGGCGGTACGGAAAAAGTCCAGTACTATGTGTCCGGCTCCTATATGGATCAGGAAGGTACTATCATAGGAAGTAACTTCAACCGTTTCAGCGTCCGCACGAACCTCGATGCCCAGCTGAAGAAATGGATAAAGATGGGGCTTTCGGCCACATTCTCCACGACCAACGATGACCTGAAGCTCGCGGATTCGAACTCCGGTCTGATTTACTACTCCCTTACCTCCAGACCTGATGTTCCTATCTATGACATGGACGGAAACTATGCTACCATAGTGGATGAGCATAATCTGAATCCTAACCCTATAGGAATCGCCATGGAAGACGATATCCTGCTGAACCGTCAGAAACTGACGGGAAACATCTTCGCTGATGTCACTCCGATAAAGCATCTCGTATGGCGCGTGGAACTTGGCTTCGACCTGAACTGGAGCAAAGCCGAGCGGTACAAACCTATGCTCGACTTCGGAAACTGGACGAGGGATACCAATGAGAGCAGCATTCAGAACAACAAGAGCATCTTCTGGCAGTTGAAGAACTATCTGACTTATTCGAATTCATGGGGCAAACACAGCCTGACTGCCATGGTCGGACATGAAATGTGGGAGTCCAGATATGAATATGCCAGCGTGTTCAACAATGCCCTTCCTTCGGATGCTGTCCACAATCCTGCTCTCGGATCAGGTACACCGAGAATTTCAGCCGGTTTCGGCAGCTCGGCCATGTCATCCGTCTTCACACGTGAGACTTACAACTACGACGACCGTTATCTGTTGACCTATACGTTCCGTTACGACGGATCTTCGAACTTCGGACCGGATAACAGATGGGCAGGCTTCCATTCTGCCGCAGCCTCATGGAGATTCTCGAACGAAGCATTCTTCGAAGGAGTCAAGGATGTGATCAGCAACGGAAAGCTCCGTTTGGGCTGGGGACAGACCGGTAACTCCAATATCGGAGGATATGCCTGGGGTGCAGCCATCAGCAGGATGCCTACCGGACTGGGTATGGGCTACAGACCGTCTAACATACCTAATACAGCCATACGCTGGGAATCACAGGAGCAGTGGAACATAGGTCTCGATCTCGGATTCTTCCAGGACAGACTGAATCTCATCGTCGATGCCTATATCAAACGCTCGGACGATATGCTCATGTCCATGCAGCTCCCTTCCTACATGGGAACCCAGGGCAACATTTCGTCAGTCCTGGCCGCACCTAAGGGAAATTATGGAAGCATAGAGAACAAGGGTCTTGAAATCACCCTGGATACCCATCCGTTAGTGGGCAAGTTCCAGTGGGATTCGAATTTCCAGATTTCTTTCAACAAGAACAAGCTGCTCTCACTCGAAGGTACTTCCAATGCATCTCTCGTAGGTTACGGACAGTGGAACGACGTAGTCTGCCTGTCCACCATCGGCGAATCTCTCTACAACTTCTACGGCTATGAAGTGGAAGGCGTGTACGAGTCTCTCGATGACCTCATGAATTCTCCAAAGCCGGCCAAATATCCTGCGGACGGAAACTTCAACAGGGCCAATACCGTGTGGATCGGTGACCTCAAGTACAAGGACCAGCCTACAGTGGATACTGACGGTGACGGCATTCCTGATTCCGGAGACGGTGTCATCGACGAGAACGACCGGACGAACCTCGGTTCTCCGCTTCCTCTCTTCACATTCGGATGGACCAACACATTCCGCTACTGGAATTTCGACCTGAGCATCTTCCTGAACGGCTCATACGGAAACAAGGTGCTGAACTACAACTCCATCACCCTTACCCACATGAACAGCCCGTGGACGAACCAGCTTAATTCCGTGAATGACAGGGCCAGGCTTGTACCTATAGATCCGGACAAGGTCTACGAAGACGGCAGCATGTGGTACGATGACGTGACCAACGTGAAGGTGGCGAATCCGGGAACCAAGACTCCTCGTGCTTCCATCAACGACCCGAATGACAATGACCGTATGAGTTCGAGATATATCGAGGACGGTTCATACCTCCGTATCAAGAACATAACCTTAGGCTATACCTTCCCGAAGAAAATGCTGGAAAAGGCCAGGATAGAGAACCTCAGGATATATTGCAACATACAGAATCTCTATACGTTCACCCGCTATTCAGGATATGACCCTGAAATCGGAGCAAGTACGCAGGATGCGACAGGCCTTACCTACGGTATCGACAACGGCCGCTATCCGAGTCCTACCACTTATTCCATAGGTCTGAACATTACATTCTAATTTAAACAGGAATAAAATGAAACACAATATAATCAAGATCGCATTGGCAGGTGTCCTGCTTGCAGCAATGGTCTCTTGCAGCGACTTCCTGAACCGTCCTGCCGAAGACACGTACAATGTGGACAACTTCTATCTGAATGACGAGCAGTGCGTGCAGGGCGTGAACTATCTCTACAATTCTCCATGGTACGATTTCCTGAGGGCTTTCCTCTGGGTCGGCGAGGTGATGTCCGGGAATCTGTATCTGGGAGAAAGCCAGTATCTGGATTTCTCCGTAAACGGCACGGATTCCGATCTGGTGGCCATGTCCTATTCCTTGTGGTCGGTCAACGCACATGCAAATACTGTTATCCGCAATATCCGGAACTCCGAAGGTCCGTCCCAGACGGTAAAGAACCAGTGCATAGGCGAGGCTCTGACCTGGAAGGCTTTCGCTTATTTCTTCATGGTGAGATCCTTCGGTGAAGTGCCTATCATCCATGACAATACCGAAGTCCTGACTTCCGGAGAGTATAACAATGTCTATAAGGCCACAAGGGCCAATGTCTACGAATACATCATCATGACTCTGGAAAAGGCGATGGAACTGCTTCCCAAGACAGGCGTGAATGCTGACGGCCGTATAGACTACTATGCTGCAGAGGCCCTTCTCGCCAAGGTATATCTGACCAAGGCAGGCCTTTCAGGCCAGCTCAATGCTGACGACATGTCCAAAGCCGCGCAGTATGCCAAGGATGTCATCGACAATTCCGGCCGTGACCTGATGGAAGAATATTCCGATATATTCCGTCTTCAGCACAATCAGAACAAGGAATGCATGATTTCATGGCAGTGGTCTCCGTCACGTGACCCTTGGACGCAGCAGAATTCCTTCCAGCCGGAAATAGCCCTTACGGGTTTCTCGGATTTCGAAGAAAACTGCTGGGGCGGATGGCGTGGTCCTTCCATTGACCTGCAGGATGATTTCGGAGTAAGCGCCATAGCTGATCCGGCTACCAGGGCTGCGGAAAAGGACAAGAGAAGAAAGGCTACCATGATGATGGCCGGAGATACCTACGACTATTTCTGGACTGACAGGGGAGGCTTCGACTATCTGAGATTCATCTATGATGACGGCGAATACGGAAAAGGAGGCCCCAACGGGGAATTCCAGTCGCCTACAGGGGCGAATGTGGTGAAACACCTGACGGGCCGACAGGCAGATCATGTGGCAGGTCTCGGACAGTCCGCCGCAAATATGGCCACAGGTCTTGCCACTCATCTCCTCCGTTTTGCAGATGTCCTTCTTATATATGCGGAAGCCATGACCGGAACGTCCGGCGAAACTTCTGACCAGTCTGCACTGGATGCCATAAACAGGGTGCACAGGCGTGCCGGCTATTCAGAAGAAGATGATTTCAAGGCGCCGCTGACAGTGGAGCAGATATGGAAAGAGCGACGTCTCGAACTGGCTCTGGAAGGAGACTACTGGTATGACTTCGTCCGCAGGTCCTATTATCAGATGGACGTGGTGATAGACGAGATCAAGAACCAGAGAAGAAACCGCTGGTTCGGTCTCGGAGAACTTTACGAGGCATACTATGATTCAGGATACGAAACCTGGAATGCGGAGGACGACGACGTAAGGTACGAGGATGAAGTCCCTGCACCGAACGTGACCGCATCCAGCTTCACTCTCCCTCTTCCTGCGGAAGATCTGGTATTCAATCCTCATCTGGCAGAACCTGCAGTGGAAGTAAATGTACGCGAAACCTACAAGTATGATTTTTAACAGCGAAACGAGATGAAAAGAATATATGATTATATGGCAGTATTGGCTGTCGCAGTGGCAGGTCCGGTCCTGGCATCCTGCGACAGGCAGCAGCCGGGAGCATATGAGATGGCTGACGGAGTCCCTGAAGTCCGCTATGTCCGTCCTGTGAAATTCGCAGCATCCGATTCCCTCATGACAGGTGCATATATGGACAACCAGATATGCCTGGTGGGCGAGAATCTGCGCAGCATATATGAACTGTGGTTCAATGACCAGAAAGCCATATTGAACTCAAGCTATATCACGGACAATACTCTGATAGTCACCGTACCCGGTACCATCCCCGGCGAGGTGAGCGACAAGATCTACATGATCACGGCATCCAGAGATACGGTGACCTATGATTTCAGTGTGCTCATACCGGGTCCGACCATCACTTCAATGTCCTGCGAGCAGACTCCTGCAGGAGAGACGGCCGTCCTTTACGGAGATTATTTCATAGATGACCCTAACGTGCCGCTTACCATTACATTTGCCGACGGGGTACCTGTGACCGACATCACGGAAATCACCAAGAATGCCGTGACTTTCGTCATCCCTGACGGTGCTGAAGAAGGGAAAATATCAGTAGAGACTGTGTACGGAGAAGATGAGAGCAATTTCCACTATCTCGACAGCAGGGGAATCATGTTCGATTTCGACGGACTGACAGGCCTGACGAATCACGGATGGCACAACAGGGTGATAACCGATGAAGGAGGAATCACAGGCAACTATGTACAGCTCGGAGACGGCTCTACGGCCATGAGCGAAGACGGAGGCTGGAATGACTCGCAGTTCGCTTTCGAATACTGGTGCGGCTCGTGGGACACTCCTCAGAACGTTACATCCGGTGACGGTATCGCCCTGTTCAATCTGGTGGATTTCACGGATTTCGAAAACATGGCCCTTAAATTCGAATTGTGCGTACCTTCTGCTTCTCCATGGAGCGCAGGCGCCCTCCAGATAGCATTCGGAGGATTCGACAAGGTGACCTATTCCGGAAATGCTATCGACGGGTATGACGGTACGGTAGCAAGTGCCAACGCCTATCTGTTTAACGGCGAACAGGGCGAACAGGGCTCTTTCGGACGAGCAATTTACCGTCCTTGGCTTACTTCATCCGGAGTGGTGCCGTTCGATACCGGTGACGAGTGGATCACGGTGACCATCCCTCTGTCTGATTTCATCTATGACAGACTTGGAGCAGTGACCAGCTATGTACCTTCATCTCCGGCGGATTTCGCCAGTCTCACCTTCTTCGTGGTGGGAGGCGGTGTGAACGGTACGGAATGTACTCCGGTTCTCATGATAGACAATATCAGAGCAGTTTCCATCAGATGACAAACAGGATTTGAGTTATGAAAAGAATATTTGAAATATCTTCGGCACTGATTGCAATGTGCCTTGTGACGCTGACCGGATGCTCGCCAGAAGAGCTGAGCACTGACCAGTATGTCGATGACGCTGTGGTCCTGAATGTCTACGGACCCCAGCCTGTTGTCCGCGGAGGACAGTTGCGCTTCCTCGGAAGCAATCTGGATCAGGTCGTGCAGGTGATCATACCGGGTGTGGACCCGATCACCGAGATAGAAGTGGTTCAGGCAGGAGTGCCGAGCGAAATCAGGATTACCGTACCTAAGGACGGCCCTGAGGTCGGATATGTGACGCTGGTCACTTCTGATGGTCTGGAGATCACTACCAAGACGGAACTGACCTATTCCGAACCGATAGTATTCGAGAGTCTTTCACCCGAGTCTGTCAAGGCAGGTGACGTGATCACTATCACGGGCGACTATCTGAATCTTATCCATGAGGTGATATTTTCAGAGAATGTATTCGTTTCGGAGAAAGACTTCCTGAAGCATGACCGCTATGAGATACAGGTACGTGTCCCGGAAGAGGCTCAGACTGGAGTAGTCAGCCTTGGCGACCTCGATGAACTGAACAATGAGGATCCGTCCCTGATAGCGAATATCATCACGTCTGAGGAAGAACTCACGGTAGCCCTTCCTGTGGTGACGGGGCTTTCTCCGGAGACCTGTAAGGCAGGACAGACCATGACGGTCACGGGACAGGATTTGGGACTTGTAGCGACTGTCCGGCTGCCTGGAGCTGATGTTACGGAATTTCAGGTGAATGAAGAAGGTACATCCCTTTCCTGCACCCTGCCTGCAGCTGCTGGAGACGGTGAAGTTCTGCTCGTGGCCAAGTCAGGAGTGGAGATTCCGGCCGGAAGCCTCGAAACTGTGATCCCGTCTGAACTTTCTGTATCCGCTTCTCCTGTCAAGGCCGGAAGCACTCTGTCAGTTAGCGGAAAAGATCTGGATCTGGTGACATCGGTGACTCTTCCCGGTTCCGTGGATGCCGAATTCACTCTGGATGAAGGGACGATTTCGTTTACCGTTCCTGCAACTGCACAGGAAGGAGAGATATCTCTCGGCATGGCCAACGGCAAGGCTGCCGTCGTAGCCTATACACTCGTGAAACCTGTGGTGACACAATACAGTCCGTCTACCGTGGGAGCCGGAGCGGAACTTACATTTACAGGCACCGATCTGGATCTGGTGACTGGAGTCACTTTCGAAGGCGGAGCCGAAGTGGCAGTGGAAGAACCTCAGGCCACGCAGTTTGCCGTCATCGTTCCTACTGCGGCTCTTTCAGGTATTGTCAGACTGAATCTCGCCAACGGTACTGCAGTCGATGCTCCGGAGCTGACCATAGACAGGCCTATAACATGCTATGTGACCGAGCTTCCTGCCGAAGGGACAGAGATACACGGCGGATCGGTACTTATACTTCCTGTAGCCAACCAGGATCTTCTGACGGGAGTCCGGGTGAACGGTACGGATGTGAACCACATGCTTAACGGAACGGATCTTTACGTGTCTCTTCCTGCCACTGCCGGTGCAGGTACAGTCATCACTCTCGTATCGTCAAACGGTACCATAGATTACACTGTCGACTGCATACCGAGTGAACCGACCGTACAGGAAACAGTCATCTGGGAAGGCAGCTGGAACTGCGGAAACTGGGGAGGAAACCAGGATCTCGCATGGGGAGGATACGACTGGTCTTCAGTCGACCTTTCTGCAGGCAATGTGATTCTTTTCGTGGAACTCGAACAGGATCCTTCATTCACTTACTGGCAGTTCATGCTCAAGAGCGGCACAAGCTGGAATGATCTGGCCGGATTTTCACAGATAGACATGACTGCAGGCCAGACTACACTGGAAATCCCTCTTACACAGACCATGCTCGATGATCTTAAAGCCAACAATGGCCTGATAATTACCGGATCGAACTATACTCTCCTTAAAGTATCGCTCAGGACGGAAGCGGCTGGTGTACCGTCAGGAGACGAGACGGTGATATGGGAAGGGCCTGTCACCCTGACCTGGAATATCGGAGGAAGAGTCTGCATCCCTGCAGCTCCGTTCGAGAGCTGCACGTCAGGAATGAAGATAAACTTCTACTTCGACCAGACACCGGAGACATGGAGCCAGATACAGTTCAATACCGGCTCGTGGACGGAACTCGTATTCGATGAAATCGGAAGCGCCACATTCGCGCCTACCGACAATCCTGCAGGCTGGGGATGGACATTCGGCTCAAGATGCCTGACGTGCACCCTTACTCAGGATATTATAGATACGATACTTGCAAACCGTGCGGATTACGAGGATGAAGGAGTCACAGACTGCGGTATCATCCTGCAGGGTGACGGAGGCAATACATTCACGAAAGTGACTTTATCCCGATAAGTTTTTATTGTCTGAAGTCTATTGTTGCGGAAAAAACAAGAATTTCACTATATGAAAAGGATCTTTACATTCCTTGCCTTGACGGCTTTCGTGCTTCTGGCTTCCTGCCAGAAGCCGGAGCCGGATCCGGTACCTGTTGGCGGTAAAGGGCCGGTACTGGTATCTTCCGATCCGGCCGACGGTACGGCGGATATTCTTGGCAGCAGCCTTGATCTCGTACTGACGTATGACAGGAATATCCTGTGCCTGACTTCCATGCAGGGAAATATCACTGTCGACAACGGTGCCCGGGTGGATGCCGTGGAGGCTGCCATGGCCGAACTTACAGTATCGGTTTCAGGCCTTCAGAGCGGCAATACTTACACTGTTACGATACCGGAGGGCACTGTCACCGGATATGACAACTCTCCAGCGGGCGAGGTCAGCATAAGCTTTTCCACGAAAGAAGAAGTTTCCTTTGAAGATCAGGAGATATCGGAGTCGCTTGTCACCCCGGACCCTATTCCCGCAGCGAAAAAGCTCTACGACTATCTGCGTTCCATTTACGGAAAGCAGACACTCTCCGGAGCGATGGCTCATGTGGCATGGAATACCGGTGAGGCCGAATGGGTAGGGAAGTTTACGGGAAAATACCCTGCAGTGGCTTATTTCGACTATATCCACCTTGCCGCTTCTCCGGCGAACTGGATAGACTACGGAGACATCACCCCCGCTCTCGACTGGTGGAATGCCGGAGGTCTGATAGGGGCAAGCTGGCACTGGAATGTGCCGCGGAACTCTTCGGAAACAGATTCGAACAATTTTACCTGCGATGCCGAGGACAATGAGTTCAACGTCACGGAAGCCCTGAGAGAGGGAACATGGCAGAATGAGTTCATGCACGAAAGTCTGGAAAAAATCACCGGATATCTGAAACTCCTCCAGGAAGAGGGTATCCCTGTCATCTGGAGACCTCTGCATGAGGCTGCCGGAAATACCTACACCCAGTGGCACAGCGGAGCATGGTTCTGGTGGGGAGCGGACGGAGCACAGGCATACAAGAAACTCTGGATATATGTCTTCAACTATTTCAAGGATGCCGGGCTGAGGAATCTGATTTGGGTATGGACTACCCAGACTTCATCATTCGATGATGTGGATTTCGAATTCTATCCTGGAGACGGGTACGTGGATATCATAGGAAGGGATGCCTATCAGGACCAGACCAATTCTGTGGATGCACTGAATCTGGCATCGCAGTTCTCTGCCATAACGCAGTTCTCTGCTCACAAGATGGTGACCCTTTCCGAGTTCGGAGGAATGCCGGACATGGCAGACCAGTGGAATGCAGGTGCGCGCTGGCTATATTTCATGCCGTGGTATGATTATGATCTGGGAGAGGCAGGCTATAATTCCGAAAACCATTCCAGTGCAGACATCGGCTGGTGGAATGCCTCTTTCGCTTCCGATGTCGTCATTTCAAGAGACGAACTCCCTGCAGACCTGTTTGAATAAACCTGAACGTCACATTATGAAAAGACGGTATATGTTGTATCCTTTGGTATTCATTTTCATGCTGTTCTTTCCTGCAGTATCGTGCTCGGACGGTAATGACCCGGAGCAGGAAGCCGTTAGCGGCTCCGGGACCCAAACCCCTGTACCTGTCCCGGAACCTGATCCTGTTCCTGGAACGGACAGCCAGATCGCATGGCAGGTGGCGGAAAAGCTCGGCCTTGGCTGGAATCTGGGAAACCAGATGGATGCCCATGTGAACGGAGTCTCTTCCGAGACGGGATGGGGGAATCCTGCGGCTACCCAGGCTACCTTCGACAAGGTGAAGTCTGCCGGTTTCAGCAGTGTCAGGATTCCTGTCACCTGGCTTGGGCATATCGGTCCAGCCCCTGACTATGCCATAGATCCCGAGTGGCTCGACAGGGTCGCCGAATTGGTCGGCTATGCCGGGAATGCAGGGCTTAATGTCATCATCAACATGCATCATGACGGGGCTGACAGCGAACATTGGCTGAATATAAGGGAAGCCGCCCTCGATCCTGAAAAGGACAGGCAGATAAACGAACAGATATCGGCCATGTGGACGCAGATAGCCGGAAAATTCATAGACAAAGGGGATTTCCTTATATTTGAAGCTTTCAACGAAATCCACGACGGAGGCTGGGGCTGGGGAGCCAACAGAACCGATGGAGGAAAACAGTACGCCTGTCTGAACGGATGGAACCGGACATTCGTGAAAGCCGTCAGGGCTACAGGAGGAGCTAATGAAGAAAGGTATCTGGCTGTCCCCGGGTATTGTACGAACCCTGACCTGACCATGGAATATCTGGAACTTCCTGAAGACGTGGTTGAGGACAGGCTCATGGTGTCGGTCCACTATTACGACCCGAACGAGTATACCCTCACGGCGAAATATCCGGAATGGGGACATACCGCACAGCCAGGCAAATGTGCCGGACCTGACGAAGAAGAACATGTGAAGGATGTCTTTTCAGCCCTCCATGAAAAATTCATTTCGAAAGGAATCCCGGTTTACATCGGTGAAACCGGCTGCGTGAACCGTGCGACGGAACTGGAGCAGGCATTCCAGAGATATTGGTTTGAATATGTACTAAAGGCCGCGAAGACATACGGCATGTCTGCCTTCGTATGGGACAACGGTGCGAAAGGTACTGGCAACGAACAGCATGGTTTCATAGACCATGCGACAGGGGAGTATTGTTCGGAACCGGCACGGCTGGCCGTCGAAACCATGGTCAGGGCGATGAATGACGGGGACGGGTCCTATACTCTTGAAACCGTATATGATAACGCCCCTGCAAGATAATCTCGTTAAAATATTTTCGGAAAAATGAAAAACACAGCAATAGTCATAATGATTTCAGCAGCCATAGCTTCCGTATCATGTACCGGCGACCGGAATCCTGTATACCTGGATCCGGAAGCCCCTGTGGAAAAAAGAGTCAAAGACCTTCTCTCGAGAATGACTCTTGAGGAAAAAGTCGGTCAGATGAACCAGTTCGTCGGACTGGAACATATCAGGAAAAACGAAGCTTCTCTCACGGAAGAAGACCTTAAAAACAATACTGCCAACGCTTTCTACCCGGGATTCAATGCAGACTCTGTCGCTGACTGGACGAAAAAGGGTCTGGTAGGTTCTTTCCTCCATGTCGTCACGATAGAAGAGGCCAACTATCTCCAGTCGCTGGCCCTTCAGAGCAGGCTCGCCATCCCTGTCATTTTCGGGATAGATGCCATTCACGGCAATGCCAATGCACCGGATAATACGGTCTATCCGACCAATATCGGACTGGCAAGTTCATTCGATACGGATCTGGCTTACAGGATAGCGAGAGAAACAGCGGCCGAGATGCGTGCGATGAACATGCACTGGACCTTCAATCCGAATGTCGAAGTGGCCCGGGATCCGCGCTGGGGCAGGGTCGGCGAGACATTCGGAGAGGATCCTTATCTGGTGACGAAGATGGGAGTGGCTACAGTGAGAGGCTATCAGGGTGACCTTTCTTCTGACGATGTCCTGGCATGTATCAAGCATTTCGTAGGCGGCAGTCAGCCGATAAACGGCACGAACGGTTCTCCGACAGACCTGTCCGAACGTACCATAAGGGAAGTGTTTTTCCCGCCGTTCGAGGCGGGAGTGGATGCAGGGGCGATGTCCCTGATGACAGCGCACAACGA
>CALUQB010000041.1 GCA_944322815.1 uncultured Bacteroidales bacterium | reverse complement strand
GACGATATTATGACTGTTCAAATATTCATTGACCGCATCCGGCATACCTCCCACGAGCAGGTATCTTTTGAAAAGACCAAGCACTTTATCGTGAACCTCCGGGGCCAAAGGCTGTTTCTGCTCGAAGGATTGTCTCAGATGCGCAATCGCATCCTCGCCGAAATCATTTGCAATCAGGAATTCTTCAAAGTCCAGCTGATACATTTTCTTGGGGATAATACTTCCGACCGGAACCGAAACAGTCTTTTTCAATGCAATTCCCAACAGGCTTCCGCTGCAGATAAACCGATACCGGTGTTCTTGCCTCAAGAACTTGAGCATAGTCAGAAATTGCGGATAATGCTGAATCTCATCGATGAATACCAATGTATTTTCATATCTGTCCAGCTTGGATCCTGCAACCATGCTTAAGTTCAGGTAAAACTCTTCCGTTGTGCGGACTTTCTTGAATATCTTGTCGCCCGCATCGTCTTCCACGAAGTTTATCTCCACATAGTTGTCATAGAGCTCTGTCCCTATGTCTCTTATGATATAAGATTTACCTATCTGCCGTGCTCCTTCAATAAGGAGAATCTTGTCCTCATTGGACCTGAGATGGTCATCTATATATGATCGGATCTTTCTGTACAGCATTATTTCTACACTTTTTTAAAAGATTCAACAGCGCAAATATACACTTTTCCATAAAAATTTATCTTTCAATTCTACACTTTTTCTACTTTTCGGCAGCAGCAGCAAGCATCTCCACCAAATTTCAAACGCATAAAATGTCAATATCCACCAAATCTTTTCATTCCAATCGTCAATCAGCACTAAATTCTCAAAACTGCCAAGTTATTACCTCGCTTTTCACGACAGTCACTATACAGATTGATTTATACAAAAGATTTGGATTATGGCTGGGCAACATACTTTTCATTGCCTAATGACAAGTTTTGAATTGATATTGTCGATAGTCACTACTCCGAATCGTTCCAGGACACTTTGGCCCAGAAGCAACGGAGCCTGCTGGCTGTGTGTGACAGAAGCCTCGATATTCCTCAATACCGCATCGCCTATCCTGACTTCACGGAGATTGATAATAGTCCCCTCACGTATTTCTCCACTTGCAGTGCTATAGTAGTTCTTGCCCTTTATATCCTTTTCCTTCAGATAATTGTTTTTCAGCATGAATGTAGCTTCCACGGAAGAAATGCTGACAGAACTGGCTCCTGTATCAAGTATGAATTTCAGAGGCAGCCCGTTTACATCGCAGTCTACCTCGTACACTCCGCTGTACATCTTCTTCATCTGTATTTCGGTGGTGCTCTTCTCTTCGTCACCTGTCCCGTATTCTTCAGGCATCTCGACTGCTGTTCCGTATTCAGATATCAAAGCCTTGAATTCAGGCATGTCCCTGACCGGATCCATGTCATCGTCATGTTCTATGTGAGCGAAACTTCTATACCCTTTGACTAAAGCAGTCCTCAGCGCCTCTACAGACTCCTGCAGGCGTCCCATTCTGGCCAGCAGGCATGCCTTGTCATAGTAGACACCTTTGTCCTCAGGGTCGGAACAGATGATCTTTTCCATCCATTCCAAAGCTTCTTCGTCTTTTCCGAGAAAGAACAACGCATATTGCCTGCAGCTTCCTGCTTCTGCTACCGTATCTTTCTTCACGACTTCCTCGAAATCCTCTTCCGCCAATTCCTTTTCGCCATATTTAAGGCGCATCTCGCCTCGCATCAGGTAAATGTACGGATAAGATTTGTCCAGATCGATTCCTGTGTTATAGTCTTCCATGGCCTTTTCATCATCTCCTGAAAGTTCATGGCACCAGCCTCGCAGGTAATAAGGATATCCGTCGTCAGGTACCAGCTCTATCACCCTGGTCAAATCTTCTATAGCCCGGTCATAAATGCCGCCCTCCCGAAAATAATCAGCCCTCATGGAAAGGAAATAAGCATCTTCACTGTCGCTGAGTTCCATCGCTCTGGTGATGTCGGCTACCGCTTTGTCTGTCATGCCCAATTCGTTCCAGCATATACTCCTGTATACGCAAAATGTCGCACTGGCTCCGTAATCTTTCTCGATACTGTCATATTCCTTGGCAGCTTCTGCATAGTCGTATGCATATTCATGTATCGAAGTCTTGAGCATACGCCAGCTCCTGATATCCTCGCCTTCTGCTATCTTCCCTTTCACCTTAGCCAAAGCATAGCTCAGATGTTTTTTGAGGATAGGCTCAATTAGGTCTGAGGAAGGATCGTCCGATGTCTCGAAATATCTTATGGCATCATCTATCGCCCTGTCAGACTCTCCCATCCTGTCATATGCCTGCATCCTGAACCGGTAGATTTCTTCATACGTATCGTCATATTTTTCGCATTCGTCAGCTATCTTCACAGCATCTTCATATCTGCCTTCGGCAATGGCATTCCGCACCAGGCCGATCATAGCCCGCTGGTCAGTCTCGTCATTTTCCAGCATCAGCCTGTAATCAGCTTCTGCGCTGTCGTAGTCATTTATCTCATACCATATCTGGGCTCTGGAACTGAGTATATCGTTGCATTCATCGCTGCCAGCCTTTTTTGCGAACTTGTATGCCGCAGTCAGGTCGTTGACCGCCTTGCTGTCTTCATCCAGTTCCGAATATATGGAGGCTCTCCACCAATATTTTGAATATTCCTGAAAATAATCGTCTTTCGCCGAATATTTTATCGCTTTGTTCAGGTCGGCCAATGCATTTCCGAATTTCTCCCTGTAAATGTATATCTGCGCTCTGAGCATGTAGGCATCGGCATCTTTCGGATCTTCACCTATCTGCTTTTCCACATATTCCAAAGCACCGGCGTCATCGCTGTCATTCAGCAGTTCCACAGCCTTCATCATATTGTATCCCCAGTCGTCAGACTGTGCGGAGACAACTGAACAGAATCCAGCCATAAAAATAATAAAAACCAAATTTCTCATAAATTCCTAGATTTGTTTCTGTCATCAATATTATTCCAATGTATCAGCGAATTTCTAGTCAGCCAACTTCGAATGAAAGTCATATCTGATATTCAGATATACCATCAATAAAACGACTCCTAACAAGACAACCGGAACTGTCGCTAATCCAAAAGGAACATTAAAGCATAAATAATCGTATACCCCGTGGATTGTTGCAGGTATTAGTATTGCCAATGTATACAGAGAGATTCGGAATCTTGGATAAAGGAAAGCAAAAGCAGTAAAGTAAGAAGCTATTCCGCACCATATTGCATGAAGAAAAGGCAAACTGGTCAGCCTTGCAATGTTGGATAAATATGACATGACATAACCGTCTGCCAAATCATTCTCAAGCAACATCTGAAAATTGGAACCCAGCTGGTAATTTACACCTTCATAGACACCGAACGCGATACCTGACATCAGTCCATAAAACACTGCCGTCTGAGGCTTTACGACACTTTTGGAAAGGAACAGGATTAAAAATACTGGCAATACTTTCACAAATTCTTCTACTACTCCTATACCTACGATACACGACACCAGCGATATCATCGGATTAGCATTATCATACAAACCGTCAAATGGATTCAATGCGTTAATATTCAAAACAGAAAATATCAAGGTGATTAATATCTGGGTTGTAAAAAACAATGTTATCGTGGTTCCAAGTTTCACTTGATCGGTTTTGAAAAGGTAATAGAAAAACAGCCCCCACATAGTGGAGAAGTATAATGCGATACAATAAAAAAGGACATAGGGACTTAAAAACGGTGCGACAACAATCAATACTGATAAAGTCAGACCGACCAAAGACAAGGTAAACAATTGCCTGTCCTTTTTCCAGGGCTCTTTAGTAAAAATCGTAGCAGGAAGAATCAATTCCTGCCCAATCTCCTTGATTTGCGAGAACATATTGCCCTTATGTTCAACCGCAACTTTTCTGCCATTGGCTTTCAAAAAATAATCGACGTTTTTGAACTCATCCGGATTTGCGATATTATAAGCATAATCTCTTCTGAGTATCAGTCCGGAATGAACAAATTCCCCGATTTCATCAATGGTAAAAGGACCTAATATGGTATCCTCTTTCATTACTTCATATAATTCCATATCTCCGACAGTTTGCAACAATATCCGCACGTAATCAATAGACTGTAAAAGTTTTTGCCTTCAAACATGAATCATTATACCATATTTCGATCCGATAAGTTCCACTCCGCCAATGACCTCTGGTGGAATTTCCCCCAACCGGAAAGGGTGCAAGTCCTGTTATCCCCATAATATACATTTACAGATTCTGACTGAGAGAATCCAGTAGGTGATGATGTACCTCTACGTATAGTTCCATCCGGATTATACCATTTCACTTTTAATGTCATGTAACCCGATAACAGCCCCGTGTATTCGATTCTCGGTCGAAGATACATCGTGCCGCTTTCATAAAGAGTATTTCCATAATCAGTTTGTATCTCGCCATTATATGTAACATTCGCAATTTTAATGTCTGTAATAACAAGTGGATAAGTGTCGCTTACTTTATTTCTAAGCGATGATAAATAATCTCGTTCTTGTTTTATGGTATTGATCTCATTATGCAAGGAATTCGCTGCAGATGTCGCTTTTTCATACTTTGACTTATACTCGTTCAGAGCAGAACACGTTCGGAAATAATTATCATTTGCGTTCATGTATAAGACGCCTAGAACAATTGCCGCAATAGTCAACATGATAATAAAGAACCAATATCCGCCATTTCTGCCATTTTTAGAAATGGCTTTTTCTGACAAAGTGGAAATATGCCCATGCGAGTCTATTTTAGCCAGTCTCGCTATGGAACCATCTTCTTTAATCTCAAATATGGTTCCATCATTTGATATGCGATATGAATTATTCATTATATGGAAATTACTGGTTCCTGTACGTTACAATTCTCATTACGATGAAAATCCTATAATCAAACCTATTATGAATGATATTCCAAATATCCATAAGATAGCTATTGCCCAATTGTGCTGGACTCTTTTGAACTCGGCTATACCAGACCATGCCTTAGCTTTCCATGCCCATTCGTTCCCTTTGATTCCCAATGCAATACAGCAGAAAAATGCTATTATCGGTCCTACATATGGAATAAAGTTCAAAACAATAAGTATCAAAGGCCAATAAATTCCATTGCATATTCCCCATAGCCAATTAAAGAAAAACGCTCCCCAATTCCACCCTTTGATTGCCTCCGGGACATCTGAAGTATGGCCGGAATCTATTGTTTCCGGCTCTGTTACCGGTGCGACAAATTCAGGACGAGTTATTGTCCCATCATCATTTATGTACGAACCAAGTTCTTTCCTTACCATATCGTCAAAATCGAAACGGCATGCAGGCAACCATTCGTTCATGCTTTCTTCAGTTACAAGGATATCGTCCATTAATTGAAGATCTCTTACCTCTCTTGCAGAATAGGGACCGAATGTCTCTCCATCCATTTGTACATAAAACTTATATTGCATGTTTTTCAAATTAATCGGTCTGATAACAAATTATTCATTCATATTCTGATCAGCGTACTCAACCTCGATGCTTGTTGTCACTTGTAACGGATATGAAAAAATTTCTGCCATTACTCCGCCTATTTTCGGATTATTGGTATTACATACCAAAGTGTATTGAGAAAGATGGTTAATCAAGCGTTGGGTATAGCCGCTATTGTCTCTGTTCAGCAAGTCCAGAATAAGTTTCACGCCGATAGTAGTTACAAAATTGATATCTGCGGAGATTCCTGGTTCAAATGACCCGACTTCACCCATGTATAAATGCGTATTGGCGTTTACCCGCCCTGATGTATCTCCAAGAGCCGCTACAAAATCTGAATATGCAGGCATTCCTTCAGGCAAACAATAGAAAATTTCACCTGCAAATGCCCTTTCCCAAAAGCCAATGGAAACAAAAGGCATTTTATATGGTTTGGCCAGTATTGAATCTGCATATAAATCACCTTCTCTGTTATCTGCACATCCTACGATTACCGTATCAGGGCCACAGAACTGTTCAATAACATCTAACGCTATTTCTTGAATCATTTTTGTCGAAGTCTCGACCTGTGCGCATGGATTAATTTGCAGAATACGCTCTTTGACAGCCATGACTTTATATTTCCCGACATCCTGAATTCCGCATTGGTGACGGCAGATATTATGATATCCCATAATATCCATATCGACCAGAAAGAATCTGCCTACTCCTGCTCTGGCAAGTTCCAGAGCAACCAGACTCCCTACCGATCCGCATCCGATTATTATGGCTCCTTTTTTCAGCATAATATCTGATTCAAGAATACCGGTATTCCGGGAGAACAGATCGATTTTCAATTCTACCGGGACAAGCTCACATATAATATCTTCGTTTGTTCTGAAAACAATCTGACCATTTTCATAATATCCTGAAAGCATATCGTTAATATCCGATTCTTCCGGTTTTGCTGCGTAAAAATGCCCTAGAAGAACCGGTTTTGCACCACCCATCGCCATTGACGGCTCTTTGGTATCAATTATATTGTAGTAGTTGCTATCTTCGTGGTAATATCCCCATAAAGGCAGATCTTGATCAGCGATATTATTCGGGAAACAAACAGTCGGCACACGACGTTTCCCTTTCATAAATTTATTTGCATCAATCATTTTGCTGTAAATTATAAATAGTTTTTACTCATCATCTGCATCTGTCCCGACATTTACCGTGCACTTGTATTGTTCGCCGTTTATAGTTGCTATAATAGTCGAAACACCTGGCTGTTTTGCCTCGACTTGTCCATTGTCGGTTACATCGGCAATATCTTTCTTTTCGGAACTCCATAAAATATTTGCGGTATCCTTTGCCCCTTCCAAAACCAGTCGGTGTTTCTGACCGACTCGTAAAAACAATTCCGTATTTTGTAGTTTATAGTCAGAAACGGGGGCTGAGTCAATTACTTCGACAAAGCAAACATCAATTATTTTACCATCTACCGACAGTATCATTTTTACCTTTCCTGGCTTTTTGGCGGTTATTTTACCATAAGCATTTATGGTCGCAATCACACTGTCCGATGATTCCCATTCCGGTGTTTTCCTTTTACCCATATTCATGGGTTTTATAAATTCCTTTTCGCCGACTTTTAAGGTTATTTTATCTTTGGAAATATAAGGTTTATGGCTATCATCTTTTTTCAACCATGATATTATAGTTTCAGTCCCTTTTATGCAGCCGTTAATCGCTGTTTTGATAGAAAAAGCAGATAGAATCAATAATATCAGAGCTGTCAGGCAAAGTATTTTATGTTTTTTTAAAAGTGTCCAAATTTTTTTGAGATCATCTACCCACAAAGAATTGTCGTTGCGTGATTCAGTAAAAATTCTTTGTTGTACGTTCCCGTGATTTTCATTAATATTCTCATCACGAGAATCTTCCGTTAGATGACCTTGAATCGGTTCATATCTGTGAGAGCGTTCAATGATGGGATTAAGATCGCTCTCATTGCCATCATAATATCTCAGCTTGAAATATTCATCAGGAATAATATCATTTCCGACTTCAAAATCTATCCGTTTATAAGGTGGACGATTATATTGAATTTCCGTATTCTCATCAGGATTACTCATATAGTACATAGTTAACCGAAAATATGGGTCTATATTTACTAATCCTGAAATTACGCCATTAGGATTCTGACGGGCAAAAGTCGCATTTGTCCTGTCATCAGTAGAAGAGAATACATCCAATGAACCAGGGTGTCTATGCCATAGTCCAAGTAGTTCCAACGGTATTTTATATTGATTTGCTACTGATTGTGCCAGATAATTGACAAATGCATCATCATATTCAAAATACGACCTTTCAAAAATACATTTTATACCTGGTGGAAGTACTTCCATAACAATCCAGACGCCATTATTCAGAATATGGCCTAATAGAATACCTCCTGTCTCGACAGGATCTTTGTCGAAACTTTCTCTGATAATAGCATTATATGCTTTATTTGAGAAAACTATTATCTGACATTTGTCATTCATAATCAAATCTCGCCGTGACTGTTGAACACTTCTTTGGAAAGATCTCCTGTAAGGACCAATTCATAAGACATCAGCCATTTGACGGCCCAACCGAGCACTGAAGCGGCACTGGTGACAGTAGCTCCAGTCGATACATTATTAGCTTCATTTGTGCATAAATAAAGGTTGTCAGAAGAATCTCTCAATAAATGAAACGGTCTGAAACCACATTTGTTTATGAGATCATCAACATCAGGTAAAACGGGGTAAACCCGAACCGAGGACCCCATTACTTGCTCCGGATGATTGTTATTGTAAACTGCCATAACGGTATATGTCAACCGTTCATGAAACTTTGTCTCATATATTCCAGGAGTTAATTCCCCTATCCAATATAAGCGTCCATCATCAAGTTTGTCTAAAGTGAAATGAGGGAATGCTTTAGCCATCGCTATTTTTTCCATTTCAAGCAACTCAGGATCCTTTTCGTACCATTGTTTGGCTGCCAGTTTTCCTTTAGGTATGCTTATAGTAGAGTCGGAACCTTTATCATCAGTGACGGACCCGTTATTCTTAAGGGTAATTTTACCGCCTTCAAGCAGTTTCTTTTTCAAGGCTTCTCGTTTGGCTTTCAATGCAGCATCATCTTCAGCCAGTTTTCCTTTGGGGATGAAAATAATGTTTTTCATAGAAAAAAATTTAATTAAAATTTATTGCCGAATAGTATCTTACATACAGAAAGTGCGGTGCTGTCTGCTGTCCGTACCGAGGTTCTGGAATACCTTACACAAGACTTGCAGATAACACCACACCATATGATAGAGTACGCGAATGCGTACACGCTACCAACTGGTGAAAAGTGCTGCTGAATCCCCTGTGTCGTGAAATTTTCCAGATTTCGGTACGGGGACAAAAGCTTTACACTTTCATCACAATATTTCTTTGCCGGATCACCGGTCTCACAAATTTACTAAAAAAATCATTTCCTGTCATTCAATTTCCAAAAATAAAAATGAAAGTGTTATATTCGTTCCCGTTATGGGAAAGACAAAATTCGATACTTGCTTTTTCGAGCGTTATGCCATGATATCCCTGCAGACTCTTCTCGGGGACAGATATTCCTGTCTGGTCAATGAGGACAGGCCTGATCTTCAGACTCCGGACCATTCCCTGGGGATAGAAGTGACGAGAGCCATGGAAGAAAACAAATCTGTCGCAGACTCCCTGCTTCTTGAAATGGCTGGAATCATAGAGCCGGATGATGACAATGATGCTCAGGACGATTATCTGAGCATTATCGACAGCGGATATGCCTATGGTCTGAGAAACGGCAGATACATCGGATCGAAAGAATACGACTATTGGGCACTCGCCTTGCCTCTCAGGAGGATTATTGCCGGGAAAGTGGAGAAAGTCAGTTCCGGATTCTACGGCCATTTCTCCGATTTCGGGCTGTATGTCTTCTGTAAGGATCATCTTTCAGAGGATGAAGTGGATCTTACCGTTTCCTATACAGCCGGTCTGCAGCAAGGACTCAAGACAAGTTTCAGCACATTGTATCTTTCTCTTATTGACCGGCTGTATGTCTGCGAAATGGACAGCGGACATGTCTCGCACAAGGAAATTTCACGGGACCTGTGCAGGCTGTTTTTCCGAGAGGCACTCGCCTGAAGTCATGAACTCATCCACAACGTATACAGCCATATACTTGCTCAGCCATCCGTTGTCCTGCAGATAACGGAAGAGTCCTTCATGAATATAAATCGAAAACTTTCCAAGATTGAACCTGGTCCATGGTCACATGTACAGTCGAGCCTGTCGGCTGATCTGCCAGAGAGTTTATCGCTGCGAGAAGCTTCGGCGCCTTTATGAAACGTTTGGATGCACTGAATGTCACGACTTCATTGTCATGATGAGGGAAATGCAACAGCTTTCAATCCATCATGATGAACGGCGCCCAGTAATAAGGGTCCCTGTACTTTTCACGGACCGTCATCATGGCGCGGCGGAAAGCTTCCCTTTTCGGATCCCCAGACATCAGGAAAGTATAGAACGACTTCATCATCAGAGAAGTGGCCTCATCATTCACATTCCACAGAGACATGACGACCGTCCTCGCTCCGGACATTTTGAAAGCCCGTTGAAGACCGTAAATGCTGTTTCCGCTGTCATCTCCTGAAGCCGTTCCGCAAGCCGACAGCACCACAAGATCCACATTCCTGAAATCACGTGCGGCTATATCTTCCCCGAACACCAGTCCGTCGAAAACCCCGTCAGGCTTGCGTCCCAGAACTGTATTCCCTGCCCCGCTCATAAGCAGACCGCACCGCTTCATCGCACTACCGGCCTTGGTATGGACGTAAGATATATCCTTACCGGCGAGTCTTCCGCTTTCATGGACATCTTCCTCATCGAAGTAAAAGGCATGAGTGGCAAAGTGCATTATCTTCAGGTCAGGATACCGGAGACGGAATTCTTCCTCGATACCCTGAAGTCCGGTCCTCAGCACAGGTGCGAAAGGAGGGAGAACTCCGGCTATGGTTTCCACCTCATCCCTTGTGTGTTTCAGAAAGCTCACACCGGCCCGTGACGTATCGGCAGGTACTGCAGTGAGCAGATTCTCTATGGAATAATCCGATCTGTCCATCATGAAATCAGGATCGCTGCTCCGACGCACCCGTCCGAACCATCCTGCATCATACCACGCATCCTCATCAGGATAGTAGTCCAGACCGCCGAACAATAATGCGCCATACTGCCCGGCAGGTTTCCGGTAATTGAAATCCCGGTCACGATCCAGAAGCGACGCTGTAGAACTGAGCAGGTTCATGGAATATTTCTCAGACATCAGGCAGTCCGTCATGGGGATGGTCACAGCATCCATATTGATTTTTCCCAGCGCACCCTTGGCCGCATAAAATATCCGCCTGACTCCATGAAGATATGGCTCCAGCGGCTTCCAGACACGCATGTAAACGACTCCTGCCCCATTCCTGTACAGTTCCGGCCCTCTCCGGGCCAATTCCTGAATATCTTTCACCTTGCAAAGTCTGACCAAGGCCGGATGCTTGTAACCGCGTCCCACTACCAGAGCGGCATAGAAAGGATCCTCAGCGGGAACCATGATGAATTCTACAGCCAATTCATGGCTTTTGAGAGACGACTTCACATCTTTCCATGAATATCTGTGACTCCTGACCAGATCCCCGATACGTAGAGAATCCATGATTTCCGTATACGCAGATTCAGCCAGATCGGAAAACGAAGACTCTTCCGCATATTTGACCAGCCTGACCGTAGTCCGGAATACGGCATCCGAAGAAGTGTCGGCATACGCCAGCAGATCGAGCCTGATGTCTTTTTTCAGATTCGTCAATGTCAGAATCGCGTCATACAGGACACCGTTGCAGTCCGGACTGCAGACATCGGATGCAAAAGACATCATGTCCATAAACATGTCATCAGGAAAATATATGTCGAAAGATGATGTCGTCTGCAATATTCCCTGCCGTGACATTTCCTGATCCAACTCTCCGAGAATCCTGTCCATAAGACCTGCTGCATCTTCCCGGCGTTCCATAAACTTGTAAAGCCCTGACAGATATGTCATCACAGGATAAATTCCCCTCAGGTCATACACCAGCTTATGTCCGGCGACATTTTCGAGAACATGTCCGGCTTCCTGGAACCGCCTTTCACGGAAAAGTTCCACACCATATGCCAGAAATGCATCTGCAGGCCATTCCTTGTCCTGCCATGAAATATCGGAACATAAGGTGCCGAGCCTGTCCATGACGGCTATCACGTCATCTGTCCTGGACAAAATGCCGTACACGTTTGCCGCCTCGTTCAGAAAGGAAATTTCCAGACTTTTCACATCTTCTCCGGTGGCTTTCAGTTCCGTCAGCACGGAATCCGAATATTCGATCCTTCCGACCAGATCAGGAGCCGTATCCGGCAATGTCCTCATCAATGTCCGGCATAAAAAGACCGTATGCCTTATCTGATTGCGTGCGGAATACTCCATCGGGAGACCGAGCAGTTCTGCAGCTGCCGGCATCCTGTTCATCCGGATACATTCTTCTATGGCTGAAAGGACAAAGTCTTCATCCTGCAGTGACAAGGCCAGCTGAGACAAAACCTCCTGCTTGTAAGACGCGTGTTGTCCGTTATCTTCTGCACTTCCCGGGAGAGACTTGGAAGATAACAGGATGAGTATGATAAAGACGGACAATTTCCAGCGCATCTTGCGGTAAAGAATCATGCGGATTTCAATTTTTCAGGGGCTTGTTTCCCTGGGAATTTATCGCATCCTCGATAACACGCTCCATGGCATTGTCCCCGGCAGAAGACATCTCATTTTCATGATCATGGTCTGAGGACTCCTGGTCTTCCATGAATTTGGCGTATAATACCCTGTGACGTCCGACAGCTTCTGACAGAATGTCAAGATACGTTTTCAGAAACGGCGTGAAAGCCTCTGCCGACTGTACGAAAGTCTCTACCGAAAATTGTATCCATTTGACGGCAGCTATGATCTTCACGGCCTTTATCTCGAACATGATCTGGGATGCGGCACACTGGAGATTGAAATAGTCAGTATCGCTCTGGCTCAGGTCAAACACCATACCGATCCGGATATAGTTGCCATCAGTCACTTCCAGGGTGACATTTGTACCCTGAAACTTGAAATGGATTCTGGATACATCCGTTTCATCCTTGTCTTTTTCCTCCATTTCAGGGAAAAACCCTTCAGACTGCATATATCCGAATATTTCTTCCGACAGCAGATCGTTCTTGCTGCCTTTCCTTTTTTCATTTTTTCTGAACAGACCCATGATCGGCAATTTTTAAACTGACTCCAGACTTGAACATTCGCAATTTAACAAAGATTCCGTTCAAATCAAAAAAAGCACCGCCGTTTTCCCTGTGTTTCAGAAGTTCCAGATTCCGGTACGGGAAATCCGACGGTGCACACACATTTCACAAAGCATGTTTTCTTTTCATGCATGCAACTGTTTATCGCATAAATCCCTCAAATGTAAACCACAATCACGGACTTTTCCTACTTTTGCAACACAAAACATGAAGTCATGACGCACGAAGGTATCAGAAAATCACTTGAAGACTATATTTACGGCTGTATTGTCCCGCAATATGCCGCATTCGATCCGGCGCATAGGGAAAACCATGCGGAAGATGTGATAGAAAACGCAGTCAAGCTACATCATGACGCACCGGAGGAAATCCGGTCATCACTTGACATTGAAATACTTTTCACCGCTGCCGCCTGCCATGATCTGGGGAGGATAAACGGCAAGGAACGGCATCATATCGATTCCGGAAAAATCATCAGAAACGATTCCCGACTGAAAGAGTGGTTCGATGACGCACAGATAGAACTGATAGCCCAGGCTGCAGAAGACCACCGGGCTTCAAACAAGGGGGAACCGCGCAGCATGTACGGAAAAATAGTGGCTGAGGCGGACAGGTTGATAGACACTGAAACGATAATCAAGCGCACACTTCTGTACGGCATGTCCAGATATCCCGAAATGGATCCGGACGGGCAGATCGACCGTGCGCTTGACCATCTGTACGACAAATACGGTGATGACGGCTACCTTCGGCTGTGGATTTCATGGAGCGACAATGCCCTGAGACTTTTCAGTCTGAGATGCCTGCTTGCAGACCATGTCAAGGCACGTGAAGAAATCGTGAGAATCTATCGCAGCCTGTCCAGCACTTCTTCTGCAGCGGAAGCATAATATCCTCCGGATGCCGCCACGGTCCTAAGAGCCTTGCGCGCTTTCAGTGGACGACCCTCGCGCATCAAGAGCACGGCATCCAGATAATCTACCAGCTGGCATTCGGCCTTGTACAGTTCAAACCGGTATTGTCCGGCCTCGCCGGACAAATCGAACACAGGTTCAGGCATGGACCGGAAGGCGGTTATGAGATTCCTGGCTCCGGAGATATCATCCGCTTCCATAGCCGATATTATCTCATCTGCATGACTGTCACCTCTGGAAGTCATGGCCAGTTCAGCGACAGATATGTCAAAGCCCGCATCCATGCATGCCAGCACATCGGACACCCTGAAGAATATGCCGCATGCCAGACACGCGGCTGCCGCCACAGTACCCAGGATGAGCCACATTCTCCTGACACGCGAAGAATTGCGGACCTTATCAGGCACATCAACAGGTGATGCGACTTCTTCTGCTTCGGACCGTTCTTCAGCCCGGATAGCGGCCTCTATCCTGCAAAAATCATCTTTCAGGGCTTCTTTTTCCCTGACGGCATCTTCCACCATCTTCTGGGTGGATTCATCTATGATACATTCTTTCATAACAGTCCTGATTCCTTGAAACGGTCTTTCAACGCAACTTCAAGTTTCTTTCTGCACCTCGAAGCCTGCGTGATGACCACACGTTCAGTTGAATATGACATCTTGCGGGCGATGTCCCTGTATTTCAGTTTTTCATAATACACATACCTGAATATGGAAGTGCATGGTTCTGTCATATGGTTGAAAACCACGTCCCTGACGATCTTCCTTTTCTTTTCTTCCATGTCTTCCGATTCCACAGGTTCAAGCAGCGAGTCCGGGGCCTGCCAGGCGGAATCTTCAGGCAATTCAATATTCTCCAGATCTGTCTTCAACGGCTGTCTGCTCTCTGTCCGAAGATGGTTTCTCCATATATTTGCCGCTACGCTGAAGAGGTATGTCTTGAACGTCACTCCAGGACGGAATTCGTATTTTCCGGAAACGATATTGCTCCACGAAGACACACACGCATCAGTATATAAGCTCAGAGCCCGGTCCTTGTCGTTCATGTTCAGTGTCTTGAATGACCAGCCGATAAATTCATCCCTGTACATGCGGTACATGGTTTCTTTTGCAGCAGGGTCATTCTTCCTTATGCCCGCAACCAGCTCTTGTTCCAAAATCTTTTTCATATCTCGCACTCTGCTTTCATTTCATCAGACACGTGTCAGAATATCTTTCCGTTCCATCCGGCAGGCGCTTCGGCGTCCGGATTCTGCGGCGGTCCCGGAGGCAGGGGCATCTCATCGTAGAGAGCCTCGATGCTTTCTACCAGATCCTGAAAATCAATACCCTGTTCAAGTGTCTCCGACAATGCCCATGTAAGCCTGCCGCAAAGCCCGTCAGGAGAACAGAACTCATAGTTGTTCTGATATGACTTGCACGCACTTATCGAAACCCATCCTGTCTCTTTCCTTTTTCCAGGGCCGTCCGCCTGTCCGGCCAATGCAGGTTCGCCTCCTTCAGGAATCATGAAAACTTCTGCCGTTCCCCTGACCGGAAGTGTCTCTGCCTCGTCTCTTTCCCCTCTGGTGGAATCGCCGCTGTGACAGGCATCGACTGTCACAAATATCAGCCCGCTCTCCCCGGTTGCAGCCCTCAATGAAGACAGCCAGACATACAGTTCATCATCAATGATATGGTTTTCTCCATGATAGCCGTCTTCCGAATAGACTTTCATCGCATCATAAGGAATGATGGCTTCATCCAGCCCGTCAGGTTCGTCACAATCCGTATCGGTAACCTGCTGGCCGTGTGTAGAGAAATGTACATGTACGATGTCTCCTTCAGATACTGTCCCGGCCAGTTTGCGGAAAGCGGTCTCTATGGCTGCCTTGGTGGCGGCACTGTCTTTCAGCACGGTGATATTCTTCTCCTGAAAGCCGTTTTCCAGAAGCATGCCGGTAACTATCCCGACATCCATGTCACCGTGAATCCGATTCCATCCTGATTCCGGAGGATACTCTCCTATCCCGACCACTATGGCAAACCGGTCTTCGCCGGCCAATGTTTTCGCGCCGATGCCTTGTGGCAGCAGCGCGAAAAACAGAAATATGGCATATAATGAGTGTTTTCCCATCCGTATATCGAATCAAAAGGCTAATTTACAAAATTTTCCTGTTTATTCACGTCCCTCGTAAAATACATCACTGCACACAGGATGAAGAAAAGCGCCAGGGTGCCTATCAACAGGCTTCCCGTCTCCAATGTCAACAGCAAGTAAATGAACGCATACAGAACCGCGACAGAGCCGGCAAAGAAATATGCCGAAGCGGACTTCAGGATAGCCTTGAAATAGACTCCGAGAGCGAGGACAGTCATCATGGATGCTATCAGATAAGCTGCGGCAAATGACATGTATTCAGTGAAAGCCAGGAGCAGCAGATAAAACAGGCACAATGAAAGTCCGGTAACTATATATTGAATGATACTGACAGCCTTCCCGGTGAGCCGTTCCACGATGAATATACCCATGAAAATCAGCAAAATGACTAAAACAGAGTATTTCAATGCACGGTCCGTCTGCTGATACATGGATACCGGTACGAAGAAATCCACCCCGAACTTGTATGCATCAGAATCGCCATCATACATATTGACATCATTGACAGACCATCTGGCTTCAAATCCATCATCGGTCACGTTTCTTTCGGCAGGGAGGAAAGCTCCGTGGAAACTCGGAGAATCATATTCCGAAACGAGCACGGCAGTAAACGCGCCTGCATTAGGCACGAAATCCAGGGTCTCCATGCCTTTTACAGTCATTTTCATGGTATAGTGCATGGGCTGGCCTGCGTTCAGTCTTGAAAGCGGTACTCTGGCGCGGAGCGAACTTCCCGATGACTCCAGTTCATAATCATGGCCGTCCATGACCAGGACGATCTTTCCATCTATTCCATTCCTGTAGCTGATGCGGAAATCCAGCCAGCACTCCCCTTTCTGACGGGCGAAAGCCACCAAGTCGGCATCGGGGATGAAGACTCCGTCAAATGCCAGTTCCGTTCTGTACACCGGGATGTCATAAATGCCTCTGTGAAGCATTTCCACGGATGCGGTCCCCTTGACAGTCACCTCGTCCGCGACTGTAGTTTTCAACTTTTCCTGCGACATATCGCGTTCGGCATACTCATCGTAATATCTCTCTACATACGGTACGATGATTTCCGGAGCATGGATGATCTGGTTTCCTCCCCAAGATTCCGCCACTTCCCTCTTGGCTTTGTCCGACATGTCCTCCCTTCCGGACACGGCCAGTTTCACAAATACAGACGGAATCTGCAGCCCGACTGTAACTAAGACGATGAAAATACCTTTCACCAGCAATTTTCTTGAATCTTCCCTGTTCATGGTTTTCTTGTTTTCAGTTAAACTTTTCCCATTTGAATGTCCTTCCGGACAATGCAAATATGGGATTAAAGCCATGTATCGCAAAGGGTCCCGCAGTCTCATTTGTGAAATGGCGGCCGGGGTTGACGAAACCGTCTTCCGGCTTGACGAAATAATTTGGGAAAGAAACGATTTTCAGATAACTTTGCAGACAGGATGGTCATGAAGGAAGAGATGGAACTGATACTGCCGAACACCGGCACGGAAATACTCAAAGTCCGTCCGTCGGATATCGTATATATCGAAGCCGACGGGAATTACTGCACCATGCATCTGACAGGTGGATTCGAACAGCAGTTGTGGTTCAACCGGCAGAGGTTCATCTCCATCATCAGTGAGCAGATGAGAACGGAAAAGCCGGCGTTTGTAGTAGTCGGCAGAAGCTTCATAGTGAATATCTCCTATATTTACCGCATAAATCCCGTGCAGGGCGAACTGGTACTGTTCGACAACTTGAATCCTGCGCAGATCAGACTCCATGCATCGCAGGAGGCTTTGAACAGACTGAAAGACATGATCGGGAGCATGAACACGATTTTGCCATGAAGAACCAGGATGAAATATTTGACGATGAAGTGACCGTCATAGGCGGTTCCGAATGGAATCCCGGAACAGGCGATCCGGGATATGTCCCTGTCGGGAAAAAACCGTATCAGGAAAGATGGAAAACCACAGCCATAGTGCTCGGTACTGTACTGGTATTGTCGGCAGTCTTCTTACTCTCACGGCATTTGCTGTATCAGAAACAATTCCTCAAATCCCGTCCGGACAGGGAAATCATTGCCCGGCTGACGGAGCCTGTATCCGGGCGGCCGGGGATAAGCATGAAGGTCGATGACTGTCTGGGCGTGAGGATGAAGATCTTTGCCATAGACGGACTGGAGGCGCATTTCGCCGACACTGTGCCTGACTGTACGGACAGGTCGGTCTATCTCGTGACCAGAAGCGCAGACTATCGGATCAAGAATGACAGGCGGGAGATAATAGGAGATTTCGTGCAGGATGGTGAAGTGCTGTCCAGAAGCAGATGGCGTGCCGGATTCATGGCGATAGTTGACGGACAGGCGCAGATAGGTGTGAGCCGCACGGACAGGGTATTCAGATATGTTCTCCGGCATGACGGCTCCTTTTTCCGCCAGATGGCACTGGTGTCAGCAGGAAGCAGATGTGACGGACAATATATTCTCAGAGGCAAGGTGAGCCGTTGCGCCTATGCCAGGGACATTAACGGCAGGCTCTACTTCGTGGAAACGGTATATCCAGAAGGACTGCAGTCATTTGCCGATGCCTTGATTGAATACGGTTTCACGGATGCCGTGTATGTCACAGGCGGAGCCCAGCCCGATCTTTTCTACCGCACTCCTGACGGAATACCGCACGGAAACTACTCGGATGACAAGCCGCACAAACTCGTCATCTGGACATGCCGTACACAGACGCCTCTCTTATAGTCACTTTTTTCTGATTCGAGGACATATAATGAAGATTTTTTCTATTTTTGCGCCCCGCTTTAAAAGTCAACCGCTTGCGGGAAAGCTTGGAATAGAGGAAAAAATGGAAAAGGATATTGTCCCGAAGGGAGAAAAGAAAGGATTGAAGGCATGGCTTCCGGTACTGGGTCTGACATGTGCGGCCTTCATTTTCAACACGTCCGAGTTCGTGCCGATAGGACTTCTGTCGGATATTGCCGGCAGTTTCGGTATCAGCGAGTCGCAGACAGGACTGATGATCACGATTTACGCATGGGTCGTGGCTCTGGCATCGCTCCCGCTGATGCTGGTTTTCGCGAAGATGGAGAACAAGAAGCTTATGCTGTCGATCACATCGGTTTTCGTAGTCAGCCACATATTTTCGGCAGTGGCCGGTGACTTTTATATGCTGATGATTTCCAGAGTCGGAGTAGCCTGCGCCCATGCCATTTTCTGGTCTATGGTCACCCCTTTTGCGGTGCGGATAGCTCCGGAAGGGAAACAGGCAGCGGCCCTGAGTCTGGTCGTGTGCGGTTCTTCCGTCGCGATGATTCTCGGCCTTCCTCTCGGGCGTACGATAGGCCTGTTGCTCGGATGGAGGGCCACATTCATGGTGATAGCGGTCCTGGCTGCCCTGATTCTGTTGACGATGGCTGTACTTCTGCCGAAAACGCCGAGTGACAGCAGCATTTCGCTGAGAAAATTGCCGGCTCTCATCAAGTCCCCTGCCT
This sequence comes from uncultured Bacteroidales bacterium, assembly GCA_944322815.1. Taxonomy (GTDB): domain Bacteria; phylum Bacteroidota; class Bacteroidia; order Bacteroidales; family UBA932; genus Cryptobacteroides. Next base: position 3,266 of record CALUQB010000041.1, on the reverse strand, counting down.
TGCGGAACATATATCTGGTGACAGTGATAGCCATCACCGGGCATTTCACAAGCTACAGCTATATCGAGCCGTTCTTGGGTCAGGCTGCAGGACTCGGTGAGAACATGATCACCATAGTCCTGACCCTCTTCGGAATCGTGGGACTGATATGCAGTTTCTTCTTCTCGCGGGGTTATTCAGGCCGTTCAGCCGGATATATCAGATTTGCGGTCTGCGGACTGTGCCTTTTCATGCTCATGCTCGGGCCTGCGGCAATGAATCCGGTGACTGCCGTGACGATGTGCATACTCTGGGCTTTCGCGATCAATTTCTACAATCTGGTTTTCCAGTCGGAAATCATCCGTTGTGCTCCCCAGGGTACGGCAGTGGCCATGTCGATATACTCAGGCATATACAATGTCGGAATCGGTGCGGGAGCCTTGATCGGCGGCTATGTCTGCTCCGGGCTGTCGGTATCCTATGTGGGATATATCGGAGGAGTCATTGCATTCGTAGCGGTTGCTGTATGCTTCAGGTATCTTCTGCCTGCATTGGCTGTCGGGAAACCGGACATACAGGCCTGAACGATACGGTAAATGAGATTCAAAACAGTTTCAGACAATTTGAAAATTTTCAGATATGGAAAAGAAAGACATTCCGGTCTTGCTGCTGACCGGCTATCTCGGCAGCGGAAAGACGACTCTGGTAAACAGGATTCTGGCCAACAGGAAAGGCATACGTTTCGCAGTAATAGTCAACGATATCGGAGAAGTGAACATTGATGCCGACCTGATCCAGAAAGGCGGAGTCGTGGCACAGAAGGATGACAGTCTCGTCGCCTTGCAGAACGGCTGCATTTGCTGTACGCTGAAAGCGGATCTGGTTGAACAGGTCTTCGAACTGGTCAGATCGCAGAAGTTCGACTATATAGTCATTGAGGCGAGCGGTATCTGCGAGCCTGAACCTATAGCACAGACCATATGCAGCATACCGACATTCGGCGGAGCCTACACAAAATACGGAATATGCCGGCTGGACTGCATAGTCACCGTGGTGGACGCCCTGAGGATGAAGGACGAATTCGCCTGCGGAGACAGGCTCGGGCGCAAGGATATCGGGGAAGAGGATATCGAGCAGCTGATCATACAGCAGATAGAGTTCTGCAACATGATTCTTCTGAATAAGGCTTCGGAAGTCAGTCCGGAAGAGCTTGCCCGCATCAAGGCTATAGTCAGGACGCTGCAGCCAGGGGCTGAAATCATCGAGTGCGACTATGCCGCCATAGATCTGGACCTGATACTCGATACCGGAAAATTCGATTTCAACAAGGCTTCAATGTCCGCCGGCTGGATTCAGGGGATAGAAAGCAGACCGTCGGCCGAGGCTGAAGCAGAGGCACGGGGAGAGCATCATCACCATCACGATGAGCATGAACACGGACATGGAGAGGAGCATGCGGGACACCACCATCATCACCATCATGATGAGGGTGAGGCGGAGGAATACGGTATCGGGACATTCGTCTACTATCGCCGTCCTGCATTCGACATAAACAAGTTCGACTGGTTTGTTGCGAAGAAATGGCCGGCATCGGTCATCCGTGCCAAAGGCATCTGCTATTTCAGCGATGAAAAGGAAATGTCCTACCTTTTCGAACAGGCCGGATCGCAGAAACAGCTCAGACAGGCAGGACAATGGTATGCTACGGCTCCTGCAGAGGATCTGGCGCAGCTGATGAAATCTGATCCAGGATTCCAGAGGGACTGGGATGAGGTGTATGGTGACAGGATGCAGAAAATCGTCTTCATAGGCCAGAACATGGACAGGGAGCAGATCACACGCGACCTGGACGAATGTCTGGAGTCATAATCAAAATCATCACACTAACGTCAGTCCGACGAAATATTATACTCTGCACCTGAGGTTTCGTCGAACTGACGTTAACACTAAATCATCTGTATTTTGTGTTATGATTGTTACATCATGCCATTGTTCAAGTTTTGCAAGCATCTTGTGATCCTGTCACTATTTCCTGCAACACATCGTTAGATTCAAGACATTCCATTTCTGGGTCAATTTTGATACCCCCTGCCGTATTCTGCCTTTGCTTCATCCAGCTTCCCCTGCTGAAACAGAACTGCACACCAGACATCAACCAGATTCACAGCCCATATATTTTGTCCGACATTATCCTTTGCAGGCCTGCTTAATGATGCAAGAACAATAAAACTGACGACAAGTCCGGTCAACAATAAGAGAGACTTTTTCATGGTGGTTTTATTTATCAATGTCAGACTACATCTATTTTAACTAAAAAATGTTATATCAATATTTTGACAGACTGTCACATCTTCTGACTCATCAATATATATCTGAAGTTCTTTATTTGGAATATCAAGGACAATATACCTATCATGCAGCATGTATCCCCAGACGTTCTTTTCTGGATTTCCAGTTTTCAATATATCGAACTTATAAAACTGTTGTGACTGTTGGATATCTTCTATATACACCATACTATTTGCCACATCAATAATTATATGAATTGGATGGTGTTTCCATTGCGAAACAATTGTACGAGTCTCTTTATTTATAATCATTGTGTTGTTAAATTCAATGCCTATCTTGTTTTGCGCATTCAAAGAAAGAGAGAAGATAAGACAAATTAAAAATCCTAATACCTTTTTCATATTCAATCTAAAATCAACGCAATTTTTTGCTATACTTGAATAATTTATGTGCATCATCAAAATAACACCATGTACCATTATATACGAACATATACTGGTATTTCTGCTCTAATTCATTTGAGGCTTTCCATTTGTTACATTTTTTAACATCATAAATCTTTTGTTCTCCTACTGACACGAAAGCCTCATTTGCTTGCCAAAAATTACTCCATTCACGACGCAGGGTAATTTGCTGTTCTCGAATTTTACCATCTGGTGTATAATAATATGCATTACAAGTTACACCGGCAGGTATGAACTGATTAGAATTACAACTGCATATTCCGATGATAGATAATGCAATTAATAATAAATTTTTCATAATGTATTTCACTAGTGTCCGGAGAAAAATTCTCCGACAATGTTTTAATTATTAAATATCAATAAGTTACAAGCATCAGAAAATTTTTCGATTAGAACATCAGTAACTTTGTGGTAGGCATCAAGACGCCATCCTCAAGCCATGAATAAAGGAAAAACAATCTTCGCTCAGATTATGTCTCTCATTAACGAATACGAGTTCAAGAAGTGTGTTGGCCGATACAAGGGTGACCGACA
>CALUQB010000040.1 GCA_944322815.1 uncultured Bacteroidales bacterium | reverse complement strand
GATATCCTGACCGATGCGGGGCTGAAGGCGGTGTTCGGTGACCAGAGGAACAAGGACGTGCTCATTGACCTGCTGAATGTCATCCTCCCGCCTCACAGGATGGTGGCCGACATATCGTATGAGACTACGGAGATTCCAGGATTTACTCTGTTCAACAAGAGTGTCAGGTTCGATCTCAGATGCCGGGGTGAGGACGGACGGCAGTTCATCGTCGAACTACAGTGTTATCATCAGGCCAATTTCTTCAGAAGGTGTGTCCTGTATGCGTCGAAGGCTTACGACATGGGCTCGCAGAGGGGTGACGGGCAGGTGTACGACATCCCTCCCGTGTATTTCATCGGTCTTCTCGACAAGGACCTCCAGGACTTTCAGAAGCATTCGCCGGAGGACAGTGTTATCGCGGAGTATACCTTCCGTGAAAAAACGACGATGAAGGTGCCGGATGAGACTATTTTTTGTATCTTCGTGGAACTGAACCGGTTCGACAAGGAACTTGAGGAGTGTGGGACTTTGTTGGAGCAGTGGTGTTTCGCGCTGAAACATATCAGCACTCTGGACAGGCTGCCGGAGGAGTTGAGGACGGAGGCTTTCGAGCGTCTGTTCCAGGCCTGCGAGATATCGAGGTTCGAGCCTGAAGTGAAACTTAAATACGAGAAAGAGATGATCACTGAACGGGACTATTACAACATGCTGAACACGGCTAAGGCTGATGGTCTGGCGGAGGGCGAGGCCAAGGGGCGTGAAGAAGGTAGAGCTGAAGGGCGTAATGAAGAAAAGATTCGGATAGCGAAGGCACTCAAGGAAAATGGAGTAGCCGACAATATCATTGCAGCCACTACAAGATTATCGGAGAATGAGATAGCTATGTTATAGAAACGGCTCTTGACTAATTGCAAGACAGTGTTTATCTGCAATCTGCAAGCATAAACACTGTCTTGTTTTTTTGATAAATTTTCCGACAACAGCATTATCGCAACGTAACGTTTTTAGTCCGGAGGTTTTCTGTCTGGACTAACTGCATTATCGCCCTGAAACGTTGTTAGTCCAGCGGTTTTTTGCTGGACTAACAACGTTTTCGCCCCATATCGTTGTTAGTCCAGTGGTTTTATGCTGGACTAACTGCGTTTTCGCCCCATATCGTTGTTAGTCCAGTGGGTTTATGCTGGACTAACCGCGTTTTCGCCCTGTATCGTAGTTAGTCCGGAAGTTTTCTGCTGGACTAACCACATTATCGCCACATAGCGTAGTTAGTCCGGAAGTTTTCTGCTGGACTAACCACATTATCGCCACATAGCGTTGTTAGTCCAGCGGTTTTTTGCTGGACTAACCGCATTTTCGCCCCATATCGTTGTTAGCCCGGAAAGTTTTGCATGGCCATAGAACCCGGCCATGGAACCCGGCCATGGAATCCGGCCATGGAACCCGGCCATGGAATCCGGCCATGGAATAGAAAACTTCCAGGAAAAATGACAGGGGAACGACGGGTAAAGACAATTTTTTGTATTTTCGCGGAACCGGACCGTTTCGGAAACACCCTGACACGACTCATCAAAACCCTACCCGACATGAAAAGAAAACTGATCATCGGCGCCATACTTTCACTCACAACAGTATGCGCATCAGCCCAGATAGCTCCAGACCAGGACTGGGCGCAATTCGGCAGATATGCCGCAGATAATGAAAAAATCATAGAAAAACCGCTGGCCGTCCTGATGGGAGACTCCATCACCGACGGATGGGACGGGAAAGACCCGGACTTCTTTCCTGAAAACAATATCATCTGCCGCGGCATCTCCGGCCAGACATCCTCGCAGATGCTCATCAGATTCCGCCAGGACGTCATCGACCTTCATCCGAAATATGTAGTCATCCTCGCCGGAACGAACGACATAGCATGCAACACAGGCTACATCGCCCTCGAAGACATCCTTGGGAACATACAGTCCATGTGCGAACTGGCCAAGGCACACAGGATCAAGCCTGTTCTATGCTCCGTCACGCCTTCCGTACAGTTCGGATGGAGAAAATCCATCACCGACGTAGCCGGAAAGATATCGGAACTCAACGCGATGATAAAAGAATACGCACGGAAAAGCAGAATCCCGTACATAGACTATCACTCAGCATTGGCAGCAGAAGACGGCTCCTTCCCCAAGGAATTCTCCTATGACGGCGTTCACCCTAACCTCGCCGGATACAAGGTCATGGAACCGCTCCTCCTGCGCCGTCTTAAATGACACGCATCAGAGAGCATTTATTTCCTGACGTATTGTGAAGGCGCACAGCCGAACATCTCCTTGAAATAGCGTGTGAGATATTTCGGCGTATTGAATCCGACCATATCCGCAAGCTCCGTCACTGATATGTCAGGCCGTTCTGCCAATATCTGCGCAGCACGTTTGAGCCTTATCGTCCGGATGAACTCCGACGGAGTCATGCCCACCAGCGACTGAAGCTTCCTGTAAAGGTTCATCCGGTGCATGCCCACATCGGAAGAAAGCTCCTCGACGGAATACTCAGGATTATCCAGATTCTTCTGTATAGACTCCATGATCCTGTCCATCAGTTTTTCATCCAGGGAATTCACCGCCACGTTTGCAGGCTTGATATCCGAGTCTGAAGAAAAAGATGAAATCCTTTTCTGCCTCTCTTCTATCAGATTCCTGACACGCGCCTCCAGTATATCCATCTTGAACGGTTTTGTAAGATATGCATCAGCCCCTGTCTCGTAACCTTCCAGCCTGATATCATCGGATGTCCTTGCAGTCAGCAGGATCACCGGAATGTGAGAAGTCTCGATATCGTTCTTCACACGTTTGGTCAGCTCGAAGCCGTCAATCCCCGGCATCATCACATCGCAGATAAGGACATCTGGCTGGACCTTGTGCAGTTTCTTCAGACAAGACTCGCCACCGGAAGCCGGTATCACATTGAAATGCACGGACAGTTCGGAAGTCATGTATGAAAGGAAATCCTGATTGTCATCCACTATCATCACCGTGGCCATATCCGTCTTTTCCCTGACCTGAGACTCCGGCTCCTCTGCAGGAACAGACACATTCTGACGCGGATGCTCTCCGGACGTCACCTCCAGATCCATCGGGATCCATACGCTGAACACTGTTCCCTTGCCCACTTCTGAAGAGACGCCTACCCGGCCATGATGCATCTCGGCATACTGTTTTACCAGGCTCAGGCCGATTCCCGACCCGGTAGACATGGATGCATTGTCACTCTGGTAGAACCTGTCGAAAATATGCGTCAGATCAGCCTCCGGGATACCTGTACCGGTATCTGAAACATCTATCCGGAGCAGATCCCTGCCATCCTCCGACACCTGCGAAAGCTCCATGGAGACATACCCGCCTTCCGGAGTGAACTTCATGGCGTTCGACAGAAGATTGTTCATGATCTTCGACATCTGCGACTTGTCGAAAGCCATGACAGACCGTGTAAGGCTGTTTTCAAGAGACAGACTGATACCTTTTTTCTGTGCGGCATCCTGAAACGAAGACACTATGTCGGATGCGAACTCCGGCATATTGCCCTTCACCAGATCCAGCTTCTCGCCTCCCATTTCCAGTTTTCTGAAATCCAGGAGATGATTCACCAGAGAAAGCAGTTCGCGTGCATTATGATGCATGGTTTCCAGCTTAGGATAGACAGCCGACTCCTTCAGATCCCTCATGATACTCTCCAAAGGAAGCAATATCAGCGTCAGCGGAGTCCTGAGCTCATGCGAAATGTTCGTGAAGAAACGGAATTTCATCTGGTCCAGCTCCTCTTTCTGATGCTGCAGCTCCAGTTTCTTCTCGAAAAGAATCTGCTGTTTCTTCCTCCTCACATACAGCTGGCTGGCCAGAGCGACAGCTCCCATAAGCATGAAAACATAAAAGACATACGCCGCGGTGGATTTCCAGAACGGCGGATGAATAGTGAAACTTATCTCCGCCGGAATGCGGCTCCAGTCAGTGCCGTTGTCTGCCGCATATACCTTGAATACATAGTCTCCAGGCTCCAGATAGGTGTACACCGCACGGCCAAGGCTCTGGGAATGGACTTCCGTCCAGGACTTGTCGAAATTCACCAGAGTATACCGGTAAGACGTGTGGGTAGGGTTTATGTAATTCAGATTCGAGAAATAGAACGCCACCGATGATTCGTCATGGGACAAATCCAGATGCACGCGGTGACTGCCCTGATCAGTATTCTTCGGGCTACCCCCCATAAGAATTTTGCTGTTTCCTATATCTTCAAACTCCAGTTTCTTTCCTGAAATCACTATATCCGATATCTGTGGTGAAATATCGAATGAATCCTGATAAAGCCTGTCCGGTCTGGCTACAGTCATCCCGTGCGCCCCTCCGAAAAATATGTTCCCGTCCGAATGCCGGAGAATGGAATTCTGGAAAAACGCACCTGCTGTCACACCGTCATCTTCGTTGAAATTGGATACGGAAAAGAAATAGTCTCCGTCTCTCTTTATGGCTTTGATTCTGGATACCGAATTGAATGTAGCCGCCCAGATATTGCCCAGACAGTCCAGAGCCAGGCTTATGATGTTGTCATTCGGAAGCCCCGAGTCCACCCTCACATCGTATGTCAGGCCTGTAGTCTGATCGCTGATATGAAGACCGTCCGAAGTGGCTATCCACAACAGACCGCGGTCATCGAGCACTGCCTGATTGCTCTGCGTGTAACACTGTATGGAATGCTGGTCCGTCTCCACCCTGTCTTCTGACGGTGAATAAAGGAATCTGCCATTGTCCCCCGAAAAGAGAAGAAGCCCGTCCCCGTGATCGCATATATCCCTGACTATCATAAACCTGGCTACTTCCGGATGAGAATCCCTCAGCATTTCTATCGTCCCGCTGCCGGTATCGAACCTGCCCACACCGCCGTAAACCGAAATCCAGAAGTTTCCCAGATAATCTTCATAGAATGCCCTGACACAGTTCAGATTCGGAGTTTCGACATAGTACGACAGTTCGGCATTCGTGGTCTCCGGGAAAGCATAGTGACGTATCTTCCCTCCATCGATGCAGAATGCCCCGTGATAGAAAGTCCCGAGCCAGATTCTGTCCGCACTGTCACGATACAGACTGATACACAGCTCATTTCCCAGCTCAGGATACGGCACTGTCATCGAATTGTCAGCCGGATCATACCTCAGAAGGCCGTTGATAGTCCCCACCAGCACTGTTCCGTCCTTATCCTCCACCATACACTTCACTCCCTCGTCCGGCATCCTACCTGACGAGAGCGTCACGGAATTCACCGTATGCAGATGATAAATGTCCTTATGCCAGAACAGGAGGCCTTCGGCCAATGTCGCTATCCAGATACCGCCCCTCGAGTCGGCATATATCTTCGAAATGTCAGTATGCGGATAAATCCTCTTTCCGTTCGTCTGCATCAGATACGGGAAAGTGCTGACTTCCATGCTGCCGTCATCCACCAGACTGACACCGGAACGGGCAGTGCCGACCCACAGGTCATCATGCCCGTCAATGGCTATGGTCGTATACAGGTCCCTGTCATCTTCCAGAATGCCTGACATGTACGTCAGACCTCCTGTCTGCCTGTCATAATATGCCAGGCAATGATCATACATGACCCACACGTTGCCGGAAGACGTAATGACCATGTCCATCCTGCTGGCTTCCTGGCCGGAAGCATTGTCCGGAAGGACTCTGACAGAATTCCTGACCGTCTTAAGCGAGATGTCATACTCGGTGAGTATGCCGTTGATGGACAGAATCCAGAGATGGTTTCCGGACTGGGACATGAGAATCGGCCCCTGGATACCTGCAGGAAGCTCCACAGACTCGGTCGCGCCAGAGATGCGGTCGCATCTGAAAAGTCCGGCATCGTCCGTGGCTACCCAGTAATTGTCTGACGAATCGATGAAAAAATTCGATATCTTCCTGTCTTCAAGTCCGAATCTGGAAAGCCGACCGGTGATGTCGTATTCGAAACAGCGCGTATTCAGATTGAATATCCAGATATGATCACGCGAAGTGCACCAGAGAAGATTCTCCGCCCTGTCGAAATAGGAATTGTTCAGACCGCTGTATTCGGTATAGGGGATGTTTATAGGGTTGTACTTGTAGCTCTTGCAGGAAGCGCCGTTGTACAGGTTCAGCATGGTGGAGGTCTGTATGCACATCAGGCCGTCAGGAAGCATCGTCATGTTCCTGACATTGTTGTCCGGAAGTCCGCTGGAAGTATCCAGCATCCTGAAGAGATATTCCCCCAACGGGGCTGACGAAGCAGTCGCCTCGGCACGGACGCTGCCGATACCCAGCACTGCCAATATGAAAACGGCATACAGACGAGCGGTCATAGTGTTATCGTGGTTTAGGCTTCAAATTTACAAATTTTCGGGATTTGCTGAGTAAACCGGCACTTGTATCCGTATTTTTATGTAATTTAACGCGAGTCCGGTGAGGTCTCCGGTACTGAGTAGAATAATTCGTCGGACTGACGTTAATATATTTCCACATGATATGAAAACTGTTTTTTTAGCCGCAACTCTGTTTCTCTGCGCGATAGCGGGGGCACAGGAATTTTCAGTAACATCACCTGACGGGAAACAATCCGTGACAGTGTCCGTCCGGCAGGACCCGGACATGAGAATCACCTGGTCGACAACCTTCGACGGCCGTCCAGTAATACTGGAATCCGCCATGGACCTGACCATAGACAACCATGTCTGGGAACATGCCATGGGCAAGTTCTTCGGGCAGAAGACCAGGTGGTCCGATGACCTTCTTCTGGCAGACACCACCATGACATCACGCGACACGGTATGGAAGAACCGTTACGGAGAACGGTCGACAGTGAAGGATGCCTATAACGGGCTCATCCTGCATTTCGCAAAGGATGACGGCTCGGACTACCGCCTGGACATCGAATTGAGAGCATACGATGAAGGTATCGCTTTCCGATACATGCTCCCCATGCATCCCAATGCCATCTATCACAGGATAAAGGCTGACAACACCGAATTTTCCTTCCCTGAAGGATCCCTCGCCTGGTACACCTCATGGGCACAGGGACCGTATACGCTGCGACCGCTCAGAGGATGGGACGATGAATGCGAACGTCCGATGACAGTAAAGATCACCGACAGCCTGTATGCTGCAGTCGGAGAAGCAGGACAGATAGACTTTCCGCGTACAAAACTGAAACTGAGCGAAACCAGGGCGAACACCGTGAGAGCATCCCTGAATGACGACGGTACGGATATCGTCACTCCGTACAATATGCCGTGGAGGGTGGTGATGGCTGCGGAAAGCATCGGCGGACTTATGGAAAACAACGACATTTTCCTGAATCTGAACGAGGCATCGGAGATCGCGGACGAAAGCTGGATACAGCCTGGAAAGATCATGCGCGAAACCAGGCTGAACACTGAAAACGCCATAGCAGTCATAGACTTCTGCGCCGCGCACGGCATACGGTACATGCTCTTCGATGCCAAATGGTACGGTCCTGAATTCGACTACAGAAGCGACGCCACCAAGGTCATTTCCAAACTGGACATGCCGAAAGTCATAGCGTACGGAAAGGAAAAGGGTGTGGGTGTCTGGCTTTACGTAAACCAGCACGCACTTGACAGACAGGCGGAAGAACTCTTCCCTCTCTTCGAAGAATGGGGTGTGGCCGGAGTGAAATTCGGTTTCGTACAGTTCTGCAACCAGCACTGGGCCGATCACGTACACCGCCTCGTCAGACTTGCCGCCAAACATCATCTCATGGTGAACATACATGATGAATACAGACCGACGGGGTATTCACGCACCTATCCGAATCTGCTGACTCAGGAAGGCATAAGGGGCAACGAAGAGTTCCCGTCAGCCACCCACAATACCATACTGCCGTTTACCAGAATGCTCTGCGGTGCGGCTGACTATACGGTATGTTACTTCGACCCGAGACTGAAAAACACGCACGCCCATCAGCTGGCCCTGCCGGTCATTTACTTCTCTCCGCTGCAGACCCTTTACTGGTATGACACACCTGCCAGGATCAAGGATGTCCCTGAACTGGAATTCTTCGATGAGGTACCTGTGGTCTGGGATGACACGAAAGTCGTAGATGACAGTCTGGGAGAGCACGTCGTCATTGCCCGCCGTGCGGGCGACAAGTGGTTCGCCGGAGCCATTTCCGGAGATGACGCCTGCCGGATAGAAATCCCTACCGGCGAATTTCTCAAAGACGGCGTGAAATACATCGTGAAGACCTATACCGATGATGAAGATTCCGACTCTCCTACAAAAGTGAAGGCCGCGACCTACGTCATAGAAGGTGGCGATGTACTCAGATTCGACCTCATGGCCAGAGGAGGTGCCGCCATGCAGTTCATCCCTGCAACACCGGAAAATTCCAAAGGATTCAGAAAACTCGGAAAGAAAACCATACTTTAACGATAAAAGTTATGAGACCATCCATCATGAAACTGTCCTTGCGGACAATATCCTTGTGCACCGCCGTCATGGCGGCTGCCATGTTCCCAATTTCCGCCTCTGCAGACGACGGGACCCTGCACGGCGGCTCCTCTGTGATAGGGTCTTCATATTCCCTTGTCATACATCCTGTTCCCCAAGGGATATATTATGCCATGCACAACGATGACTTTACCGTACGTGTCCGTGTGCCCGGCGGTCAGTGGCACGATCTCTACGAATACAAGGTCAAGGTGAACATGGATGCCCCGTCCGAAGCCTCCATGGTATTCTTCGACTTCGAAGGCAAGGTGGAAGTCATGGTGAAAAAGAACAACGGCATCGCCAGGACAGCGGAAATCCGGCCTTTTTCACGGGGAATCGAAAGCCGGCTGAAAGACAATATCCTGACTTTCTCGCTCACGCAGCCTCAGAACATATCCGTGGAGTTTGACGGTGACAAGCATCACAATCTTCACATTTTCGCCAATCCGCTTGAAAAGGATGTCCCCAACCCGGACGATGATGGCGTAATGTATTTCGAACCAGGGGTACACACACCTGCGGAAGGTGAAGACGGATTCAGAATACCGTCCGACACACGCGTATATCTGGCTCCAGGTTCCGTGGTGAAAGGGACCATCATCTGTGACTCGGTGAAGAATGTGACTATCGGCGGACGCGGACTTCTGGTGACTCCGCAGAGAGGCATCCAGGCCACATACTCGGAAAATATCAGGGTAGAGGATATAATAGTGGTGAATCCGCGTCACTATACTTTCCTCGGAGGCCAGAGCCGTAACATCAATATCAGGAACCTGAGATCATTCAGCTATCAGGGATGGAGCGACGGTATCGATGTGATGAGCAGCAGCGACATCACGGTGGACAATGTCTTCATGAGAAACTCCGATGACTGCATCGCCATTTACGGACCGCGCTGGGAATACCGCGGCGACACCAGGAACATCACAGTACGGAACTCCGTACTATGGGCCGACATAGCGCACCCAATGAACATGGGCATACACGGCTATACGGGAGACGGGAAGGGCAGCGTCATCGAAAATATCACTTTCCGGAACATAGACGTACTGGAGCATGATGAGGACGATCCGGAATATCAGGGATGCATGGCCATCTGCTGCGGCGACATGAACCATATCAGAAACATACTTTACGAAGACATCAGGGTGGAAAGAATCGAGGAAGGGCAGCTCTTCCATGTGGAAGTGGTATTCAACAGCAAATACTGTTCTGCCCCTGGCAATTCCGTCTCCGGAGTAACATTCAGGAACATCACCTGCCCGGCCATCATGGACATGAATCCGTCTTCCCTGAAAGGCTATGACCGGAACCGCATGGTCAGTGATGTCGTCTTCGAGAATGTCCGCATAGGAGAATGGAAAATGAAGACTACGGACAGTTTCATCACCAACGAGTTCATAAAAAATATTACCGTCAAATGAAAAAGATACTCATATCTGCAGCTGCGACTGCAATCTGTGCAATATCAATGGCGCAGACTGCCATGGAAATTCCTGATCTGGATACAGGATACCCGCGGATGATAGACGGGGAAGAGTGCCGTCAGGAAATCACGTCCTTGCTGGAAACCGTGCCAGGAGCCAGGGCCATGAAAGAACTGGAATCGAAAATCCGGCCATACGCCGAAAGGCACGTGACGGATCCGGAGTGGATAGTGAGCAGACTGCAGATGTACTGGGATACGCACGCGACCGATGTGTATGTGAAAGGTGAAGTATATTCCCACGCCGAAGGACATGCGCCTGTGCCTACGGTACGTTTTGCCGGAGCCAGGGAAGCATCCTCGAACTACAGGCGTCCGGCATTGGCCGACATCCTCCCGTATCAGGATACGGCCGGCCTGTGGATGTACAACAAGACCCTGCCTGGAGAACCGATGGAAAAGGTGGAACCAGGCAAGACCGGAGGAAACATCACTTCCATAAACTACGAAATCCTGAACCTGGCCAGGGATGCCGCATTCCTTTACTGGTGGTCGGGAGAAGAATCCTATGCCGAATTCGCCGCGGACATCTTCGACACATACATGACAGGACTTTACTACAGGAATGTTCCCGTAGACCTCAACCACGGACATCAGCAGACCCTCATCGGACTGACTTCTTTCGAAGTGATCCATGAGGACATAGCAGTATCCTGTGCAGAATGTTACGACTTCCTTCACGGATACCTGGAAAAGACTCTGCCGGAAAAGCTGCCGGTGTATGAAGACGCATTCCGCAAATGGGCGGACAACATCATAGCCGGAGGGGTGCCGCACAACAACTGGAACCTCATCCAGGCACAGTTCGTACTCCGCATCGCCCTGGTTCTGAGTCCTGACAGCTGTTATGCCGACGGACGCGGACGGGAATGGTTCCTGAACGAAATCCTCAACGAAGACAGTATCCGCCAGTGGTCTCCGGGAAAACTCATCGGCTACGGTTTCGATGCCGCTACCGGGCTGTGGAAGGAATCGCCGGGCTATTCCACCATGGTGGTTTCAGAATGGAGCAGCTTCGTGAATCTCCTGGACACGGTGCTCGGCGTGGATCTGGTGGAAGCGTATCCGATATTGGCCGACGCAGTGGAGGCCACCCCTGAATATCTCTTTCCTAACGGGATCATCTGCGGATGGGGAGACACGCACTGCGGACCGCTGAGAACCGACTATTTCCAGCGCATGATAGCGAATGCACGGACTCACGGAAAAGCGGAGCAGGAGAAACTGTTCACCGCCATGTACAAATGTTTCGTTCCGGAATCGGACGGGACTGACGGGAAAGCCGGCAGACTTCCGGCAAAGGTGTCCACGTTCACTTCGATGAAACCGCTCATACCGGATCCTTCGGTCAAGGCCGGACGGATGGAAGACTATGTCAGCCCGGTATTCTGGTCAGAAGGAGTAAGCTGGTTCGCGGCACGTACCGGCATGGATCCGCAGAAAAGCCTGATGATGAGCATCGCCGGCTCCATGGGAAACCACATGCACGCAAACGGCATATCGATGGAACTGTACGGCAAGGGTTACATCCAGGCAGCCGACCTGGGACGCGGCTCCGGATATACGAATCTGGATCACAGGGAATTCTATTCACAGTTCCCTGCACACAACACAGTCTGCGTGGACGGCATATCATCCTACCCTACCATGCAGTCCAGCCATGCTTTTTCCCTGAACGGCTGCTACCCTGCACCTGAGCGGAAAGAGGGCTTCTATCCGGGGCTGATGTTCGGTGACTTCAGTTTCATCGAACCTGAAACATATTCGGACCAGAGACGACAGGTGCTGATAGTGAACACGGACCCGGACAACGGGTACTATATCGATGTATTCCGTTCAAAGCGAAGGGACGGCAAGGACAAGATGCACGACTATTTCTATCACAATATCGGACAGCGGTTCGACCTGTCCGTACCTGTGGAGCCTACGGAAGAGCTGGCTTTCGCCGGCGCGCATCTGAGTGCCTACTCGTATCTCTGGAACAAGTCCGCCGCCATGACTTCCGATGATGTGCAGGGGACATTCACCATGGACTGCAGCGACGGAAGCCAGGCAGGAATGAAAATGTGGATGAAAGGCGAAAATAGCAGAAAAGTCTTCAAGGCATATTCACCGTACATAGACGGACTGAGCAGAATGCCGATGCCTTACGATGTGAAGAACTCACCGTGTCTGACATTCGTGGCCAGACAGTACGGAGAAGCCTGGTCGCATCCTTTCACTGCAGTCTATGAGCCGTTCTCCACAGCAGCGCCGGGTGCGGTGGAAAGTGTGGAATACCTTTCATGCGGAAACGGCTCCGATGCTGCAGGCGTAGCCGTAACGAAAACGGACGGCAGACATGATGTAGTCATCAGTTCCGACACCCGGCAGGAATCAGCGTGCGGCGGTCTGGAATGTGATGCCGTCATCGCCATGGGCAGTTCTTCAGGGAAAGGGGATGAGTGCCAGATATTCATGCATGGAGGGACTTACGTCTCTTTCGGGGAAATCAGCATTTCGGCCAAAGAACCGGCCACGGCTGCCGCAGTCGTCAGGGATGGGGAAATATGGTACACTTCCGACCGGGACTGCACGATCAGAGTGAACGGGAAAAAACATCGTCTCCCGGCAGCCGGTTTCACGAAAATCGGCAAATAATCCGACAATCTTACGCTACGATTAGGTAAATTCTCGGATTCGAACGTATTAATTCCTGGATTATGATGAAAATGGAAAACTTATTCACATCAGGAGCAGTGAAGAAAACGCTTCTGCTCACGCTGACCTTCGTTTTGTGCACAGGCATGGATGCCAGGACGGACAGGGACACCTACACGAATCCCGTCATCTGCCTGGACTATTCGGATCCCGATGTAGTGAGGACAGGCAACGACTACTGGATGACCGCATCTTCGTTCAACTGCATTCCAGGCCTGCCTATCCTGCACTCCACGGATCTGGTGAACTGGGAGATAGTGAACTACGCCCTCGACAGTCTGGTGCCGGAAGAGCATTACAGCATGGTACAGCATGGGAAAGGAGTATGGGCGCCTTGTATAAAATTCCACGACGGATGGTACTATATATACTGGGGTGATCCCGATTTCGGAATCTTCATGGTGAAGACGCAGGATCCGAGAGGGAAATGGTCAGAACCTGTGCTGGTAAAGGCCGGGAAAGGACTGATCGACCCTTCTCCGCTGTGGGATGATGACGGGAAAGTATATCTCGCACATGCATGGGCAGCCAGCCGCAGCGGACTGAACAGCATCATCTCTGTCTTCGAAATGAATGAGGAAGGTACGGAATGCATTTCGGATGAAGTGATGGTATTCGACGGAAACAGAGACGGACATCATACCGTGGAAGGAGCGAAGATCTACAAAAGAAACGGCTGGTACTATATTTTCGCTCCGGCCGGAGGAGTGGCTACAGGTTGGCAGCTGGTGATGAGATCCAGATCAGTCTACGGTCCGTATGAAGCCCGCAATGTCATGGAACAGGGTGACACGGACATAAACGGACCGCATCAGGGCGCATGGGTGGATACCCCTTCCGGCGAAAACTGGTTCATCCATTTTCAGGAAAAGCAGCCGTTCGGACGCATCATCCACCTGAATCCCATGAACTGGACAGATGACGGCTGGTGCGTGATCGGGAACGATGAGGACGGAGACGGACGCGGAGAACCGGTCAGGACATGGAAGAAACCGGATCTTCCTGCAGACGATGCCGAAATAGCCATGAGCGACGAATTCGATTCCATGGAACCCGGACTGCAGTGGCAGTGGCATGCAAACCGGCAGGACTGGTTCGGATTCCGGAACGGATACGGATTTTTCAGGATATACGGACACCGGGAAGATACGCCGAACCTGTGGGGTGTCCCGGACCTCTTCCTGCAGAAAATGCCGGCAAAGGCTTTTACTGCGACGACCAAGCTGACTTTCAATTCAAAAGGTGACGGAGACCGTGCAGGACTGGTGGTGATGGGATTCGACTATGGATATGTCTCCATAATGCGCGATGGAGAAAATGCCTTGATACAGATGGCGTCCTGCCACGATGCAGACAAGGGAACGGAAGAAGAAAGAGTGACAGTCGGACAGACTGCCCTGACCATGGTGGAAAGCGGTGCGACTCCGAAATATACTGCCGACATCTGGTTCCGTGTGGAAGCCGATGCGGACGGACTGTGCAGATTCTGGTACAGTCCGGACGGAAAGTCTTTCAAACCTGCCGGAGATACATTCCAGGCACGTGAAGGCAGATGGATAGGAGCCAAGGTCGGATTTTTCTGTTCGAGCTTCGGTACGGGAAAGGATCGCGGCTGGATCGACATCGACTGGTTCCGCATCGAATAATGCCCCGGAGAATGAATAAAATTGTAAAAATATGATCAGAAATGTATTCGTAGCTACGGCTATTTGTCTGACGGCACTCGGATGCTCGTCAACTTCCACTTCAGAAAATCCTGCCGCCATGGCAGAAAACGGTCTGGACTACTGTGCGAGACAGACTGAAAGGACTCTGTCCCAGATAGAATCCGAAGGATACGGGATGTCCCCCCGCAATATCGCGCCGGGAGACAGCACATGGAAGCTCTGTCCTGTAAGCAAGGAATTATGGACCGAAGGATTCTGGCCCGGGATACTCTGGTATGACTACGAATACACTTCCGATGAAAAGATTCTCGCTGCCGCCAGGAAATACACCGAAGCGCTGGAATTCATAAGCGGGATACCGGCCTATGACCACGACCTCGGCTTCATCATATTCTGCAGCTATGGCAATGGATATCGCCTGACCGGCAATCCTGAATACAAGGAAGTGATCCTCGCCACTGCAGAGAAACTGGCGTCTCTGTACAATCCTGCCGTAGGAACCATACTTTCATGGCCTCGCGAGATGGAAAATCTGGGCGGACACAATACGATCATGGACAACATGATCAACCTCGAAATGCTTTTCTGGGCTGCGGAAAACGGAGGGAAGCCGGAATATGCGGAAATAGCCAGAACACATGCGGACACTACGATGAAATACAACTTCCGCCCTGACGGCACCTCCTATCATGTGGCGGTATATGACCCTGTAAGCGGGAAACACATAAAGAGCTGCACACATCAGGGATATTCTGACGATTCGATGTGGGCCCGCGGCCAGGCATGGGGCATCTATGGCTATACCATGTGCTACCGGTTCACCCATGACAGGAAATATCTGGATTTCGCCACGGAAATCACCGATGTATATCTGTCCATGCTTCCTGAAGACATGATTCCATACTGGGATTTCAACGATCCTGAAATTCCGAATGTATCGAAAGACGCATCGGCTGCGGCTGTGGTAGCCTCCGCCCTGATAGAGCTCTCCGGCTATGTGGATGAAGATAAGGGCAGGGAATATCTGGATGCTGCCGAAAAGATGCTTGACTCACTCTATGAAAACTATCGGGGAGGCGATTCATGCCCCGCTTTCCTGACACATTCGACCGGACACAGGCCTGCCGGCAGTGAAATAGACTACGCCATCATTTACGCCGACTACTATTATATCGAGGCTCTGCTCAGACTGAAAAATCTGAAAAAATGAACCGGATTCTGAAAACAGTCCCGTGGCTGGCCGCTCTGGGAATGATGTGTCCATGCTTCCAGGCAGGAGGCCAGGATGTCATAGTACATGACTATGACAATGTCTACCAGTGGCAGACTGAAATCAATTCACCGCGCGTACCTGCCGAACCGGGATATCAGACCCGCGCCTTCCTCTGGATTCCACCTCAGTGCGGGAAAGTGAAAGCCGTCCTCATCTGCGGGCACAATGCCATGGAAGAAGGTGTGATAGAGTCTTCCGAATTCCGCCAGGGACTGTCGGACATGGACATGGCTCTCGTCTGGGTATCGCCGGGCTGGGAACCGAGCGACCTGTTCTATGTACCTAACGGGGCTCAGGACGGTTTCGAAGAGGCCATGGAAGAGCTGGCTGAAAAATCAGGATATGACGAACTCCGTACAGTTCCGGTAGCATACATGAGCCAGAGTGCCCAGGCTTCTTCTCCTTACAACTTCGCCGCATGGAATCCAGACAGGGCCCTTGCCATCATATCCATGCACGGGGACTCTCCCCTGAGTGAAGTCCTGTGCTGCGGACATGTCAACCCTTACTGGGGCTCACGGAACATAGACGGTATCCCAGCACTGATGTGCGTCGGGGAATACGAATGGGGAGAATTCCGGATAGAAAGCGCCTTCCCTTTCATGAAACGATACCCGGACGCCACGCTTTCCCTGCTGTGCGATGCAGGACACAGCCACAGCGACTGTTCCGAATTCGAAATGGAATACATACTGGCCTTCCTGAGGAAAGCCATGGAATACAGGATAGATGACGAAGGTCATCTCCGGAAGCTGGACAAACGTGACGGATGGCTGGCCGACAGATGGTATCCGGAAAGCCGCGCTCCGCAGCAGCCGTACAGCATCCATGCCGCACCTTTCGCGGAATATGCCGGAGACCGGGACAGCTGTTTCTGGTATTTCGATGAAGAAATGGCCGGACTCACGGAAGAATATTACCTGAGGGAACGCGGGAGACAGGCTCAGAAACTCGTAGCCTGGCAGAACGGGAAACCTGTGGACAAAATCAGGTTCATACCTGAAGAAGACGGGTTGACCTTCCATTTTCAAGTGAAATACGACGGGAATGACCATTCATCGTCACCGGTTCAGATCCGCAGGGAATACGGACCTGTCAGGATATTGAATGACAGCACCTTCAGAATCACATTCCATCGTACGGGCTTCGATGGCAGGAAGACCGGATGGATGATGTTCGACTGCTACGCCAATGCCGACAGCCTGTACAAAAGAGCCATCCTGAACCTGGAACTCCGCATCCCGGACAAAATCACTGACGGACAGCCTCAGGAAATAAATTTTCCCGGTCTGAACGATGTCTATACAGGATATGACGAAGAAATCAGGCTTCTCGCCACAAGCAGCAGCGGTCTGCCTGTATCTTTTTACGTGGAAAGCGGCCCTGCCATCGTCAAAGGAGACAGTCTGATACTGACAGGGATACCTCCGCGAGCAAAATTCCCTGTGGAAGTCACGGTCGTGGCATGGCAATACGGCATATCCGGACAGTGGCAGTCAGCCACACCGGTAAAGTCCGTTTTCCGAATCTGGAAATAAAGAAAAATTCATATCTTCGTACAAATTCCATACAGACCGCAGCGGCGGCAATACGACAGATATGATATTCAGAAACTGGAAAAAGACATATTGGCCATTCCGGGCCATCCTGATATCCGGATGCATGTTGGCATGCGGGTCCGTATCGGCACAGAATCACGAAGAAGCGAACTATGACGAATCGAAGATCCCGCCATACACTCTGCCGGCTGTCCTGACAGCCAGTGACGGGACCGTCATCGGCAGCCCTGAAGAATGGGAAAACATAAGAAGACCGGAACTTCTCGATCTCTTCACGGAAGAGATTTACGGCGGACTGCCCGATGTCAGTATGGATGTCAGCTACGATATCCTGGAACAGGACAATGAGGCCCTCGGCGGGAAAGCCGTCCGCAAACAGGTGGAAATGACGTTCAGCAACGGAGCCGTCACCAGAAAGGCATTGATGCTGATATATCTTCCGGCTTCCGCAGGCAAGGCTCCGGTCTTCCTTCATTTCAATTTCCAGGGGAACCAGACTGTATCCGAAGATCCTGATATCATTCCTTCACAATACTCCAGACGGCCTCGGGGCAACCAGACGAACCGGTGGCCCGTGGAAAAAATCATAGATGCGGGATACGGACTGGCGACTGTACACTACTTCGACTTCTATCTGGACAGAAAAGACAACTTCACCGAAAGCATCATGCCCCTTTTCGGATACGGAAGTGCCGATGAAGTCCCGGATAACGGAGGTATGGCCATAAGCGCCTGGGCATGGGGATACTCCAGGGCGATGGACTATCTCGAGACAGACAAAGACGTGGATGCATCCAGGGTGATCATAGCCGGACACTCCAGACTCGGGAAAGCGGCCTTGTGGGCCGGAGCGCAGGACACCAGATTCGCGGCCGTCATCTCCAATGATTCAGGATGCGGGGGTGCGGCACTGTCCATGCGCAGAATCGGTGAAACAGTAAACGAAATCACCAAAGTATTCCCGCACTGGTTCTGCAGGAATTTCCTGCAGTACAGATGGAATGAAGACAGTCTTCCTGTCGACCAGCACGAACTTCTGGCTCTGGTGGCACCACGTCCCCTGTATGTAGCAAGTGCCGAAGAAGACCGCTGGGCCGATCCCCGCGGAGAATTTCTGTCTGCCTGGCATGCTTCGGAAGTATACAGGCTCTACGGGTATGAAGGCATCCCGTCTGCAGATATGCCGGAGGTCAACAGCCCTGTTATGCAAAGAGTCGGCTACCATATCAGGACCGGGATTCACGATGTCACCGACTATGACTGGGACTGTTTCATAGCTTTTGCCGACAAATGGCTGAAACCGCGGTTCGGGGTCACGACCTTATCTGCCAATTATCTCAGGGAGGAACCGGATTTCACTGCAGAGCTCGGGAATCAGGCGCTGATGGGCACAGTAGTGGAAATCATCGATGAAAAAGATTACTGGCGGCAGGTGAAGACTCCTGATCCATATACGGCATGGTGTGTGGACCTGGGGATAAAGGAAATGTCAGATAAGGAAGTGGCAGACTACATCGGGGCGGATAAAATCATCTGCACGGCGGATTACAGTACGGTGTGGACAAAGCCTGTCGGACCGGCACGCGGCAGATCCGACGTCAGGAAAACCGCCGGAGTCAAAATGAAAAACTCAGGACGGCCGGACAACGGCTTGCAGAAAATATGCGACATAGTGGCAGGAGACCTCCTGCCGTACTCAGGGAAAACAGTGAAAGGATGCCATGAAGTGCGTCTTCTCTCCGGCGAGACCGGATATGTACCGGCAGAAGATGCCGAAATCTTCAGTTCATGGGCGCAGAAGTGCGACCCGTCCGCAGAGAACATCATCAGCACGGCCATGAGATTCATCGGTGTCCCGTATTTCTGGGGAGGCACCTCCATCAAAGGTGTGGACTGCAGCGGACTTACGAGGATGGCATGGTTCCTCAACGGCATACTGCTGCCGCGAAACGCATCGGATCAGGCTGATATTGGTTGTCCTATCTCCGTAGATGCAGACACAGGCAGATTCCCTGCGGATTCTTCTGAGAGATTCATCGGTTGCGATGCATTCCGGCAGGAAATGCTTCACAGAATCTCGAATCTGCAGCCAGGCGACCTGATTTTCTTCGGCAGTTCTGCCGGAAACATTTCACATGTGGGCATCTATATCGGAGACGGCCGGTTCATACACGCTTCGAAACTGGTCAGGATCAATTCGCTCATCCCCGGAGAACCTGACTTCTACGAACTTTCCGGAAAGATGATCAAGGCCCGCCGCATCATCGGCAGCAATGCTTCCGACGGAACCGTCAGCATTTCCGACAGCCCGGCCTATTTCCCGCAGGAATGACGCTTTCCCGTCCTGTCAGAGCCTGACTGAAACTTTTTCTCCGGAATAAATGACCGTGACAGGATCCGACACGCCTGACGGAGAGACAGCGATGACACGGAAAGTCCGCGTCTCCTGCATACCGGGAAATTCACCCTGACGTTCATCCATGGTCAGGACACCTTCTTCTTCATCATACGTGAAACGGATCATGGAATAAAGGCCCTTTTCATAGTTGTAGTTCACATTCTCGTCCTCATACAGGGTAAAATCCCCGTCGGCACCGCGATACACGTACAGGTCGATCGGATCAGCAGGCTTTTCTTCAGACCATTCCATGTCAGGTCCCACAGGCACGACTGACCCGGCCCTGACATAAAGCGGCATCCTTCCGTAAGGTGCATCCACCTCGCCAGATACGCCTCCTGCCATGAAAGCCCCGGTATAAAAGTCATACCACCCTCCGCATTCAGGGAAATAGATTTTCCTGGTCCTGGCTCCGTATTCGTAAACCGGGGCCGCCAGAAAAGCCGGACCGAACATATAGGTATCCCCTATGTCATACACTCTCCTGTCATGGGAGAAATCCATCACCAGCGGACGCATGATAGTATAATCTTCGAACCACGTCATCCCTGCCAGCGAGTATATGTACGGCATCAGCTTGTAACGGAGTTTCAGATAATAGACTATGGACTCGTATGCCGGATGATTCTCCGGAGCTATTTCCCACGGTTCGCGGAACGGATACTGGCCATGTGCCCTGAAAAGCGGGCAGAAAGCGCCGAACTGGAACCAGCGGGTATTCAGTTCCCTCCATTCCTTCTCGTCCGCATTCTCTTTCCCGGTACGGTTGAACAGATTCTGTGCTGCCACATAACGGTTCTCCACACAAAAACCTCCGATATCCATCGTCCAGTACGGAATACCGCTCATAGCGAAATTCAGCCCGGCCGAAATCTGCGCCTTCATGTCTTCCCACCGGGTAGCTATGTCTCCGCTCCATGTGGCAGTCGAATATCTCTGCAGTCCGGCAAAGCCACTTCTGGTCAACAGGAACACCCGTCTGTCCGGATCCGTACCACGCTGCCCGTCATATATGGCTTCCGCATTCATATATGCATAGGCATTGAAATACTCCGTGGACGGACCAAGGGCCGTAGGACCGCAAAGAGCCTTCCGGTAATCCATATCCGTGCAGTCACGCACATTGGGTTCGGACGCATCCATCCACCATGCATCCACCCCGAGAGGATAATAATGCTCCCGGATCTGCTTCCAGAAAAGTTTTCTGGCCTCCGGTGCGTATGCATCATAAAAGCCGTAGAGGTAGCCGGGGCCGATCCAGTCCCTGACGCTGTCTTCATACGCACGTGTGTACATCCAGCCATGTTCCGCAAATTCCCTGTAATGCTCCGTGTCCACATAGAATTTCGGCCATACGGAAATCATGAAACGGGCATTCATGGCATGGACGGAATCCACCATTGCCTTAGGATCAGGAAATCTGGCAGGGTCGAATTCATGGCTGCCCCAGGCATCTTCCTCCCAGTGGCTCCAGTCCATGACGATATTGTCCACAGGAATATGTCTCTCCCTGAATCCTGCCAGAGCCCCGAGCATCTCGTCAGCTGTCTTGTAGCGTTCCCTGCTCTGCCAGTACCCCATCGCCCATTTAGGCATGACAGGTGCTTTGCCCGTCAGGGTACGGTAGCCGCTTATCACGTCATCCATATCATCGCCCGCGATGAAATAATAGTCCATCTGCGGAGCCATTTCTGCCCACCACGACTGTCTGGACTGTTCCAGGGGATCCGTGACATCATAGGCCCTGAGACCGCAGTACGAAACGTACCCGTCAGGAATCCAGTCTATCCGGAGAGGGACCCTGCGTCCGGCTTCGAGATCCACGGTGAACTTGTAGCTGTTCGGATTCCAGGCAGTCCGCCATCTTTCAGGCACTACGGTCCTGCCGTCTATCGTCACTGCCGTATAGCCGGCATAATACAATATGAACTGATACTGTCCAGTCTCGGGAGCTTCGATATATCCCTCATAACTGACTTCGGATCCGTTCAGCGGAAAATTTTCAGGAAGATTCACGACCTTGTCCAGTTCCGGAGCCACCAGATATTCGAAATATATTTCCGGTTCGTCCCGCACCAGAGCCTGTCCCTGCGCCGGGACATACGTGCCTGTCAGACAGCCCTCGTTTCCATGGGCATCATACAGTCTGAACACTTCGCCCAGCTGTCTGTATCCTCCGGGATTTCCGAAACGCATGAATGAATAGCAGTCCATCAGGACCCCGTAATTCCTGCTGGAAACCACAAAAGGCACCGATACCTTCGTATTGTACTGGAAAAGCTCTTCATTTCTGCCCTTGTAGTTGAATTCATCGGACTGATGCTGGCCAAGTCCGTAAAATGCCTCGTCTTCAGGAGATTCGAATACCTGACGGAAAGAGTATCCGTCAGTACCTTCCGCCTCTACCGGCACAAATGTCTTCCCGCCTCCGTTTTTCTCCTGCAGGATCACAGTCCCGTCCGGCCGTGTGAACCACACTTCCCCGGTAGTCGTCAGGACATTGGCGACAAGAGCAGATGTGGAAAGAGACACTGTGTCTCCGCGCTCTGTCACAGTAAAAGGTGTCTTATGCGCCGGGGGTATTATGACCAGACTCTCCTTGTCGGAAAATCTGTTCTCCGGAGTAGCCGACACATGGATGATACTCTCATCCATCACTTCGAGCCGGACGAGTGAGGGTCCGCCATCGGTCTTCCGGCTGACATGCACAGTCACGCCGTTTCCGTCCTGAAGTCCGGAACAGCCTGAAAACAAGATGGAGACAATGAAAAGGGCTGGAACAAGAAAGTTTTTCGAGGTCATGATCTGCAGGTTTTGAATTATCACAGTAAATTTACAAAACTGTTTCTTAAATTTGCATGAAACTGCCCGGATTTTCAATGTGGTTGCACAGACAATACTGATTTTACTGTTCCATGCGGCTAATTAGCCGCAAATTATGCGGATTATTGGCCGCAAAACCATATATTTGCAGAGAACAGTGATACCTATGTATATACATGAACATAAAGAATGGCCTACCTTTTCGTGGAACAAGGAACTTGTCGGTGAGAAACTGAACAAGGTCAACAAGGCTGTCGGCTATCTGATGGGACGTCTTAGTGTAATCGGTTTTAACGACAAGATGTCTGCCATAGTCGAATCCATCTCCCATGACATCATTGCATCATCGGAAATTGAAGGAGTAGAGTTGAACAATGACCAGGTACGCTCATCTGTGGCCCGCAAACTCGGAGTGCAACTGCAGAATCCGGCCGAATCCTCACGATATATAGACGGAGTAGTGGAAATGGCACTTGACGCAACCGTCAATTTCAACAGTCCGCTTACCCATGAAAGACTCTTCGGCTGGCACAACTGCCTGTTTCCTACCGGATG
>CALUQB010000039.1 GCA_944322815.1 uncultured Bacteroidales bacterium | reverse complement strand
TTGTTGGAGCAGTGGTGTTTCGCGCTGAAACATATCAGCACTCTGGACAGGCTGCCGGAGGAGTTGAGGACGGAGGCATTCGAGCGTCTGTTCCAGGCCTGCGAGATCTCGAGGTTCGAGCCTGAAGTGAAACTTAATTACGAGAAAGAGATGATCACTGAACGGGACTATTACAACATGCTGAACACCGCTAAGGCTGATGGTCTGGCGGAGGGCGAGGCCAAAGGCGAAGCGAAAGGACGTGAGGAAGGTCGCGCAGAAGGTCTGGCGGAGGGCGAGGCGAAGGGGCGTGAAGAAGGTAGAGTTGAAGGTTTGGCAGAAGGTGAAGTCAAAGGTCGTAATGAAGAAAAGATTCGGATAGCGAAGGCTCTAAAGGAAAATGGAGTCGCCGATAATATCATTGCCGCTACTACTGGAATACCGGAATGGCAGATCGCTACTCTCGAATAATCAGCACTCTGGACAGGTTGCCGGAGGAGTTGAGGACGGAGACTTTCGAGCGTCTGTTCCAGGCCTGCGAGATCTCGAGGTTCGAGCCTGAAGTGAAACTTAAATACGAGAAAGAGATGATCACGGAACGGGACTATTACAACATGCTGAACACCGCTAAGGCTGACGGTAGAGCTGACGGTCTGGCGGAGGGTGAGGCCAAAGGCGAAGCGAAAGGACGTGAGGAAGGTAGAGTTGAGGGTAGAGCTGAAGGCCGTAATGAAGAAAAGATACGGATAGCGAAAGTATTAAAAGAGAAGGGAGTGGAATATCTGATGATAGCCAATGTCACAGGGTTGCAAGAAAATGAGATAGCTATGTTGTAGAAACGGCTCTTGACGAGTTGCAAGACAGTGTTTATCTGCGATCTGCAAGCATAAACACTGTCTTGTTTTTTTGATAAATTTTCCGACTAACAGCATTATCGCCCTTAAATGTTGTTAGTCCGAAAGATTTTCTCTGGACTAACCGCGTTTTCAGCCTGTATCGTTGTTAGTCCGGAAGTTTCTGCATGGACTAACCGCATTTTTGGCCTTTATCGTAGTTAGTCGGGAAGGTTTATGTCTGGACTAACAGCATTATCGCCCTTAAACGTTGTTAGTCCTGAGGTTTTTTGCTGGACTAACCGCATTTTAGCCCTTTATTGTAGTTAGTCGGGAAGGTTTATGTCTGGACTAACTGCATTTTTGGCTTTTATCGTAGTTAGTCGGGAGTATTTTGTCCGGACTAACCGCATTATCTCCCTGAAGCGTAGTTAGTCCGGGGTAGTTTTGTGGAAGTGGTTTTGTCGGAGTAGTCCGGGAGCCCGAGGAAGTAGTCCGTGCGGTAGTCAGATGAGTAGTCCGGTGGGGTGGTCAGAGAGTAGTTCAGGGAGGTGGAAAGCAGGGGAGGGGTTGATAAACAGGAAAAGGGAGTGATTGGATAACCTGAAAAACAAGAGGATCCGAAATAAACGGACTAATCAAGGGACAGCAGGGTGAAGGACTGTAATAGAGCGGCTCCTGAGACATGTAGGCTCCTGAGACATGTAGGCTCCTGAGACATGTGGGCTTCTGAGGTATGTAGGAAAGGCAATGAATGCAAGGACCCGGAGGGGAGGGCGATAGAAAGAAATTTTGTTGTCCATGGACGAAATTGTATTGTATGAAACGAAGAAGAGCCAGGGGAGCGGACTGCCTGAAGAAATGCAAGCCACAAGGAAATCGAGGTACCGGCACAGCAGCTAAATTCAGTTAATTCTTTCTGAAAGTTTCATCGATGTATGAAATCCCGCCGCAGACAGCCATCGTGATGGCCTGAGATTCGTGGGAAAGCGTGGCGAAAATCAGTCCCGTCTCGAAAGGAATGCCGTAAATCGTCGAAAGCGCCAGCGACACTATGAAATGAAAAGCCCCGAAACCGCCAGGCACAGGCACCAGCCACCCGAAACTCCCCGCCAACATCAGGAAAAGAGCATCCACCGGACCCAGTCCGTCCAGCCCCGGCATGGCACTCATGGTAGCTGCGCTCATCAGCCAATACATCAGCCAGATCACACCTGTATAGAAGAAAAATTTCCACTTACGCTTCATCCTCAGACACGAAAGCACCCCCTGCAAGAGTCCCCTGCACACATTGGCCACGGCCCTTGAAAACGCGGACCTGGCCCTGGTGCGCCATATCGCATACACGGCACCTGCACACAAGATGGCGAGAGCCAGCAGCAGCCACCATAGACTGAAACTCAGATTCTCCTGAAACGGTCTCCACATCTTTTCCATGAAGAATCCTCCGAACTCTTTCCACCTGAAAGCCAGAAGCAACACCAGGAAAGCGAACATCGTCACCATATCCCACGCACGCTCCAGCACAACCGTACCCAGCACCTTGTCATACGAAGCCCTTTTCTTCACTGGACCCTCGCCGGTAATATTGTCATTGCCCGGAACGGGCAATGAATTTTTCGTGATGAAACCGCAGCGGACGAACTCACCGATACGCGGAAACACGAAATTTGCGATATACCCGATGTTGACTGCGTTGAAAGTGGTGACGCGACTTATACTTCCGTCAATAGGCAACAGAATTTCGCGCCAGCGGAGACCTCTGAACCAGAATGCGGCTATCCCGGCGACCATGGATACCACTATGTAACTCAGACGGCAGGATTTTAGTCCGGCAATGAAGTCGTCCCATTTGACGCCTCTGAACGTGAAGTAGAGGAGGAAACAGGCGACTGCCGCTGACAGCAGATATTTGATGATGTCGGTCCCGTAATCTTTCTTGTTCATCCCGTATCTGTGGACTGTTTTCGATAGATTCGCAAATTTATCCAAAAAACCTGAAATAAGAATAAAAATATGGATATTCCACATCGAAAGAGAGTGGAAGTGGCCTGGAAGGCGGCGATTGAGCGGAGTAAAGAGGTGTAGGGGCGAATGGAGGTGTCCGGAACGGGATATGGGCGTTCGGAAAAAGACTGGACGGGAGTGGAGCGGCTGGGAAGGCTGCGATTGAGCGGAGTAGAGAGGAGTAGGGGCGAATGAAAGGTGTCCGGAACGGGGTATGGGCGTTCGGAAAAAGGCTGGACGGGAGCGGAGCGGCTGGGAAGGCTGCGATTGAGCGGAGTAGAGAGGGCAGGGGAGGATGAAAGGCCTCCGGAAAGTCCGTAATGGACGGCCGGGAAGCGAACGGGGAACGGCTGAGAAACGAGCAGAAACCGCTGGGAACTGAGCAGGAAACTGGACATGGAAGTGACCGGAAACGGAGAGCCTGGCCGGGAGAGGTGGCGGGAAGATGGTGATGGGACGGAGTAGAGAGGGCAGGGGAGGATGAAAGGCCACCGGAAAGTCCGTAATGGACGGCCGGGAAGCGAACGGGGAACCGCCGGGAAGCGAACGGGAAATGGCTGAGAAACGAGCAGAAACGGCCGGAAACGGAGATCCTGGACGGGAAGCGGGCAGGAAACGGATGAAAAATGTAATTTCAAACAATACGAACCATGATGGAAAACAATCACTCCCGAATCGGAACAGAAAGACAATCCGTATCCTTCATAAAAGTGGTCGAAGGACGTATCCGACACTTCAGCCGGATCGGAAAAGGCAAAACCGCATCGAACTATACCGGAGCACTCAGACACTTCATGAAATTCACGGAAGGGAAAGACATGACCCTGGAAGACATCACGACAGCCCTGATGAAAGACTTCCAAGCCTACCTCATCGCGGCAGGCCTTAAAATGAACACCGTCTCCCTGCACAACAGGATGCTCAGGGCGGCCTACAATTACGCCCTGGACGAAGGCCTGCTCCAATACGACCGCCGGCCCTTCGCCAAGGTCTTCACCGGGCAGGAAAAAACCCTGAAAAGGGCACTCCGGGAATCGGTAGTGAAAAAGATCATGACCATGGACCTCGGAAACAGAAAGGACCTCAGATTCACCAGAGACATATTCCTGTTCAGCATCTACACACAAGGAATGGCCTTTGTCGACATCGCGCACCTGAAAAAAACGCAACTCAGGAACAAATGCCTCATCTACCGCCGGCGGAAAACTAACCAATACCTGAACATCGCCATACACCCCTGCGCCCAAGCCATAATCGACAGATACCGCATCAGCGACAGCCAATGCTCCTATGTATTTCCCATACTGTACGATCCCGACATGAAGAAAAACCTTAAATATGATACAGCCCTGAGGCTGTACAATGCCCATCTGGCCAAAATAGGACTCTGCCTGAATCTGGAAAGCCCCCTGAGCTCCTACGTCTCCCGCCATACATGGGCCTCGCTGGCCAAATGGAACGGCATCAGCAATACGGTCATCAGCGAAGCCATGGGCCACAGCAATGTCAATACCACTAATATTTATCTGGCATCATTCGATACCGGCGTCATCACTGACGCCAATGCCAAAATCATAGATTCTCTCGTAAAGGATGACAAACCTCTGTAATTCACGGAAAATGCCTGTAGGATGAAACGGAAAATTGTCTATCTTTGTGAAAAATCTCCACCTCTTGGTAAGAGGCGGATGTGTATAGTTGAACCACATGACATTAGAATTGAATTATTTGGAAGAGCATCTCTCTTGTGAAAACTATATCATCGGAGACAAGGCTATCTGGGGCGTGTTGGATCTCAAGGAAGGAGATACATTCGCAAAAGAAAAACTGAAAAGGCCGACACTGCTGTTTGTCCTGTCAGGGAAAATACGCGTGTCGGCAGGCAAGGCGGAGAATCAGGAAATACCATCCGGCAAGATGTTCCTGATCCCTGCCGGAGATAACTTCTATTTCTATCCGCTCACCGACACTACAGTCATACGCTGTTCGTACAGCGGAGGCTTGACTCTGTGCAACAAATACTCCATCCAGCAGCTGAATGACTATATAGGCCAGGAGCCTGAGGCAGAAATGTCCGGACTTTATACCCTGGATATACATCCGGTATTGCTGCAGGAACTGGAGATAATACATGAAGTGATGAAGGCCGGCCTTTCATGCATACACTATCAGCACATGAAGATGGAAATACTCTTCATCGAACTGAGAGGCCTCTATAAAAAAGAGGAGCTGGCAGGACTGTTTTTTCCGGTCATCAGCACGAATCTGGATTTCAAGAACAAGATTCTGGAAACATACAGCGCAACGGACACCGTGAAGGAACTCGTGGACAAGATGAACATGTCCACATCGAATTTCAAAAGGAAATTCCTGAAGACATTCGGCATCCCGGCCAAACAGTGGCTGCTGACGAGAAAAAAGGAAAAACTGATACAGGATATCCGGATGACGGACATGACCGTGGTCGAACTGGCCGACAAATACGGATTCTCCGTAAATTATCTCACATCATTCTGCAAAGAGCATTTCGGGAATACACCGACAGAATTGAGAGCAGGACATTAACATATTTCTGCTGAATCCATTGGCCCGTTTTTGTAGAAAAATGGGCCGTTTTCGTATCCTGCCATTATCTAATATTATCTATTTTTGCGGCCTGAAAAAAAAGTTATGTCCTGCACTGTCTTCCTCTTACCAAGAGGTGGATGTGCTACAGTGTGTGAACTACATAGGAATTTAAAATGAAGATGAAGTTTAAGATTCTGTTAATGGTATTGGCTGCGGCCATATTTTCACAGAAATCGGAAGCTCAGGATTTTGCATTGAAGACCAATGTGTTGTACTGGGCAGCAACCACTCCGAATCTCGGAGCAGAAGTCGCACTCGGCCGGAAATACACTCTCGAACTGGCCGGAGCATACAATCCGTGGACATTCAAAGATGACAAGAAGATGAGATTCTGGCTGGTACAGCCGGAATTCAGGTACTGGTTCTGTGAAAAGTTCGAAGGCCATTTCATCGGCCTGCATGCGCATGGAGCACAGTATTACGGCGGTTTCTGCGATCGCCGTTATGACGGATATCTGGCCGGAGCCGGCATCACCTACGGCTACGACTGGATCCTCTCCCCGCACTGGAATCTGGAAGCGTCCATAGGCGCAGGATACGCCCACCTGTGGTATAAGGAAAGCCCGCGTATCCACTGTATAAAATGTCTTGAAGACAAATGCGGGAACTACTGGGGAATCACCAAGATAGCACTTTCATTCGTCTATATCTTCTAAAACGGGCAAGCTATGAAACATTCCATCAATATAATGGTTTTCACTGCTGCCGTCTTTGCGGCATCTTCCTGTGCAGTGATCAGACAGGCAGACGACAGGAAAGTCACTGCAGATCCCTCCGGCTATGTGCTGACACCGGATCAGAATGACAGTGTCAGGCTGGAAATGAATTTCAATATCCCCGGCAAGTATCTCTCAAGCCGCGCCAGGCTGGTCATCACGCCTGAGCTCGTGACAGGAGGCTATACGAGGGAAAGATTCGAGCCGATAGTCGCAGATGCCCCGATATATGCCAGGAAAATGAACAGGAAAGAAGTCCTCGAATCCTATGAAGATCCGTACAAGGATATCCGTACGTCTGCGGAAGGATTCCGCTCGGGCTTCGTCATGCCATACACTCGGACCGTCCATATCCCTGAAGATGTCAGGACAGCCAGAATACGTGCGGTCATCAGCGGTGACGGGTGTGCGGAATGCTCAGCCGTAGATACCGTGGAAATAGCCTCTGTCACTACGCCTCTGGAACTGGAAGAAAACTTCAGGACCGCATGGATGGAGCCTCAGTTCGTCATCCGTCCGAAAATCCGCGAAGGAAAGGGAGAGGCCCATCTGCAGTTCGTCATAAACAAATCTGACATCAGACCGGAAATGGGAAACAACAGGGCCGAACTGGACAGCATGCTGGCCGTACTCGCTCCTGTGATGAATGATACCCTGGCCACCGTCAATTCTCTGAGTATCTACGGTATGGCTTCGGCGGACGGATCCTACTCATTCAATGCGGCACTCGCCCGCAACAGGGCCGATGCCGCCATGAAATGGCTGCTGGAACATGTGGACGTGAAGCCTGCAGTGAAGAAAATCATACGCGTAGGATCGAAACCCGAAGGCTGGTGGCCTGTCTATGAAGCCATGAAGTCAGACGGCCATCCTGACACGCTCGAAGTGAAACGCATCCTCGAGACCTACACTGACGGAAACGATGATGTTCAGGAAAGATACATCCGTCGGCTGGCCTGCTGGCAGGATATCAAGACCAAATATCTCCAGAAAGACAGGAAGGTAGAATATACATATTCATACACGGTCAGAAGCTTCACACGGGATGCGGAACTTCTGGAAATGTACAGCCGCCGTCCCGACGCCTTCAATGAAGAGGAGTTCCTCCGCGTGGCCTCACTGGCAAGCGGAGTCGAAAGCAGGATGAAAGACGTCTACGGAACTATCCAGCGTTACTTCCCCGACAGCCAGACGGCAGCCAACAACCTGGCAGTCATCTGCCTTGGCCACGAGGATGTCGCAGGCGCCCTTGAAGCCCTCTCTCCGCTGGACGAATACTCTCCTGAAACGATGAATACCCTTGGAGTCTGCCATGTGAAAAACGGGAACGTCAGCCAGGCCGCCGAACTCTTCGGCAAGTCCGATACCGAGCAGTCCCGCTACAACCTCGGCCTGCTCACCGCCAGGAGCGGCGACATGGAAAAAGCGTATCAGCTTCTCGCTCCGTACAGAGACCTGAACAGCGCCATAGCCGCGCTCAACACGGGACGCACGGCTGAAGCTGACGGAATCATGCAGGAACTCGACATACAGTCGCCTGTCGCAGAGTATGTCAGGAGCCTGATATCAGCCCGAAACGGACAGGCGGAAGCCCTTTTCGACCATCTGGCCAGGGCCTGTGCCGATCCGGAACTGAAAGCCAGGGCTGAGGATGAAGCAGATTTCGCCCCGTACCGTGAAGATATGAGATTTGTTGAAGCTATTAAGTAGGAGAACGGATAGAAATGAAATCATTGAAACCATACATTCTGCCTGTTTTGGCGGCATTCCTGATTCTGACCACATCGTGTATCAGAGATGCACTCGAGCCATGCCCTCCTCTCACGGTGAAAATCGGCATAGAGGACAAGAACTATTTCAATATCGACGAGATCGAGAGGGCCACGGGCCTGGATCACCGTCTGCCGGAAGACCAGCCGTTCCGATACTACATACAGAAACTGTACTATTCGCTCTACTCTGTAGACCGGAAAGAGATAGTGATGACAAAACACCTCCATGAAGTGGAAGGCGACGCACAGTTGGCCACTGCATATCTTCCGGAGGACCTTCCATTCGGCACCTACGTGCTCGTGGTATGGGGAAATATCGACAGAGAAGACGGAATCGTGAATGCCGGTGGTGAATACGACCTCCACCGCGACAGGGTCGAGGGCTACGATGTCTACATGACCTGCGACACCCTCGTCTTCGACGAATGGAACTATGACTACACCGTCATGCTGCAGCGCGTCAAAGGCAAACTCCTCATAGAAGGAGTGGGCATACCTTCGGAAATCAACTGGTCACGCAAGGCCGTCACCGGAGTGAGCGGAAATGTGGACTATGCGATGAACTACACTGACGAGGAAACGGTGGTGACTGAGTCGTCCTGGTCCCCTGAAGACGAGCACATAGTCACTGACACCTACCTGTCTCCGACTGTTACCGAAAAGAGCATGCTGTACGTCCGTTTCTTCGATGACGAAGCTATGGAGACACCGGTATCCGCCCCGCGTGATGTGGACATCATGATGAACAGAAACGAAATCACCGTCCTCCGCTACGTATATGATGCCGGTTCCGGCACCTTCGATATCTATACCCTCGTGAACGACTCATGGCAGGTGATACATGACATGGTCCTCGAATAAGAAAAGGAACTGAAATTCGATATACTATACATTTTATTATTAACCAAATTTCTTGTAATGAAAAAATTTTATTTTATGTCTGCGGCTCTCGCCACAATGATGGCGTTTGCTGCCTGCAACAAGACCGAAGTGGCTCCTGTCGCTGAAAGTGAAGGCGCTCTCGGCCTCGATGAGGACATCATCGAGATCGCTGTTTCGAATACCGGTATCGGTACACGTGCCACTCGTCCGGTTCTCAGCTCTGCTGCTGACAACAATGTGAACAAAGTCGTACTCGCATTTTTCGATGGGACTAGGAAGGTAGATCATGTAACATTGACACCTGTGAGCGGATGTACTGTTGATGGCACGACTCTGACTTATACAAACGTAGATGTTGAAGAAGGAGTACCTGGCGATGCTGATCGTGAGGTGAAGACTGCAAAAGTAAAGGTAGGCAATCTTTCGTCAGTAGAAGGAAAGTCACTTACAGTAGTAGCCTATGGCTATAATGGCGATGACTTCCCTTACGTAACCCCGACTCTCAAAGGTGGTGCAACTTACTACGAGATTAAGAGCTTGGGCGATAAATCAGGCACTTCTCTCGAAGAAGTATTCGCAGGCAATACTACTGCGACTGTAACTGCAAATCTCGGTACAGCCGAAACTCCGGTTTATAAATTCACTTCATCAGTGAAGATCGTGCTTGAGCGTCAGGTAGCCGGTATGCTCGCATACTTCCAGAATGTCCCTGCAACGATCAATGAAACTGAAGTAGCAAAGATCACTGTAGAGGCTAACGGTAAGTCTGATGGTTTCTATTTCCCGTCTACTTTCCTTAACACCGGTGATTCTGGTGCCGATGCTAAACAATGGATGCTTAACGGTTATAATACCACAACAACCGATTCCGATGTTTTGCTTACTTTCGATCTGACAGGCCTTGCTGATTCTGACAGTGATAATATCCTCGACTCCGGATTCGGTGGAGCAGGCGCAGCTGAAGGTAAGAAATATAAACTTGCCGATGAGATGAGCGGTTTGGATGTCACAAAGCTCGTATGCGAAAATAATACGCTTTTCGGAGGCCGTTATCTGATCCCTTATTCTGAGCATGTCGGTGAAGGTGAAGGTTCTACAATAGTCGTCAACTTCTGGGCAGCGGGCGATAGTGATACTCCGTTGAAAACCATGAAGGTGACTACTAACCAGTTCGAAGTTGAACTTGACGGTAGCAAGTATTATTACGATATCTACTGCAACAACTTCTACTCTATCGGACAGAAGGTGGCTGCAGGAAGTACAAATGGTGATCCTGATCCTGGCGATGGCGAAGAGCCGAATCCGGAAATTCCGGACGACCCTGCAGATCTGAGTGCAAGTGATGAACTCACTGTATTGATCAACGATGCATGGGCAGTGATCCACAATATGGAACTTGAATAATTTTAAGTGGAATATTTGAGCTGACTGCGATGAGGGGCTCAAAAGGAAGTTTCCTGCGTTACGCTTGAATCCGCCTTTTGGCCACCCTCATCCGGGTCAGCCTCTTCAAAACAGATTCTTGACTACATGAACGAGAGTCCGATGAAACGAATGCGCTGAATTTCAGAGGACTTGTCATACAGATACAACAGGCGATGAAAATATTTTACAAAATCCTTTTTACTATGACTCTGGTTGCAGGTGTCCTTACCGGCTGCCAGCCTGAAGAACTGTCTCCGATGTCCGGCAATCCGGATTCATCCGGTTCGTCATCGGTAACGAAAGCCGCCGGAGATCCGCTCGAATCACTTCACCGGAACGAAGAAGGGAAATGGGTCGCCACCAGGTGTGTCCCTCTGACAGGAAAAGGACGTATAGTGAACAATATCGCCAACTCTCTCATTACTGCTGTCACCACTGACGGTGACAGCAATATCGGAAATCTGGTGGACGATGATCTTTCGAATTCGGCATCCTTCGGCGGAAATCTGGCAGATGTGGATGCTATTGCCAACCAGATAGTTTCCGTGCGAGATCTCGACCATGTCTATGCCGGCGGACAGACAGTAGGTTTTACATACAGGATAGCCGGCAACGGTCTTCTCTCAGTGGAAGTCCTGAAAGGATTCTGGATCAGGACTTTTCTTGATGGAGACGAGCAGGACTACATGATCGGCGGCGAGGAAGGAACAAATGTCCTGAATCTCAATCTCCTGAGCACGCTGAACGATGACGGCATACAGAGTCTTTCATTCCACACCGACAAGCCTTTCGATGAGGTACAGATAGGTATGGCCGGTATTAACGCTGAATTGCTGGGTGCCCTGGATCTCTATTATGTCTTCGTCGGAGACAATGACGTCAAGCCAGTATATACAGGAAGTCCAGATTTTCCGAATGCCGGTATTAATGAAAATGAGACAAGCCTGCTTTTCCGAGATTATAGCAGCGTTCTGGTAGATTCCAATACGGCTGATGGACTTACCATGGAATTGATTATCAAACTCTTAGGTTCTCTTGTCGGTAAAGAACCGTATATTACCGTAGATCTGGGACAGACAGTCGAAGCCGGGACCGAAATAGGTTTCCTTATACAAAATGTAAACGTTCTGGAACTGGGCCTGCTCAACGGGATCGAGTTCCGGACTCTGGATGAGTCCGGCGAAGAAGTCGAGACCATAAAAGTGGAAGATGACGGACTGCTCGGAGTTTCTGCCATCGGAGGCGGGAAAAATCTCATGGGCGTTACCGTCAAGAAGCCGTGCTCCCAGATTCAGATAAGATTTACAGGACTGGATATCAAGATAGGCGCTACTACCATTTATTACGCCTATGTCAGGGATGCTGTAGAGAACGATATCTCCACATATTTTTCAGCCAGCGATGTCACCATCAGCGGAAATTCATATCATCTTCCTCAGCCTTCTGTCGGACAGCCGGTAGTATGGACCCTGACGGACTGGCCTTCCGGAAGTGCCCCTCAGGTCATCCAGTCGGAAAACAAGATCATCGGCATGACAGTAGATGGGGACTATACACTGACCACCACTTATTCAAGCTCCGTTTCCGGCTATTCCGCAGCTCTTTCCTCTCAGGAGACCACTGTGTCAGTGACCTTTACCATACATCGCCGGACACCTTCCATCGGTGAAAACTGCAACCAGCTTATAGACCAGCGATATGAAGCCGTGGCTTATATACCAGAAGGAGGCGGTGCATTTATCAGTACCGAGAAAGTCGACAATGTAGAAAACGTAGTCGATGATGATCCGGAAAATTATGCGACATATCATAGTTTGTTGTCTTTAGCCTCGAACGTGGGCTTAATCAGGATTGACCTTAAAGATGAGATTGAGGCAAATTCGGCCCAGCCGACAAGAGTCGGCTTTACCATGCAGACCCGGAGCACTTTCCTGGATCTCGATGCACTTAAATTTTTCAGAATAAAGCTTTACAATAACGGGGAACAGGTAGCTGAAAGCGTAGTCGACAATAATTCCACAGTATCCGCCGACCTTATAGGCAGCCGGGGAAACAAGGTACGCATGGGATTCACCACTACGAAGACATTTGACCGGATAGAGCTGTGGTCATCCGGAGTTCTGGGCCTTAACCTCGGTGAAGAATACCGTATATACAATGCATTTTTCGAAGACGGAAGCGAAAACAGCGAATGCGCCGGATATGATCCTTCCGATGCATGTATAGAGATGCTAACCCCTGCGGCACACGGGGCTGAGATAAATTATAAGGAGACACTTATAGGCGGAGCAGCCACAGTAGGCGGTTCGTTCAACGATCTGGGAAATATCCTGGACGATGACAAGGAGACATTCGCACAGATTTCGGCTACGACAGTAGGTGGATTAACTACCATCGCCGTGAAATTTGACGAGATGCCGGCACATACCCAGGTGGGTTTCATGCTCAGTGACCCGTCATACGTCATAGGAGACGTGGACATTCTTTCAGGTACAGTCATGGAAGTTTTCCATAACGGTACTTCGGTAGGAAGCAGCGGAGAAACATCGACCGGCGGACTTCTGGGACTCAGTGTCATAGGGTATGACGGAGTAGCGTATCTCGAAGTGACTCCGGAATATCCTTTCGATGAAGTCCGTATCACTTTCGCAGGCCTGGCTCAGGCCCTCGATTTCCCTAAGGTCAACGGTGCCTATATCAGACGGGATTCAGACGGCGACGGCATTCCTGACTGTGCGGAAGATGATGAGAATCCGGAGACACCTGTCCTGCCTGAGGATTTCGAGATCACAGGGGCGGCAGCCGTACAGGAACATGCGTGCGGGATTTCCGAAATCAGGGTGAATGTCACGGCCACAGGCGATTTGTCAGCCGTGTCCGGACAGGAGTTCGCCCTGATCTGCCATGATTCCTTCACCGGAAATTCCGTGAGGCGGGATGTCAGACTGGATCTTCTGGATGGCAATTATGGATTTACCCTCGAAGACATGGATCCGGGGGCATACGAGATAAACATATCGAAGCAAGGGACCAGCCTCGTCTCGGATATCATGGCATATATCCATCCGTCGCAGACCACATGGAAAGAGTCCCCTGTGAACTCTGACTGGAATGACTGGAGCAACTGGACCGACGGCGCTCCGTGGACCTGTACCAATGTCACTCTTCCGGAGAATTGTACCAGGTATCCGGAACTGAACGCTTCAGATGAGAACAGATGCCATTACATATACTTCGGTCCCGGTGCCGAGCTGGTCGGGACGCAGTATCTCGAATACGACTATGCCTGGGTGGATCTTTCAGTCGGGGCAGGAAGCTATTGCATGCTGTCAGCTCCTCTGTATGACATGGTGACAGGAGACATGTTCGTGCCGGAGCGTTTCGGAGGAGACCATGGCCGTGAGGAAAGTTTCGTGAAACTTACGTCCATGACTTCGCCCGAGTACCGTTTTTCTCCGATAGTCTACCAGCGGTTCTGGAGCAGCGAGGTTCCGGGAAAGGTCATCGGCAGTGATTCGGAGGGTTTGGCTACGGAGGTGATAGTGTCCGAGGCTGACTGGACCGCTCCTTTCAATGCAGTGGCCGAGGCTTATGAGCCTGGAACGGGATTTTCGCTCAAGACCAGCGGTCCTGCCACCTTCAGGTTCCCGAAGGCGCATACGGAATATACATACTTCAGCGCTTCCGGTCAGAGCACCGGACAGTCCGAAGGCATTGCCCGTTCGGGCCATGTCGGAAGACTGCTCAGCGACGGGATGGAAAACGGTGAATACACGGTGACAGTACGGAACCGGGTGCCCGGAGACATTTTCGTGGCCGGAAATCCTTTCATGACGCATATCGACATAGCGAAGTTCCTCGAAAAAAACAGCGGCAGCATATCTGCAGTGAGACTTGATGACGGAAATGCGACAGTTTCCGTAGCCATGACCGGTGCCGGCCTGCTGTCAAGCCAGGAGGGATATACTCATATCGCCCCGATGCAGGGCTTTTATGTAGTCGCCAAAAATCAGGCGACAGAACTTAGTCTGACATTCACAGAGGAAATGTTGGGACAGAAGCCGGGATACCGGATATACAGTGCCCCGTCTGTCATGACCAAGGCTTCCGCGCATCCTGCACCGGCCGGAGTTTCCGACTGCCTGCGTATCACGGCCATGGTCGGAGGGCGCAGCAGCACCGCTCTCGTCCTGCTGGACTCAGGTGCGTCCGATGCTTTCGTAGCAGGTGAAGACGTGGAACTCTTCATCGATGGCGGTCTGGAGCATCCGGTAACGGTCTTCACTGCGGCTTCCGGTCACGCTTTGGAAATACAGCAGTCACATGGAGACACCTTGATTCCTGTCGGCTTCATCATGGATTCTCCTGCCCGGCTGGTGCTGTCTCTCAGCCATACTGCAGGCGATGCCTGGTCCGGATGGTCGCTTGTCGATGGCAATACGGGCCGCGAGTGGAGTCTGGATCCGTCAGGAGCTTACATTGACCTGGGAATGACGGATACCAGGGTCGGAAGATATTATCTGAAGAAAAATAGATAGAAATATGGGCAACAAATTGGTTTATCTGCTTTCACTCTGCACGATGGTATTGGCCGGCTGCTCCGAGAAGGGACGTATCGTCCCTGAGCCGCAGCCGGTCCAGAGAGGAGTCTATATCACGCTGGGAGTGAAAAGCGTTTCGGAAACAGGGACAGGCGGGACGGCTGACATAGAGTATCCGGTCGATGAAGGTGGCGTGATGGGCGGAAACCAGCATGTGAAGACTGTGTACCTGTATATTTTCAGCGAAAGCGGAGAATATCTGGCGTGTGAGGATATCGGCTGGGAGGACTATTTCTCTTCCGGTCTGCCTGACGGGACTGCCAGCATGAAATACAAGGTGAAATATGAAGGATTCCAGTATGGGGAGGAGTACACTTTCATGGCTCTGGGACTCAGCGATGGAGCTGAGACTCTTTATGGTTTCCCTGATGCCGGTGAGACTGGTGATCCGGAAAATATAACCGTTTCGCTTGCCGACGGTCAGTCCTGGAAAGGGATCAGTACTTCCGAGGTGTTCGTAGGGACCGAATCATTCGTTCCAGGTTCCGGAAGCGATGTCACAGTGGAGCTTTTCAGACGTATGGCCGGAGTGGTGGGATACTTCAAGAACGCTCCGAAAGAGGCGGAGTCCATAATGATTTCGCTGTATCAGGGGCAGAATACTCGGATGCCTCTTCTCGAAAGACAGCAGACTCCTGAGTTCCTGGATTTCATAAATAGTCCTGTCTCCGAATCTGAGGGAAAGCTCCTTGTGGATATTG
Source organism: uncultured Bacteroidales bacterium (assembly GCA_944322815.1). Classification (GTDB taxonomy): domain Bacteria; phylum Bacteroidota; class Bacteroidia; order Bacteroidales; family UBA932; genus Cryptobacteroides. Next base: position 7,765 of record CALUQB010000039.1, on the reverse strand, counting down.
CTCTGGACGGTACACTGTCTCCAGAGCAAATGATATCCGGCGGTGCGTATGTCATGCCGGCTGCGGCTCCTGTGCCGGGACAGATCACCTCAGAGGCGGAATACACTCTGAAACTCGAACTGGTGGCCGGAGACGGTACGATACTGCAGACACGCAGGATAAGACTGCCTGAGGATGACGGGCTGAATTCAGGCTCGACAGGCAGCGGTACTGGTATCATCGATACGGAAAGTGCATACAGATATCCTGTGGTGGCGAATCATTTCTATGCGATAGGTTCTCCTGACTCTCCTGTGGATCTTCAGGGCGAGGGCGGCGATCTGGTCATCACGATAGACCCTACATGGGAGGGCGAAGTCGATCTGGGTATAAGTGAAAAACAATAATTTCAGGTGCAGCATATTATGTTATACGGAAAACACATATTCCTTTCGATATTGTCGGCGGTTTCCATGCTGACGATGTCTTCATGCATGAAGGAAGCCTCCCCGGATGAGCCTGGTGACGGAGATGGCGGACGAGGTTTCTACCTGTCATTCGATGACGGCGCCGGAACACGCAGCGAGCTGAACAGCAGCGAGGTGGACTGGCGTGATGTCGAGGATGTCTATCTGTACGTGTTCAAAGGCAATACTGCAGATGCGCCTTGTATCCTTTTCGAGGATGTGGACTGGCAGGGGAATATTTCACAAAAGCATTGGGTCAGCGCAGATCTGGAGTCCGGCCAGACTTATACTTTCCTGGCTGTAGGCGTGGATGACAGGGCAGGAAGCGTTTACGGTTTCCCTGCACAGGACTGGAAGAGCCTTACTCTCGGGACTCTGGTCGCGAGGTATGCCGGAAATGATAAGTCAGATATGGTTACAGCCCAGCTGTTCGCCGGCTACACTGCACAGAATGCGGATGATACGGAAAAGGCGGAGGTCAGCATCACTCTGAGGAGAAAGGTCGCCGGAGTCCTGGCTTATCTGAAGAACATCCCGTGTTCCGTGGATTTTAGTGATGCAAATGACGGCAAAGCTAAAGTGACTTCCCTGCGTATCAGCCTGTATCAGAATCAGAATACGGTGATGCCGATGTGGAGTGCCAATCCGGAGGTCTACGGGTCTGAGCCGATGGAGAACAGTCAGGTCCTTTTTGAGGTGGATATGACGCTGTATGAGGCTGATTCTGATGGCAGGTATTTCGTCATTCCGGCCAAATCCGGTGAAAACGGGGTCCAGACTCTGGAGAATTCCCTGCTTATGGGAGCTTTCCTGCTGCCTGTGGACAATTCCGGCCAGGATGCGACCCTGAGCCTGGAGCTGATAGGAGAATATACGGACAGCGATGGAACCGAACATGAAGGTGTCACGGTAAAAAGCTATTCGGTGACAGCCGAGGACGGGGCTACCGAGTTCCCGATAAACGAAAATCATCTCTACAGCATCGGCAAGAAGCTCTCCGACGGCTCTACCGATGGCGACAAGCCTGCCGACCTCAGCGGGAATGTGATACTGGTTTTTGTTACGCCATGGTGTGAAGTCGATATGGACAATACTTTCCCTACGGTTCAGGGACCGGCCAGAATAATGAGCGACTACGATGAAGAGCATTATATCTTCGATGCTCCAGGGACTGAGTTTTACATAGAGATCAAGCCTGCGGAGCCGGTAAGCAATTGGACACTTACAGTAGCGTATGAAGGTGTAGAGCAGAGTACATCCTATGATTATTCTGACGAAAAGGATTGGATACATTTCGTAGGTGTAGATGCCGAAGGCAATGAGACAGGCTATGTCTCTAAGATGCAAGGTTCGGATGGCCCTACTGTGAAAGTAGTCCTGAATGATTTTGCAGTCAGGAGAGTCTTGGATAATAATTATAATATAGATACGCAGGGATTGCTTGACAAGCTTAAGAATGACTATCGCACAGCACATATAGAACTTTATACGGATGGGTCAACGGAGCCATACAGGCTGACTGTCCGCCAGTATAATGCTCTCACTGTTTATGCTTCGGCACAGGCAGGTGATGACGGTTTCAGGGCGGCTGCCCGTCTGGACTACAGATGTCATTTCAACAAGCAAACCGGCAAAGTGGAACGTGATGCCAATTCCGCAACGGGGTGGGGATTTTTTTCAACTGTACCGAGTTTCATATACGGTGCTACGAAAATGAATTATTATGATGGAGAGGACAATACTGAGACATCAAGACAAAGATATGAAGAAGGTGCGTTGGGAACAGGAAGTTATAAAGGCTGTCTGATGGATCAGCTCCGGAAAGAAATCATAAATATCGGCAGCAACGGCCTGGATACGGGATCTTCTGAAGGAATATGGTATTTGCCTGCATATCATGAAATGTGGGGAGTCGCTCATTATGTGAATCCTTACAGGGGATTAGGCGACGAATGCCAGGAATTGTTCAACTTGAAGCAGGGCGACAAGTACTGGTGTTCTACTTGCGTGGATCGTGAAATAGCCCTGACACTTTACATACCGGCAGGTACGACCGATTACATGAGGAAAGGTGACAGAAATGATGGAATGTATTCCCGTCCTATAAGGAAATTTAAAATAAGACAGCAATGAAAAAAGTGAAATATCTCATTTGGTTTCTCTCCGGAGTATTTCTTCTCTTGTCCTGTACCCAGGAACTTCTGGAGATCAGGGATGCCGATGATAATGAGGACGGTATCCGCATAGTATTGTCTCCGGAGAGCATCGGTCTGGTGGAAACCAAAACAGCTACGCCTGATATGGAACCTGCCGACAGCCGTATCGATCATGTTATCATTTATGCCTTCAACTCCGATGGTAGGGAGCTTCTCGCGCGGTATCAGCAGGATCTGGAATATCCGGACAATGAGGTACGCATGATCCTGCCATCAGACAAAGGTGACCTGCAGATTCATGCCGTATGTAATTATGCCAGGTTGTGGGACAAGAATATCGAAACAACCGATGATCTGGATAAGGAAATAATAATTATCGACCAGGCTGATGCTGCATTTTCCGGAGGTATGATCATGCATGGAAAACTGCAGGATAACCTGACTCAGGATGATGTCCAGAATAAACAGAAAACAATCCAAATTTATGTCAGCCGTATAGCTGCCATGATAGATTTTACTCTGAAATTCGATCCGGAGAACTCTGAGGACAAATTCTATCTGGGCGATGTCAGAGTATATAATATACCGAAACGCAGCTATCTTGTGAAGAGACCGCAGCTGTCCCCGACAGATCAGGGAGATGATGCATCTTATAATGCAGATGCTGAAACGGCGTTGGCAAACAACTATTTCGACAATATGCTGCTTCAGACATCAGGTGATGATGCCGCAGGCTATAAGGGACAGTTCTATATGTTCGAAAACAGGTGTGGTGCAGAAGAGGATGATGAATATTATAAGAAATATCAGGAGAATACCGAAATGTACCAGACTATGAAAGGGGAGATCGGTAGAAGTAGGCATAAGCTTGCGACATATATAAGGATATCAGGAACGTATATTTCCTCTAATGATGTCAATTCCAATACGATATCGGCAACATACGACATATATCTCGGACATGACAATTACAAGGATTTCAATGTGACGAGAAATTGCAGGTATGATGTGACCGCGACTATAAAGACATGCAATGACCTTGATACGCGAGTGACTGCCGAGAATCTGGATTCGGCGAAGATTACGGGAGCTTTCAACAATCCTCTTGATGCCCATTTCAATGTAGTACGGTGTTTCGGCTATACGGTAAATGATGGCGGATGGGAACTGTATGTGGAAAATCCAGATGAGCATCCGTGGCTGGAGATATCGCTTTCATCACAATACAGGCCGAATATTCCAGGAAATACATATTATGACAGTGAAGGTAATGTCCTGGATGAAAGTATGGTGGCGTCATCCAGAATTAAGGGAGAGGGGGCAATGTCCGGGTATTTTTATATCCATACCGATGAATTCGTTCCGGAAAACCCGTCGGCAAATGAAAGTCTGAACAACACTACCGACCCTTCTTCCTGGCGTACGGGTGTCGTAGTCCTGCGTGACCTGACGAACAAAACCGAGGCCCGTATCGAAGTGACGCAGCGGCCGGCTCAGGCGGTCAAAATGACCGTTTACGATTTGCTTGGTCGTCCGGAATCGGAGAACAAATATTTCGTCGAATACGAACTGGAACAGAAGAACATCACCTGGGGCTTCCTGATGTACGGAGCCAATCCTGTGATGACCAGTATGATAAACGACCGTTGGGACGGCCTTTCGAACACACGCAAGCTTTACCAGGAAGCGGTCAAGGTCCCGGAAGATCCGGATGACGAATCGGAGGATTCAGGAATCTATTGGGGAGCCTATAACGGGTATTATACTGTTGAAGACACATATCCAAGGAGTACTGATATGGCGGAAGTAATCGGCCGTATTCCTGATGACCACATGATCAAGTATGTCCTGAGCAAGAACCGTGACAGGAACGGCAACGGATATATCGACTATGACGAAATAGTGTGGTATGTCCCGGCCCTGGACGAACTGGCGGAGCTGTACTCCGCGATGAATGATGCGGGCAGACGCAATGTCTTTTTCCAGAACGACGAGAGCCGCTTCCATTCTTCCACTCCGTATCTGGCCGGATACACTGCCGAAGTTCCGGGCCGTGCCTTTTATGTGAAGATGGACTCAGGCGAAACGGCTTTCGCAATGCGTGACCGGCAGTACAATGTGATATGTTGCAGACGTGTCGGCGCCTGGCGAGGGAATGAGGATGCAGGATTCGGGGCCGGCGTGACGGAGAATGATGATTGGAACGAAGACGAGGACATTATCCCTAAGCGCGAGTCCGGCGGCCTCTCCGGTGCAGAATAGGAAAATTGTCGGTCAGACATTGGAATTTAAATTGAAAAACAGGTCTCTACTATGAAGAAAGGAATATTGTATTATTCGATATTGTTCTGTACAGCCGCGATGTTTGCAGCCGGCTGTACGGAATCGGAGCATCCTGCCGGTATGGAAGAGGATACTGCCGTGACATTCTGCCTGACCAGGGCTGCAGGTATAGGGGAGGGCAGGCTTGCCCGTCTGTACATAGGCGAAAGAAAGCCCGAGCATTCTTCCGAAGCCCTTCACTGCAACAGTTTCCATGATTTCAGCGGAGCCACCGTGCAGGTATCCGGTCTGCTGCCTCAGTGGTACAAGTTCGTCTTCCTCTCTGTCCCTGAAATCGCAGGCGTGGGTGATGATGTTTTTACGGAAGAGATTCCCGGTGACGGCACATGCGACATGAACAAGCTGATGATAGACTACATGCCTGTTCTGGAACAGTCTGCAGGTACGGAGTTTCCTGTTGCGGCTCTTTCCGACGGGGACATTTTCAGGAAAGTGATCAACAGATGGATGGAAAGCGGCGAGATTTCAGAAGAAAATGTCGAGATGACCAGGCTGAATGGACAGCTGGAGATAGACATGGGGATACTTGAGGATCAGTTCGATGGTTTTGTGGAAAAAATTGTCCTGGAGATAGCCGATACCCCGACCAGGATTTACATCACTGACAACGACTGCGGTGAGATCAAGACTGCCGGTCTGGAGACTGTATCATGGACTACTCGACCTGATCATAACGTAACCGGAGCAAATCAGGATCCTGTGAGCCATCATAAAATTTCCGTGAATCTCCTTCCAGGAGCGTTGACAGGAAGCATAACTGTCCGCATGACAGGAGGTGAGGATTATGTGTACCCTCTGGTTGGAGATAATGATGCCAGTCTTTCCATAAAGGCAAATACCAGGACGAAACTGGAGTTCAACGGACTCCACGACGGATATTTTACCGTCAGGTATGCCGGATATGCTGATGCAGGTATCGATGTGGATGACGATGCCTGGGACGGATGGAACTAATAATGAGATTTAAAGATTGTCTGAAATATGCGATACGGATATTATAATATGACAAAGGCTGCAGCTCTGATGCTGGCGGGCTGCATGGCCGTGCTTTCCTGTTCGGAAGAGCTTGTCGTGCCGGAAGACAGGATTCCGGTAGTGGAGGAAGTCGGTGCCGGAGAGAACGGACCTGTGCCGGATGGGGCTTTCATCGTGGATTATTCCATAGACGGGGGGCCTTCCACCAGAGCTGCCGGTGAAGGGAAACTGAGGATTTCTTCTCTCGACTATTATGTTTACGAAAAGGCTACGGGCGAACTTCTCAAGAAGCGCCGGGTTTCTGTGGATCCTGAGACTCAGGAGTGGCCGATGAACAGGGAGAACATGACCTGGGAGCAGAGACAGGCTCTGCAGGATACTCTCTGGCGTAACACTGAATACCGGATTCTTTTCATCGCCAACGTTGATTTTACCTTGTTCAATTATGGCGGCTACAGTGAGTCTGATCCTCATCCTGCCGTGATCAGAAATGATGATAATTATGCAACGGCACGCATCCTGTTGCCTGCCGTGCCGTTCAATGACGATAATATGTATTGCCTTTGGGAGGGGACTCTCATCGCGTCCGGGGACGATGAGGTCGTGAACAGAAGCGATATTCGTCTCCAGCGCATCGTCACCCTCACTGACATCCGGAGAGCCGATGAGCCGACAGCACTGTATGACGCGATAGAGAGGGGGATGTATGCGGATATGCAGACGGGTGACGAGCATCCGGTCTTGACTGCGGTCAGGGAAAGGGTAAATCTTTTCGGCGAGAGGTTGCAGGAATGTGCGGATGCACATCCCGTTCAAGACATAAAAGATTACAAAGATAGGGAGATCCCTAAACTTATTCAGACTATTAGAGACAATGCTGGAATTATATATGACTCTTTGAAAGTTACTATCCTGAAAGAAATGGAGACGGCAGTCAATAACAGTAGCGAATATAAGTCGAGAATGTCTGATTGGAACAGTGCGGAAAAAGTTATGGCTGGATTCTATAATCAGTCAGAAGAGCAAAAGAGAGCAAATGCAGTCGGCTTCGACAGGACTCCATATCATATCTCTGACTGGTATTCCGGCAGCGATCCGAATGTTGCGGTATGCACAAAAATGAGTGGAACTGATTTCAGTTTTATCGGTTTTGCCGGCTCTGTCCAGATGAATACACTCTCATCCTTGTCTTTCCAGGGTTCTGACGGTTCAGGACTTTTTGTTATAGATGGGGCTGAATTCTGTATTGACCATGAAATAAACACCTGGTCAACGGTGACATGCGACCCTGCGTCCGAAGTATTATATCCGTCAGGTAGTTACATTACTAAATCTTATGAACTGGACCTTACGGAAATCCTCAAAGGCGTGCCGGCATGGGATACCTTAATGAGTGATTCGGACTTTGTTGATGCAGTGAATTATTTCTGGACTTGTTATTGGTGGCATAATAGGCCTGAATTCGAAGATAAGAGTTTCAACAAATTCCCGTTCGAAGTCTCTATTCCTGATTTGACCTCGGATGTGGATAATCGCATCACCCTCATTCCTGGCTGGACTATTCAGCAGAACACATAGAACTGACCAATTCACCTTTGTCTAAATATTGTAAAAGGGACCGGCCTGAAAAAGCGCCGGCCCCTTTTCCGCCTTATCCCTTGCACTTTCCCGTCTTCATCCTCTGCCGCCTTCCTGTCTCCATCCTCTGCGCCTTCCCGCCTCCATCCTCTGCTGCCTTCCTGTCTCCATCCTCTGCTGCCTTCCCGCTTTTCCGCCTCCATCCTCAGCCGCTTACCCGTCTTCGTCCTTTGCTGCCTTTTCCGTCTCGTCCTCTGCGCCTTCCCG
>CALUQB010000038.1 GCA_944322815.1 uncultured Bacteroidales bacterium | reverse complement strand
TTGGTTATTAGTTTTAGTGTTATTAATTATGTGGTTAGTATGAGGGTCTGCACGTGAGTGTCGATTCTCATTTTTTTATTCCGACAGGACATTGATGACGATGGATCTGACCATGGACTTGAGTTCATCCAGAAAAGTCGAAGCCTGATAAGTCCCGGCTTCTATCATCCGGAGTTTCTTTTCCCACATTCCCGTAAGTTCCGCACTTTTCAGCAATTCTTCATGAATGGTGGCTATAAGTTCTTTCCCTGTCTGTGTAGGGTACAGACTTTTCCTTTCCTTGCGGATATAGTTTCTCTTGTAAAGTGTTTCTATGATGGCAGCCCTGGTGGACGGCCTGCCTATCCCGTTTTCTTTAAGCGCATCCCTGAGTTCTTCATTTTCAACGGATTTGCCTGCCGTTTCCATAGCCCTGAGCAGAGTGGCTTCCGTGTACGGTTTCGGAGGAGTCGTCCATGTTTCCTTCAGGAAAGGCTTGTGCGGACCTGTCTCCCCCGCTGCGAATTCCGGCAGGACGGCATCGCCCTCCCCTGAAGTCTCGGACGAGGGAACATTGTCCGGCGTCTGCCGGACATCCTGGACCGGAGAAAGGCTGCGGTCAGAAGCCATGACAGTGCGCCACCCCGGCTTGACTATACGTTTCCCGGTGGCTTTGAATCCGGTCTGCCCCGCCCGGCCGGTCACTGTAGTCGTGGATATCTCGCAGTCAGGGTAGAATGCCGCTATGAATCTGGTAGCGACCAGGTCGTAGACCTTCCTCTCTTCGGGAGTAAGGGCAGTGGCAGGGACTCCGGTGGGAATGATGGCATGGTGGTCGGTGACCTTGGAGTTGTCGAAGACTTTCTTGCTTTTGGGCAGTTTTTTCCCGGCCAGCCGAGAAGTGAACGTTTCGTAGCCTTTCAGTCCGGAAAGTATTGCAGGTACTTTCGGATAAATGTCATCACTCAGGAAAGTAGTGTCGACTCTCGGATATGTGGTGACTTTCTTTTCGTAAAGGGTCTGGATGAGTTTCAACGTGTCATCAGCGCTGAAACCGTACTTCTTGTTGCATTCCACCTGCAATGAAGTCAGGTCGAAGAGTCTCGGCGGCGCTTCCTTCCCTTTTTTCTCTGACACTTCCGTCACAGTGAAGTCTGCGGCTTCCACCTCCGCCAGAAGTTTCTCACCGTCATCCTTCTTTCCGAATTTCCCGTGCGTCGAGGAGAAAGTCACGTCACGATATACTGTCTTGAGCTCCCAGTAAGGCTCGGGTACGAAATGGTCTATTTCTTCCTGGCGGTTTACAATCATGGCGAGTGTCGGTGTCTGGACACGGCCTATGGACAGCACCTGTCTGTTCCGGCCATATCGGAGAGTGTACAGACGCGTGGCATTCATCCCCAGAATCCAGTCGCCGATGGCTCTCGCCAGACCAGCTTCGTAGAGTAGCCTGAAATCGGTTTCGGGTCTCAGATGACTGAATCCTTCCCTGATGGATTCTTCCGTCAGCGAAGAGATCCAGAGGCGCTTCACAGGGCACTTGGCTCCAGCCTTGAGCATCACCCAGCGCTGGATCAGCTCACCTTCCTGCCCGGCATCCCCGCAGTTTATGATCTCGTCCGCCTCCTGCATCAGTGTCCTGATGATTTCGAACTGCCTGGCATATACGTCATTGTCAATCAGTTTGATACCGAAGCGTGCGGGAATCATCGGCAGGGATGAGAGCATCCAGGTTTTCCACTGCCCGTTATAGTCGTGAGGCTCTTTCAGGGTGCAGAGATGGCCGAATGTCCATGTCACCTGATATCCGTTTCCTTCCAGATATCCCTGCTTTTTCACGGTAGCCCCCAGGACTTCCGCTATTTCCCTCGCCACACTTGGCTTCTCCGCTATACAGACTGTCATGATTTATGTCTATTAAAAAGACGTCAAAATTAGTCTATAATTTATCAATGACCAAGAAAGATTTTCCGTTTTTTATCAAAACAAAGAATATTATCCGTACCTTTGAAAGATATGTTAAAACTTGGAACAAATGCAGAAATTCATGAAACAGGCTGCTATGGCAGCTGTAATCGCGGCAGGACTCTCGGCTGTATGCAGCTGCGACCGCGGAAACAGGATAACCGGGACACTGGATATGGAAGGAGGAGACTCCCTGGAAGTCTATGTCTATGATGCGGTGACAAACGAACTTGCCGCCAGAGATACGATAGTGGCAGTCAACGGGAAAGCCGGCATTGACATAAAACGGGATGAGGACAGGATGATGTTCGTCTACATAGTCCCTATACATCAGGTGACTGCACCGTCCCCTGTTTTCCTCCTCCCAGGCGACAGACTGCGGATATCCGGAAAAGCCGGAGATCCCGTATTCAGCGGTTCCGAAATATATGACGGACTGGCACGTTTCGACGGATTCCGGCATATCAAGGCCGAAATCGACTCCCTGTACAGCAGGGCCGGGAAGATAGCCGAAAACGACATCATCGGCAAGCAATCCCTGAACGCCGAATATGACAGACTGACCGCCAAAAGGGACAGCATCTACGCCCAATATATAAAGGAAAACCCGAATGACCTCACTTCCGGATACCTGACTCTGTTCATGGATCCTGCAAAAGGTCTCGATTCCTACAATCTGCTTGGCTCGACGGTAAAGGAAAGCGCCATGGGCGAACTCCTGGACATGGTGGCGAAGAGTTTCACCGACATTGTCATAAGAGAGAAGAACAAGATGAACATCCAGCCGGGAAAACCGGCTCCTGACTTCAGTCTGAAAGGTACTGACGGGAAAGAATACACCCTGGCCTCTTTCAAAGGGAAATACGTGCTGCTGGATTTCTGGGGAGAATGGTGCTACTGGTGCATGAAGGGCATGCCTGACATGAAGAAATACTACGAAAAATACAAAGATCAGATAGAATTCGTGGGCATAAACTGCCGCGACTCCGAAGAAACATGGCAGAAGACAGTCAGGGAAGAAGGACTGGTATGGACGAACCTTTTCAACGGAGACGACACCGGTTTGCTGAACAAGTACGCTGTAGAAGGCTTTCCTACCAAGATTCTCATAGACAAGGAAGGGAAAATAGTCGAAGTATTCGTGGGTGAGAGCGAAGACCTTTACACGAAACTGGACGAACTCTTCTGAAATCGATAACAGACTGATGGCTATACACATAATCCGGAATAAGGCAAAATGAAAACGACCTACGGCAAGGGGCTGAGCAGGGAACTGATATGGGAATACGCCCTCCTGCTTCTGATTTTCCTTCTGGGAATCATTCTTTTCAGACAGCTGCAGCCTTTTCTGAGCGGCGTGCTTGGCGCCCTGACTCTGTACATACTGCTCAGAAAGCCTTGTTTCAGGCTGACAGAAAAGACAGGGAGACCCACACTTTCGGCGAGTATCATTCTGATATGCGTCATTCTTTTCATCATGATCCCGCTTTCTCTGCTGGTATGGTTCATCATAGCCAAGCTCCAGCAGGTAAACTGGAATACGGAAGACATGCTGGCTCCGGCCAGGCAGGTGATAGACATAGTGAAGGACAGATTCGGGATAGACCTTATTTCCGAAAAGAGCATAACCTTCGTTGCAGGGAAAATCACCTCGCTGGGTCAGTCCCTGATCAACGGAATCGGTGATTTCTTCATAAACATCGCGGCTGCCCTCATAGTACTCTTCTTCCTGCTGACAGGCGGAAGGAAGATGGAAGCCTATCTTTCGTCCCTCATTCCCATGAAGAACATAAACAAGAAAGAGACGATAGAGAAGATAAACGTGATGGTAAAGTCGAATGCCATAGGAATCCCGATGATAGCTCTGCTGCAGGGACTCATTTCATGGGTCGGATACATGTTCTTCGGGGTTCCGAATGCTTTTCTCGCTGCCTTCCTTACTGGTCTGTGCTCTATAGTGCCTATCGTGGGGACCACTGTCGTGTGGGTGCCCATGGCCATATACTTCGCCGTACTCGGACTGTGGGGAAAGGCCATTGGCCTGCTGGTGTTCGGGACCATCTGCATCTCCCAGAGTGACAATCTGTTCCGTTTCATATTGCAGAAAAAACTTGCAGATACGCATCCGCTCATCACGATAGCCGGAGTACTGGTAGGACTCCAGCTGTTCGGCTTCATAGGAATCATCTTCGGACCACTTCTTGTCTCGCTGTTCCTGCTGTTCCTCGACATGTTCAGGAAAGAGTACCTTGAAGATGGCAGCACAGAGGAAAAGACAGAGGAAAAGACAGAGGAAAACAGCCGCACATGACAGGAGTGACAGACATTCAGCCGGCGGTGGAAAGACATCCGCTGGAACCGTTCATGCCGGAAGGGGCGAAAATCCTGATGCTCGGCAGTTTCCCGCCGAAACGGGAAAGATGGTCCATGGAATTCTTCTATCCGAACTTCAACAATGACATGTGGAGAATCATCGGGCTGATATTTTACGGAGACAAATCCTTTTTCATACGACCTGACGGGAAGCATTTCGACCGTATGAAAGCGGAAAACTTCTGCAGGGAAAAGGGCATAGCCCTTTATGACACCGCATGCGAAGTGCGACGTCTCAGAGACAACGCCTCGGACAAATTTCTGGAAATAGTCTCCCCTACCGACATCATTGCCCTGCTGCCGGGGATTCCCGACTGCAGGGCAATAGTGACGACAGGACAGAAGGCTGCGGAAACGGCCGCGGTTATTTTCGGATGTCAGGTCCCCGCCACAGGCACTTTCGAAGAAACGGAGGGCCGGGTCCGGAGACTGTGGAGAATGCCGTCCACATCCCGTGCCTATCCCCTGTCTATCGAAAAGAAGGCGGAAGCATACCGGAAGATGTTCACCCTGGAAGGCCTGATATGATGGAATAGCAGTAAGGGGCCGGAACCTTTTGCCCCACCCGCATTGCCGGAGACTATTCCACGGCGGACAAAAGTACTTCGCTCAAAGTAGGATGGATATGCACGGAATGGCGCAGACCGTCCACAGTGGCTCCGACAGACATCAGTGACGAGATTTCCTGTACGAGATCTGCGGCATGCGGTCCCAGGACATGGCATCCGATGATCTTCCCGTCAGATCCTGCCAGAAGCTTGCATAGCCCGTCTGTCTCCCCCATGCAGACAGCTTTCCCGTTGGCCCTGAAAAAAGACTTGAAGACCCGGTATTCTGTTCCTGCAGACTTGCATTCTTCTTCAGTACTTCCTACTGAAGCCGCCTCAGGAATGGTGAATACGGCAGAAGGCATTACAGAAAGGTCTGTCTTCCTCACGACTTCTCCCCCAACATTTTCCCTGAACTGACTGTCCGACTGGCCGGATATCCCTGAAATGATGGCTTCCATGGCCACTTTTCCCTGGAAAGTAGCTGCATGAGCCAAAAGCTGGCGGCCGTTGATATCGCCTATGGCGAAAATATGAGGGACATTCGTCCTCATGTTTTCATCGGTCATGACAGCACCGCGCACGGTCTTCAGTCCGGCAGCATCTGTATTCAGAGACCTGCTGTCCGGCCTTCGTCCGACAGCCATGAGCACATGATCGGCCATGCAGTTCTCAGAGGAACCTTTTCGCTCCCAGTTTACTCTCAGAAGTCTGCTGCCGTCTTCTCCGGCCGCTTCCTCTATGGACCTGACTTCCGACTGCAGACTGAATGTCACCCCTCTTTTAGACAGGCTCTGTCTCAGCCTTTTCGATATATCCTGATCGAAACGCGGCAGGATTTCCCTGCAGAATTCCACCACTGTCACTTCACAGCCGAAACTGCGGAAAACGGACGCGAATTCAAGCCCTATCACTCCACCTCCGATAATGCAGAGTTTCCGGGGCAGCTTTCCAAGCTCCAGCAGGGCCGTGGAATCCAGCACCCCGGGCAGGTCCTTGCCTGGAATATCAGGTATGGACGGTACGGAACCTGTGGCTATGATGATATAGTCAGCAGTGTAGTCTGTCCCGTCCACTGTCACTGTCCTGGAATCCCTGAAAGATGCCCGGCCTCTCACCAGGCGCACTCCTGCATTCTCCAGAAGCGTCTCTACTCCGGAACGGAGACCGGCGACGATTTCGTCTTTCCGTTTCTTCACTCCGGCAAAATCCAGAACGGGTTCCCCGGAAGCTATTCCGAAAGTTCCGGCATGGCGCATCTCTTCCAGAATCTCTGCTGTACGGCAATAGGCCTTGGTAGGAATGCATCCTGCGTTCAGACAGGTCCCTCCTACCCTGGCGGATTCGACCAGTATCACATCGAATCCTTTCTTGCGGGCTTGCAGGGCGGTCTCATAACCGCCCGGGCCTGCACCTATGATCAATATTGTCATGACAAGGGATTTCTAGTATTTAAGTTTCGGATGCGTAGCCGCCCTGGTCTCGTCAGGACGACGGACAGGCGTATTGTGCGGAGCACTCCTGAGAAGGTCAGGATCCGATACGGCTTCGTCGGCGATAGTTCTCATGGCTCCGATGAAGGCATCCAGAGTCTCGATGGATTCCGTTTCCGTAGGCTCGATCATGATGGACTGGTGAAAGAGCAGAGGGAAATAAATCGTCGGAGCATGGAAGCCGTAGTCCAGCAGTCGCTTGGCTACGTCCAGGGTCGTGACTTCGCGGTCCGGATCACCGGCATTGGCCTCTCTGAGGCCGTCAAATACGAATTCATGTTTGCACAGGGACTCCACCGGCAGTTTGTATCTGTCCTTGAGCGACTCCTTGACGTAGTTGGCTGCCAGGACGGAAAACGGTCCTGTTTTCCTCACATTTTCGTTTCCGAGTGAAAGTATGTAGGTATAGGCTTTCATCAGCACGCCGAAATTCCCCATGAAACCTGAAATGCGGCCTGCACCCTGTGTCCGGGTTTCTGTCCGTAATTTCCCGGTCTCCGGAGATTTTCCCACCACTGGCGAAGGTAGCAGATGTTCGAGACGGGCGGCCACGCCTACCGGGCCTGCCCCGGGGCCGCCTCCGCCATGAGGGGTGGAAAATGTCTTGTGAAGATTCAGATGCATGATATCGAATCCCATGTCTCCGGGGCGTACTTTTCCGAGCAGGGCGTTCATGTTCGCCCCGTCATAGTATAAAAGCCCGCCTGCAGCATGCACGGAAGCTTCGATTTCCCTGATTTCCGTCTCGAAAAGCCCGAGTGTATTCGGATTTGTCATCATGATGCCGGCCACCGTGTCATCCAGCAGCGGCCTGAGATCATCGATGTCTATGACTCCCTGAGGTGTGGACCTGACCTGCACCACTTCCAGTCCGCAGACTGCCGCACTTGCAGGATTCGTCCCGTGGGCACTGTCCGGAACTATGATCCTGGTCCTCTTGAAGTCACCGCGGGACATGTGATACGAACGCATGATCATAAGTCCTGTCAGTTCCCCATGCGCTCCTGCAAAAGGATTCAGGGTAAAGGCAGCCATACCGGTCAGGGAACACAGCCAGTCAGAAAGCTCGCTGTAGATCTGCAGAGCGCCCTGCACGGTTTCGTCAGGCTGGAGAGGATGGAGATTCGCGAAGCCGGGATGCCTGGCAGTCTCCTCGTTTATCTTGGGATTGTATTTCATGGTACAGCTTCCCAGAGGATAGAAACCGGTATCCACTCCGAAATTCATGTTCGAAAGATTCACATAGTGCCGTACTACATCCGGTTCGCTGACCTGCGGCAGATCCGGATATCCGGACCGTTTCAGTCCGTCCGGGATGTTGTCCGCAGTCTCGGGCCACGTGTTTTCAGGAAGAGAAAAACCGGTACGTCCTTCCTTCGAGAGTTCAAATATGAGTTTGTCGTAGTATTTCATGGCTTTCACTTCAAATTCGCGTTCACTATATCACGGCAGCGGTCGATATGGCAGCGGATCACGGCACTCACCACCCTGTCGATTTCTTCCTTGGTCCTGTTTTCCGTCACACAGAAAGACACCAGGTCTCCCCCGCATGAGAGTGCGCCGAAAATTCCCACATCAAGCAAGGCTTTCTGAAGCCGCTCTACCGGAAGTTTCGAATGCAGCACGAATTCTTTCAGGAAAGGTTTTCCGAATGCCTCTCTGAAAAGTCCGGTTTTCAGCAGTTCCGCATGGAGATAGTGTGCTCCGCCGTATGACAGATCGTTCACCTTTTTCATCCCTTGCGGTCCCATGAGGGAAAGGTAGACGGTCACATAAAGAGCCATCAGAGACTGGTTCGAGCAGATGTTGCTGGTAGCCTTCTCCCTGCGGATATGCTGTTCACGCGCCTGGAGCGTGAGGACATAGCATCTTTTCCCGTCGGCATCGACCGTCTCTCCGACGATTCTTCCGGGAAGTTTCCTTACGAATTCCTGCCTGCAGCAGAGAAAGCCCAGATACGGGCCTCCGAAATTCAGCGGAATACCCAATGTCTGCGCATCACCGCAGGCTATGTCTGCTCCCCACTCCCCAGGTGTCCTGATCACAGCCAGAGCCGATGGATCGGAATAAACGATGAGCAGAGCCTTGGCAGCGTGGACAGCATCGGCATATCCTGTAAGATCCTCTATGATCCCGAAACGGTTTATGCCGGGTACCAGGACTCCGGCCACATCTCCTGCCTGCAGTTCCGTCCTGACTGCCTCCAGATCGGTGCAGCCGTCCTTATAAGGAATTTCCGTCACTGTGATGCCGTGGAACTTGCAGTATGTCTTCACGACTTCGATTACTTGCGGAAGAAGCGTCCCGGACAGCAATACGCGGCTTTTCTTTCTGGTACAGTTCACTGACATCATGACGGATTCGGCTGCAGACGTAGGGCCGTCATACATGGAAGCATTCGAGCAGTCCATGCCTGTAAGTCCGGCCATCATGCTCTGGAACTCGAAAATATATCTCAGAGTCCCCTGCGATACTTCCGCCTGATACGGCGTATATGAAGTCAGGAACTCCGGACGCGACACTATGGCCTGGACAACTGACGGAGAATAATGGTCGTAGGCTCCGGCACCGCAGAAGACGCTGAGTCCGACATTTTTCGCAGCCAGTTCAGAAAAACGGCGACGGATCTCCATCTCGGACATGGCATCGGGAATCTCGAAATCACCCTTGAAGATCATGTCTTCAGGTACATCCGAATAAAGTCCGTCCATGGATTCCAGACCGATACGGCCGAGCATGGTCCTGATATCCTCATCGGTATGAGGGAAATATGCGAATCCCATGATCAGGCTTGTTTTTCGAGGAATTCACCATAGGCTGCAGAGTCCATGAGCGACCCGGTTTCCGCAGGATCGCTCATCCTGACCTTTATGATCCAGTTCGCATACGGATCCTGATTCAGAAGTCCAGGATCATCGTCCAGAGCTGCGTTCTTCTCCACGACCGTACCGGATACAGGAGAATACAGATCGCTGGCAGCCTTCACGCTCTCCACTGCACCGAATTCCTCATCCTTGACGACCTCATCATCCTCGTCTGGCATATCGACATAGACGATATTGCCCATGGATTTCTGTGCGAAATCCGAAATGCCTATGACGGCCATGTCACCTTCCACTTTTACCCATTCATGTGATCCACTATACAGCAGACCTTCCGCTATCTTGCTCATTGTCTTTATATTTAATTGGTTATCAGAATATTATTTTTTATATTTCTTGTCATAGAACCGTTTCCTGCATACCGTGCCAGGGAATACCTTCTTCCTGATGCGTATGCCCACTTCCGTACCAAGTGAAGCGTAAGGGAGTCCGACGAACGCCAGGCACACACTCTTGTCCGTGGAAATGGAATGATAGCCCGTAGTCACTTCCCCGATCTGCTTTCCATCAGCTTCCACAGGATATCCTGCGCGAGGTATAGCCTTGTCAATCAATTCCATACCTACAAGTTTCCGCTTCAGCCCCGCAGCTTTCAGGGCCAGTGTGGCATCCTTGCCGATAAACTCAGGCTTGTCCAGTTTAACGAATACGCCCAGACCGGCTTCCAGAGGAGAAATATCCCGGCCCAGCTCATGCCCGTAAAGAGGCAGTCCCACTTCAAAACGCAAAGTATCCCTGCATCCAAGTCCGCATGGAGTGACTCCGGCAGACAGAAAAGCATCCCATATCTTCCGGGTGACTTCCGGCGAAGCATAGAACTCGAAACCGTCTTCACCGGTGTAGCCGCTCCTGCTTGCCAGAACCTTTTCTCCATTCCACTCAGTCTCCTTGAATGTATAGAAAACCAGATCCGACAGTTCGAGTCCCAGGACATCCGAAGCTGTCTTCTCCGCATCAGGCCCCTGCAAGGCTATCTGTCCGTAATGTTCCGAATCATCCGAAACCTTCACGTTCCATCCGCCGGCAGCCTGGCAGATCCACCCGTAATCTTTCCCTATATTGGCGGCGTTCACCACCAGAAGCCAGGTTTCCGGCTCAGGCATCCTGTACACCAGAAGGTCATCCACGACACCGCCTTCCGGATAGAGCATCATCCCATACTGGACATGGCCGGGTGACAGAGTGGTGACATCGTTAGTAAAAACATGATTTACAAAAGCTTCCGCATCAGGCCCCGTAACAAGGATTTCGCCCATATGCGAAACATCGAACATTCCGCAATGTTCCCTCACGGCCAGATGTTCTGCAGCGATATCCGAATACTGGATGGGCATCATGAAGCCACCGAAAGGACTCATCTGTGCCCCCAGAGCCACGTGGCTGTCATACAAACAAGTTTTATTCAAAGTTTCCATTATTACTGATTATCCTATGGTTCATTCGTTTCATGACCATGCCGGCGACCGGTTATGAAATTCATGTCCAGATAGGCCGCCATGAGCGACTCTATCCGGACAATGTCCGTTTCCTCCAATATTTTTTCTCCGTCACAGAAAAACCTCTCCAGACCGGAACGCAATACGCCGATATCAGCCTTTCCGAACTCTGACAGATTGGCGACACGCTGCCGGACCGAAGCTATCCCTTTCGATCTGAGTTTGGCTTCCGATGGTGTGATGGCCTTCTGCATGATATCCATATTTTCATTGCACAGAAGAGTCGCATGGATTATGTTCCTGCAACCCGTACTGTAGAATGCACTGCCGGAAACTTTCCGTCCTCCGACCAGAATATCGTTTCTCCCTGAGGGCCATGCATCAAATCCCTGCTGTCTGAGGAAGAGTGCAAGAGAAGATATGAACTTGTCGAAAAGCCAGGCCTTGTCATACCCTCCTGTCATGACAGATATCATGAGATTCCCTCTGTCAGCATAGACACAGCCGCCGCCGCTCTTCCTTCGGAATACGGCAATGCCGTTCTCCCTGCAGAAAGGGAGATTCACCTCAGCTTCAATATTCTGGTTACGGCCGAATATCACGGTAGGTCCCACCTGCCAGAGAAGGAGGCAGTCCTCACTGGAATTTCTCGCAAGATATTCCTCGGCTGCCAGATAAAAGGCCAGAGGACGGTCCGCATCAGGAGATGGCAAGACTATTCTTTTCATAACGGCATCTGAAAAAATGCTGTTCCTGTTTCATGCCGGCTATTTTACCTTGATGAATTCTATCGGCTGGTCCTGTACCTTGTCAAGCGGTGCGGCAGTAAAGCTTACCTTGTCGAACCTGATGGATTTCAGGTCGATACACCTGATAGTAGAATTCCATGCAGTCCTGTAGTAGAACCTTAGAGCCTTCAGATCCGATGACGTGGTCCACTGGGTGGCACTTGGCACATTTTCAGGGAGGGGTCCCGATGCAGGACTGTGCTCTATGCCTACAGGTATGTCGAAATTGTTCAATATCTGGAACGTCTGCTTCACGGTCTCGTATCCGGTAGCATATTGCGGAGCAGTGGTCTGGTAGAATGCCGCACGTACAAAACGCGACGGAGGGGTGACATCTCCGGGGATTCCGCGGAATCCGGTACCTGCACCGAAAGACGAGAGGGTGACTCCCTCGGCGAGTTTCTGCGGCTGTGCGTTTCCAGGATAGAGGTTCACATAATTGTTCAGATTCGTCATCTGCCACTCATAACCTGGGGAATTGGTCAGGACTCCGAGTCTGTTTTCATGAAATTCAGCTTCGCCTCCCACTATTTCCAGTACGACCTGGCGGCCCGAGGCATCCCCTATCCTCCAGTGCACGGTCTGCATTTCAGGACTGAGGGCGACTATGTGAATGTCACCGACAGCTGCGATGACTTCCTCCACCGTAGAAAAACTTCCCAGAATCCATGCCACCAGCTGCATGTCCGTCAATGTGGAAGCGTTCAGTGTGGAATCATATTTTTCATACTGGCCGTACCCTGGGAAAAAGAAAAGTCCTGCAGAGAGGCCTTTTTCATTCAGGCCTTCCGTCACGAACTGGTCCTGCATCACGGAAATGCCCACATAGCCATATTTTGACGTGAATTCCATACCGTCGGTTCCGGCAGGGGTGAAGGCCGTCTGGGCATAGCCCCTCGGGACTATCACATAACGGCTCTGAAGAAAACTTCCTCCCCATTCGCATGTCCTGGCAAGCACATGGCTTGTATCTTTTGCTGTCAGAGTGATGCCTGTACAGGCGGAGGATTCATTGAAGGCGGCTGCAGCCAGTATCAGGGCAGCCGACAGAAGCATTTTCCCTTTCAGATTCATATTGAGTCAATGTTATAAAAACGTGGTTTCCGTTATCCACGGGACGAGTTCGCACTCACTCGGGATGACAGTATAAATGTATGGAGTAATTCAGGAAAAAACAATAAAAGTGCGATAAAAATTTACCGCACTTCCACATTCCTCCGATTCCCGGCACTGCCGTCACAGATAATCCTCGAAATACATCGTCACCTTGTCCATCAGATGGATGCGATCCCGGCCCATGACATTGTGCTGCGCACACGGATACGGGAAATAGTCCACTTGGACATGATTCTTTATGCATTCGCGTATAAAATTCAGGCTATGCTGCCAGAGCACGACATTGTCTACGGCCCCCTGGCAGATAAGGAGCTTTCCTTTCAGATCCTGTGCCTTGTTTATCAGGCTGGTACGGGCATAGCCTTCAGGATTCGTCTGCGGACTTCCCATATACCTCTCGCCGTACATCACTTCATACCATTTCCAGTCTATGACCGGACCTCCTGCCACGGCCACCTTGAAGATTTCAGGATAATTCGTGATGAGGGATATGGTCATGAAGCCTCCGTAGCTCCAGCCATGCACCCCTATCCTGTCTTTGTCTACGTATGGCAGATCCAGAAGCATCTTGATGCCTTCCATCTGATCTGCCATTTCCGCCTGGCCGCACTGGCCGTGGATGACTTTTTCGAATTCAGCACCGCGGTTCAGAGTACCTCTGTTGTCCTGTACATAGACGATATATCCGCGCTGTGCCATATACATCTCCCAGCGTCTGAGTTCCCCGAGCCATGTGTTTCTGACCATCTGGGAGTGAGGGCCGCCGTACACATATAATATTACGGGATATTTTTTTGACGGGTCGAAATCACGAGGCTTTATGAGACGGTAATAATTGTCATATTTCCCGTCTGCGCTCTTAACTGTACCCAGAGAGATTTCACAGAAACCATAGTCAGATATGGGGTTCTGAGCCGTGAGGAGATTTGCCCGGTTGCGGCCGGAAACGCTGCACAGGTCCACGACCCCAGGTGTCATCAGGCTGCTATAGCTGTCGGTAAAGTATTGTCCGTCAGGACTGAGGGTTATATCATGCCAGCCTTCGGCTTCTGTCAGGCGGACTGTTTTCCCGCTGCGTATGTCGACAGAGAACAAATGGTTTTCTATCGGGGAGACTTCTGCCGATGTGTAATAGACTCTCCTGCCGTCATTGCCGATGTATGCGACATCGGCGTCAGTCCTGGTCAGTCTGGAGACATTTCCGTCCAGATCGCACAGATAGAGATTCCGGTAGCCGTCACGGTTGTCGGTACGGTAGATGAAACGGTCATTGCTGCCTTTCAGGAACCAGACAGGGTCCTGCGGCTCGACGAAACGGTCGTTGTCTTCGGACAGGACAGTGCGAAGGAAGTCACCGGTAGCGGCATCGTAGACATTGAGTCTCAGATGTTTCTGAGTCCTGTCCAGAACATGCACGAGAATGAAGCGGTCATCAGGGCTCCAGGTGATACCGGTGAGATACTGGTCATGGCCGAAGTCATCACAGCAGAGATATACCGTAGCTCCGGATGCGAAATCATAAACCCCTATCATGACATTTTCAGAAGCCATTCCTGCCATCGGATAACGTATTTCGAAAAGAGAACCTGTGCGTGTGTTGATGTCCAGGAGAGGGAATGTGCCTACGGCACTCTCGTCTTTTCTGTAGAAAGCGACTTTCTTTCCCGAATCGGAAAGGAATATTCCTTTCGTGATGCCGAATTCGTTTCTGCTGACATACCGGCCGTAACTGACTGCAGGATCATCTGACTCTGCTATAGGGTATGTATTTCCGTAATCGTCACAGAAGAACAGACTGTTCCCGCTTGTGTACGGATGGAAGCCGGCCGGGTTCAAAGTCAGGTCCGCAGCATTTTCAGGCACCGGAATGAGTCCCTGAAGCGTTTTTGAAGCGACATTTACCAGATATATCGTATCCGGACGGAAAAAGACTGCCAGATCCCGGCTTTCCCACTTGACAAATTGCACGGGAGCGGTTCCCGTGAGTGACTGCAGTTCTGACTGTGAAAGCAGTTCGGCATTCCCGTCTGCCAACGGATTCATGGAGTGCAAGGCACCGTCATCGAATATAGTCAGTGCCCTGCTGTCCGGTCTCCACACTGTCGGGAAATTTTCCGGATACAGGTCGTAACCGAGAACGGCTTCTTCCATGGTCAATAATCTGTCGGAGCCGGCATCCTGCGGCCTTGTGGCTATGATTCCGGGCTGTGCCCACAGCTGCATGGCAGCCAGGACACCTAAAGTCAGAGATAACGTCTTCTTCATTTTAAAATCATCAAACTGTCTGGTATTTTCTTCCTGACTCATGGCGCCAGGCACGGATGCTGTCCCGAAGCCTGTCTACCAGCAAGAGCCAGACTGCGAAATTAGTCAAAAAAACCTATATTTGCCATGAGCAAAAGCAAACTGATCAAGATGAAGCTACAGACTCCGGTGGAAATAAGGGCAGGAAGGGTGGAAATTTCGCCTTCCGACAGGATAATGGTGCTGGGCAGCTGTTTCGCTGACAACATCGGACAAAGGATGAGGAATATAGGCATGGATGTATTCGTAAATCCGTTCGGGACGCTATACAACCCGGCCTCTGTTTCCGAGGCAGTCGAAAGGCTCTCAAGCGGACGCCCGTTCGACACTTCAGAATGCAGGATGATGGGAAGCGGAGCGGGACTTGTCTGTTCGTTCAGCCACCACACATCGTTCGCCAGACGGACGGAAACGGAATTCCTGGCTCACGCCAATGCGGTCCTTTCCGAGGCATCGGAATTTTTCCGATCATGCAACAGGCTTATCATAACACTCGGTACCAGCTGGTGCTACCGTCACATCGGAGATGACAGGATAGTATCGAACTGTCTGAAAAGAGATGCGAAGGAGTTTGCCAGAATGAGACTCAGCGTTGACGATTCCGTGTCCCTGCTGGAAAATATCGCGGCACATTGCTGCCCGGACTCTCTCCCTGATGGGGCGCCCGGGAAAAGTATCATCTTCACAGTCAGCCCTATAAGACATCTCCGCGACGGTGCCCATGAAAACCAGTTGAGCAAGGCCGCTCTCCTTCTGGCTGTCGATGAAATATGCAGGCGTCACGTTGCCTGCGACTACTTCCCGGCTTTCGAAATAGTCATGGACGAACTCAGGGACTACCGTTTTTATGCTGAGGACATGCTGCATCCGTCAGCCCAGACTATAGAGTACATATGGGAAAGATTCTGCGATGCAGCCGTTCCAGAGAAAGACAGGCCTGCCATACGGGAGATGGAAAAAAGGTATCGTCAGTCATGTCATCGTCCGAATCTGGTCTTCTGACCATCCCATTGTCTGCCGTACTTTCTTCCCTTAAAGCATTGCCCTTATAACATTTTTTCATATTTTTGCATTCATAAAAGGAAAAATCTGCTGAATAAAAACAAAAACATCACGGAATCTTCATAAGATAAAATAATCAACCATTAATTTAAAACTGATTTCATCATGAAAAAATTCATTTTCATCATGGCTGCAGTTCTGGCAGGCGCCATTTCTGCAAGTGCTCAGGACAGTTTCAAACCTGAAGCCGGAGATTTCTCTCTCGAACTTAACTACACTCCGGGCATTCTCTCCGGAAACAACAGCAGCGCAGGTTTCAAACTTCCTGAATACGGTCTCAAAGGCAGACTGTTCGTAGGTGACAGATTCGCCGTAAAGCTCAATCTCGGCTTCTCTACAAACTCTACCAACGATAAAACGTATATTACGAATCCGGACAATTCAGTGACCACCACCGAAGATATCAGCGGCAGAACATCATTCTCAATAATGCCTGGTATAGAATATCACTTCGGCAACTATAAACGTGTATCACCGTATGTCGGTGCCGCCGTAGGTATCAATGTAGGAAACCGCGTCAGCAGAGATGTCACTGGAAATGTATCCAGCAAGACCGTCTCTCCGACATTCGGTTTTGCAGTACAGGCTGCTGCAGGTGTGGACGTATATATCTGCAAGGGACTGTATGCAGGTCTTGAAATGGGACTTGGCTACGGTCTTGACAAGACAGGCAGAGGCAAGACCAGCAGTGTGGACAATACCGGTGCCACTACCGAATCACAGGGTAACTCTGATTCCATTACAAGCTCGTTCGGATTCTTCGCCACTCCTTCCATCAGAGTAGGTTGGTTCTTCTAGCAGAATCCGGAAAAGGAAATGAAGAAAATATCCGTACTGATATTATTGAATATTGCAGCAGCTGCGACCGTCGGCTTGATGGTCGGGCTGCTGTTCAAATATTATGTAAAGGGAGACGGTACCGGAGCCGCGGAAGCATTGCGCAGCGAAATACTTGCCATAGCGGATTCCGTCGATGCCTGCATAGGTGTGGGAATGGTATTGCCTGACGATACTTCGTTTCAGGTTCTCGGAGGTACGCAGGCGGATGGTGATGCGGACAGATTTCCGATGCTGAGTACATTCAAGTTCCATCAGGCTCTGGCTGTCTGCGAATGGATGCGGGATGCTGCGATTCCGCTTTCAGGAGAAGTCGAGGTCGGGAAAGACCGGCTTCCTGACGGCACATGGAGTCCGATGCGGGACGAATTTCCTTCAGGAGGCGTATTCACATGGGCAGAACTGATGGATTATACTCTTGTGTACAGTGACAACAATGCCTGTGACATACTTTTCGGGCTGACAGATGGTCCGTCATGGACTGATTCGTATATCCGTACTCTCGGCCTGAAAGATTTCAATATCGAATGTACTGAGAAAATGATGCATGAGAATCCTGCGGACTGCATGAAGAACTGGAGTACTCCCCTGGCTGCCGCCATGCTGCTGGAGAAGTTTTATGACAGCAGAGATGCGGATGAATATTCGCGGTTCGTATGGAATACCATGAGCGGATGCCGGACAGGTACAGGGCGGATTCCGAAGTATATCCGGAAGCAATGCTCAGTGATAGTGCATAAGACGGGGACAGGTGACATGACTGCCGAGGGGAGGATCATGGCGGCAAACGATATCGGGACCGTGGTTTTGCCTGACGGACGGCATTTCTCTCTGGCGGTTTTCATCACTGATGCCGGGTGCGGTATGGAAGAGTGCGAGGAAACGATAGCTGTGATCGCACGGATCGTCATGGAATACGTGATGAAATCATGATATTTTCCCTGTATTTTCGGAGCTTTTCCGGTTTTTTGCATGTTTTTTCCGATAAAATGGAAAAAAAATTTGCAGAGAAAGAAATGTTGACTATCTTTGCAATCCCAAACGAAAAGTAAGGGCGGACGGCACGAAGTCAACCGATGAAACCGACCGAAAGTATTTTGAAATTTGTGATTTGTTTCGAGGTGAGTTCGAGAAGAACGAGCGACTGACGATGCGATGTTTGACGATGAAATCACCCGAAAGTACTTTGAAATTTGTGATTTATTTCGTGGTGAGTTCGAGAAGAACGAGCGAGGATGGAGGGAGTTACCTCACGGTAATGACCGACTGACGATGCGATGTACGACGATGAAATCACCCGAAAGAAATACAAAGAAATGGTGTCATAGCTCAGTTGGTAGAGCAAAGGACTGAAAATCCTTGTGTCCCTGGTTCGATTCCCGGTGACACCACACTGAAAATCAGAGAGTTGCAGAAATGTGACTCTCTTTTTTTGTGCCGTTTTGTCCCCGTTTTCTACTGGACTAACAGCATTTTCGCCCTGAAACGTTGTTAGTCCGGTGGTTTTTTGCTGGACTAACTGCATTTTCGCCCTGTAACGTTGTTAGTCCGGAAGAGTTTGCATGGACTAACTGCATTTTCGCCCTGTAACGTTGTTAGTCCGGAAGAATTTGCATGGACTAACCGCATTTTCGGCCTGAAACGTTGTTAGTCCGGAAGAATTTGCATGGACTAACCGCATTTTTGGCCTATAACGTTGTTAGTCCGGAAGAATTTGCATGGACTAACCGCATTTTCGCCCTGAAACGTTGTTAGTCCGGTGGATTTTTGATGGACTAACCGCGTTTTCGGAATAAATTTATACTTATGTTGACGGAGAGGAATATCTGACATACAGGATATGGTCGCTGAATGGAAGTTTTGCCGAACTTGAAGTCTTTCAATCAGGCGAAGCAGTAACAGCCATAAAGGTAGAAAAACAATAGTATGAAAAAGCCCGAAGAAATCCGGGCTTTTGCTTTACACAAGGGCTATTACCGAAAGTTCCTTTGAGAGTGCCCTGATCCCGTTCTGTATCTTTTTAAGCTGGGCTTTCCTCGGGCGATGCACCCCGGCCGCGTAATGCCATAACTGGCGTTCATTGATTCCTGTGATGCGACTCAATGCCGCCTTGGTGAATACACTCCTGTAGCAGTTTATAAGCGTAGCGGCATCAACCTTGAATTTTAATTCAAATTCCCCTTGCAGGATGTCCGCCACTGGTATTCCCAACTCCTTGCACGATTCCACATACAATGACACGGCTTCGCGCATGTTCTTCTCGATTTCGCTGATGCTGTCTCCGACGACCGCTATCGGAGCACCGTCAATATACGCACTGAGATTCTTGTCTGAATACTCGACAATTGCCTCTACTGTTTTCATATATACCTCCTTTGTAAATGACATTAAAAAGAGACGTGGATTATTTTAGTCCCGCTTGCCTCAGAATGTTGTAATAAGTGCCTTTCTCTATGCCTTTCTTTCCATGGGCAGGAACCACGACCACGTGCTCCCCGTCAGTGTAGACCATGTGACTACATTTTTCATTCCTGTTGAATAGGATAAGTTGAAAAGAAGAATCAGATTGTATTCACTTTTGAATTAATTTCAAGGAGAAGTGAATACATCTTTCTTATTTAGATAATGGCAGAGAATGGGGAGTTTGAGTAAAAATAGTTATATTAGCGACATAAATGCTTTGAGCTATGAGAAGAGAGCATATAGTAAACCAGATAAGGGAGATAGTGCACAGGGTCGCCCCTACAGCAAAGACTATACTTTATGGGTCAGAGGCAAGGGGTGATGCAAGGGAGGACAGTGACATTGATTTGCTGGTTCTTCTTGATAATGATAAACCTACCTATGATGAAGAAAATGAGGTCAGATGGCCTTTGTATGAGTTGGAAATCAAGACAGGTGTATCTATCAATCCTTACATAATTTCCAGAAAATCATGGGAAAACAGACCATTCAAGACTCCATTTTATGTGAATGTCGTAAATGACGGGGTTGTATTATGAAAGAAAGTCTTGACATAGAGAGCAGGAATTCATTGATTGCCTATAGGATAGAAAGGGCTTATGGAAGCCTGAAAGAAGCAAAACTTATGGCAGAGGGAGGGTTCTATAATGCATCTATAAACAGGCTGTATTATGCTTGTTATTATATGGCTGTAGCCCTGCTTTTGAAAAATAATATTTCAGCCCAAACACATAGTGGGGTAAAAACAATGCTTGGAATGCATTTTACTTCAAAGGGTAAACTTTCAATATCAGCAAGCAAAATATTTGCAACACTTTTTGAAAAAAGACATAGCAGTGACTATGATGATTTTGTCTAATGTGACCAGGAAATGTTTGATGAACTTTACCCAAAGGCTGAAGCATTCATTGAGGAGGTAAAAGAATTGATTGAAAGTAGTTCCAACAACACTGAAAAGGATATATAAGTTTAACCAAGAAGACACTCTCTGTTTTCCAAAAAGTTTTGACCAACAAAGTTGCTCTAATGTTAAAATAATGAATATCAATAGAGTAACTATTGCAATATTTAGGACTGAAAATCCTTGTGTCCCCGGTTCGATTTCAAGTAACACTACACTGAAAGTCAGAGAGTTGCATTTCTACAACTCTCTTTTTTGTGCCGTTTTATCCCCGTTTTCTACTGGACTAACTGCATTTTTGGCCTGTAACGTTGTTAGTCCGGTGGATTTTTGCTGGACTAACCGCATTTTCGCCCTGTAACGTTGTTAGTCCGGTGGATTTTTGCTGGACTAACCGCATTTTCGCCCTGTAACGTTGTTAGTCCGGAAGAATTTGCATGGACTAACCGCATTTTTGGCCTGTAACGTTGTTAGTCCGGTGGATTTTTGCTGGACTAACCGCATTTTCGCCCTGTAACGTTGTTAGTCCGGTGGATTTTTGCTGGACTAACCGCATTATAGCCCTGAAACGTAGTTAGTCCGGTGGTTTTTGGCTGGACTAACTGCATTTTCGACCTGAAACGTTGTTAGTCGGGTGAGGTTTGGGATGAGAGCGAATCTGGCGGGGCGGACGGGATGAGAAATGAATCGATAAAGAATATGACTGAAAAGGGGGAGTAAAAAAGAGGACGGGATCCGTAGGGAAGCCGTCCTCTGTGAATGTGTTCTATGGTAATGTGAATGGTTTATCTCTGGGCACCGTACTCAGCGTATGCTGGAGCCGGAGTGAAAGTAGACAGATCGCCGCCTTCGAATGGGTCAACAGTAAGTTTCTTGAAAACATTAATAACTTCTCCATTAACAAGATCAAATTTGTCTTT
The DNA here is from genome assembly GCA_944322815.1 of uncultured Bacteroidales bacterium. Classification (GTDB taxonomy): domain Bacteria; phylum Bacteroidota; class Bacteroidia; order Bacteroidales; family UBA932; genus Cryptobacteroides. Next base: position 2,255 of record CALUQB010000038.1, on the reverse strand, counting down.
ACTGAAAACCTTAAATGTACGCTGGTGGGTATCTGTTGACAATTGATATGAAACGTTATCGTCAGCATTTGCAGTTTGAGGATAAACGCCACCATTATCTATTGGCCTCAACAAATTTGGATATAATGAGCCTGAATTATACTCATCAATAGACTGGTTAAAATAAACAAGATTTTTGGTAACAGTCACATTGTCGATTTTTTTAACAATAACTGCCGTTGTATTCGTATAAGCAAGATTTACCAATGTATTATTCTGAAAATTGAATTCATTGACAGTCAACTGGCTTGATGAAGAATTTCCATTGATCAATCTGAACGTTGCTGCTACGCCATTGTCACAATGAAGGACGCTGTTAGTAATATTGACTGAACTCATTTCATAAGGATTAGTTCCAGTCGTGAGAATATACCTGTTTGAACTACCGGAAGGAATATCAATGTTGCAATCGACAATATTCAATTCATCTATAGTAGTACCTTCTGTATTAATCTGAATCAATGCCTGATCTCTCATCTTGATGTCGCAATTACTGAAAGTCAGTTCTCCAAATGACGAGTTAGCAATGAATCCGATAGTGTTTACAGTACTGTTCGGCATATCGATTTCTAGATTGTGAAGAACTAATCTTGAGTGGTCTGTAGTATCTGTAACATTCAGATTTGATGCCGTCCTTATTACCTTGACTTTCTGAGCCGGATTGACACCTATCACAACTATATCTGCAGCATTTCCTATTGATAAAGGTTTCTCCTGGTTTTCTATATTTACAAATATGATTTTTCCATTACCAAGAAGTTTTGAACCATCGTAAATCGAACTATTGGTATTAGTCACGTTCTTTATTTCATCAGCTTCAAACTGACTCTTGTTATATGTCTTGCCGGCGATGACGATGTCTTCTCCTGCCATGAATTTGTCATAAAGAGTAGGCTGTACTTCCGTAAGGTCGATGGTGGTAGGCTTGATTTTACCTGCCATGATATAAAGTGTCCCGACTGAACCGTTGAGTTTGGCGCCATCGGACAAAACAACCGAAATCTTGACATTGGAATATGTACCAGGAAGTGCTACGAGATAATATGGTCCGGCAGCAAGATTACCTTCTTTGGCCGTAAGGGTAATACCGCTGACAGCAGGTGTCTCGCCTGCGCTTGCAGAAGCAGTGGCGACAGCACTAAACTCCTCACCGGACATGTCCACTGAATATGAACCGGTAAGAGACTGGTCTGCTGTCATGCTTATGGACTTGACTGCTCTGTCGCCTGCACCTGTGAAAGTGAATTTAACAAGACCGGCAACATTCACGAAAGTAAGATTACCGTTTTCCTCTGCTTTGGCGACAGCAGGGGCAAGCATGGTATCGAAAGTCCCGTCCGCCGTAGAATACTGATTTGCCGGAAGAACCGAATGAATAGTCGTCCCGGCTAAAGAAGCATCAACGGAATATGGATAGAGGGCATAATACGTTTCTTTTCCCGATTCGGCTTCTCCTGAGAATTTAGTAGTGGCCGAACCTGCAGTTCCGGCAGTGAACTTATGATTGCCAGCACCATCGAAAACGCTGATGGCGTCATCTTCAGACCATATGACAGCTTTGCCGTCTGTGATAGCGGTCCTGGTAGCAGTTGCATCAGCTGTAAATTCCATAGGGACTACAGAATCAACGACAGGCTCCGTATTTTCTTCCAAGGAGCAGGAAACTGCAGTAAAGGCAAGGACAGGCCCTGCGATCAGTAAGATATTCTTTTTCATAGCGTCCAGTTTATTCGTCAGAAATTTATTGTAAATGGATCGTCCTCTTCGTATGGAGTAGTTTCTCCGGAACTTGTACAGAATCCTTTTTCCGTACGGACTGTGGTTTGTTCTAATGAAGGGCTTACATAGCCTTCAGCCTTCACCGGTTTAATGAAATTCAAATGCATAATCAGTTATTGTTTAAAGTAAGTTATCATCAGGCATATAAATCAGTTAAAATTAGAAACAATTCAGGAAAATTCCAATATTTTCGTCCTAAAATCTTATCGCAAAGTCTTGACTTAATGCCATATCCTGCATAAAATACAGGGGCTGCGGATATCCGGATCACTCCGGTCACTGCAGCCCCTGCACATAAGCACGTTAAACTAATGCAAAACACTGCTGTCCGGAGAAATTTTACCATAAAGTAAGTTGTAGGACAGAACCCGTCTCCGGAACACTAACGGGGACTGTCGGCTGATTAAAAAGATCCCGGATGTCCGTCCTCTGGAAGA
>CALUQB010000037.1 GCA_944322815.1 uncultured Bacteroidales bacterium | reverse complement strand
CGGCACGTACGGTGGTGTGAGAGGTCGGAAAACGAAAGTAGGAAGAAAACTACTTCGTTTTCCTCCTACTCGATTGACTCCTGCCCGATCACCGGGGCAATCACCGGCATTATCTGTGTCATTATCGTGACAAAGTGCGGCAGATAGTTCCAGAAACAGCATTATCTGCGTCACTATCGCGGCAGAATGCTGCAGATAGTCCTGGAAGCAGCGCTTACGCTGTGACAATGCTGACGCGGCTGGAGGAATTCCCCTGCCGCGTCAGCTGTATTTTCACAGGGATTCTTTCGCGCAACGCCTCTACATGGCTGATGATGCCTACTTTTTTTCCACCCATCTGGTGCAGGTTTTCAAGAGCGCTCATGACAGTGTTCAGGCATTCGGCACTGAGTGTCCCGAAACCCTCGTCAATGAAGATAGTTCCCGTCTGCATCGTATTTCCAGACAGGGATGAAAGTCCCAGAGCCAGTGCGAGGGAAACCAGAAATGATTCTCCGCCGGAAAGGGTATTCACCGAGCGTTCCGCACCTCCCTGGTACATGTCCCGGACGGTGATGGTGAGGGAGCCGCTCTGATTGTCCAGCACATATCTTCCGGACAGATGTCCAAGATATGTGTTTGCATTCCTGATCAGGTCTGAAAGTATGAAACTCTGGGCTATCTTCTTGAATTTCTTTCCTTCGGCGTCACCGAAAAGCTTGTAAAGCTTTTCCCATTTTTCGGCCGTGATTTTCAGTTCCTCCTCCTTTTGCTTTTCCTTCATGTATATTCTGCGGTTCTCTTCGTCCTGCACAAGTCTCTGGCGGATGGCTCCGATTTCCTGGTTGAATCCGGCTATGGCCTTTTCGAGTTCAGAGGACTGCTTCTGCAGAAGTTCAGGACATCCATAGTCGCCGTCTTCCGGAGCCGTAGCTTTAAGTTCATCCGAGCATGCCTTGATCTTTTCCCCGGTCTCTGTCATTCTGGTTTCAAGGGTCCTGATATTGACGGTGAGCATGTTCCATTCATTTACCAGGGAATCCCATCCGATGCGTACCATTTGCCCTGTAGTCTCGGGTACAGTTCCTGAAAGTATGTCGGATATCCGGCTTTTGAGAGTTTCAGCATTCGATATCAGACCGTTTTTGCGTTCGATATCCTTTTCCGTATCGGATACTGTACGCTGCATCGCCGTGAATTCACCGGCTTCTTTTTTCAATGCGGACATGAATGCTTCAGGATCATCTTCAAATTCGGTCCTCCAGCCAGGTTTCGATATGAGTTTCCCTGCCTGTTCCAGTGAGGCTTCCGCAGCTCTGGCAGAAGCTTCCATCTCCGAACCGCTTCTGATGATATCGCCTTTCATGGCTTCCAGATCTTTTGCAAGTCTTTCAGTTTCAGCCCTGCTCTTCTCCAGGTCACGGTCTGCCTTTTCCAGTTCCCGGTGAATCCCGTCGGCCTTTTTCTCAAGAACAGTCACGCTGTCCAGACGTTCGGTCAGTAATCTTATTTCCCTGTCAGTCTCATCAATGAGTTTACGGAGTCTGGTCTGAGTATCCGTCTCTTCCGGATTGATCATCAAGGACGCGCATTTCTCAAGGGCTTTTCTTCTGAGTATTTCGGATTCTTCGGATGCGCGTTCAGTCCTCTCTCTGGCATCAGCCAAGGTCCGCTGAACCGCCTTTTCTTCTGCAACAGCCTGATTAAGTGCGCTTTCCGCTTCCTTCTTTACATTTTCGGCCTCCAGATACTTCTCTTCTACGGGCTTCAACAGACTCTCGAACCGGTCATCGGAAAACACGGTATCGACAGTATGTCCGCATACCGGACAGATGTCACCGGCTTTCAGTTTGCTTCTGGTTTCTTTCGCCCAATCGTAAGTCGATTCTTTCAACTTCAGATACACTTCTCTGATCCGGCTGAATTCTCTTTCGGCATTGCCGCAGGCTGATTCTTTTCCTGCCATAGCTTTTCTGACATTCGTAAGCGCTGTCACGATGCCGGCCAGTTCCTTTTCACTTTCATCCTGTCTTCTTTTTCCTTCGTTCATGTTCATGACAGCGGACAAGGCTTCCATCGCATGCATTTTCTTATCCGTGAGTTTGTCTTTCGAGGACAGAAGTCCGGATTTTCCCGCTTCTTCTATCATGGCGGCTGTACGTGCATAATCCTGCTGAAGAGCTGCCTTTGTCTTCTCCTTGGCAGATTTGTCAGCTTCCGCAGCGAGGATTCGTTTTTCCGCTGTCAGTATGGCTGCTTTCTTTTCATCCGATGTTTTCAAAATCCGGGCATAGGCCAGCCGGGAATCCAGGGCGTTCTGCAGGATGCTGTTTATGGTGTCGGCTGCCTGGAACATGGCTTCGTATCCATGGCAGTCTTCCAGCTTTTTCATAAGAGCATTCAATCCCGCAGTCTTTTCCAGGACCTCCTTTTTCTTCATCTCCAGATCTGCCGACATGCGACTGAAAATACCTGGAAATTTCATTTTCTCCGACTGGCAGAGTCTGAGTTCTTCCGAAAGCTTGTCCCGCCTCTCCAAAAGCCGGAGCTGTCTGTCTGCAGATTCTTTCCGGATCCTGCAGGCGGATGATTCCTGTTCCAGCCTTGCAATATCGTCACTGTGTTTTTTCCTCTCATCATCGTCCATGAGTGCGATTCCTCCGGTTTTCTTCTGTTGGGCTTCGAATGCGTCAGCGTGCTCACGGTTTTCCCTGGCTATCATCATACCTATCCTGGAGTAAATGTCAGTCCTGGTAAGTTTTTCGAGTATGACAGCCTTCTCGTCTTCCGAACTTTTCAGAAATCTGGCGAAATCCCCCTGTGCCAGCATGGCAGTCCTGCAATATTGGTCGAAATTCATTCCAGTCACTGCCTCGATTTTCGCTTTGACATCATTCCTGTTTTTCAGAATCTCACCGTCGCATTCTACGGTCCATTCCACTTTCTGCAGTCTTCCGTCAGCTTTCCCGTATGCCCTGGATATGCTCCAGACCGCACGGTATTCCTTTTCGTCATTGCCTGAAAACAGAAGCTCTACTGCACCTCTTCCCGTTCCTTTCCTCAGAAACTGTCTGGTATCGTCGGTCTTCACGGTATCGTCATCCGATCGTTTTCCCACCGGTATGGCATCGTCAGCCAGCCATTCCGATTTGACCGAAGATAGTCGGGGAGCTTCATTGTACAGCGCCAGACAAACTGCATCCAGAATCGTACTTTTCCCGGCACCGGTATCTCCGCATATCAGAAAGACCGGTTCATCTTTCAACGGCGAATCTGAAAAATCGATTTCAGCATCGGCGATGGAAGCTATATTCCTGATTTTCAATCCAAGCAGTTCCATGATTATTGTTCCCTCCTTTCTTCTTCTACTTTTCCTATGGCTTCCACGAGCATCTTTTCCATATCTTCATCCATCTCATTTCCGAATCTTCTGCGATAATACATTCCGGCGACCTCGACAGGATCCATGGATTTCATCTCGTCTACTGTCAGTGAGTCAGTCCCTTTTACGCCTGATTCCCCGGTTCTGGTGATTTTCATGCTGCAATACCTGCATTTCTTCCCCTCTGCAGCCATGACTGCCTGTACAGATGCGTTCTGCGGAAGGAAGTCCGATATCAGCACATTCAGCCTGATATATGCTTTCTCGTCTGCCGGAAAGGATTCCAGTACGGAAAGGGCGTCCCTGAACGGAACCGGTTTCGCCGGAACGGTGATGACAGGAATACTGCATGGGATTTCCTGCTCCCGGACGGTTACGGTCCCGCTTTCAGGAATATCGACGATACTTACGCTGTGGGTGTAGTTCTCGTCGAAACTGAGAGGTATGGGAGAGCCGCTGTATCTTATTACAGGTCCATGAGACGATCTTCCATCCGTGTTTTCATTTTCTTTTCTGCCGACATGCAGGGTCTGCGCCTTGTGGATATGGCCCAGAGCCACATAATCGCATGCTTCCGGGAAAATCCCGGCCGGAACGAAATCCATACCGCCAGCCATGGTATCATGTCCTGACAAGTCCGATCCCGATACGGCCAGATGGGCCATCATCACTACAGGAAGCCGGCCGGTATTTTCATCGCTGACTGCATCAGCCAAAATCCTGTAGAACGATTGCTGCCTGTCACCCTCCTGGCATGCAGGGTAGTTCTGTCTGTATATATGGGGCAGGGCAATGACATATCCGGCAGGCTTTTCCGGATCCGACGATGAATTTATCCTGAAAATATGGTCTGCATACCTGACCTGCCCGTCATTTCTGGAAAGACATCCTACTACCTTGACCCCGTTTCTGTCCCACAGATTCCTGACGCTTTCAAGTCTGGATCCGCTGTCATGATTTCCGGCAGAGACTACTATCGTCATATCCGGACATGAGTTTTTCAGTCTGAGCATGGCATCTGTATACAGCCTCTGGCTCTGTGCGGACGGCATGGCGCTGTCGAAAACATCTCCGCTGACCAGCAGCGCGTCAGGTTTTTCGGCACTGATGATATCTGCCAGTTCCGAGAAAAAGGCCAGATGTTCCTCACTTCTGTCATATTCGTTGAAAATCTGGCCTATGTGCCAGTCGCTTGTGTGTATTATCTTCATTTTCGAACGCACGTTATCCAAGTGTCGGTTCCCGACAATTTTTCTGCCTGTAAAGTTAATCTTTCATTGTGCTAAACCGCAGTACATTCTGAAAAAATTTCATAAATTCGCCTTTGAAGATTTTACGGTATCAACATGAAAAAAAATTCGCATGGCATAGCGTCCGTATGCCTCCTTTTATCTTTTTTTATATTCATATCATGTTCCGGGCAGACTGACGGACCGTACATGACTGAAGCCCCGGACTATGCCGATACGGGAATGTGGTATAAGTCAGAAGCGGAAATATGTTCGAATCTGTCTGATGGAAAATCCGGTTCGGAAGCTGACGTCTTCTATATCTTGCCGACCTGCGTATGGGACTGGACCGACAGCCTTGGCAGAGTCTGCCATTTCGCAGATGTGCGGAATCCGGAACATATTGCGGCCATGCTGCCTTCGAACGAACTGGCTTACGATATTTTCGGGAAGTACGCTGACTTCTATTCCCCTTATTATCGCCAGATTACTCTTGATTCGTGGACTTCGGACGAAATCGTGGAAGAGCGTTTCCCTTATGCCATGGAGGATATTGACAGAGCTTTCGACTATTATATGGAGCATTGGAATAACGGACGTCCGTTTATTCTTGCCGGTTTCAGCCAGGGAGCCAAATGCGTGGTGGAACTTCTGAAGTCTCTGGACGAAGATGAATATTCCAGACTGATAGCGGCTTATGTGATAGGCTACAAGGTGACAGAGTCGGATATGCGGAATCCGAATATCCGTCCCGCGCAGTCTGCTGACGATACTGGGGTGACTGTCTGCTACAATTCCGTGGAATCTGTAGCCAGCATCTCTCCGGGACTGGCGGCATCGGAGTTCTGCATCAATCCTTTGAACTGGAGTTGCGGGCCCGAGCCGGCCTCCGTCCAGGATACCGTGACAGTCTCTGTAGATACCGATGCGCATGTGCTCATTGTCCGGGGACTGGACAGCGGGAAATATTATCATCCTTCTCTGGCAGGCCTGTTCGAAAAGGGAAACTATCATCTTCTCGAACTGACTCTCTACCAGGACTCGCTCCGCGAAAATATCAGGACGAGAACCGTTGCGTTTTTGAAGGATTGAGCCCGGCTTCATTCTGGCTCAGGTTTCCCTCGGAACAGTTTTCCCTACGCTTTCGGCAACTAATTCGAGATTATGAAAAAATATATAATTCTTCTGATGTTATGGGCATTTGTCCCTGCATTGTCTCCGGCACAGGAGCGGCAGGATGTGCCACCTTTCGATACATTATATAATGAGGATTCTACTGTCATGAATTCCTTCCGGTATGGCCCGTACAAACTTGGTGATACAACGTTCTTTTATGAAGGTTGTTGGCATGACGGAAAGTACACCGAAAAATGCCGGGTGTATATTGACAGGGACAGTACGTCTGCAAAATTCAAGAGGATGATGGGTTGGGCACTGGATTCCAGACGACGCAAGTACGATATCGAATATCTGGTCAGGAAGATCAAGGCCAGGGGGCTCGATTTTCCGTGTCCGGATATGGGTGATCTGAAGGGCGTATTCCTGCCTCTCAGGTCTCTTAATGGAGAGGTAGTAACCAGCGACTATCAGCTTTTCACTGCTTATATTTCAGATTCGGTGGTAGTCTGGCATGAGTTTGATTTCTGGCCCTACGCTATCCAGAAGGTAAATCATGTTTCTCCTGATGTGACGATAGCCGAGGCAATTTCTGATCGTGGGGATCATGTCCAGTTCTGGATAAATATGGTAGATGCGGAAAGGCGTGTGATTCGAATACATTCTACGTCTGACAGTTATGTTCCGGAAGGCTATTATGTCCATTCATCGAGGGCGGGTTCGTTTCCTCTTCTGGTATGGGACACCGACCATGTCCCCGATGAGGTGAATCTGCAGTTCGGTACTTTGACCGATGATGATTTCCGGTGATGCGCATGTCCTGCCTGGAAATAAGTAAATCTATCGCGATGTCCGTATATTATCAAAAAAAAACGACACATTATGGTAAGGAGGATTTTATTGGCGGCAGCCTGCATTGTACCGGCACTGGCCGGTGCACAATCATTGTATCCGGGACAGTTTGAAGACAAGAGAGTCGTGAAGGACGCAGTTGAGACGGAAATCAGGTGTTTCGACTTGTCTGATGTCAGGCTGCTGCCGGGGCGGTTTCATGACAATATGCTCAGGGATTCGGCATGGCTGGCCTCCATCGGTACGGACAGGCTTCTGCACAGTTTCAGGACGACGGCCGGTGTCTTTTCAGGAAAGGAAGGCGGATATATGACAGTGAAGAAGCTGGGCGGCTGGGAGTCTCTCGACTGTGATTTGCGCGGCCATACGACAGGGCATGTCATGTCTGCCCTGGCTCTGATGTACGCTTCTGCCGGAGACGAAATCTTCAAGATGAAAGGAGACAGTCTGGTGGCGGGACTTGCGGAAGTGCAGAAAGCTCATGGGAACGGCTATCTCAGTGCTTTTCCCGAAGGCCTTATAGACAGGAATATCCAGGGAAAAAGCGTATGGGCGCCATGGTATACGCTTCACAAGATACTTTCAGGTCTGATCGACCAATATTTGTATGCAGACAATGCCGAAGCGCTGGATGTAGCGTCCGCCATGGGTGACTGGGCTTATTCGAAACTCTCTCCTCTGGACGAAGAGACCAGACAAAGAATGATAAGGAACGAGTTCGGCGGTATCAACGAATCTTTCTACAATCTGTATTCACTGACCGGGAAAGACAAATATCTGTGGCTGGCGCATTTTTTCTACCATGATGATGTGATAGACCCGCTGAAAAAGGGTGATGCGGACATGGGCACGAAGCATACTAACACTTTTATACCTAAGGTCCTGGCGGAGGCCCGGAACTATGAACTGACAGGAAGCGATACCTGCAGGACTCTGTCGGAGTTTTTCTGGAATACAGTGACTGACAGACATGTCTTTGCGCCAGGCTGCTGCAGCGACAAGGAGCATTTCTTCGATCCTGACCGCATGTCTGAACATCTTTCCGGTTATACGGGAGAGAGCTGCTGTACCTACAATATGCTGAAACTCAGCCGTCATCTTTTCTGCTGGACAGGCTCTGCAGATGTGGCGGACTACTATGAACGGGCCTTGTACAATCATATCCTCGGCCAGCAGGACCCTGAAACAGGGATGTTGTGCTATTTCCTGCCTCTTGAAGACGGTGCCTACAAAGTCTACAGTACACCGGAGAATTCGTTCTGGTGCTGCGTCGGAAGCGGATTCGAGAGCAATGCGAAGTATGGGGAAAGCATATACTTCCATGACGATGACAATGTTTATGTAAATCTCTTCATACCTTCAGTGCTGGAGTGGGAAGAAAAAGGCCTGGACCTCGTGCAGAAAACAGATTTTCCTGAAGATGACACGGTGGACATAACGGTGATGGAATCGGATGGCAGCGAAACAGGAATCTTCCTCAGATATCCGTCATGGAGCGGGAAGCCGGAAATCGCGGTTAACGGCAGGAAAGTGAAAGTGGCGCAGGATTGCGGTTCATATATAAGAATCGTCAGGAAATGGAGACCCGGTGACAGGATCACGGCCAGGTTCCCGATGTCGCTTAGGCTTGAATCTGCAGCGGACAATCCTTCCAAGGCTGCCGTCCTGTATGGCCCGATAGTCCTGGCCGGACAGTGCGGTACGGACGGCATGACAGCTCCGGCTCCGTTTTCAGACCCTTCCAAATACAATGATTACTACACATACGACTACCATGTGCCTGCCGATCTGAACCCGGTGCTCGTCCTGCCGGACGGCAATGTCGGCAAATCTCTGAAAAAAGAATCGGAACTGGTTTTCGAGACTGTAGACGGCCGTCTTCTGAAACCACTGTACGACACGCATCATCAGAGGTATGTCGTTTACTGGGATATCGAATGATTCCGCCACTTGTGATGGGAAACCTGTCATAAAGATTCTAAAGAAATGATTGCGGGTGACCCGGAATTTTTTTGGGTCACCCGCAATATTTTTTAATTTCGCGACATAAAACGAACTTATGCCCAATATCGCCGAAGACATACGGAACGGGGACGAGAAGGCGTTTGAAATGTTCTATCGGCTGGAATTCAACAATCTGGTACATTTCATCACAAGCTATACCTCGGACAGGGAAAGGTCGCGGGATCTGGCCCAGGAGGTGTTGTGCACACTTTGGGAGAGCCGGGAATCCATACGTCCCGAGGCGAATCTCAGGGCATGGGTGTTCACCATCGCCAGAAACAGGACATTGAACCTTTTGAAAGAGAGACGGCTTTTCTCCGACCCATCTCGCCGATGCAGCCTTGATGAGAAGATAGCCGCCTTGGAGGATCCGTCAGTGGAGCATCATATCGCGGCGCTGGAATTGTCCTCTTTGATAAAAAAGGCATACGACACCCTTCCCGTCACGGCAGGAGACACTTTCCGGCTGAGCCGTTTGGGCGGGCTGACGAACAGGGAAATCTCCGAGAAAAAGGGACTCAGCGTGAAAGCGGTGGAGTATCATATTAAAATCTCATTGCGGCATTTTCGTGAAAAATTGAAAGAATATATCGGGTGATGATAAAGATGATCATCAATATTGTAGCTTTTTATGAAGAATTTTTAGGGTACGTGAGCTGAATATTGTAATATTGTTGTAAAGTATGTAAGATTCGGAACCTTATGGAAGAAAATATGGACAAAGAAACACTGAAGAAGTTCAATGATGAAGTCTTCGCGACCATGCCGGACGAGCCGTATCTGGGACCCGTTCCTGAATTCCGTGCCCGCAGGCGGAGAACTTCAGCCGTAGACTGGTGTTTCCGCGCCGCCGCCGTCATTCTGGCCGGACTTTTCATCTGGGCGCTCTCCAGACCCGAGCCTGTGGATCCGCTGGCTTTCACTGCCAAGTCTGCCGATGTCTATACTGTCGCGAACGGAGTCAGGAGCCGTGTCACTCTTCCGGACTCTTCGACGGTATGGCTGAACTGCGGCAGCGAACTTCTGGTGGCCGATGATTTCGAGGAAGGGAACAGGGAAGTGTCTCTGAAAGGGGAGGGCTATTTCGAGGTCAAGGCAGACCCTGCAAACCCTTTCTATGTCCGCACGCCTGCCGGACCTACTGTCAAAGTCACAGGCACGGCATTCAACCTGTCCTGCTATTCTCCCGAGAAGGAAGTGAAGGTCACTCTGCTGAGGGGGGCCGTACAGATTCTGACATCGGAAAATGACGTATTCACTCTCGAAGAAGGCTCGAAGATTACAGTCAAGGGCGGATTCAGCTCTACTGACGATACTCCGGATATTGCAGGTGATACTGCCTGGACGAAAGGCACTCTCCATTTTGACAATACCTCGATGCGGGAAGTCCTGGAGTCCATCGAACGGTGGTATGGAGTGGATATCACCGTCAGAGACCATTCCGTCTACAGGAATTCATTCACTGCCGATTTCCGGTCCGAATCCATAAACCAGGTCCTGGAGCTCCTGGCCATCACTTGCGACATCGTCTATGTCGTGGACGGGAACCAGGTCACTATTCTTTTAGGGTAATCCTGCAAAATATTGTAATTATGGTCAGAGGGCGCGGACAAATCCCCGATATGTCATGCCTTCTGATGAATTATAGCCGTATATTAACGAACTGATATGAAACCCAGACTTGACAAACTGTTGCTGGCATTGGTTCTGGCATTCGCCCTTTCCATGGCGCAGGCCGCAGCCCAGCAGATCTATGAAGTGAAATGCAGCGACACCCCTCTTTCCGAAGTCCTGAAGGAGGTCACCAGGGAAACGGGCTACAATTTTGTCTATAGCAACACTTCGGTGGATGTCACCAGGACCGTGACGGTGTCTGTCCGCAGTTCTGATATCAATGCTGTCCTCGAAGCCGTATTCGAAGGTACAGGCATCAGCTGGACTCTTCTGGACAGGCAGATAGCCCTGCATCAGAAAGAAAGTCCCCGGGAAGATACATCTTCCGACGCTGAAAAAACCAGAACGGTCAGCGGACGCGTCATCGATGACGATGACCTGCCTCTGCCAGGCGCCGATGTTTTCGTGAAAGGTACGGTGAACGGCGTCTGTACAGGTCCTGACGGCTATTACGAGATCGAAGTTCCGGATGACCCTGAAACAGTTCTGGCCTTCAACTTTTTCGGCATGAAATCCAGGGAAGAACGCATAGGCTCCCGTGACAGGATAGACATGCTCCTCCTTCCGGACGCAAAATATATCGACGAGGTCGTGGTGACAGGATACCAGACCATCTCCAGAGAACGTTCCGCCGGAGCATTCGCGAAGGTGGAAGGTGAAACTGTCACGCAGAAATCTCTGGCTTACGGCAGCGCTCTGAGAGGCCTCGAAGGCACTGTTGCCGGGCTTAATGTGAATACTACTGCCGAAGGGACTTCATATCTTATACGAGGAGTGACTTCCATCAACGCATCTACCGAACCTCTCTACATAGTGGACGGCGTGGCCATGTCGCGCGATCAGCTGGAAACCATGGTGAATCCGAACGACATAGCCAGTGTGACATTTCTGAAAGACGCTACGGCGGCATCCATCTGGGGAGCCCAGGCGGCGAACGGAGTCATAGTCATGACCACGAAGACCGGCACAGGGAACGGAAAGCTGTCTGTCAGCTACAACGGTTCATTCACATACAAGGGAAAGCCGGACTATGACTATCAGGACATGATGACTTCAGAAGAATTCATAGCGGCCGCGAAAGAAGTATTCGACCCGGATACTTATCCGTATGATCTGGTCAGCACATCGGCATGGGGAACCACGAATCTGTTTCCTGTGGTCTATCCCCACGAAATCCCCATGTACCGGTTTTTCAACGGAGAGATTTCGTACTCGGATTACGAATCGGCCCTGAATACCCTGGCATCACAGGATGGCAGGAAAGCCTACGAGAAATATTTCATGAGCGACGCCTTCCTGACCAGCCATTCGCTATCCCTTTCCGGTGGCAACGACAGGAACAGTTATTACGTATCTCTTGAATATCAGGGTGAACAGGGAACATCCAAAGACATGACCAACGAGTACAAGGTCTATATGAGAGATGTCCTGAACATCACTCCGTGGCTGAAGCTTGACCTGTCGTTGAATGCGTATTACTCGAAGTCCTCATCTCATCTGACAGGCTCGAATGAGTTCATGGATTACAGCACAAGTCTTCCGTATGCCGTGTATTACGATGCGGACGGTGCTCCGATATCCTTTACCCAATATTTCATGATGCCTTCGCAAAAGTCCGAAACAGAAAATATCACAGGTGTGAACCTTGATTATTATCCTGTATCGGACTATATGAACAGCACCATGAATGACATAGCGTTCAGTGTCCGTGCCAATGCCGGGGTTACCGTCAATTTCTGCAGATTCCTCTCATACGAAGGCCGTTTCCAGTATCTGCGTTCGAGTACGAAAAGCGAGTCGTTCTATCCCGCAGATTCATTTACCGTGAGACTTGACAGGGCATTCGCCACTGACAAGGACGGGGTCGCCTACCTGCCGTCTTCCGGAGGATATTTCACGATGGGTGACAATTACACGGATTCCTATACTGTCAGAAACCAGCTGAACTTCGACTACACCATAGAGAATAGCCTGAAGCATCAGATCACGGCCGTGGCCGGTTTCGAGGTCCGCGACACACGTACCGCCGGGCATTCCACATTCATGCGCGGCTACGACATGCAGACCATGCAGCATATCCAGTACGATGACTACATCATATCCACTACAGGAGTAAGGAATCCGGCACTGCCGATGATGTCCGGGGCTGCCGCCAATGAGTTCGAGCCGAATTCATATGACCAGACCGAAACTGAATACCGGTTCATGTCCGTCTATGCCAATGCTTCCTATACTCTCGCTGACAAATATTCGTTCAATGCCAGCGTCAGGGTCGACCAGTCGAACCTCTTCGGCAGCGATCCGAGTGTGCAGTTCAAGCCTATCTGGTCTGTCGGCGGCATCTGGAATATTGCCAAGGAAGACTTTCTGAAACGCAGCACATGGCTTGACAATCTCAATCTGCGTGTCAGCTACGGTTTCGCAGGAAATTCACCTGATCCCGGGCAGGGCGGCCCTTATGATATTCTCAGTTCGGTATCTGACCCGTCATACAACGAGTTCGGTCTCGGTTATGTCGTCACTACACCTGCAAACGACAAACTGACCTGGGAAAAGACGAGGACATGGAATGTCGGAATAGATTTCGACCTGTTTTCAAGACTGAGCGGTTCCATGGACTTTTATGACAAATATACCACAAACCTTCTTGCCGCCACTCCGATAGATCCTACCACAGGCTTTGTCTCAGTCCTGTCCAATGTCGGCGAGATGAGCAACAGGGGAGTCGAACTCTCCCTTACCAGCATAAACATAGTGAATCCATGGATCATGTGGTCTACGGACTTCAATTTCACGTACAATGCAAACAAGCTTGTGAGCATGTACATCACACCGCCGGACACTCCTTCCAGCATGGTGGACTATGAATATTGGGAGGGCTATCCGTACGGGACGATTTTCGGCTACCGGTGGGCCGGCCTTGACCCTGCAAACGGCATGTCCAGGGTGTACAACAGTCTGGGCGAAGCAGTAAGCAGTGTCACTGACATAGACGACCTGTCGGCAGTCCCATATTTAGGCACTACGGTGCCTCCGTTCTATGGCTCGTTGACGAACACTTTCAGGATAAAGGATTTCGAACTGTCATTCATGTTCGTATACAACATGGGTCACAAGATGAGAAACGATATTAACACCCAGTATTCATACCGTCTCAGCGGGAATCTGCACAATGATTTCGCAAAGCGCTGGAAACGCCCGGGAGATGAGGCGGTCACCGATGTCCCGGCTTACTATAAACTTGACGATACGTCTGTCACCGAGTCTGATGTCCTGGGGCTGTACCGGTATGCGGACATAAATGTACTGGATGCCTCGTATATCAAGCTGAGAGACCTGTCTCTCGCGTATTATCTGCCTGAAAGGGCTTGCGAGGCGATATCTGCTCAGAGTGCCTCTGTCAGATTCCAGGTTTCTGACCTGTTCGTCATACCTTTCAACGGCGAAGGCATCGACCCGGAGGCATTTTATCTGAGGGGCTCGCGTGGTGACAAGTTCCATCCGATGATGACATTGAGCCTGAACATAAATTTTTAGGAAAACATTGGTATTGCGACATGAAGGCTGCGCCGGAATGGAGCTATGGCTTCTAAAATGGAAATTATGAAGAAATCGAGAATATATGTGACTATATTGGCGGCAGTGCTGCTGACCGGATGTACGGACTGGCTTATGGTACAGCCCAGAGGGGTCGAAGTTCCGGACAAACTGGAACATTATGAAGGACTGCTGTATGGGACGGAGCAGTATTTTATCGGAGAGGTTTTTCCGTATATGTGTTTCGAGAATACATGTACCAGATCTGGATATGAAACCATGTATTCGGCGGTAGGCAGACCTGAATGCAATGCGTATCTATGGCAGGCGGATATTTTCAGGGAAGACGAGGAATGCGCAGAGTGGAATTTCCCGGCGGCAGGTATGTATGCACTGAACGTGGTGGTGAACGGTGTGATGGATGCTTCGGACGGCACGGATGAGGAAAAACTGGCTGTCCGGTCGGAAGCTCGCATGATGAGGGCATACATGCATTTCCTCATGGCCCAGTTCTTCGGAAAGCCGTATGACGCGGCCACTGCAGGGCAGGACCTGTGCATCCCCCTCATCACGGAGGCCTCCACGACACAGACCGATCTGCCGCGCCGTACTGTAGAGGATGTCTATGACTTCATTCTCAAGGAGATGACCGAGTCTGTGGCGAATCTGCCGGACAGGATGTCCCATCACAAAAGGGTCTTCAGGACTGCCGGCTATACCATGCTCGGAAAAGTTTACTGGATGATGGGGCGCTACGAGGATGCACTTCCGGCTTTCGAGGTGGCCATGAAATCACTGCGTTCATCAGAAACGGACGGAATTTTCCTTGACTATCCGGCACTGGCCGGTGACGACGGGGCGATAAGCTATCCTACAGACCCCAAGCTGAATCCGGAGGAATTGTATGAACTGGAGAGCATGTATCTGCTCTATCACTCCATGTGGCCTTCATACTATGGTTCCACCCTCATCTATATAAAACCGGAGGTGCTTCAGGCGTATTATGACGACACGGAAGATTACAGGCTTTCTTTCATGGCCGCATTCAGTACGGGTGCGAGTCCTTACGGAAAGGTGATCGACCTTTCGGACCAGTATTATATCGATCTCCAGCATACCCGCATCTCCACTAATTTCGGCATCACTACGCCGGACCTCTTTCTTATGTACGCCGAATGTCTTGCCCGTACGGGCAATGATGACGAGGCTGCCGCCCTTCTCGAAGAATTGAGGGCAGCCAGAATGCCGGCTGCCAATGCCGCTGTCCCGGCTTCTCTTTCAGGCGACGAGTTAGTGAGATATGCCGTGGCGGAACGGATGAGGGAAAATCTCGGCTATGGCGCTTCATGGTTCGACATGAGAAGGCTGTGGGCTGACCCTCTTTTCCAGGACATGAAACAGTGGTATGTCCATACGGACGGGGTGCAGGAGTACACTCTCACAGAGCAGCGGCTGGTGATGAGGATACCGCCGTCGGTGATGATATGGCACGATGACTATGTGAACAACGAATGACGTGTCTTTTCAAAACCTGTCTTTAAGAAATAACCAATCAAACTTTATTATATGAAACGGAACATTTTATTCGCCGCGGCTGTGGCCATGATGTCATTCGCGGCGGCATGTACCCCGGAAGACGGTACAGCAGACGTGACATTGTCGGCAAGTCCGGCATCGGTGACTATCCCCGCAGAAGGCGGCACAGTGCCTGTGGTGATCACCACGAATCAGGATTCTTTCGGATTTGCCGGAGGCGCGGATTGGCTTACAGTCACTCAGGACGGCAAGTCTCTGAGTTTTTCGGCTGAAGCCAATGAGGATACCGAAAATGACCGTACCTGCACCGTCACCGTCACTGCCGGCGGCAAGACCTTGGAAATTCCGGTAACCCAGCCTAAGGGAAGCAAATATCCGGGATATGCCGAGGTGTTCGCTGTGGAGGAAGCTTTATATTCCGGTACTCTGTATCAGACGATGGGTATGGCTTCAGGTGAAGGCGGGCTGGCCATGATCGTGGCGGATTTGGATGCCAGAAACAGTCTTGTCCTCGAATTCTTTACCAATGGTTTCGCAAGCGCTGATGAAGTAACTCTTCCTGCAGGTTCCTACACCCTTGCTGAAGATCCTGCAGAAGGTATGATGTATGCCGCAGAGCCGATGACATTCAATAAAGGTGTAGCCAATGTCGTGGATGAAGGCACTGAATACGAGGAGACCCTGTACATGGGCTCATATATCGAAACTACAATCGGCGATGCCGTGACGAATGACATGATCACAGGAGGCACATTCTCGGTGGAGGACAATTCAGACGGAACGAAAGTCCTGAAATTCGATTTCACGACAGAATCCGGTGCTTCATGCAAATATTATTATGAAGGCGATGTAGAGTTGAATACTGAATCTGCCGTATATCCTGTGGGGGATGTCCAGCCGACAGATGTCATTTCAATATCAGGATCTTACAACGGAGCTGCCGATGACGCGGGAACATTATGCAACATCGGACTTACTCTGTCTACGGTGGCTATGCTTGCTCCTTCCACTATCATCAGTTTCAATATGCCGTTTGTGGAATTTTCCGAGGATATGGATCTTTCCGGAACATATTCAGCCATCGATACCCCGATGTCTGCAGCTGGTATGAACAAGGGTATTCTTGAAGAGTTTGAAGGCATGCCTTTCCCTTCCTATACTTACATTTATCTCAGTCTTGACATGACGACATATGCCGCTGAATATTTTATCGCAGACGGCGAATCCACGATGACCCTGACCAAAAATGCCGACGGTACTTACGATATCACGGCATCTTTGAAGAATGCCGCAGGCGAGTCATACGACTATGATATCAAAGGCATGGCTATCGAACTGTCGGACTGGTCATCGATGGATGACGAAGATTATGGCGAAGACTGGTAATCAGCATTGAATCTGAATGGCAGACAAACATTTTCGGAAGAAAATTATTTGATTTGGAATTTATGATAAAGAAACTTATTGTCATTGCAGCGGCAGGAGCAGTGCTCCTGTCCTGCAACTCGAAACAGACAGTATTTAACGGAAAGATAGAGGGGTATAACGGCGAATTCACGGAATTTTTCCTGCCGGACAGCACAGTCGAAGGCGGATACCGTGAAATCGTGATAGATGTCAACGAAGACGGGACTTTTTCGTCTAAATTCACTCTTCCGGAGTCGCAATACCATGCAGCTCTGTTCGTGGACAGAGTCATGTTCAGTACGTGCATAGAGCAGGGCAAGACCTATAATGCGTGGTTCAATGTCACCGACCCGAGTATAGAGACCGACTTCAGGTTTATCGGCGAAGGCGCGGCGGAAAATGAATTCACCCGCGACTGGTGGAACGGCTTCGGGGCGGCGTATCTGTTTCTGGAGAGCTGCGGCGATGATGTCACTGATTTCAAGTCTTATCGGGCTCTTATAGACTCTCAGGCCGCCGGTTTTGCCGAGAGGCTTGACACTATAGGGAACCCCGGACTCAAGGAATATTATACGCCTCTGATAAGGCAGTGTGTGGATTCCTACAGTTTCTATTATCCATTCGTGGCTGTCCACAACGGCGCGGACCCTTTCGCAGATGTCGATTTCGAGGCTTACCGTCAGACTGATGCGTGTTCCGGCATGACAGAACAGGAATTCGCAGAATTCTACAACGGGGTCGCAGGCATGATAGCCGCTACTTTCAACGATCTCGACCTTCTGCAGGTGGTGAAGATAGGGGAGAAGGCTACTCTGGATCAGAGCAGAAACGAGTTCGCCATGACTTCACTTCTGACCAGCTTCATGAACATGGCCGGGCAGAACAACCTGAAAGCGGCTTACGACTATTACAAAAAGGTCTGCAAGACTCCTGGCTATGTCTCCCAGGTGGAGAGTGTCTACAAGACATCATCCGTGCTGGTGAAGGGTGCAGAGGCTCCGGAGATCGAATTTACGGACATCGACGGCAAGACATATACTCTCTCTGATTTCAATGGCAAGGCCCTGTATGTGGACATGTGGGCTTCGTGGTGCGGTCCGTGCTGCGAGGAGATTCCGTATCTGGCTGAACTTTATGAAGAGCTCGGGCCTGATTCGGACATACAGTGCATCAGCATTTCCATAGATGAAGGCCGTCAGGACTGGCTGGACAAGCTCGGTGAAGAAAATCCGGCTTGGCCGCAGTATCTGGTGACAGGGAAAGGCCAGGAACAGGTGGCGAATGACTACAACATCCGAAGCATT
The DNA here is from genome assembly GCA_944322815.1 of uncultured Bacteroidales bacterium. Classification (GTDB taxonomy): domain Bacteria; phylum Bacteroidota; class Bacteroidia; order Bacteroidales; family UBA932; genus Cryptobacteroides. The sequence continues at coordinate 6,389 of CALUQB010000037.1, read as the reverse complement.
CCGCGTTTCATGCTCTTCGATGCGCAGGGACGTATCATCACCGTCGATGCCCCGCGTCCTTCCACCCCGGACATCAAGGCCATTCTCGAAGAACTCATAAAATAAACTGCAAGCCGAGAGCAGTGTCGGAACTTGTTCAGGCAATGCCGAGGCGCAGCGTGATTGTAAACGAAGTTTAAAATAAACTTTAACGGATATTATTATTGCAGGCAGTATTTATTTCCGGACCTGTTTTCTCTGGTCCGGAAAAAATATCTGCCTGCAATACATTTCAGGACAAAAATTATACGTAAATTTGTAAAATGATGTTTAACTAACAGGGAGTGAAATGAAAGCAACGATATCCAGAGACAGCCTGTGGCTTACGATACAGTCACTTTCTCTGAGCAACCAGAAGTGGCTGGCGGGAAAACTCCAGCAGAATATCCGCGAGCAGGAGGAGGCATCGGAAGAATATATCAGCAAAGAGGAGGTTCTTGCCGGCATTGATGCCGGTCTGAAAGAACTCAAGCTGATGAGGGAAGGAAAATTGAATGTGTGTTCTGCTGAGGATTTTCTGGAGGAATTGAGAGATGGAGATTAAAATAAAACCCTTACCGACATTTCAGAGAGAAGCCAAAATACTCAAGAAGCATTATGCCTCCTTTGTAGATGATTATGCTGAGCTGCTTGAACAAATCCATAAGAATCCTGCTGCAGGAACCGATCTCGGCGGCGGCTTGCGCAAGGTCCGGATGCGGATCGCATCAAAAGGAAAAGGCAAAAGCGGCGGAGCCAGAGTCATCACACTTACCGTAGTCGTCTCTGTCGTGGAGGCCGAAGTAGATTTGCTCTATATCTATGATAAATCCGAACGTGAGAGCATTTCATTTGCAGAAATAGAGTCACTTCTCAAGCAGAACGGCTTGAAATAAATATCTGCCTGCATAAATATGCTGTATACCCGACTTTAGGAGATATATTATTGTCGGGGATATTTATTTTCGGGACTGTTTTTTCTGTCCCGAAAAAAATATCCCCGACATAAAAAACAATTGATATGACTCTCTAAAGTCCCAACTCCACCTGGAAACGAAGACTCCACCTGTCATCCAACGGACTCGCCGTGAACTGCTCCCTGGTGTTGTACGACAAGTCCATCTGCACCTTCAGACTATGTCCTATGATATACCTTGTGATGCCAAAAGTCGTCTGGTTCCATGTCCTGTAGCCGAGCAGAGGCTGCACTGCCTCGTCCGGCAGCATCGTCGAATTCCTCAGGGCCACCTCCCATTTCCTGTTGAAAAGATAGCTTGCCTGCACATTCACTCCGCAGCCCGTATAGATGAATGAAGACGCCGGACCTCCCGGAACCGTGACTATGGCACTGCCGCCGAGAACCTGACGTCCCATGAAATCCGTGTTGAAAGCGAATCCTCTGTACTTCAGTATGATATCAGCATAGTAAGATCCGAGATTCCTCGTAGCGCCTCCCGGCAGCAGATCCCCCTTGAATCCCTGGTCCAGGCTGGCATTGTGGTTGAACGAATAGCCTCCGGCTATCATCAGCTTGACTGTCTCCTCATATTCGGTATCACCTTCCGTATATTCGCCCTTTGCATGGAAACGGCCGAAAGGAAAAAGCTCCAGACGGCCGGTATAGTCCAGCCCGTCCACACTTGAACTTCCCCAGTTACGGCCTTCACCGAGCGTCACTGAAGCCAGTGCGGCCATGGCGAAACCGTCATACGAACCGTAATGGTATTCTCCGAAAAACCCGAAATCCCTGTCACCTCCGAATTCGCTGTTCACTATGCTCCTGTCCACGAACTGGAGGGCGCTAGAAGAATTGATCCTGGCCCGGTTCGTCTTGAGCTTCGTCTGTCCGAAACCGAGGTTCCAGTCCGGATTCGGCCTGTAATATACTATGGCATCACGGATGATATTCACTGAGCCGTTCGGCCTGCTTTCCGCATCGTAGTTCGAGAAACCGAGCTGTATCGAATATATGAATTTCGGAGAGAACAGATAGCCGTCGAAACGGAGCCTGAGCCTTTTTACCTGAGCTTCGGTTTCCGAAAGACCGAACCTGTCGTTGAAATGCAGTCCGACCATGTTCTGCATCCTGAAACGTATGGTCATTTCGTAGGAATCGTTTTTCGGCCTGAACGTGATACCTTTCCCGACTTCTATGTTCGGGAGATTTTCAAGCTGCTCCAGGAGTTCCTGCGTATGGTCTATGGAATCCGCCAGGAAAGCTTCCGCGTTGCTTATCTGCGCGGATGCGGCCCCAATGCTTAGAACGGCGCATGCTATGATGGCTGTCAGTCGTCTCATTTTCTTCATTTTTATCTGTCGGGTGCAAAAATACTAATTTTTACCCCCGACGCATGTTACAGTATTGTTAAATAAATGTTACATGGTCCGGACATCTATGCCCTATCACGTGCTCTCCATACGGCCATGACGATGACCGCTTCGGAAAGACATTTCGGGAAAACTGTCGAGACTCTCTATAATCAGCGGGCCTGGCTCGTGATGATGGCCAATTCTTATGTCCAGAATATGGAAGCATCGCAGGATATAGTGAACGACAGTTTCATAGCCCTTCTGGAGAATATCGACAGACTGGACGATGCTGTCCTGAAGTCTTTTCTGGCTACGACAGTGAAGAACAAATGCCTGAATTACCTGCGTCGTGTGAATTGCGAGAAAATCATTCACAGAAATCTGAAAATAAGGGCGATAGACGCTTATAACATGAGTCTTCTGGAATCAGACAGCAGGGATTCCGGCATGTTCGCACCGTTCCGTCACGTACGAGATTTCCAAGACTCTCGCTGTCCTGAAAGAATCGCTGAAAGACTATCTCCCTCTCGTGCTTTATCTCCTGATGCTGAAAAACGATTGAATATTCTTGACGTTTTTTTTGCTGGATTGTCTGGATTTTACTCAATAATGATTCCGTACTGCATAAAATAGTATATATTTTGTGCACTACAGATTGATAATTGAATAAAAAAACTTAATATTGTCTTCGTATAACATAATATGGAAGATGAAGACAATCATTCTGAATCAACGAAATGAACGAGACGAACTGATGTCCCGTCCGTATTTGATACGCAAGAGTGTCAAGGATACGGATTATTTATTGGACAGCCATCTGATCAAGTTGATAACAGGTCCCAGACGGGTTGGGAAATCCACTCAGGCATTATTGATGCTGCGGGACAAGAATTTCGCTTACTTGAACTTCGATAATTATCAATTGCTGGAAGCCTGGGATGCAGATCTGGTCATGCGTATGCTGGATGATGTTTATCCCGGGTATGAATATATTCTGTTAGACGAGGTCCAGAACCTTGACAAGTGGGATTTGTGGGTCAGTGAACTTTATAGAACAGGAAAAAACCTCGTAATAACAGGCAGCAATGCCAAAATGCTCAGCAGTGAAATGGCAACAGTATTGACAGGAAAATATCTTCAGATAGAAATGTTGCCGTTCAGTCTTGAAGAATTTTTCGATTGGAACAAGCTTGACTGGCATGCGTTGAAACCTGAGCTCAAAACAGAGTATCTTGTACTGACCGATGACTATTTGAGGAATGGCGGTTATCCGGAAGCAGTAGCTTCCCGCCTGTTGACGCGCAGCTATCTGGATACATTGTTTGATTCAATCGTCTGGAAAGATGTGGCCAAACGTCATAATGTCCGGAATGTTACAGATTTGAATAACCTGGCCATGTATCTTGTCTCGAACTTCTGTAATCCTGTCAGTGCTAATGAACTGGCAACGGAACTAGACTTCTCGAGTGTCAATACTGTCAGGAAATATATGGACTATCTTCATGAACCATACCTTTTCTACTACCTGTCACGTTACAACAATAAGCTTAAACTGATGAAAAAAGCTCCGAGAAAAGTGTATGTCGTAGACAATGGTTTTGTGGCGTCAAAGGCGTTTTCAGTGAGTGACAATCTGGGACGATTGCTCGAAAACCAAGTTTTCATAGAGCTTATACGCCGCGGTTATGATGTTGAAAAGACTATCTTCTATTACCGGTCACGGAATGATAAGGAAGTTGATTTTGTCCTTCGTGAAGGCTCCCGCATATTGCGCCTTGTCCAGGTATGTTATGATCTTGGCAGTCCCAAAACGGAGAAGAGGGAAGTAGACAGTATAGTCGAATGTGCCGGAGAATTAAAGTGTGATAATCTCGTCATTGTGACTTACAATGACAAGCGCACAATAGAGAAAGACGGCTATAAGATAGATGTAGTACCGGTCACGGAGTTTTAAATTTATGGGTTACAGGATATGATAGAAAAACTGCTGGAGCCGCTGGTTTCGGAGCGGTTCAGGAACGAAGAGAAATACAGGCTCGGTCATACGAGGATATTGAACCCATTGCCCGGCAGGGCAGTGATGGGCCTTCATATTCCGGATATGAGGAAGGTCGCGAAAGCATTGGCAGTCCGAGAGGACGCCCTCACGATCATTGCGGATTTCGGAAAAGAGGCGGAGAAGGGGCGAGAGGCACTCGCGCATGAGGAACTGATGGTGTGGGGGATGATGATAAATTTCATCAAGGGCACTGCGGAAGAGAAGCTGGCGATGCTGGAAAAGTTTGTGCCGCAGATAGACAGCTGGGGCGTGTGCGATTCTGTCGCCCCGGGTGCCCGCTGGTTCAGAAAAGCAGACGGGGCATGGGATATTCTCTGCGGCTATTTCGCCTCCGACAGGGAATTTGAGGTGCGTTTCGCTGTCATCATGTCCATGTGCCATTTCCTGGATTTGAAGTGGCTGCCGCGCATTTTCTATCAGTTCGACGGTCTCGACTTTCCGGGAATCAGGTCCGAATATGTGAGTCTGAAGGATGCAGGGCGTTCAGGCGGACCTGAAGCTGTGCTGGCTTCCGGAAAGGGGATAGCTGCGGGGGAATCACCGTATTATGTCCGGATGGGCGTGGCCTGGTGTCTTGCTACGGCGCTTGCCAAGTTCCCTGACGATACCAGGGCTTATCTCAGGCATTCCCGTCTGCCTGAAGATGTACTGCGCCTGTATGCCCGCAAGGCCAGGGAATCCTTCCGTACGCGTGACATTTCCCCGTTCTGAATACTGCATGTCGGAGCTGCTCCGGGACTTTTTTTCCGGAAATCCGGAAAAAACCCATATTTCCTGTAACAATTTCATACCTGCATCAGTCTAACAAGCGGATTTTAAAATTAAACTTGTTATGGACTTGAATGTTTTGAGTTTCATGAACGATGTCGTTCTGCCGATTTTCATTGTCGTATTCCTGCCGGTAGTCATAGTACTGATTGTGCAGATTTTCAGGAACAGGAATCTGGCCAGGAAAACGGATGTCATCAAACTGGCCATAGAAAAGGGGGCCAATCTGGATGTGAACAAGATGATGGAGGCATTGGAGAGTACAGGAAAACGCAGGAAAGGGCCGGTGGGCAAATCCCAGTATCTTCTGGAGAAAATGACTACGGGCATTATCCTGTTTCTGGCAGGGCTTGCCGTTATCATCGTCGCGGCACTGACCGGAGCAATCGTTCCGGAAGGAAAATGGGCCTTTTATCTTTTCGGGACTGTTGTCTCCATCGTTGGGGCCGGACTCCTGACAATGTTCTTCGTGGGCCGGAAAATGCTTCCTGACGACAAGAATGAATAGGCTGGGAAATGACACGGGAACAGTTCATAGGTCTTGTGGCTGAAGAGCAGGAATCGCTGCGGCGGTTCCTGTGCGTGTTATGCGATGGTGACCGTGTGGCTGCCGATGACCTGGCACAGGAGGCTCTCCTGAAGGCATACATGTCATATACGGGCTTTGAGGGACGTTCCAGATTCAGTACGTGGCTTTTCAGGATAGCTTATAACTGCTTTTGCGACTGGAAGAAAAGCCGGCGCCTGCCTGTCGGGAAGATGCCTGATGACAGGATTTCCGACGATGCCTCCGACAAGGCTTTCGCGCACCAGAAACTGTATCTTGCCATAAACTCCCTCTCGGACAGAGAAAGGACGGCTGTCCTGCTTTTCTATATGGAGGACAAGTCCGTGAAAGACATAGAAGCCATAACGGGAATGTCGTCCGCTGCTGTAAGGACACTTTTGTTCAGGGCCCGCAGGCATCTGAAGGACTTTCTGGGAAAGGACAGTGTCTGATGTCAATTTGTCGAACCGGAGTTAGAATAAAATAACGTGAGTTCGATGAATTTTAATTATTGAAAATCATCGAACTACCGCTGAGGAGCAGGACGCAAGTCCTGCGACGGGCCCCCGGCGAGGGGGCGGTAGGGGGTGGCGCCCCTTGGAAAGGGGCTGTCGCCACAGCGACTGGGGTTTAAGAAAATTGGATTTCGCAGAAATCCTTAACGACTGTTCGACGAATTCCTTGGTC
>CALUQB010000036.1 GCA_944322815.1 uncultured Bacteroidales bacterium | reverse complement strand
CTGATAGAGCATTCCCGGGTCATCAGGAGCGGAAACGAAGAAACCAGGTTCACCGACATTCGCCTTCGCCCATACGACGCCTCCGATTTCCTGCGCATAGCCATGCTGGATAGTTATCTCAGCTTCTTTTATATCTGTAGCTATCTTGACTTTGGCAGTCCGGACATCGCTGTCGGCAAGCTTCGAGAATTTGAAATTCAGGACTGCATCGCCTTCTCCGGAAGTCCGGTCTATAGAGAGCCACTCTTCCGTAGCTTCATCAGGCGTGACTGTCCACTTCCCGGTGGAAGTGACTTTTACCTGATACGTTCCTTCTGCGACAGTAGTGGCTATAAAGCCAGGAGACACTGCGAGTGAAGTCATCATGCCCTGGGCTATCTTTATTTCCTTGACGGCTGTTCCGGCATTGATGACCAGCGTGGCTGTCCTGCCTGCAGTTTCGTCAGGATTTTCATCTATCCACAAAGAGTAGACTCCGTTGCCGTCCAGAAGAGACGGCAGAAGAAGTATCCATCCGGAAGCCTCCCCGTCATATCTGACGGAAGCTGTGGAATTCGTGTTGCAGCTGACAGGTATGTTCAGCTCAGTGTAGGCCGCCGTCACCTCATAGGAGTCCTTTTCGACATCTATGTAAGGATCTGACTTCTGGCATGCCCATGCCGCCGTGAAGACTGCCAGCATTGCGGCCATAAGTATGAATGTGTTTCTTTTCATATACTCGATGGTTTATCAGTTCTGTGCGCCGAGACCTGCCTGTACAGGCCAGCCGGGGTTCTGGTAGAGAGGGGATGCATTCACATCACCGTCTCCTGTAATCAGGAAATGCTGGACTGCAATAGGGTCGAGATAGTGCGCCATTCTCCAGCCGTAGCCGTTATACACCCTGTTGTTCTGCATAATGTGGTAAGGAGCAAGATAGTTTCCGAAGCTTCTCGGCGATACATTCTCACCTTCTTTCAGACCGCCTGGATTGGCCTTCAGGAAATCGGCATTTGACGCAAGCTTTTCCCAGAGATTGACACCATAGACATGGTAAGGAGTATCGATAAGCTGGTCCAGCGAGCGCCAGCGACGGATATCAGCTCCCCTGTAGCCTTCGGCCATCAGTTCGCAGCGTCTTTCCCTGCGGATATTGTACAATGTCGCGTCTACAAGCTGGCCTGCAGACCATGCTCCCCAGTCATCCTTCTCTTTTTCCATCACAGTATGGTCGATGGTCGTCTGAAAATCAGCCACGTGTGCTCTGTTTCTGATCTTGGCCCAGTAATTCCTGGCATCTCCGTCCAGACTTCCTGTCCTTTCATAGCATGCTTCCATATAGTTCAGGTACGCCTCCACTGCCCTGAAGACAATCAGCCCGACCTCCGACTCATTTCTGAACGACTGCGCGCCGTCGAAATTAAGGCCTTTCCTGATGGCATAACCTGTAGTGTATTTCATGGATGCAGTAGAATGCACCACATTCGGCCAGGGCTCTGTAACATATGACTCCGGACCTCCTGCAGAATGCAGGTTCGTGTCACCGGGCTTCTTGATGAAAATCTGAGCCCGCGAATCCCTGTTCTCCGTGACTTTCAGCAAATCAGCATCACCAGGGTAGCCTGACTCGGCGTCATAAATAGGAAGGCCGTTGCTCATCACGAAGGCTTCGACCATGCTCTTGGTAATGCCGCACCCGCTGTTGGCCGCCGCCGCAAATTCCACTACGGAATTTGTCAGTCCTGCAGACGCACCGTAGTCTCTCCAAAGCATGATTTCAGGATACTGGCTCATGTCGATGGCGCCGAACATATTGAAATAAGGATTTACAGCTTCGTCAGCACTTTTCTGGAATACACCGGTGTTTTCGGTCAGAGGATATTTGTCTGCTATGATTTTAGACTCGTCCATCGCTATCTTCAGGAAATAGTCTATCTCGCTGTCTATATCTCCTGACGGAAATTCATAGCCCTGGTTGTAGTCTTTTGACGCCCCTGGCCACTGAGGTCCGTTCGGGACGAAAGCCGTGCCCTTGAAATATTTCTCCCAAGTGCCTTCATACAGGGCCACCCGTGATTTCATAAGACGGGCGCAGTCATCATCCAGCCTGTTCGAGCCGCCGACAGGAGGGGTCTCGGACATATATTCTATGGCCCTGTCCAGATCTGCAAGGATGAATCTTGCCACCTCATTCCTCGGCATTCTCTTGCTCGCCGCTGTCAGCTGAACGAGATCATCGGCTATCGGCTCTTCCACTATAGGGAAATCTCCCAATGCCTTCAGCTTCTCAAAATAAGCCCAGGCTCTGAAAAAATAGGCTTCGCCAATATAATGGCGGATATTGGCTTCCACACCTGTGATTTCACCTGCTTCATAAAGAGGAAGCACGAAATTCAGGAAATAGTTGCACCTGTATATGCGTTCAAAGGCATAAGAGCCTCCTGTCTGCTCTACTCTCCAATATCCGGGAGCGAAGGCATCTCCAGGCTGTGCAGAGGCCATATCGTCGGTATTGGCGTCAGAACGCCAATATCCCCATGTGCTGCGTTCATGTTCCGGGAACATATTGTAAAGGTCTGTTGCATATGCTCCCAGATTCTCTTCCGTCGTCAGGTATTGCTCGGGAGACAGAGCCGATTCAGGCTCCAGGTCCAGAAAGGCGTTGCAGGACGACAGCATCATCCCTGCGGACAGGGCATAAAGCAATATTCTGTTTTTCATAAATGATCCCGATTAAAATGTAACACTTAAACCGACTGAATATGTCCTGGTCAGAGGATATACATTTCCCAGGTAATTCGCCCCGACTGTTTCCGGGTCGAAGAGTTTCGTCATCTTCGTGATAGTGGCCAGGTTTTCCCCGGACAGATATACTCTGAGATTCGATATCCCGATTTTGGAAGTGTACTTCTGAGGAACTGTATAGCCTATCTGGACATTTTTCAGTCTGCAGTATGCCGCATTCTGAAGATACCGGCTCTGGGTCTTCGTATTCTTCATGGTATTGAAATACGGCTTCGGATAGTACGCATCGAGATTCTGTCCCATAGGATCGTCCTCGTCGGCACGGAAATAATCCAGATGTTCTGACAGGCCGATAGCCTCCCATTTACTCTGACCGGTGATTCCCCAGAAATAGCGGCTTCCCTGGAAATAGTCGCGTTTCCCCACTCCCTGGAGGAATACACGGAGGTCAATGCCTTTCCACTGAGCCGTCAGGTCAATACCGAAGCTGTATCTCGGAGTGTTGTTTCCGATGACTACCAGGTCACCATGGTCATCCACCGTGTTAGCGCCGCTGTCTACCTTGCCATCGCCATTGACATCCTTGTACATGATATCTCCGGCGCCCCAGTCACTTCCGAGGGAGCTTTGGCCGCCGTTAGGAAGGGTAGCTATGTGATCAAGCATTTCCTGATCTGTCTTCGCTATTCCCACTGTCTCATATCCCCAGATTTCTCCGACCTTCTGACTGGAATAATACTTGTCAAGAGTACCGGAAGGGTTTGAATATCTCAAGATAGTGGCCTGGGCATCGGAAAGAACGAGGCGGACGCCATAGTTCAGCTGGCCGAAAGCCACATCACGCCATGAAAGTTCAAGTTCCCAGCCTTGTGTCTGCAGGTCGGTATTGTTCGTGGAAGGTACTGATGTACCAAGAATTACAGGAAGCTCATCTGCGGGGCCTACCATATCAAGAGTCTGCCTGACGAAGTATTCGAATGAGCCGGTCAGTCTTCCATTGAACGCACCGAAATCAAATCCCACGTTCCATGAACGGACTTTCTCCCATGTCAGGAGCATGGAAATGAGGGCAGGGGGCCATGCACCGTTAGGACGCTGGCCGTTGATCAGCCACTCGCCGGAAGAATTGGCGAAGCCCATGGTCTGATAGGTCGGATACCATGAAGTGGTGTTCTGGTTTCCTAGCGAGCCATATGACGCACGGACCTTGAGCATGTCCACCCATTGCCTTGCAGGCTCGAAGAACGGCTCGTTAGCAAGATTCCATCCAAGTGAAAATGAAGGGAAAAAGCCCCACCTGTTGTCAGCCCTGAAACGGGACGAGCCGTCATACCGGAGGTTCACCTCCGCGAGATATCTTTCCTTGAAATTATAGTTGATTCGTCCGAAGAATCCCACAGTCCTCCATGAGCCAGTACCTCCGGAGACTTCAGGCGGAACAGGCGTGCCGTCATACAGCCCGGAAGATGTGTCTATGGTCGGTATGTCAGGCACAATGACGCCTTCCTTCTTGGCAGTCACATCATTGTCATGGTACATTTCTGTCTGGAATCCCGCCATGATTTTCAGATAATGTGCATCCGCGAAAGTATGCTCGTAGTCAGTGTATGCATTCACTGTCAGAAATTCATTCTTTCCCGCCACTTCAGACACATAGGAATGCGGATTCCATTCCGTTCCCGGTGTGGTTCCGTCGACACATATCTGATGCACAGGCAGAGAGACTGCTCTGTTGAAATAATCGCGGTGGCGATAGTTCACATCCCCTACGATCCTCCAGCCCGGAAGCGGATTCAACTCCACATTGAACTGCTGGACGAAAGTGGTGTTGTTCGTCTTGGTCTGCCCGCCTTCGACATACTGCAGGGCAGTGTCATTGAAGAGATTGCCGTTAGGGTCATATATAGGGCTGACCGGCCAGATATACCTGGCGAAGTTCTGGAACGAACCGTCTGTCATGGCTGTAGGCTGATGATACCATTCCCTCATGTATCTGGCGCTGTAGCCTATTTTCAGGAACTTGTAAGGGGTTGCCTGCACTTTCCCGAAAACATTCAGCCTCTGCAGGCCGTCAAGATCCCAGTTCAGCGTACCTTTCTCATCGATGTAGTTGGCAGAGACATAATAGTTCACGGCATCTGTTCCGCCGTTTATGCTGAGGTTGTGTTCCTGGGCTGTAGTCAGATTGCTGAAAAAGACATCATAGCAGTCTACATTGTCATTTCCTTCGGTATAGGCAGTCCCCCATTGGCCGTTTTCGGCCGGAATAGTATTGTAGGATATTTTCCCGTCCATGTAGTCCTTTATTCTCTGAAGACGTTCGGGGCTGATGTCGTCTCCGAGACCGGAATTGTTCGAAGCCGCATTGAAATAGAGAGCCCATGAGTAGGAATCCGCGACATCGGGCATATTTATAGGAGACTTGAAACGGAAGTTGTTGTTGTAGTTCACCTGGGCCTTGCCTTTCTTGCCGGCCTTCGTGGTAACCAGTATGACTCCGAACGGGGCGCGTGAACCGTAAATGGACGATGCCGCAGCATCTTTCAGGACAGATATGCTCTCTATGTCCTGGGCGTTGAGAGTGGTAAGGTCTCCCTCCATGCCGTCTATGAGGACGAGTACTGAGCCTGAAGAGCCTTCACCGATGGTAGTCAGGCCTCGGAGCTGGACTGAAGGACCGTTGTTGTAGAGCTGGCCGCTGTTCTGTGTGATGGTCAGGCCGGGAATCTGGCCTTGAAGAGCGAGGACCGGATTGTGAACAGGGACTGATTCGAGAGCTTCATTGTCGAGTGTACTGACTGCTCCTGTCAGATTTACTTTTTTCTGGGTAGCGAATCCGACAACGACCACTTCATCAAGAAGTTCGTTGTCTTCTTCGAGAGTTACATTATAGACTCCACCCCCCCCCGTCACTTTTACAGAGACGGAATGATAGCCGAGCGATGAAAATTCCAGCACGGCATCATCAGGGACGCTCAGGACATAATGTCCGTCCAAATCTGTGGTGGTTCCAAGCGGAGTCGGGTTGGCAGGCACTGTCACTGCCACGCCGACAAGAGGCTCGCCGTTGCGGTCAGTCACCGTACCGGATACGGTATCCTGAGCCCAGACAGCAGCCATCGCACTGAACCACAGCACAATAAATGCAAGTGTCTTTTTCATGATTTGCGTTGATTAACAGTTTTCTTTGTGTTATGAACCGGTATTATAACCTGCTAAAGTTCCTTAAAATTATTTTAATCAAGCTGTTTTTTTAGAAAAAATCTCAAGTTTCTGCAATGATTTTAGCGAAAAACATAAATTTTTGCGCAATTTTTATATACTATATCATTAAGTTACAACAAAATATCATTGCACAAAATTTGTTTTACGATTTCACAAGAAACACACAAGCTTTTCCCGGCAGACTCTTCCCGGCTCCTCGTCACACATTTATGGTTTTCATGTCATGAAAAATCCTTGATAGCGGAAGACGGCACTTTGAGTGCGTCAGCCATTGCCGATATAATAGGCATAACGCCAAAGGCAGTGGAAAAGCATATTGCCCGGCTGAAAGCCGAGGGCATAATCAAAAGGATCGGGCCTGACAAAGGCGGGCATTGGGTATTATCGGAACAGGAGTAAAACATGGGGGTGGGTCAAAAGTCACGAAGTGACCGCGACTGGAAGGAGCGAAATCCCCCTAATAGGGGTCGAGAGCGGTTCTATGAGAATGTCCAGTGGACATTCGAAAGCGAACAGAGGGAGTTAGGATGGGTCCAGTCTTTCGAAGAAAGACGTTTGAGGGTGACCAAAAATCCCTTTTTGGTCACCCTCACGTCGTGGTACTTCCATAAGAGATATTCCGGTCAAATCGTTTCCCGGAATAGAAAACTTTTGTAAATGTGATAGGTCCACTCGGCATGCATGGAACCGGAAGCCTGCACGTCAGGTGCCGCCTTGCTCACAGTATAATAGAACACAGGATTCTCCCAGTCCCGGATATAGCCGTAACTGTCCCTGAGAAGACATGAATTGTGGTTTCTCGGGAAACCGGTATCCGAGGGCATGATCCTGTAAACCGGAGTCCATTCGCCTTTCGACATCCTGAAATCCGACAGATTCATGCAGTCTATCTCCTGGGCGACAGGAATATAGGACGGATAGTCGGCAGGATGGGGCTGTACGGGACGTATCATAAGTATCTTGTCTTCCTCCATATTCACGGCGAAGTCGGCATTGCAGGTATAATCCCGGCTTTTGCCGTCGACTCCGTACAGTCCTGCCTGTACTATGGTCCTCGGAGGCGTCATGGTGACGTTTTCCACATCGCTCATGTCAGCCTCACGCCAGACCACCCGGGTTCCGCTCATATCACCTGTAGTATAGGTCAGAAGGACCTTTCCCTTGCCGTCCAGGGAAACAGCGGAAGGCTGGCCGACTCCCCAGGAATATACGCCGGTGCCGATAACCTGGTCACCGTCAGTCTGCCAGGTCTTGCAGACCAGCTGTTCCGGATACTTTTTCCATGCACCGGAGGCCAGGTCATTGCTGAAAGCCACACCTATTTCATTGTAATCCGGCTTCTCCGAACATGAGCACAGGCAGCACAATATGGAAACTGCCGCCATGTAAGGAAAGAGTTTCATTTTCCCGTCAGTTTTCCGTTTTCTGACTTTCAGGAACAGAAGAAATCATCTTCACGAAATGATCCACGATGCTCCTGTTCTGCTCTTCGTCAGCGATCAGATAGTACCTGTTTCCTTCCGGATCAGGGGTGAAAGCCGTAGACCCGTTTTCAGCCACGGTTATCCTGCCTGCCGGTGAAAGGGTGAACATGCTGCCGCCTTCTACGGCATACAGCAATGCCGTCAGATCCCATGTCGGTCTGTCATACGGCATCTGCAGATAGCTCTTGTATGCCTCCACTACCGGATGAAATGCAGTCCAGCCGAAATCATTCTCTATGCTGGACGCCGGATAAAGTATGTCGATACCTACCTCGAACGGAGAAGTGACTATCTTTCCAGGCCATTCCTCGAAAACCTTTTTCGCTGCAGGAATGTCTTTCACCACGTTGTACTCGCACAGTTCAGGGTTGTTGAAACAGCCCGCCATAGTCGACAGCAGCCTTACCTTTGACGCCACGAGTTCTTTTCCTGTCAGAGGGGAGAATTCATCGGCTTCTGTCTCCATGAGTCTTGCGAGATTTGTCGAGAATCCTATGGAAACTATCACCACCGAAGAATCAGGCTGCCCTGCAAGTATCTCGCGATAGAGGAGATGGGCGTCCGGAAGGTCGGAATAAGAATCCAGAGAGCGGCTGAAAGCAGGTTTCCCTGATGAATCCTTCATGCCGCATACTGCCTTGGCGTAATTCACGGCATCGGTTTCGCAGTCGGCTCCGTTCCTGACGATGCCTATCGGGATATCGGAATGGCCGTACCATGTATCCATGATGTCCGTAAACTCGGCGGGAGCCTCTCCGTTCTTGTTTATCATTATGGCCAGGACATCGATTTCCTCCGCATCGATATACTTGTGAAGCATGTCCATCGCCAGCGCGTCATCGACATCGTTTCCGATATCGGTTTCAAGGATTACCTTGAGTCTTGTGTCCTCCTGAGGAGCAGGATGGCATGAAAAGACGGTGAAAAGCACCGTGATCAGAAAAAAAACGATTCCTGGTTTCATATCCGAAAATTTTTAAGGTTTGATATTGATACAAAGATAAGATTATCTTATAAAATCCTCCAATCTGAAAGTGGCCGAATACAGGTCGTAAGACCAGAGCCAGTTCTCGCCTGTCACGGCCGGGGTGAAATATACCACAAGCTGCGACTCATCTGGCAGGTAGCCGTAGAAGTCGGTCAGGAAGCCCGGGTTGTGGTTTCTCGGGAAACCGCTGTCCTCAGGTCCTATGACATACATTTCCTTCCATTCCGATGCATCGCCGGCGATGACTCCGTCTGACAAAGGCCGGTATCTGACCACGCATTCGTCACCTACCCATGTAGGTATCACGGAATCGTCATAGTTCTCTCCTCTGCGTTCCGACACGGTGAAAATCCAGTCATCCGAAAACACAGGATAAGTATTCGCTTCGAGGAAAGGCACATGGACTTCTTCCCCGATTTCAATATTCTCCAGGTCGTCAAGTTTTATCTCACGATAGCAATACGGACCGTTTTCCGTGGTGGAATGGTAGAAAAGCATGATGGTAGTGGAATCCTTGACTATCGTAGTGCTCTGCCCTGTCCCCCACTTGTCCCGTCCTGCATAAGGCACAAGCGGATTTCCTTCGAACTTGATGTAAGGGCCTTCAATATTCTTCGACACCGCGAGTCCTATCTGATTGTGGTTGCAGTCCCACTGGTCTACACCGAGATAAGTCATGATCCAGTCATAAGTCTCGCCCTTGTACGTGGTACGGAATTTCCTCACATCCGGATCGCAGATATGGCAGTCGTCCCAGCCGTCTTCCGACGGTGCCACTATCTGTGTCCCCGGCTGCCAGACATAGCCGTTTTCAGTCGGGATTCCCTTGTAAAGATACACATAATCCACGATTTTGAAAGGGTCACGGTTCTCGCACAGGAAACCGTATATGATACCGTACTCGTCGATGATGAAGCTCGGGGCATAGTCATAATGCCCTGCACCTCCGCTCAGTTCATATCTGACCGATGGTCTGTGTTCCAGGCCAGGTTCCGTGCACTGCACCAGAACCAGACCCGAACACAATGACAATAAAAGTTTTGCAAAAGTTTTCATGGCGTCTTACTACAAATCCTTTACACAACGCACCATTGCGGCCCGTTCCTTATTGCCGTCACCCCAGCCGACCAGGTCCCGGTATCCGCCGGAATCACCCAATGACATGCCTCCTTTGCCTGCATCAGCCTCACTGCCGCTGATGTGGTCAAGTGATGTACCGCTTCTGACAGCCACGAGCCAGTCCCTGTCTATGGTTCCGTCAGCTTGGCGCCATCCGCTCTGCGGAAGGAAAAGCCCTCCGAGTGACTTCAAAGTCTCCTTGGTAGCCGATGCCGCCGTTTCAGCCGGAATACCGACTATGATTCCGTCCCGGGAAAATCCTGGCTGGGCGGCAGTGACCCATGTCGCACCTATCTCCCACAGAGCAACCATTTCCGGCGTAGTCGGAACCGTAGAGAGAGCCGGATGATGCCGGGGCGAAGTTCTCGACAGTATATTCGAACTGTCCGGCCGTCATCGGAACAGCCCTGCGTGCTACAGTCTGGACTGAGACCTGTCCGTCATATTCGACTGTCATCTGGCCGGCCTTCGCCCTCTTCGTAGTGATGATGATCACTCCGTTGGTACCTCTGGTACCGTAAATGGCAGCCGCGGAACCGTCCTTGAGCACATCGATGGATTCGACTTCCTGGAAATTGATGTTCCGGATATCGGCATCCACGACTCCGTCGATGATGATCAGCGGGCCCTGGCCAGCCATCAGCGTATTCGTGCCTCGGAGAAGTATCTCATATGAGCCGTTCGGGTCACCGCCGTCAGGGTTCGTGATGGTAAGTCCCGCCACTTTTCCCTGAAGCATGGTCGTGGCATCCGTGAATGAGCCCAGATCGAAGTCCGTGGATTTCAGGCTGGTCACGGAACCGGTCACTTCCTTCTTCGTGGTCTTTCCGTATCCTATGACCACGGTCTCATCCAGCATGGTGGCTGCAGGCCTTTCGAGGACGATGTTGAAAGTCGCCGTGTTTCCCGGCGTGAATGTGTAGTCGTCATAGCCCAGATAAGATACTGTGACAGCCTCATCCGGGCTGACTGTCATGGAAAAATTGCCTTCATTGTCTGTTATGGAGTACCCCCCCACTGCTATAAGCGCGGCTCCCGCGAGAGGACCGCCGTCATCCGCGGCGCTGACATGACCCTTGATGGTCACGTCCTGCGCCCGGACTGAAAGCAGCGAAAACATTGACAGCAGAGCTGTCACAATAAATTTTGCCATTGTATTCATCGGAATAGCATTTTGTTTGTTCTTGACAAGGTTTTTTATCAGTTACCTCCGGAAACTATGATCAGTGCCAGTCCCGCTATGAAGAAAAGGAACATCACTGAAAGCAGGGTATTCGTACCCCTGTCGGCACCCTTGAATTCCTTCCATATGAAGACGCCCCAAATCGCGGCTATCATAGGGGCTCCCTGTCCGAGAGCATACGATATCGCAGCTCCGGCCTGGCCTGAAGCGATATAGCTGAACGCTGTTCCGAGACACCATACCGCACCGCCCAGCATACCCGTAAGATGGGTCTTGAAGCTGCCGCGGAAATACTCGCCGTAGCTGACACGCTCTCCTACGAACGGATACCTCATCACGAGGGAGTTGAACAGGAAATTGCTCAGCAGCACTCCCACAGAGAATATGAAGATGGCAGTGTAAGGGGTAAGCATGCCCGGAGCCGGATGCTCGAAGTTCCCGAGATCCATGGCCTTGGCCACGAACCTGTAGAAGAATGACATCAGGACACCTGCGACTACCGCCAGTATAAGGCCTTTCCTGTTACGGGCCGAATCTTTCACGGCTTTTCCTGCCTGCATTCTACCGGATGCAATGCCGTTGCATATTATAGCCACGACTATGAGAGCTACTCCAAGGAACAATATTACCGGGTCGCCTTTAGGCGCTCCGAAATAATTGATGATGACACCGAGGACCAGAGAGAGTCCCACACCAAGAGGAAAGGCAACCGACATTCCTGCGATGGAAGTGGATGCTGAGAGCAGGATATTGGAAGCATTGAAAATGACACCGCCCAGAATGACACTCCAGATATTTGCAGCGTCAGCCTGCCCCAGGTCTTCGATGAAAGATCTGCCTTGAGAACCGAAACTTCCCATAGTGAAACATATTACCAGCGAGAACAGAAGCATCCCGATGACATAGTCCCAATAGAAAAGCTCATATCTCCAGTTCCTGGCCGCAAGTTTCTGGGTATTTCCCCAGGAACCCCAGCACATCATTGTGATAAAACAGAATATCACAGCAAGAGCATAACTGTTTACGATAAACATGGTATGATGTGTTTTAGTGTTTCTATATATTATCCTACATTACATTGTCGACCTCGCTTCTGGTCGGGATGGAGTCCTGCGCTCCACGTCTGGTAACGGCGATGGAAGAAGCCGCCGTAGCGAAAACCGCGGCATCATGGAGTGTCTTGCCCTCAGCCAGAGCTACGCTCAATGCTCCGCAGTAAGTGTCTCCGGCTGCTGTCGTATCCACAGCATCAACCTTTCTGGACGGGATGAACTCCGACCCGTTCTCCCCATATATCATGGAACCTTTCGAGCCCAACGTGATGATAACGCTCTTCGTTCCGCTTTTCATCAGCGCCCTGGCTGCCGATTCTGCAGAATCACAGTCTGAGATACTGATTCCGGACATCTGACCCGCTTCTGTCTCATTAGGAATCAGCAAAGATACATAACGATAGATTTCTTCAGGAAGTTTGCATGCAGGGGCCGGATTCAGGATGACATAGAGTCCTGCTTCCGAAGCGATTCTCGCGGCTTCCAGAACTGTTTCCACAGGTATCTCCAATTGAAGAAGCAGGATGGACGCATCTTTTATGACGTTCTCCATACTCCTGATATCTTCTGGGCTGAAATCCAGGTTGGCACCTGAAGCTACTGAAATGGAATTTTCCGCATCCGCATCCACACTGATCAAGGCTACACCTGACGGCAGTTCGGAATACAAAATATGTGATGTATCTATTCCTTCACATTCATAACCTTTCACGGAACTGTCCCCGAAAAGATCCTTCCCGACTTTGCAGACGAATGCCACATCGCCTCCAAGCCTTTTCGCTGCGACTGCCTGATTCGCGCCTTTCCCTCCATGGCCCATGGTGAATGTCCCTCCAAGAACAGTCTCACCCGGCAGCGGCAGTTTCTCTGTCCTCACAGTCATATCGGTATTGCTGCTGCCGATAATCAGAATTTTTTTAGACTTTGTCATTGCTATATAATAATTAGTGTTTTCCGTGGTTTCTGTTTGTGAAATTATTTATTAAATTTTAAGAAAACGACTATTTTTATGAAAAATTTAAAGTTTTTGCATGATTTTTAGCGAAACTTTTATTATTTTTGCGCAGCACTGAAACCAAACGAACCATGAAGACCACGTTAGAGACTATAGCCCGGAATACAGGGTTTTCAAAATCTACAATCTCCAGAGTATTAAATAATAAGGCATATTCAAGCCGGATTTCCAGAGAGACTGTGGACATCATTCTGGACGAGGCCGAAAGATGCGGCTATACACCCAATCTCATCGCGAAAAATTTGCGCATAAACAAATCGCAGACTATTGGCCTGCTGGTCCCGTCTCTGGCGAATCCGTATTTTGCGGAAATGGCAAGCGTAATCATACTGGAATCTAGAAAATACGGCTATACCACCATAGTGGCCGACACTATGGAAAACGAAGAAAACCAGAATTCTTCCATCACCACCCTCCTCTCGCGTCAGGTCGATGGCATCATAATAGCCCCGTGCGGAAGTGATCCTTCATATCTGGAACAGACAAACAGCCAATGCATACCGATAGTCCTGATAGACAGATACTATGAGAATTCTTCCCTGCCGTATGTAGTGACCAACAACTACCACGGCGGATACATGGCCACTTCCCTGCTGGTCAGGAACGGGCACAAGGATATAGCTTGTATCCAGGGCCCTCCCGCCGCCATGACAAACAGGAAAAGAATCGAAGGCTACATGAATGTCCTGAAAGAAAACCGGCTGGAAGACAGGGCCGTCATCGTTGGCAACGAATTTTCGATACAGAACGGCTATCTGGAGACGAAACTGCTCCTGAACAACGATCACAGGCCTACGGCTATTTTCGCATTGAGCAACAATATAGGACTTGGGGCCATAAAAGCCATCAGGGAGGCCAGGCTCAGGATACCTGATGACATTTCCTTGATATCATTCGACAACTATCTGTACCTGGATTTTCTGGAGCCGCCCGTCACACGTATCGGCCAGATGGTAGACGAGATGGGAAAGATGGCAGTAAAACTGCTGCACGACAGCATATCGAATCACAAGGAGATCAAATCGCAGATCGAGCTGTCGCCTGAAATGATCCTCCGGGAATCCGTTGCCCCGCTTATACCAAGATAGACTTTTCCCGATGTTAATTTCATTTTAAGTGTCACCCCTCTAAAGAGGGTGGTTTTCTGTTTTACCCCACACCTGTCATGGGGATGTTCTCAGACCTCAAAGGGGTGGATCAAAAATCCCGAAGGGACTGAGCCGGAGGCCAAGATACCCCTAATAGGTCGTGAACGGTTCACGAGAATATCCCCTTTTGAATTCACCCTCTGAATGTCACTTCATTCTTTTCATCGAACTCACGCTAATATAAGCTACTCAAGAGTAGCGATCTGCCATTCCGGTATTCCAGTAGTAGCGGCAATGATATTGTCTGCTACTCCATTTTCCTTGAGTGCCTTCGCTATCCGAATCTTTTCTTCATTACGACCTTCTTCACGCCCCTTCGCCTCGCCCTCCGCCAGACCATCAGCCTTAGCGGTGTTCAGCATGTTGTAATAGTCCCGTTCCGTGATCATCTCTTTCTCGTATTTAAGTTTCACTTCAGGTTTATCCAATTCTCTACAATTCAGCTATCTGAGCTTCAGATAATCCTGTGGATTTGATGATAATGTCTGTCGGCAGTCCGAGTTTCTTCAGCTCTTTTGCAGCCATAGCCAGACCCTCTTCACGTCCTTTCGCCTCGCCCTCTGCCAGACCATCAGCCTTAGCCGTGTTCAGCATGTTGTAATAGTCCCGTTCGGTGATCATCTCTTTCTCGTATTTAAGTTTCACTTCAGGCTCGAACTTCGAGATCTCGCAGGCCTGGAACAGACGCTCGAATGCCTCCGTCCTCAACTCCTCCGGCAACCTGTCCAGAGTGCTGATATGTTTCAGCGCGAAACACCACTGCTCCAACAAAGTCCCACACTCCTCAAGTTCCTTGTCGAACCGGTTCAGTTCCACGAAGATACAAAAAATAGTCTCATCCGGCACCTTCATCGTCGTTTTTTCACGGAAGGTATACTCCGCGATAACACTGTCCTCCGGCGAATGCTTCTGAAAGTCCTGGAGGTCCTTGTCGAGAAGACCGATGAAATACACGGGAGGGATGTCGTACACCTGCCCGTCACCCCTCTGCGAGCCCATGTCGTAAGCCTTCGACGCATACAGGACACACCTTCTGAAGAAATTGGCCTGATGATAACACTGTAGTTCGACGATGAACTGCCGTCCGTCCTCACCCCGGCATCTGAGATCGAACCTGACACTCTTGTTGAACAGAGTAAATCCTGGAATCTCCGTAGTCTCATACGATATGTCGGCCACCATCCTGTGAGGCGGGAGGATGACATTCAGCAGGTCAATGAGCACGTCCTTGTTCCTCTGGTCACCGAACACCGCCTTCAATCCCGCATCGGTCAGGATATCGACATACCTCTGCACTACAGCCTTCCTGCTTTCGACTGGTCTGCTTTCTACAACACTGTTTCCCATAACAATAAATTTAAAATTTTAGACATTGTCATTGTCCGGGCATGCGTCCGCCCGGACAATACCTTTACAATCAATCAAGATTGCAGGAGCGAATTTATGTCGGAAACCGGGACCGGAACGTCAAAAAAAGAAAAACAACAGTATAAAAAAAGAAAAATCGTCACCTGCCACCCATCCCCTCCCGCATCTCCCTCCTCGCTATCCGCATCTCTCTCCGGACTAACAACGTTATGGGGCGAAAATGATGTTAGTCCAGCAGAAATCTTCCGGACTAACAACGATATGGGGCGAAAATGCAGTTAGTCCAGACAGAAAACCTCCGGACTAACAACGTTACGGGCCGAAAATGCGGTTAGTCCAGGCAGAAACCCTCCGGACTAACAACGATATGGGGCGATAATGCGGTTAGTCCAGCAGAAAACCACTGGACTAACAACGCTATGTGGCGAAAATGCTGTTAGTCCAGCAAAAAACCTTCGGACTAACAACGCTACAGGGCGAAAATGCTGTTAGTCCAGTTAAAAACTTCCGGACTAACAACACTACAGGCCGAAAATGCGGTTAGTCCAGGCAAAAACCTCCGGACTAACTACGCTACGGGCCGAAAATGCGGTTAGTCCAGAGAAAAACTTCCGGACTAACAACGATACAGGGCGAAAACGCGGTTAGTCCAGCAGAAAACCTCCGAACTAACTACGCTACGTGGCGAAAACGCGGTTAGTCCAGACAAAAAACTCCGGACTAACAACGTTACAGGCCAAAAACGCGGTTAGTTGCCTGTAATCATTTGGATAACAATATTAGAATAGTAGCGGAAAATCCGTACCTTTGTGTTCGTCGGATGAAAGTCCGGACTGCAGACAACACTGGAACTATTGGATCGTGAATCATTTTCGAATTAAATATTGGCCGCTGACAGCGGTCGCATTGCTTTTGACCGCAGGGAAAAACTGTGAGATCCGGGCACAGGATCTGAAATCGGCGACAGGCATTCCTGAACGGGCCATTGAAGCCCTGTATAAGGGAGAAAGTGACGGTACCTTGATGCTGGATTACACCAACAATGATTACTGCGACTACTGCCTTTTGTACGAAAACGGAGAATCTTATGTTCTGAAACCAGGGAAGACTACTGTTTTCATCAGCAAGGCAGTGACAGATAGCGGATCAGAAAATGAAAGCCCGTCGTATATTTTCAAAGGGATGTCGGCCGGTGACGGATATAATGACCGTATTTACGCTCTGCCTGTCAAAAACGGGGACCAGACCCGATGGGAAAGCGACAGTACGGAAATGCATGCTACCATGCGCTTTTCCATTGAGCCGGGTGATACAGTCTATGCCACCCGATACGGGACCGCATGCATGACCGATGATCCGTCACTCCTGACTGTCTGCCATAATGACGGGACTTTTGCAGCATACCTGTCCATGTCCGCGAACTTCATATCACCTGGAGAGACTGTCTTTCCAGGCAAACCTGTCGGCACATCAGGTGGCAGAGGCCTTTCCCTTTCATTTTTCTTTCTCGATGAAAGGAAACTCGGGAATCCATCGGCAGACACGTACCCGTACACTCATTTCATTCCGGTATTCAGCACCTCCGAAGGTGACGTATGCCCTGAAGAATACAGGAACTATGTCGCCGTCACAGACGAAGCACTCGTGACCGGCGAAATGTCCGGCAAAGAAAGGAAATCATATCTGAAATCCGGAACTTCACGGCAACATACGGATGCAGCGGAAGGGAATATCAGAATCACCTGGCTCGGAGACCCTGTACCTGAAAAGGACAAGACACGGATTTTCAGTCTGATAGAGCATGAAATCGGCTACTATACAGGACTTGGTCTGGACGGAAACCTGACACTTCCCATCTATACTTTCCATGACAAAAAGGATGCGGAAGCCTTTCTGGAAGAAACGACAGGCCGTACTTACGATCTAAGACATATCGGTGGCCTGTATCTGCCGACGCAGCAGATAACAGTGATCACAGGCTATGATCCGAAACATTCCGATGAGAATTTCAGGGTAATATGCCACGAAATCAGCCACCATTTCATCAGAAGCATATCGGGACCGCATATACCGACCTGGCTGAACGAGGGCCTGGCCAGATACTTCGAGAGCTGCTCCGTGGACAGGAAAGGAAATGTGCGGCATTCGCTCTCGGAAGCTGAAAAAGGCAGGCTGAAATCGGCTTTCATGATAGGTGAAATCGATATCGAAAGTTTCCTCGACTCCGACCACAGCGACTTCATGCAGCACCAGAGGACGAATGACGGGATTTCGTATACGCTGGCTCACGCCATCGCCGCCATCCTGGTGGAAAAGGACCATGACAGCATAGTCGGGTCGCTGATACATTCGTCTCAAGGGGAAAAGTGCAGCAGACTTATGGAAAATCTTTATCCTGGCGGAATCAAAGGACTTGAAACGGATCTTCTGGAGCTGATAGGATACTGAATTCATAATACCACAATCACATACTCATAACACCATGATACATTTCAAACAAATTCCGACCATCATCCTTTGTATGGCAGGAGCCTGGATATGGACCGCCGACGCCCAGTCTTTGGGCAGCATAACCCATATTCCGGAAAATATGATCGAAAGCAAATGGGAGCACGACAGCGAGGGAAACCGGATGCTGAACTACTACAACAACGACTACTGCGACTATTATCTTTTCCGCATAAATGACAAGTCATATACTCTGAAACCAGGAAAAAATACCGTTTTCACCATCAGGAAAGACTCTAATTTCGACAGCCAGTTCAAGACTGCCGGTTCGTATTACAGATTCAAAGGTGCATTTCCGAAAGATTTCGACATCAGGACTCCATACCTGCTGCCTGTTCACAACGGAGAATATGTCAGATGGAAAACGGACAGACGGGAACGGATGAAGACAATGAATTTCGGACTCGCCCCGGGGGATACCGTATACGCCTGCCGTCTCGGAACCGCTTGTGAAGTGAATGACAGCAGATCACTTCTCATATATCATCAGGATCATTCTTTCGCCGCCTACATGATGATGGACGAATGCTTCATACTCCCCGGAGAGACGGTATATCCCGGTATGCCGGTGGGAATAGCCGGACTGTCGGGAGTATCCGTATCTTTCTTTTTCCTCGATGAAAACAAGTTCGGGAATTCTGTTCCTTCGACAGGTAGCATATACACCCATTTCATACCTTATTTCAGCACGAGCGACGGTACATTGCAGCCTGAAGAGGGACTGACATACGTAGCCGCTGCACCGGATGAAATAGTCATGGCGGAAATGACGAAACGGGAAAAGAAACGCTACCTGAAACAGTTTAAAGACAAGCCGGCATATACGGAGGCTGAAAAACCGGCACCGGTGGAAACGGCATCTGAACTTGAAGGAATAGAGTGGCTTCAGGATCCTGTGTCAGAGGAAGAGAAGAATGAAATTGCCAGATTCATCGGAAAGGAAATGGATTATTTCTCAAGCATCGGCATGAAACCTTATCTGGATATAACCATATACAACTTCGAAGATCCGGACGCGGCGAAGAGTTTCATACTGGAAAAATTCGACCGTAAACCTGATGGCAGGACATTCGGTTCAATATATTTCCCGAAATGGAAAACAGGTGTAGTCATAGGCTATGACAGCAGGAAGCCGGAACTTAATGTGGACGCCATCAACTATCTGGTTAACAGCAATCTCTACAGGAACCTTTCGGCCAATGTCACCATCAGCCAATGGCTCTCGCGCGGACTTTCAATATTCTTCGAAAACTGCGGCATCGACAAGGACGGAGCTCTGGTCCATAATCTTTCAGCCAGACAAAGGGAAAGACTGAGGGAATATCTAAACGGCAAGACTCCGGATATCGCCACATTCACAGACATGTCGAATGCCGGTTTCATGAAATTCCAGACGGAATCCAAAGGCATCGCTTATGTTATGGCCCATGTCACGATATCCGCCATCATCGAAAACGGTCACAACAATGTGATAACGGCCCTGCTCAACAGGACCCGGGAGCAGAAGCCTTCGGAAATCATAGAAAAGACGTATCCCGGAGGCATTGCCGCCCTCGAAAAGGACATATCTGACCTGATTAAATAACGTGAGTTCGATGAAAAGAACGCAGTGAATTTCAGAGAACTACCTCTGTAGAGGATTCGTTTTACGAGTCCGTAGGCAAGTCCTCCCATACGTAGGGGAGGATTTAGGAGGGGTGACACGTAGATTAAGAAGAGATTTCGAAGAAATCGTAACGTCAGTTCGACGAAGTCTCTGGTACTGAGTAAAATAATTCGTCGAACTGACGTTAAATAAATATGCGGGTGGCTCAAAGGTCACGAAGTGACCGCGACTGG
The DNA here is from genome assembly GCA_944322815.1 of uncultured Bacteroidales bacterium. Lineage (GTDB taxonomy): Bacteria > Bacteroidota > Bacteroidia > Bacteroidales > UBA932 > Cryptobacteroides. The sequence goes on along the minus strand of CALUQB010000036.1, from coordinate 6,882 downwards.
AAAGAGCGAAATCCCCCTAACCGAGTGATAAGCCGAGAGGTATGGCGGAATGTATTCCGCCATATCCGAGGCGAAACGAGATAGCTATGAAATAGCTTAATAGGGGTCGAGAGCGGTTCTATAAGAAATGGTTTCGAAAAAAGACGTTTGAGGGTGACCCAAAGCTCCTTTTGGGTCACCCTCATGGTTATTTCCGCGATCTGAGGAAACACTCGATCGTGTTTTCCATAAGGCAGCAGATAGTCATCGGACCTACGCCGCCAGGCACCGGGGTGATAACGGAAGCCTTCGGCTCAATGGCCGCAAAATCCACATCTCCGCAGAGTTTGCCTGTCTCAGGATCCCTGTTGACTCCGACATCTATGACCACCGCCCCGTCGGATACCATATCGGCCGTCACAAATTTCGGGCGGCCTATCGCCACGACGAGAATCTCGGCCTCCCGCGTCAGGGACGGAAGATCGGCAGTCTTGCTGTGTGCGATGGTGACTGTAGCGTTTTCATCCAGCAGAAGCTTGGCTACAGGAAGCCCGACTATATTGCTGCGGCCTATCACCACCGCCCTCTTTCCGGCTATCTTCACACCTGCGGTCTTGAGCATCTTGATGATGCCTTTCGGAGTACATGGCAGAGTGCACGGCTGCTTCTGCCACAGTGCAGCCACATTCAGAGGATGGAAGCCGTCAACGTCTTTCGACTTGTCTATCGTCTCTATGACCTTGGCTTCCGATATATGCTTCGGGAGCGGAAGCTGGACCAATATGCCGTCGACAGTGTCATCGGCGTTCAGCTGACTGATAAGGTCGAGCAATTCTTCTTCGGATATGGTTTCAGGCTTTCTTATGGTCGTATTCCTGATACCGACGAATTCGGAGGCTTTAGCCTTTCCAGTCACGTATGACACGCTTGCCGGGTCATCGCCCACCAATATCACCACCAGATAGGGCACTCTTCCGTACTTTTCAGGGAAAGTAGAAACTTCATCCCTCATGTCAGCCTTGAGTCTGGCAGACAGTTCTTTTCCACTTATTATCATTTTCTTGAATTTAGAATCCATACTGCCGGCACAGGGGTGACCCGAAATGCGGTCACGCTTCTGCGGTCCGCCAGCAATTATAAATTACTAAGATAGAAAATAATTTGCCTTACTGTCATGTTTTTGATTATTTTTGTTCCGCATTCAAACAGACGATATGACAGAACACGTAAAAGTAGTGGCATTCGATGCCGATGATACACTATGGGAGAACCAGGCATATTTCGATGAAGCACAGATAAAATTCAGCAAGGCAGTATCCGGATATTGCGATCCTGAATCTGCACAGAACGAATTGTATCACACCGAGATACGGAATCTTGATACTCTTGGCTACGGTGTCATGGCATTCACCATGTCCATGATTGAAACCGCCCTGCGGCTGAGCGGAGACACGATACCGGCATCCCGGATACATGAAATCTACAATATCGGGCGGGAGCTGTTAAGAAATCCGGCCACTCCTTATCCTGAAGTGGAAGACACACTTGAAACCATAGCCGCCACAAAGCCATACAAGCTCATCGTCATCACCAAAGGGAACACTACAGACCAGGAGAACAAACTGAAAAGATCCGGGCTGACCAGGTTTTTCAGCCATATAGAAATCGTTCCGGACAAGACGGAGGAAGCCTATTGCAAAATCATCGACGTGCTGGGCATCAAAGCAGATGAATTTCTCATGGCGGGCAATTCGTTCAAGTCAGACATAGCCCCGGTCCTTAAGATCGGAGGTTATGGAGTCCACATTCCAGCCAGCAGCACGTGGCAGCACGAGGTCATAGAAGAATTCGACCACCCGAAACTCTTCAGAATAAACTGTTTCAGGGAACTGCTTGATATTCTGTAGACGTTTGAGGGTGACCAAAAGCTTTTGGTCACCCTCTCTTCCAAACTTCTGATCCGCCATGGTTAAAGCACTCTCCAGCCTATGTCCCTGCGGTAAAACAGATTGTCGCACCTGATGCATCCGACAGCCTTCAAAGCATGAGACCGGGCCGACTTCAGATCATCGCCGAAGCCTACCACCATCAACACACGCCCTCCTGCTGTAGCATAGCCACCATCCCTGACAGTCGTACCCATGTGATATATGCGTATATCCCCGAGAGCCTGGGCCTCATCCAGGCCTGATATGGCATGGCCTTTTTCATATGAGCCAGGATAGCCGTTCGATGCCAGTACGAACCCGAGAGTGACTCTGGATGACCACCTGATTTCAGGCATAGGCGTACCGTCCACCACGGCAGAGAAAATATCGTAAATATCGGATTCGAGCCGCGGCAGTACCACCTCCGTCTCCGGATCACCGAAACGGCAGTTGAACTCTATCACCTTGACTCCTGACGGGGTCTTCATCAGTCCGCCATAGAGCACACCCTTGAACGGACGGCCTTCCGCCACCATGCCTGCAGCCACAGGCTTCATGATATGCTCCAGAGAATATTCCACATCCTCGTCAGAGATCAGCGGCACTGGAGAATAAGCGCCCATACCGCCGGTATTAGGTCCCTTGTCACCTTCGAAAGCCCGCTTGTGATCCTGCGAAACGGTCATTGGCCATACCTTCCCGCCATCCACGAAACACATGAAGGAAAATTCCGGTCCCGTGAGGAACTCTTCGACCACTACCCTGCCCTTTCCGAACTTCGAATCCAGAAGCATGTCTTTCAGAGCCTCCTGAGCCTGGACCTGATCCTCTGCTATCACCACTCCCTTTCCGGCAGCCAGTCCGTCATACTTCAGCACTACAGGAAAAGATCCGGCCCGGACATACTCCAGAGCCTGTCCGTAATCATCGAAAGTCCTGAATGCCGCAGTCGGGACATTATACTTGGCCATCAGCTGCTTCGCGAAATCCTTGCTTGACTCTATAATGGCCGCAGCCTTCGACGGACCGAAAATCCTCAGCCCTGCAGCGTTGAAAACATCGGCTATGCCTGCCGCCAGGGAAACTTCAGGACCGACTACCGTCAGGTCAATGCCTTCGGCCAATGCAAAATCCCTCAATTCCTCCACCTGCGTATCCTTGATCGGCACACACACGGACTGTTGCGCTATGCCGGCATTGCCGGGGGCGCAATAAATTTTTCCGACCTTTGCAGATCTCGAAAGTGCATCCACTATGGCGTGGCATCTTCCACCACCGCCGACTACCAGTACTTTAGCTTTTTGAGGATTTTCCATTTTCTATCTTTTTATTATCGTCGCAAACGATTTCACTTTCCTTTCACGTGTTGCATTCCTTTTATCGGACCACGTCAACAGCCCTGCAAAAGTACGAATAAAAATCCAAACAGTTTCTTAAATTCCCGTCAAAGTATCCGAAACCATTTCCTGTTTTTAAGGCAATCATTTCCTTGTGAGTTCGAATCCTATCCTGATACCGTCATACTGTCCCAGAAGGGAACCTATCGTACCAAGACCGGAATCACCTGCCACTGCCGATATCTTTTCAATGAAATCAAGAAGCTTGTCTGCGTTGAAAAGCAGTTCCATGGAATTCAGGGAGATCTTCGCTTCCGCTTCCAGGGTCACACCTCCCAGCCGGCCGTTTTTCCCATAATCCAGATTTATGCTGTCATCCTCAGAAGAAAAAGTGTATGTTCCCGGGAAATCCAGTTTTCCGAATGATGTGGAAAAAGTACTGTCAGCACTGAAAGTATAACTGAATGTATCCTGACGCAGACCAATCTGCTCCAGATACCCGTTCAGTTTTTCTTCGATTTGTCCCGTGGCCAGTGCGGAGGCAGCATTTGTCAGCATATCGTCACCGGTAAGTCTTACGGCTATTCCGGAATATGACCACCGGCCTTCTATGTTTGCCGGAATCACATCGAGTTCCTCCACGACTGTGCCCACCACATTTTTGATGGTCTCCTTATTCAACAGATCCTTGAGGGACTGTCCGTATGCCTGTGTCCCTGCGGCGAAAAGCATCACAGAGAGAATGATAAAACCGATCTTTTTCATAGAATAACATTATCCGACAAAATTAATTATTGTCAATGACATGACAAACAGATACCGTATAAAATGAAAAACAAGCAGATTACAAACCTGCTTGAACTGTATAATTTGGTGGAAACGGTGCAGATGCAACGACGCAGATGCGCCGTGACACCCGGATATTGGCGGAAACGGTGCAGATGCAAGGCGCGTGAAGCCGACAAACCGCAGCATACTTCCGTATGTGAGGATTTGGAGGCAAACACAACGATGCAGATGCGCCGTTTCCGCTTAATAAGTCACGAAGTGACCGCGATTGGAAAGAGCGAAATCCCCCTAATAGGGGGTGCAGGGGGTTTAGACAGGTCTGTCGTTCGAAGAACGACATTGAGGGCAAGCCCTCAATGTTTGAAATGACGCATACCCGTAAATAACATCGCAATATGATTCTCATTCGCCTTCACGATGGAATCATTGTCACGGATGCTTCCTCCAGGCTGAACGATAGCTTTCACGCCATATTCGGCTGCAAGAGTCACGCAATCATCGAACGGGAAGAAAGCGTCGGAACCCATTACGAGTCCGACTGTCTTCACATCGATACCGCGCTCCTTGCAGGTCGCTTCTGCCTGTTTCAAAGCTATCTCGGCAGAACCGATACGGTTCATCTGTCCGGCACCGACTCCCATAGTCACCCCGTCTTTGACGACTACGATAGCATTTGACTTGATATGCTTCACTATCCGCCATGCGAAATTAAGGTCAGAGAGCATGTTATCGCAAGGCTTTGTTTCAGTCACGCACATCTCAGGTTTGACTTCGATGGTATTGATATCCTGGTTCTGGGCAAGCAGCCCGCCGTTGACACTGACATACTGCATGCGTGGACTGTTATCCTTGGTCATGTCCACTTTCAGCAGACGGAGATTCTTCTTCGTACAGAGAACTTCGAGAGCTTCTGCTGAGAATGAAGGAGCCATGATGATCTCCAGGAAGACAGGTTTCATAAGTTCGGCTGCTTCCTTGTTTATTTCACGGTTCGTGGCCACGATGCCTCCGAAGATGCTGACCTTGTCAGCTTCGAATGTCTTCTTCCATGCGTCCGTCACATCCTTGCCTACGGCCGCACCGCACGGGTTCATGTGTTTCAGACCCACACAGAACGGCTCGTCGAATTCACGGACTATGTTCAGGGCCGCATTGGCATCCTGGATATTGTTGTATGACAGTTCCTTCCCGTTCAACTGCTCTGCAGTGGCGAGAGAGAAAGGCACTTTGTCCACAGAAGCATAGAATTTGGCTTCCTGATGAGGGTTTTCACCGTAGCGGAGACCCTGCTTCAGATCGTATTCCAGGAAAAGTTTCTCGTTCAGGCCGGCCTGTTTGCGCATGTATGTCGAAATCATCATGTCATACTCTGCCGTATGGGTATATGCCTTGGCTGAGAGTTTCAGTCTGGTCTCGGGAGTAGTATCACCGCCGGTCCTGATTTCATCTATGACCATGGCATAGTCGGCAGGATCGCAGACCACTGTCACGGATTTCCAGTTCTTCGCAGCGCTACGGAGCATGGACGGGCCTCCGATGTCGATATTCTCTATGGCATCATCCATTGTCACATCAGGCTTGGCTATGGTCTGCCTGAACGGATAAAGGTTCACACATACCATGTCGATGTATTCGATTCCGTTTTCCTTGAGCTGCTGGCGGTGGCTCTCCAGGTCACGCCTTCCGAGCAATGCTCCGTGCACTTTCGGATGGAGGGTCTTGACCCTGCCGTCACATATTTCAGGGAAGCCTGTCACTTCACTGATATTGATGATTTCAAGCCCTGCTTCCTGCAGAAGTTTCATAGTTCCTCCGGTGGCGATGATTTCCCATCCGAGAGACTCCAGCTGCGTAGCGAATTCCACTACGCCGGCCTTGTCACTAACACTGAATAATGCCCTTTTCATATTTAGCTTCTATTTACTTCCTATTATATTTACCCCTTCAGAATCAGTTATGCGTCCGATGACCGATGCCTTCTCACCATGGGATTCGAGGATGGAAATGGCTTTTGAAGCCTCGGACTCATCCAGAGCGAGCACCATTCCGATGCCCATGTTGAAGATATTGAACATCTCCCTGTGCGCTATCTTGCCGTATTTTTCGAGAAGCCTGAATATAGGAAGAATCTCCCATGTGCCTTCATGGATCTCTATTCCCTGTCCGTCATGCAGTATGCGAGGGATATTCTCGTCGAATCCTCCGCCCGTGATATGCGCCACTCCATGCACATCGCAATTCCTTATCACATCGAGAACCTGTTTCACGTAGATCTTCGTAGGAGTCAGGGCCACTTCTCCCAGAACAGCACCGTCCAGTTCCGGATATGCGGCCTTGAGATCGAGCTTATTGTCTGCAAATATCTTCCTGACCAGGCTGAAACCGTTCGAGTGTACACCGGAAGACGCGATTCCTACCAGGACATCACCGACCTTCACTTTCGAACCGTCTATCAGCTTTGATTTCTCCACCACGCCTGTAGTGTATCCGGCTATGTCATATTCTCCGTCGGCGTACATGCCGGGCATCTCTGCCGTCTCACCGCCGATAAGCGCACATCCGGCCTGACGGCAACCCTCTGCCACGCCTGAAACGATGGCCTCCACTTTCGCCGGCTCGTTGTGTCCCACAGCCACATAATCGAGGAAGAAAAGGGGTTCGGCACCCTGTGCCAATACGTCATTCACACACATGGCCACGGCATCTATGCCTATGGTATCATGCTTGTCCATTTCGAACGCCAGTTTCAGTTTCGTACCTACTCCGTCGGTTCCGCTGACCAGTACCGGTTCCTTGATGTTCAGTGCCGAGAGGTCAAACATGCCTCCGAAAGAGCCGATATTGCCCAT
>CALUQB010000035.1 GCA_944322815.1 uncultured Bacteroidales bacterium | reverse complement strand
CGGAGTTCCTTCAGCATATCCTCGATATACTCGTTGTCGTTGAAATCCTCATATTTCATCGACTTGATGTTGACGTTTCTTTTCATATATGTGTCCAGCTTTTATTTCCATTCAAGAGCGCCTTTTCTCCATGCATATGCAAGCCCGAGTACCAGAATCAGCAGGAAGAACAGTACACTGACCAGACCATAGATCCCGAGGTCCTGGACTACTACGGCCCATGCGAAAAGAAAAACGGTCTCCACATCGAACATGAGGAAGAGGATGGCGTAAAGATAATATCCTACCTTGAACTGCATCCAGGATTTTCCTCTGGTCGGGATACCGCATTCGTAAGGTTCGCTTTTCTGTGGATTGTAGGAGCGGGGGGCAATGGCTTTCGCGATTCCTACCGCAGCTGCCACCATGATGATGGCGATGAGTATTACGACTACCAACAGTATGAAATTCATAGCGTTGAATGATTATGTTATGATAGTTTTCAGAAAACGGCCGCAAAGTTACTTAAAATTTCCGAAAAAAACACCCTTTAAACGGGTAATGATTTTTCGTCGCTGAAAATCGGCCGTAGAAGCGCGTACAGACGTTTTTTCCAAATTAAACGTGTAATCCTTCATAACACGGATAGGTCCTCCTACTTTTGCATCGGAAACAGTTCCGGATATTCCGGACAAAACATAGTGAACCATGAGCAGAATTGCAGTATTTTCGGTATTGTGTGCATTGCTGGCGGCGTGTACGAAAGCGGGGTTCGGACCGGCGGCCTTACCGGTCGGAATACCTGAAGCAGAACCTACCATGATTGTTCTCGGGAAGAAACTGGAAAATCCGTATACTACCGAGAATATGAGAGACGCCTTTACTTCGCTCTACCCTTCGAAGTCAGGGACGGAAATACAGACCACGCATCTCTATGTGAGATTCCTGCCGGACAATGAGGACGAAATGGAGACCCTTTCATCGCTCGGTCTTGATCTGGTCGACTATCCAGTGGATTATGAGATACTGGTGGACGGCGACTACTATCAGGATCCGTCCGTAGGCGAGAATATCACATGGCAATATGCCGTAGTGCCAGCCGATTTCGAGTTTCCTGAAGGAATCCGCCATGAGATCCTGGATGACTGCTTCATTACCGAAACGGATCCCGATACCAGGGCGGCTGACGGAATAGACTGGTGTGCGGTGGAGGCCGAAGCCTTCCGTATTTCCGGGAACGGAGACATGTTGGCCCCGGAAACCAGGGCAGGCAGGGTAAATCCGTCTGGGCGTATCACCATAGTCGACGATGAGGCGAACGGAGGGAAACCGGTAGGCCTGTCAGGTGTGAGGGTGAGATGCAACACCTTTGTGAAATTTTCCAATACATTCACGGACAGGGACGGGTATTACACCATTCCCCGGACTTTCTCCGCAGATCTGAAATACCGTCTGGTCTTCAAGAACGAGAAAGGTTTTGCCATAGGATTCAATTTGATACTACAGCCGGCCTCGGCCTCGTCTTTGGGCAAGGGACCAGCCTCCGGACTGAGCACTACCATCACGAAAGATTCGGACAGAACGCTTTTCCTGCGTTCGGCAGTGAACAATGCCGCGTACGAATATATCTCCAGATGCGAGGAAGAGGATATGGACCTTACGCTTCCTCCTGAAGATTTGAGAATATGGCTGCTGTCGAAGCTGGATGCGAGCAGTGCGATACTCATGCACCACAAAGTCGGGGTCTCTCATGATCTGGTGAAAGAGTTTCTGGGATATTTCGCTTCTCTCATAGCTTTTTTCGCTCCGGATATCACTATCGGCACGAAAGATATGACAGGTTACAGCGATGCATACAGGGCAACCTGTCATGAACTTGCCCATTGCAGCCATTTTTCACAGGTGGGGCTTGACTACTGGAACAGATATCTGGAATATGTCCTGTTGTCTTATGTAAGTACCGGAGGTATGACATACGGGGATGGTTCAGGAAAGTATGCCGGCTACTGCGAAGTAGGGGAGATGTGGGCCTATTACATGGAAAGTGTCATGTATCAGGACAGATACGGCGGACCTGTGCCCCAGTTCGGGACCACTTTCTGGTTCAGTCCGCAGATTTTCAGATATCTGGATGAAAGAGGCATGGACAGATCCGATTTCCTGGAAGCATTGCAGACTGACGTGACCTGTCTGGACGAACTCCAGGACAAGCTGGTCTCTATGTATCCGTCCAGGGAGAAGACTATAGAACAGGTGTTTTTCAGATATAAATGACATGAAAGCGATGAAGAAGAAAGTGATTCTTATATTGGCGGCTGCACTGTTTCTGCTGCCACAGTACTCCCATGCACGCAGGTTCTCCCTGTCTACGAATGTCGTGGATTATCTGAATCTGTGCACGCTGAATCTTGAGGCTTCCTGCGGGCTGAACCGGCACTGGACTCTGAATGCCGGAGTCAGGTACAATCCGTTCACTTATCCACGTCCCGGCGATGATTCCCAGATGCAGAATCGCAGGCAGTCATATGAATTGGGAGTGCGTGCATGGCCATGGCATGTGTTTTCAGGCTGGTGGATTGCCGGCAAGGCCAAATATGAGGAGTATAACCGCGGCGGTATTTTTTCCCGGAAGACAGAAGAAGGGGACGGGTTCGGAGTCGGATTTTCGGCCGGATATTCCTATATGCTGCTTCCCTCACTGAATCTGGAATTCGGTATAGGCTTCTGGACAGGTGTCAGGAAATATACCGTATATGACTGTCCCTCCTGCGGAGTGACCGTGGAATCCGGGACCAAAGGTTTTATTCTACCAAATGAACTGTTAGTATCGTTTGTCTATGTTTTCTGATAAATATGTGATTTATGTACTGGTGCTGGTGCTTCCGGTAATATTGTTTTCGTGTTCTCCACTCAGACAGTATGCCGCGATAGCAGGCAGGCCTGACCGGCTGGCTCTGACCCTGCCCGAGGAAGACCTGATGCCTTTGCCGGAAGAAGATCCGGCGGATTTTACGGTCGATTCGAGCCGTGCAGCCGATGATGCTCCCTTGATCATGAATGCGATAAGGGACAGCGAAACCGGAGAGATGACGGCTACCGATGTGATATCCGCATCGAAAGTCGTGGCCAGATTCAGGAATATCGCCGAAAGGGCCGGCAGTATTTCACTGAGTTTCGATGTGACTGTACCCGAAGATCTGATTTCATCGGAGTTCCAGCTCCGTTTTTCTCCGGAACTGGAGATGATGGGAGATACATTGTCGCTGGAACCGGTGTTTATCACAGGCGAGAACTACAGGAAAAGACAGCTAAAAGGATATGAACGGTACAGGGCGTTTCTGGAATCCATTATCACTGACAGTACGCTGTTCATACGCAGGGACCTCCTGGAAACGTTCCTGGCAAGATATTTCCCTGAGACCTTCGCCATGAAGAACGACTCTTCCATAGTTCCTGATCCCATGGCCGAGAATCTCTTCGGCGTGAATCAGAAACTGGCGTTGGAACATTATACCATGCAGATACGGAAAAAAAGAAATGCATGGAAAATGGAAAACAAAGATGCCTTTTTCAGGAAGTATGTGAAAGCTCCGTTCGCGGATAATGTCAGGCTGGACACTGTCATGGCTTCCGGTGACGGGAATCTGGTGTACAGATATTCCCATACCATGCAGTCTGTACCAGGGCTGCGGAAGCTGACGGTAAATCTTCACGGCACTGTCTTCATGGAAGGTGAGCAGGTTCTGGAGATGCCTTCTCCTGAAAAGCTGACATTCTATATCAGTTCCTTGTCATCTCTGGCTGACAATACGCCCAGATTTCTGTTCAGAATAGTGGAGCGTACTGTTACGGACAACACTGACGCTTTTCTGGATTTTGAAAAGGGCAGCACTGATCTGGATACATTGAAAGCAGGGAATGCTTCGGAACTCGGCCGCATCAGGAAATGTTTCACGGACATATATTCCAGAAAGGATATGGTTCTGGATTCCATTATAGTCACGGCATCATGTTCCCCCGAAGGAAGACTGGATTTCAATGCCAGGCTTGCCGAAGGTAGGGCACAGTCGGTGAAAAAATATGTCCTGGACCGAGTGGAAGGTCTGGAAGAGAATCTTGTCAGATCCGAGTCTGTTCCGGAGAACTGGAAATATTTCAGGACGCTTGTGGCCAATGACACTTTGCTGGAGCAGGCCAGCCGGCAGAAGATTCTCAGTCTGGCGGCTGAAGATGACAAGGATCTGGCCGAATCATGTCTGGCATCCATGCCTGAGTACCGTTATCTCAGGGAAAAGATATATCCGCGTCTCAGGACGGTGAGTTTCAACTTTTTCATGCATCGTCCTGGTGTGCTGAAAGATACCATACATACAAAAGTGCTGGATACTGTTTACATGAAAGGGCTGGATGCATTGAAAAACCTGGACTACAAGACGGCGGCCGCCATGCTGGGGCCGTACAGAGACTATAATGCGGCCTTGGCTTTGGCATCCTCCGGCTATGACGACACCGCCCTTTCCGTGTTGTCGGAACTGGATGCGCCGGACGCGAAGGCGGATTATCTGGGTGCTGTCCTGCTGGCCAGAACCGGAAGGCAAGATCTGGCGGAAGAATATTTCATGAGAAGTGTCAGAAAGGATCCGTCCATGGTCCACAGGGCGAATCTCGATCCGGAATTATCGGATATAGTGAAGAAGACTGGCAGGGAATACGGACAGTTGCCGTAATGACTGGATTCAACTTAATTTTTAATCTCAAATATCATGAAGAACTTTAACATTGTGAAGACTGCAGGTGCGGTCATGGCAGCATCGGTATTGTTGCTGTCTTGTGAAAAGGATTTGCCGGAGACAGAAAAACTTCCGGCAGGAAAAAGGATTCCGGTAGAGATATCCATACCTTCATCAGGAACCAGGGTGACGGAAATCGGTGACGAGGACAGAGTGAATCATCTTCAAGTCTTTGCCTTCCGTTCCGACGGCGTGCTCGATGCGTACTCTTCGGCAGATGACAGTCAGCTGGTGCTGGAATGTACATCGGGAGAGAAAAAATTCGTGGCGGTGGTAAATGCCCCTGAAATCGACGGCATTCAGAATCTGGCCCAGCTGGAGGCTGTCAGATCAGAACTTTCTGACAATTCCACATCGGGATTCGTGATGTCCGGAACGGCTTCCGAAACTGTTTCTTCCGGGAATGCAAGTGTGGAGATCACGGTATCAAGGCTGGTGGCCAGGGTGTCTGTCAGCAGTATAACGAATTCATTGGCGATGCCGGGATATTCAGACACTCCCATTACGCTGAAAGCGATATATATTTCGAATGTGGCGGCCGACGCATATTATCTGGATGCCGGCGAGCCATCTTCATGGTACAATAAATTCGGCTCCAGGAACGACTTCCCGTCTCTTTTGTGCGATGACGGTCTGAATACCGGAATATCTCACGGGTCGGCATACGATACATCACATTATTTCTACTGTTATGCAAATCCGACGGATACCGACAGTTCTGAAGATACCTGGTGTCCAAGATATACCCGTCTTGTGATAGAGACGGTCATCAGGAATGTCACTTATTATTATCCGATAGATCTGCCGCAGATAGCTGCAAACCATACATACGATGTGAGCGAGGTCATTATCACTCGTCTTGGCTCTACGGATCCTGACAAACATGTGGAAGTGGGGACAGTAAGCGTCACCATCAAGGTCAAGGACTGGGAGACAGGAAATACTACTGAAATCACAATCTAAAATCTGAAGCTGTATGAATAATAAAGGAATAAGACCGTCTGTGCTCATGGCATTGGTGTCAGTGGCGGCAGTAATGTGTCAGGGATGTTCGATTAAGGAAGACAGAAGCCTGTGTCCATGTTCTTTCGACCTGGATTTCAGTCATGTGGAAAGACAGGTCGCAGAGATGACGGAAGTGTCAGTCAAGGCCGCGGCCGGTTTCCTTTATTATGACCCTGAGGCAGGTGAGGGAATTGTAGAGGAGAGCAGGGATGGAGTCCCGAGCCTGCTATATAATATAAAGGTGCCGAAAGAATCACTGGAAGTGACGGTTGTGTATGGGGCTGACGGTCTGTTTTCACCGGATTCCGGCATTTTGATTCCGCTGGGGGACGAATGCCCTCCCGTTTACATGCATTATTCGGAAGTGAATGCATTTTCGGAGCAGTATACCGAGGAGGTCCGTCTCGGAAAAGACTATTGCAGGATAAGGATAAACATGCTTGCTTCGGATAAAGACTATCCCTTCAGGCTTACTGTCAGGGGAAATGTGTGCGGAATCAGGCCTGACAGATCTGTGGTTCCAGGTGATTTTTCATTCGGTTTTACACTGGATGATACCGGACAAGGCGAGGTGCGTGTGCCACGGCAGACAGACAACAGTCTTATGCTGCAGATACTGGAAGATGAAACTGTGCTTAGGGAATTCGCTCTGGGGGAGTACATAGCCGAAACCGGGTATAGCTGGACAGACGAAAATCTGGAGGATATAGAAGTGAGCATCGACTACGCGCATTCGGATATTTCCATCAACGTGGAGAGTTGGGCAGGGTCTTTCGAATTTGATGTCGTTATCTGATCATATCGGAAAATTGACGCAATTTGAAAAAAAATGTTGCAAATAAAAATTTTTGTATTACCTTTGCACCACTTTACTGAGGCGCAGGTGGCGAAATTGGTAGACGCGCTACTCTCAGGAGGTAGTGCCAGAAATGGTGTGGCAGTTCGACTCTGCTCCTGCGCACGAAAAAAGCGGCTGATCAAGCCGCTTTTTTTGTATGCTTCTCCGATATGATGGGTTCAGGGTATGAAGTACCCTAATATTTGTTCAGCGGCATTCCGTTCATCTTCATGCGTACCTGTTTGCGGACATTGGCGAGGACGGTTTCATGTTCTTCCTTGCCTTCTTCAGATTTCCCGGTCACATAATCCAGATGCTCTGCAGCACTGCTCAGCACCGTGTCGATGAGAGACACGATGAATTCCATGTCTTTCTCGACAAGTCCTCTCGAAGTGATGGCGGGAGTCCCCACTCTGATGCCGGAAGTCTGGAACGGAGACCTGGAGTCGAACGGTACCATGTTCTTGTTCACCGTGATGTCGGCCTTGACAAGTTCCTTTTCGGCTATCTTGCCGGTAAGATCCGCGAACTTTGTCCTCAGGTCGATAAGCATGAGATGATTGTCCGTACCGCCGGACACTACCTTGTATCCTTTTGCCTTGAATGCTTCCGCCATGGTGAAAGCGTTTGCCACTACCTGTTTCTGGTATTCCGTGAATTCAGGCTGAAGGGCTTCGTAAAACGATACGGCCTTGGCCGCGATACAGTGCTCAAGCGGACCTCCCTGTACGCCTGGGAATACGCTGGAATTGAGTATCTGAGACATCTTCTTCACGACACCTTTCGGGGTAGTCAGTCCCCATGGATTGTCGAAATCCTTCCCCATAAGGATAATGCCTCCGCGAGGTCCCCTGAGGGTCTTGTGAGTAGTGGAAGTGACTATATGTGCATATTTTACAGGATTGCTGAGCAGTCCGGCAGCGATCAGCCCTGCGGTATGTGCCATGTCGACCATGAAGATGGCGCCTACGCTGTCGGCTATCCGTCTCATCCTCTCCCAGTCCCATTCCCTGGAGTATGCGGACGCACCGCCGATGATCAGCTTCGGCTTGTATTCCAGAGCTTTCTTTTCCATGTCGTTATAGTCGATGAGACCGGTGACTTCGTCCAGGCCGTAGGATACGGCATGATACAGGATGCCGGACATGTTTACCGGAGAACCGTGAGTGAGGTGTCCTCCGTGAGCCAGATCGAGTCCCATGAACGTGTCTCCCGGTTTCAGGCATGCCATCATTACGGCCATGTTTGCCTGGGCTCCGGAATGAGGCTGTACGTTTGCATATTCAGCACCGAACAGCTGGCAGAGCCTGTCTATGGCGAGCTGTTCTATTTGGTCTACGATTTCACACCCTCCGTAATACCTGGCTCCAGGATATCCTTCTGCGTATTTGTTCGTGCAGACAGAACCTAGAGCAGCCAGAACCTGCTTGCTCACATAGTTTTCAGAGGCGATAAGTTCGATACCGGTCGTCTGTCTTTCTTCTTCCTTTTTAATCAGATTGAAAATCTGAAGATCCTGTTTCATAATATTCTCTTTTTAAAAGCAGAGCAAATTTACTCATTTTTTGATTTTTCCCTACCTTTGCAGCCGGAAGTTTTCCCCAACTTTAGGTAGTTTGCCCTGAAAAGACTGAAATTCAATGTTATGGCTGATAGAAAATTATTGAATATAGAACTCGGACGCATGTCTGTCGAAGAGTACCGCCATTCTCCCAAGTCCGGTATAGTCATCGTGCTTGACAATATCAGGAGCGCCCACAATGTAGGTTCTGCTTTCAGAAGTGCTGATTCCTTCAAGATCGACAAGGTCTGTCTGTGCGGCATCTGTGCGGTCCCTCCGTCTGCTGAAATCCATAAATCGGCCATAGGTGCAGAGTTCAGCGTGGAATGGGAGCATTTCGACAGGACCATTGATGCCATACACGGACTCAGGGAAGAAGGCTTCACGATAGTAAGTGTTGAACAGACCGTGAATTCCGTTTCGTTAGATGATTTTTATCCCGAAAAAGGCCGTAAGTATGCCTTCGTTTTCGGAAACGAAGTGTCCGGAGTAGATCAGGAAGTCGTCGATGCTTCCGATTTCTCACTTGAAATACCTCAGTACGGGACAAAACATTCGCTGAATGTCTCCGTTTCCGTCGGAATTGTTCTCTGGGTCGCTCATCGGCGTCCTTGATAGTTGGCGATTAAAAAGGGCGCTTTCTGCGTTACGCTTGATTCAAAAATCCTCATGTACGGCAGTACACTGCGGTTTTCTCATCTTCGCAAGCATTGAAATCACTTCTTTTTAGTCGCCAACGATGATGAAGACAGTCTCCGGCAAATTATTTTCCGTTCCATTTCAGGGCCTTGAAAATCTCGACCACCACGAGCGGCACGAGGGCAAGACCGGCTACTGTCAGCCACTGTTCGCATCCCATCTCCGCAAAACTGAACGCATGAGAGAATGACGGTACCAGCAGTACGGCCAGAGAGAACACCAGAGACGCGAAGATCGCGAAAATCAGAGCCTTGTTCTCGAGCGGATTGAACCTGAACCTGGATTCCGTATTCGAATGAAGGTTCCCGGCGTGCACCAGTTTCGCAGCGATCAGTGAAGCGAAAGCCATGGTCTGTCCGAGAGTCTCTGCGGAAGAACTGTCACCGTACATCTCCATTCCCATATCCTTTCCGATAATGAAAGCCACTAATGTGATCACACCCATCATCACTCCCTGATAGCTGATTCTCCATACCATACCCTTATCCATGAACTGTTTCCCTTTGCCTCGCGGACTTTTTTTCATGATATCCTTCGCGGCAGGGTCCAGGCTTAGTGCCAGGGCAGGGAAGGTCTCGCTCACCAGGTTTATCCACAGGATATGGATCGGCAGCAGAGGAATACCCATGTTCAGGATAGACGCCACGAAGAGCAGAAGGACTTCTCCGAGATTTGTCGAAAGCAGGAAGAGTACGGTCTTCAGGATATTGTCATAAATACGGCGTCCTTCAGACACTGCAGACACTATGGTGACGAAATTGTCATCGGAGAGGATCATGTCGGACGCATCTTTGGCCACTTCGGTACCGGTGATTCCCATTGATACTCCGATGTCAGCCTGTTTCAGGGCCGGAGCATCGTTCACTCCGTCACCTGTCATCGCCACGATTTCCCCTTTCTTCTGCCATGCCGTCACTATTTTCACCTTCTGTTCAGGGGCGATTCGTGCGTAAACGGTGTATTTGTCCACATTCCTGTCGAAAGTTTCTTCGTCCAGTTTCTCCAGTTCTGTTCCAGTGATAGACAGATCACCGTCCCTGTGTATCCCTATCTTGGTGGCTATCGCCAATGCCGTCGCCTTATGGTCTCCGGTGATCATTATCGTCCGGATTCCGGCATCGTGACATTCCTGGATCGCTCCTATGACCTCCTCCCTTTCCGGATCGATCATGCCTGTGATACCCACGAATATCAGATCATTCTCTACCACTTCCATTTCCGATGATACGCTGTCGACAGGCTTGTATGCCATGGCCAATACGCGGAGAGCCGAGTCTGCCATCTTCTTGTTTCTGGCCTGAAGGTCAGTGATATCGTCTGCCGTGATCTTTCTCACCCCGTCTGCAGTCTCTATCCGTGTGCAGACTGAAAGTATCTCATCCAGACCGCCTTTTACATTGGCCTGCAGCGAACCGTCCTTCATCCTGTTTATGGTAGTCATCCTCTTGCGGGATGAATCGAAGGCCACTTCGCCTTCGCGCGGGCAGGCGGCCTCAAGTTCTGCCTTACGCACCCCGTGCCTGTCGCCAAGATCTATCAGGGCAATCTCCGTAGGGTCTCCGACGCTGCTAGTCCCGCCTTCGCTGTTCTTCACCACCTTCGCATCACAGCAGAGTACGGAAATTTCTATCAGCCTGTCAAGATTTCCGCTGACAGCATATTCCTCGACCACTGTCATCTGGTTCTTCGTCAAGGTTCCTGTCTTGTCGGAACAGATGACTGTCGTGCAGCCCAGAGTCTCTACGGACGGAAGCTTGCGGATGATGGCATTGTGTCTGACCATGCGGCGTACTCCCATGGACAATATGATGGTCGATATGGCAGGAAGGCCTTCAGGAATGGCTGCCACTGCCAGTGATACGGCTACCATCAGCATGTTGATGACAGGTCTGCCATAAAGTACACCTATGATGAATATTACCACGCAGATCAGGACCGATGCCGTACCTATGACCTTACCCAGATTTTCGAGACGTGCCTGCATCGGTGTCTGTGTATCGGACTCCCCGCCCAGCATATCCGCTATCTTTCCTATTTCGGTATTCATGCCTGTTCCGGTCACTATACCCTTTCCGTGACCGAAAGTCACCACTCCGCTCGAATAGGCCATATTCCTGCGGTCTCCGAGAGGAATGTCCTCATCGGCAAGTGTCTCCGGACTCTTTTCCACAGGTACGGATTCACCTGTCATGGAAGACTCCTGTATGCTCATGTTTACCGATTCCGTGATCCTGATGTCGGCCGGTACGATATCACCGACTTCCAGCTCCACCAGGTCGCCCGGGACGACATCCTCCACATTCACGACCATGGATTCTCCGTCCCTGACCACTTTCGCCATGGGAGCAGCCATCTTTTTCAGAGATTCGAGAGACTTCTGCGCCTTGAACTCCTGATATGCTCCGATGAATGCGTTCAGGAGCAGGATACCCATTATTATATAGGTGTCGAGCAGTCCTTCCCCGGTCTTCACGCCCATCACTCCGGATATGACTGCGGCTATGATGAGCAGAATGATCATGAAACTTTTGAACTGAGAGAAAAACATGGCCGCGAATGACCTGGTTTTCTTCTGTACCAGAGTGTTTTTCCCGAATTTTTCGAGTCTGGCGGCGATTTCATCCTTTTTCAGACCACGCCCTGGGTCTGTCTCCATTTCACGGGCAACATCCCCGATGGATTTGCTGTAAAATTTTTCCATTATCCGGTATTGCTTATTGTTTGCTGTCATTCGTTCCGGCATTGGCCGTCAGGCCGGTATATACCGGAAAACAGAGTGCAAAAATAGTGGGAGTATTCAGATAAATCGTTAAGTTTGCAGTATAAAAAATGTAGAAAAGGTCGTATTTTTGATGAAAAATAGAGAAAAAGAGAATTTTCAGGGCTTTTCAGTGGCTCTATGTTGCAAGGGAACTGCCGTGCTCAGGACCGGAGGCATGGACTACGCCGTGAAGCCAGGATGCGTCATGGTACAGGTGATGAACGGGTCGGCAGCCGCACTTTCCGGTTCGCCGGATTACATGCAGAAAGCGGTATCGGTTTCCCTGGATACTATCCTGGATTTTCCCAGCCCGGTGGATATCGACATCATAAATCTGGCTATCAGATATCCTGTATCGGAACCTGATGAAGACAGATGGGGGCGGCTTATGGGATACTACGATCTTCTCGGGAGACAGGAATCCTGCGCAAACAACATGTACAGGAAGGAAATATCACGTTCCATCCTGTATGCCCTCATTCTCGAAATATGTGACCTTTTCAGGTCAATGGTGGAAGAAAGCGCTGACATGCCGAAACCGAAGCAGGAAACTCTTTCGGATGATTTTTTCAAGCTGCTCGCCGCACATTACCGTCAGGAACATACGGTGGAATTCTATGCGGACAGGCTGAACCGTACCCCGAAATACTTGTCTGGAGCCATCCGGAAACTTACCGGCCGTTCCGTGCCTGAGTGGATAGCCGCGAATCTGGTCCGGGAAGCGAAGAACATGCTGAAAGTATCGGACATGACAGTGCTGGAGATATCCGAAGAACTTAATTTTTCCAGTCCTTCGGTCTTCGTACAGTTTTTCAGAAAGAACACAGGAGTCTCGCCGCTCCAGTACCGGAAACAGGGGTGACAGCTGCCGTTATTTGCAGACCATGATATCCAGAATCATGTTATCCGTGCTCTGCATGCCCTTGGAACCGATTTCCCCGAGATTGCGTATCGTCTTTTCGATATCTTTCTCGATGATGCCGTCGCTTTCGGATATGCAGATTCCTTCCATGGCCAGAACCGCCGACTGGAGGGCGCAGGAAACGCCGGATGCCACTTTCAGTGCGCAGCCCACCTTGGCTCCGTCGCAGACCATTCCGGTGATGTTCCCGATCATGTTCTTTATGGCCGAGCAGATCTGCTCATAAGTGCCTCCGCGCAGGTACGCGATTCCGCACGCAGCTCCGGTGGACGCTATCACACAGCCGCACAGGGCGGAAAGCTTGCCGAGATATCCTTTGATATGTATGGCTGTCAGATGGCTGAGTACCAGGGCGCGCGCCAGCTGCTCGTCGGATACGTCATATTTCAGACTGTACGCTATCACCGGCATGGTGACAGTGATTCCCTGGTTTCCGCTGCCTGAATTGCTCATTGCAGGAAGTGTGCATCCTGCCATCCTGGCATCGGATGCTGCTGCCGTCATGGCCATGGCGTAGCTCATGAAATCGGAGCCGAAAACCGGACGGTATTTTTCCGACAGTATTGTGTGCCCTACACGCAGTCCGTAGCTGGATTCCAGACCTTCGTTGGCCAGAGCCAGATTCATGTCCCTCGACTCCAGTATGAACCTGATGTCTTCGAAAGGGACTGTCGAGGCGAAATCCAGTATTTCCCTGACGGTCAGGTGATAGTCAAGGGTGGTCTTTCCTCCGTCTTCCCCGCTTTCCGATGCGGTTCCCGTGCTGTTCAGCACAGTGTCATCGAACCATGTCTCCACGATATTGTCATGATCATCTTCTATCAGGGCGGAAGCCTTGTGACCCTCACTTGTGGATACGCATGCCTTTACATACAGTTTGTGTGCGGTATCGGCCAGGCCGACAGTCACCTTTCCGTCTTCCACCAGCTTTTTCGCCCTGTCTATGGACTCTCCGTTCAGATCGTGCAGCACTTCCAGCCCGTATTCCGTTTTTCCGCATACGGCACCGAGAGCGGACGCGATGTGCAGTCCGACCATGCCTGTTCCAGGTATTCCCACTCCCATTCCGTTTTTCAGGATATTTCCGCTGACCTCGACCTTTATGGCGAAGTCCGCTTTCATCCTCCAGCCATTGTGCGGGCAACTGCACTTTTCCTGAAGGATTTCCACAGCCTTGGCTACAGCCAGGGCTACGGCTATGGGTTCAGTGCAGCCGAGGGCCGGCTTCACTTCTTTCTTTATCAGTTCAATGATTTCAGATTCTCTACTGTTCATCGTATGAAGATTTAGTGAAATATTCTATGCTTGCCTTGATTATCCTGTCTATATGTTCCTTTTCCGTAAGCACCTCGACCGGAAATCCCAGACACACTGTCCTGTATGTCCCGAAATCAGCGCAGACACCGGCTGAAATCCTGGTGTCGCCGTATCTCAGTACGGACTTACCGTGACTGCCGGAAGGTTCTATCCCGTCCGGGGCTTCCACACAGTACAGATGCTCGTCAGGGATATTGTTGAATTTCATCGTGATTCCGTCCATATCCGGCATGGCGTCCTGGCCCGGGATTCCGGTTATTTCGCCTGTCCTTCCGGCGTGGTTGGAGACGAAGCTGTAGCCAAGTACTTCACGGGCGAATTTCATGGAAGCGTCCCTGAATGTGCTGTCGATATCGACAGGGTAGACCCTGTCCCATATATCGGTGCCTATATTGGCCCCGGATACCAGAATATTTCCTCCTGAAGCAGTGAAATTCCGTATGGTTTTCTGCATGGCTTCAGGGAACACCCTGAATCTGTCCGGTCCTGGACCTTTGGATGCTACGGTGACCTGCTTGCCGCATATGATATCCGTGCACCAGATGCTGCGCGTGAGAGAAGTATCGTTGCAGAAAGCATCAGCGCCGGCTGAACAGAATGCATATCCTGCATTCATGATAGCCTGACCATGGACTGCGGGGTAGTCGAATGTATTTCCGGCTATTATGCTGCCGGCCCGGTCATTGTAGGAAGCTCCGAATCCCGGGCGGTCGTTGCTTGTCCATTCTTCATTGCGCCTGTTTTCGTACATGTACCCGGTGAAAGAGATATCCCTGATATACGGTACTCCGCTGTCGAGTCTGTTGTCGAAACCGGCGAAGCCCGGATAGTCGAACCATGCCGGTGAGGATATCCTGTCGAAATTGTTCACGACCAGTATGCAGCTGTCAGTCACCGGGTCCCTTCCTGTTCCATTCATTGCCGGTGTGCCGGCACTTAATATTTCCGAAGGAAAACTTTTCCCGCCGGCATTGAACGCAATGATTCTGAAACTGTATAGATGTCCCGGTTCGAAGTCGGCATAAGCGCAGTATGTCCCGTCATCCGTCCGCATGGCTTTCAATACTCTGCCGGCATCGAACGCTCCGGAATCCATGCGTGTCTGCAATATGAATCCCTCAGGTCTGGCAGTAGGTTCAAGCCTGTCAGCCGTTTCCTTCCATTTCAGCAGGATACGGCCGTCCGCGAAAGTGGCGGAGAATGAATTCACGGGAAGCGGCTGTACTGTGTAGTCGCAGCCGTACCTGTTGCTCAGGTATTTCAGAATGCCCTTGTATATGGCTCTGGATACAGTGAACTTGAAGCCCGGGTCATGTCCGAGTTTCATGTCCGCGAAATTCTGGTGGGAGAGCAGTTCGCATAGCATGGCCGGGCAGGAAGGTGTCCGTGATTCCCTGTATGCCCTGTCCCAGATGAATCTCCTGTTCCATGAGGTGTCGTACGTCTCGCGGATGTCCCTGACTATCTGGCTCTGGACCAGATTCGCATATTCCCTGCTGGTGCGCCGGTCTTCTCCGGAAGGCAGCCTGCGTCTGTATTCTGATTTGAGGGTATAGATGGCCAGAGTCCCTATGATGGAGTCGTTCGGAGTCGTGCCGGCATCGGAGTGTAGTGCGAAAGCCAGGTCGAAAGGAATATTCCTTCCTTCTTCGTCCGGATTTACTCCGGAGCCTCCGCTCATGTATGCCACCCAGTCTCCTCGGCACATGAAGTCATCCTTGTAGTCATTCTCCATTTCGTTCTGGCTGAAAAGAGTGGAATCCATTCCAGCCCATTGCAGCCAGTATCTGGCGCCTTCAGTGAAGCGAGGCATTCCGGAAAGTTCCGGTGCCGGTTTCCCGTCTTCTGCCATGCTCCTGGCAATGTTCCCGTAGCCGCCTCCTATTTTCACTGCATCTGCTGTCACTACCGTTTTCGTAATGCCGGCCATTTTTTCCTGAGGCAACGGCGTGTTTCCCGACTTCAGGTGTAGAGGGGATACCGTGTTGTCAAGGATGACGCAGCCTTCTGTCCCTTTGTCGAATTCGAAGGTGCCGAGATATATCCATGTGCCTCCGCCCATCTTCTGGTTTACGGAGAATTCAGTCTTCCCGCCGAGGTGGCATACTGTGTAGTGCGCGGCTTCTGTACTGTTCGGCAGCGACTTGTATGATACATACACCGCATATTCTCCGCGTTCGGGAATGTCCGGCGTCCACCTGGCTTCCGCCATGTTTCCCGTTCCCTTTTTCGCTGCAGTACATGCAGTCATCCTCGCAGACCCCATGGTAAACGGGTTGTCAGTACCGGAATATGCCTCTTTGGCGTCAGCGAACCCTGTCCCGGCGTCAGCCCACTGTCCCAGCTCCGAATATTGGCCGGAAAGCCTTACAGGCGTCCGGTCCGGAATGAATGAATAAGATGGGTCTGAACGGAAATCCGGGTCGTTGTCTATGATGATTTCGTGTTTCTGGATGTCCCTTTCACGCGGAAGCATCACGTATGCGCCGGCATTTTCGAGCATCGGAACCAGAAAGGGGAGTACATAGCTCTGGGTGTACAGGTCTTCCACAGTCTGGAAAAGGCATGGCCGCTGCCATTCCCATCTGCCCCTGGACTGCTCGTAATACAGTCCGTGACTCTGCCATACGGCGATGTGCCTGCCGTCGAGTCCTTCGGACCAGTTCATTTCTCCGAGCCGTTCCACGATGGGTCTCCCTGCGGTCCGGTGCCCTTTGATCCTGTATGTGTTTGTGTTCGGACATCCGCTGCAGTCCAGTTCCCCCGTCACCAGGTCAGCGAGTGTTTCTCCCCGGCTGCTGATACGTCCGAGGCTGTATTTGCGGTATTTTTCAGGAAAACGTTCCTTGAGTTCCCTGCAGAACCATCCGTAGTCTTCGGCTGTCCATGGCAGGTCGCTCAGGGAATTCGTGAAATAGAAGTCGAGGATATTGCCCCGTTTCATTACCGCCCTGAGCCTGAGTTCCCCCATGACTGATGTCCTTTCATAAATCAGCGTGTCCAGAGCCTTGCATACAGGCTCGAAATCATCCTTGATTTTCCCTTTCGCGCTGACGGGCTGCATGAAGCACAGCCACAGTACCGCCAGAACAGCCAATACTCTCATTCCTTGCCCCTCCGTTTTTTCCTGATGAACGCTTCGTAAGTCTGAAGCAACAGTATAGCCGTGACCATTCCGCAGAAATCGGCAATCAGATCCGCCGGGTCGCAGCTTCTGTATCCGCTCCAGCCCTGTATGACTTCTGTAGCTGTGCCCAGCAAGAGACCGGCAGCCAAGGCCAGTATGCTGAATTTCAAATATCTGCGGGGCGAGTTCCGAAGTTTCGGAAAAGCCAGATAAAAAACTATGGGGAACGGGAAGAACAGAAAGAAATGCACAATCTTGTCCTTCGGGATTCCCCACCATTCAGTACTCAAATCAATGCTGCTCCTGAAATTCCAGAAGCAGCAGAAACATAAGCCGATGATATATAATATGAATATCGCTTTCAGTATGGAATGACGCCTATCTCGCATATTTGTCTACAATCTTCTTCATGGCATCATACTGTGACTCGATACTCTGGAGAAGCTTGTACTGGGCATGGGTCCTGACCAGATTGTGTCCCGGGTAGGCTGTCTTGTAGTACTTGTCACCGTCGATATAGTCCATCAGGAATCTCAGGACCTGTTCGTAAGTGATGTATCTGGCGGAGAATGCCAGGTTTTCGATCTCTGATTCTGTCAGATTCCCTTTTCTCTGGGACAGATAGCCTTTTGTATAAGCATCGAACATTTCCAGAGAGATGTCCACTTTCTCCAGATCCTTGTCATCTTCCGCTCCGGTATTCGTATAGGACCTGATGGCATCTCCGAAATCGTTCAGGGATGTACTGCTCATGCATGTGTCCAGATCGATGACGCAGAGTACGTCTCCCTTTTCGTCAAACAGTATGTTGCTGATCTTTGTGTCGTTATGAGTGACGCGCGTAGGTATGATGCCGTCTTCCACCTTCTTCCAGAAGTCCAGCATTTCTTCGCGCCTGCTGTCTATCCAGCCGATTTCTTCCGCCAGATCCTTCACCCTTCCTGCCGCATCCTTCCTGACAGACTCGTCCCACTGTTCGAATCTCCACCTGATATTGTGGAAACCCTTTATGGTTTCGTTCAGCGGTGTGGTGAAATCGGAAAGCTGTGCCTGGAATCTTCCGATGCCTTCGCCTCCCTTGTAGCAGAGTTCCGGGGTGTCGGCCTTTTCGTATGTCACGGAACCTTCTATGAACAGGCACATGGCCCAGTAGTTTCCGTCTTCGTCCCTGTAGTACAGATTTCCTGCAGGGGCGTTCTTCTCGTCTTCAGTCATGGTCTCCGGTCTCCTTTTGGTCACCGTGAGAACCTCCCTCATCGGATCACCGCCCTCGGCGATGACTTTTTTCTTTATATGTTCTGTTACCAGTTCGATATTCTTCATCATTCCGGGAACATCCGGAAAAATCAGATGGTTCTTTCTCTGGAGTATGTATTTGGATGCCCCGTCGCCCTCTGTCCTGACGATGAATGTATCGTTTATAAAACCCGGACCGAGGGGCTTGATTTCCGTGATATTCCCTGTGGTTTCGAATTGTTCAGCTATTTTCAGCATTTCTTCTGGTGTACGGTTCATAGTATAGAGTGTTATTAGTTTCAGTGCAGCTGACAGCGTTCTCCCTGTCAGAATATCAGTTTTCCGAAAAACTCCGGACGGTGGAAATCGGGATGCGGCACCTCTACGGGATTCCAGCTCAGGAAATGCGGATGGTCTGTCTTGTCTCCGCATTTGTAGAAATTCGCCCTGATGCTTTCCGGAAGCTTTTCCACGTCGATGCCTATCATGGAGAAAGGTATGCAGACGACAGTCTGCCAGCCTGCAAGTTCTCCGTTCTTGTCGTATTCCTTCCTTTCCAGGGTAGAGTGTCTTGTGATCTGCCGGAGCTGTTCCGGAGTGAAGAAAGTGAAATCTGTCCTGCTTTTCCTTTTGGCGGCCAGCAGGGTCCCGATGCAGTTCATCTCGAAGTTATAATAAGTGCCGTCCGACGGGTCGCCCACGAAAAATTCGCAGCAGCTGTCTTCCCATACCGGACCGTTGTCTTCCAGAGCCTTCGCCCTGAGATCCATCCCGTTCACCCTGTACCATATTACAAGATGTGTGGCACTCCGTGCAATGGACACGGCAGCGTCCGGCCGGTAAGGATACTCGTCCGGCCAGCAGACCGTGTCAATGAAAGTCTTTGCGGCTTCTGTTTCCATTTTCAGCGCCAGTGCACTGAAATCATATTTTTCTAGACCGTCTATATACGGGACTGACAATGTCTTCATATACAATAAAAATGGTTTGACCAACGGTTTTAAGGGGCAGGTATTCTGTCCGGAACGGAGAACCGTTCCATGCAAATGTCAAATTTAGTGAAAAAATCGTTACAATGCCTGCATGTCATTCAGTTTTTTATAGTAACCGTTTTTCCTGATGAGTTCATCGTGAGAGCCCCTTTCCACGATCTCTCCTTCATGCATGACACATATTTCGTCCGCATTCTTGATTGTCGACAGCCTGTGGGCGATGGCTATGGTGGTTCTCGTGGTCGTAAGCCTGTCGAGAGCCTCCTGCACGAGCCTTTCCGATTCCGTATCCAGGGCAGAAGTGGCCTCGTCCAGTATGAGGATAGGAGGGTTCTTCAGTATGGCCCTGGCTATGCTTATCCTCTGGCGCTGTCCGCCTGAGAGCTTGCTCCCGCGGTCTCCGATATTGGTCTGGTACCCTTCTTCCTTTTCCATGATGAAATCGTGCGCATTCGCGATCTTGGCCGCGGCTATCACCTGTTCTTCCGTGGCGCTGTCCACACCGAAGGCTATATTGTTGAAGATGGTGTCATTGAACAGGATGGCTTCCTGATTCACGTTCCCGATCAGACTGCGCAGACTCTTGATTTTAAGATCTTTGATATTGTGTCCGTCTATCAGTACCTCTCCGGAGGTGACATCATGATAGCGCGGCACGAGGTCTACGAGAGTCGATTTCCCGGAACCGGATTGCCCTACCAGGGCAATGGTTTTGCCTTTAGGCACTGTGATATTTATGTCTTTGAGGACTTCCCGTCCGTTTTCGTAGGCGAAGCATACGGATCTGAATTCGATCTTGTCTTCGAATGACTTGATGTCTATTGCGTCCGGCTTTTCCTTTATGTTGTTTTCGGCTTTCAGGATCTTGTCCACCCTTTCCATGGATGCCAGTCCTTTCGGAATGTTGTAGCCGGCTTTCGCGAATTCTTTCAGCGGGTTGAGGACACTGTACAGGATGACCATGTAGAAGATGAACGTAGGCGCATCGATAGGGGAGGACTCGCTCAGGATCAGGGTTCCTCCGAACCAGAGGACTATCATGATCATTACGGTTCCGAGAAATTCGCTTACCGGATGGGCGAGAGACTGTCTTATGGCTACTTTCCGGGATGCCCTGCGAAGTTCGTTGCTGACATTCGTGAACCTGTCCGTCATTTTGTCTTCGGCTATGAAAGCCTTGATGATCCTCAGTCCTCCGAGGGTTTCCTCAAGCTGCGACATGGTGTCGCTCCATTTGCTCTGAGCTTCCAGGGATTCTTTTTTCAGCTTCTTTCCTATGGCCCCCATGCCCCATGCCATCAGAGGAACTACCGCGAGGGTGAAAAGTGTCAGTTGCCAGCTGGTGAAAATGAGTGTGCCGAAATAGAAAAGGATCAGTATCGGGTTCTTGATGAGCATGTCCAGTGAACTGGTGATGGAATATTCCACCTCACCCACGTCTCCGCTCATCCTGGCCATGATATCACCTTTCCTTTCCTGGGAGAAGAAGCCCAGAGGCAGGGTTATCATCTTGTTGTATACCTGTATCCTGATGTCCCTGACGATACCTGTCCTGAGAGGGACCATGATGGCCGAAGATCCGAAATAGCATGATGTTTTCAGAGCCGTCATCACGCCCAGAAAGAGTCCCAGCAGCAGAAGGGTGACAGAGCCTCCGAACTTGTCTATCATCTGTGTGACGTAGAAATATGCATTGTTTACGGCCAGATCCTTGAATCCGACATCAGGGGTGTCCCACGGGATGAATTCATACACCGTGGTATCCATCTTGAACAGGATCTGCAGTATCGGTATGATCAGGGTAAATGAGAAAATATTGAACACGGCGGAGAGGATATTGAGTATCACTGCTCCGACCAGATATAGTCTGTATGGCGCCACGAAGCGCTTCATCACTTGCCAGAATTCCTTCATCGGACTCACTTATTTGTTACAAGTGGACAAAGATAAGAATTTTTCGTATCTTTAAGATTGTTTTTTGCCGGTAGTCACATTCGGAAGCATGATTGCATCTGATATGATTATGAAACGTAACCAAAATATCTGAATATTATGAAAAGTATAGTCAAAATCATTGCAGCGGTGGCTGCAGGAATTTTCCTGACCCTCGATATGTCGGCGGGAAACGGAGTGGAGATCGGTTACCTGCACTCTTCGTACAGGACAAATCTGAATTCGGACGAAATGAAGACGTCCAGTCCGATGAGCGGTTTCCAGGTGGGACTCATGAAAGATATGAATATAGTGGCAGGGCTGTCCCTGCAGTCGGGCCTGACCTATTCGTATCTGAACTCTGCCGAGAAGGAAGAGGTGCCTATGTTCAATATTACCGGAAGTTACACGGAACACATGCTGAATATCCCCATTCAGGTCAAGTATACTTTCGACATCATCCCGGCGTTCGGGGTTTATGTATTTGCAGGACCTACGCTTTCGCTCGGACTTGCCGCTACTACGAAGCTTTCCGTGTCCGGAAGCATTGCGGGGAATACGTTGGAGGGCAATCTGAAATACAATGCCTATACGAACAAGCTCAAGTCGGACAACATTCCTGACGAATATGTGAATCTGGTGAACCAGTATCTTCCTCAGGATCGGGTGATGAACCGCTTCGATGTCCTGATGGGAGGAGGTGTAGGCGTCAACATCATCAAGTTCGTCACCGTGAAAGGCGGTTTCGACTACGGGCTCCTGAACCGGCTGAAAGGGGACCTGGCAAATGCCGGCAAGCTGAACAGGATGCAGTACTACATCTCCGTAGGACTGACGTTCTGATCGTGGACCATCCGGCTTACATCCTGTATGGCGGGACTGTCCCGTCATCTATAAGGGTCCGCAGGATGGAAAGATAGTTCTCCGAATAATCGGACCCGGGGGAACCGAAGGCGACATTGATATCCTCGAGGGTATAGTCGCCTTCTTTTTCTTCATTGATGTATGAACATAAGGCGGTTCTGGTGCCGCTGGTCTTTTCTTTGGATTTCCGTAGCCTGCAGATATCGCAGGTCCCGCAGTCTTCCGTGTTTTCCTGCCCGAAATATTTCAGCAGGAAACGGCTCCGGCATGTATCGTCTTCGGTGACATATTCCTTCATGGCATCAACGCGTTCCTGCCATGAAGCTTTCAGTTTCTCGAGCCTTTCAGGCGATAGATGCACGTTTTTCGGGCGCAGCCTGTTTTCCTTCAGGTAGATGACCGATGAATGGTCCGCCGGTATATACCTTATAATATGTTCCAGAGACAGTCCGTACAGAGTCTTTCTCAGTTCCGGAACGATGGTCCCGGCTTTTGCGGCGATGTATTCTTCGTCTATCTGCACGGGGTAGGAGAACAGTCCCGAATATGTCCTCATCATGACCTCAAGTATCAGCTGCTGTATTTGTCCCGGGATTTCCACATCGTAGAGTTCTTCTCTGGAGGGTATGATCTGGACTCTGGTGGGAATGTCCGCGTCTTCCATGAAGATCCAGTGACCTTCCCGTTCGATATATTTCATGGCATTGTAGGCTGACGAGGAGTTCAGCCTGAACCGCTTGCAGAATTCCATGATATTGAATTTCAGTTCACGGCCTTCTCCGGATTCGTACGGAATGCCGAAAAAGATATGGACCTTGTGGTAAATGTCTTCAATATATTCAAGATCAGGGAATGATACGGTGGCTATCTGCTTCAGCTTTCTCAGATCCAGACTGTTCCACAGCAGTACGGCATACGAGCGTTTCCCGTCACGTCCGGCTCTTCCCGCTTCCTGAAAGTAAGCCTCGGGGCAGTCCGGCAGTTCGAAATGGACTACGAACCTCACGTCGGGCTTGTCTATTCCCATTCCGAAAGCGTTCGTACATACCATTATCCTGATCCTGTCCGCTTTCCAGTCTTCCTGTCTGGCTGTCCTGGTGGAATGTGAGAGGCCCGCATGGTAATAAGACGCCGATTCGCCCTCATTTTTCAGGAATGCCGCCAGTTCTTCGCATTTTTTCCTGTTCCTGACATATACTATGCCCGTTCCGGGAACGGACCGGCAGATGTTGAGC
Source organism: uncultured Bacteroidales bacterium (assembly GCA_944322815.1). Taxonomy (GTDB): domain Bacteria; phylum Bacteroidota; class Bacteroidia; order Bacteroidales; family UBA932; genus Cryptobacteroides. Next base: position 4,336 of record CALUQB010000035.1, on the reverse strand, counting down.
AGCTGGCCTGGCTTGTCTTCGCGGTTGCGGACTATGTAGGAAAGATTCGGGCGTTCGAATCCGGATTTCAGCAGCAGCTTTTCCCGGAACTCGAGTCTTTCCATGATGTCGTCCGCCACGGCGGGGGTGGCGGTGGCTGTCAGGGCTATGACCGGGGCTTCGCATATCCGGCGTATTTCAGCTATTTTCAGATAGTCTGGGCGGAAATCGTAGCCCCATTGTGATATGCAGTGTGCTTCGTCCACCACTATATAGCTGACATCCATTTCCTTGAGCCAGTCCCTGAACAGACTGGTGGACAGTCTCTCGGGGGACAGGTAGAGGAACTTGAAATCGCCGTAGACGGCATTGTTCAGGGCAGTTTCGATCTCCCTTCTGCTCATACCCATGTATATTGCCAGGGCTTTGATGCCCCTGGCACCCAGGTTCTGGACCTGGTCTTTCATCAGCGCGATGAGGGGGGTGATGACGAGCGCTATTCCCGGTTTCATCAGGGCCGGGACCTGGAAGCAGACGGATTTCCCGCCTCCCGTGGGGAGTATGGCCAGGACATCCCTGTCTTCGAGGGCTGCGTTCACGATGCTTTCCTGCATGTTTCTGAACGAGGTGTAGCCCCAGTATTTCTCCAGCACATCTATCGCTTTCATATCGGTTCCCATTGGCACATTTTGTGCAGGCAAACGGCCCGGTTTTGCCGGATGTCCTGTGTCTTACATGGATCGGACCTGTCCTGCGGAGACAAAATTAAGAATAATTTGGCTTGAAAATTTGTCCGCTCGCAAAAATATTATATTTTTGCACGGATATACCAAAGAGTGAACTTTAAACTTTTTTATATTATGAGTAAAATCGATTTAAGCAAGTACGGTATCACAGACGTGAAGGAAATCCTCCACAACCCGTCTTATGAGGTCCTTTTCGAGGAAGAGACCAAGGAAGGACTCGAGGGCTACGAGAAAGGTCAGGTGACTGAACTCGGTGCTGTAAACGTGATGACTGGTATTTATACCGGACGTTCTCCTAAAGATAAGTTCTTCGTATATAACGAGGCCAGCAAGGACACTGTATGGTGGACTTCAGACGAATACAAAAATGACAACAAACCATGCTCCGAAGAGGCTTGGGCTGACCTGAAGGCAAAGGCTGTGAAGCAGCTTTCAGGCAAGCGTCTTTTCGTGATGGATACTTTCTGCGGTGCAAACCCTGCTACCCGTCTGAAAGTACGTTTCATCATGGAAGTGGCTTGGCAGGCACATTTCGTGAAGAACATGTTCATCCGTCCTACCGAGGAAGAGCTTGCAAACTATGGCGAGCCTGATTTCGTGTCATTCAACGCTGCAAAGGCAAAGGTTGAGAACTACAAGGAGCTTGGCCTGAATTCAGAGACTGCCACTGTCTTCAACCTCAAGACCAATGAGCAGGTGATCCTGAATACATGGTACGGCGGTGAGATGAAGAAGGGTATCTTCTCCATCATGAACTACCTGAACCCTCTCCGCGGCATCGCTTCAATGCACTGCTCGGCAAACACTGACAAGGAAGGCAAGAGCACTGCCATCTTCTTCGGACTTTCAGGAACAGGAAAGACCACTCTTTCTACAGATCCTAAGAGACTCCTCATCGGTGATGACGAGCACGGCTGGGATGACAACGGCGTATTCAACTATGAAGGCGGATGCTATGCAAAGGTCATCAACCTCGACAAGGAAAGCGAGCCTGATATCTACAACGCCATCAAGAGGAATGCACTTCTCGAGAACGTGACCGTAGATGCCAACGGCAAGATTGATTTCGCTGACAAGAGCGTTACTGAGAACACCCGTGTATCATATCCGATCGACCATATCGAGAATATCGTGAAGCCGGTTTCAAAGGGTCCTCACGCAAAACAGGTGATCTTCCTTTCAGCTGATGCGTTCGGAGTGCTTCCTCCTGTTTCCATCCTGACTCCTGAGCAGACCCAGTACTACTTCCTTTCAGGATTTACTGCCAAGCTTGCAGGAACAGAGCGCGGTATCACAGAGCCGACTCCTACTTTCTCAGCATGTTTCGGCGCAGCATTCCTTTCACTCCATCCTACAAAATACGGTGAGGAACTCGTGAAGAGAATGAATGCAGTCGGTGCGAAGGCATATCTCGTTAACACAGGCTGGAACGGAACAGGCAAGCGTATCTCTATCCGTGACACACGTGGTATCATCGATGCTATCCTCGACGGTTCTATCGAGAAGGCTTCTACCAAGAAGATCCCTTACTTCGATTTCGAGGTTCCTACAGAGCTTCCTGGCGTGGATCCTGCCATCCTCGATCCTCGCGACACTTATGCCGAGCCTGCACAGTGGGATGAGAAGGCAAAAGACCTCGCTGGCCGTTTCGTGAAGAACTTCGAGAAGTTCACAGGCAACGACCTCGGCAAGTCTCTCGTAGCAGCCGGTCCTAAGCTCTAGTCTTCGGATTCAGATGGCCTTCGGCCAATGATTATAATGAGGGGTGACCCGGGGATTTCCGGATCACCCCTTTTCGTTGTCTGTTCCGGCCTGCTGCTTTTGCCTGCTGTTCCGGTACGCCGTTACGGTATATTCTTTTGTCAGCTGTTCCATCTTGCTGCTTTTACGCGCTGTTCCGGCAGATTGTTCCGGCAGATTTGCAATCGGTCGATCTATCTTACTATCGCTGTTCTTTCATATAGATTTTCTATTGGACTAACTGCACTTTCGCCCATTATCGTAGTTAGTCCTGAGGATTTCTACTGGACTAACCGCACTTTCGCCCATTATCGTAGTTAGTCCGGAGTTTTTTGTGTGGACTAACCGCACTTCCGCCCATTATCGTAGTTAGTCGGGAGGATTTCAGTCAGGACTAACCGCATTTTTGGCCATTATCGTAGTTAGTCCTGAGGGTTTCAGCTGGACTAACCGCAATTTTGGCCTTTATCGTAGTTAGTCCGGAGTATTATGTGTGGACTAACCGCAATTTTGGCCTTTATCGTAGTTAGTCCGGAGTTTTTTGTGTGGACTAACCGCATTTTTGGCCATTATCGTAGTTAGTCCGGAGGATTTCTGCTGGACTAACCGCACTTTCGCCCTTTATCGTAGTTAGTCGGGAGGATTTCAGTCAGGACTAACCGCATTATCGGCCTTTATCGTAGTTAGTCCGGAGTTTTTTGTGTGGACTAACCGCAATTTTGGCCTTTATCGTAGTTAGTCCTGAGGGTTTCAGCTGGACTAACCGCAATTTTGGCCTTTATCGTAGTTAGTCGGGAGGATTTCTGCTGGACGAGGTTGGCCTCACGGAAAAAATGAAAAGGGGGATGACTTTTACTTTTTAGTCATCCCCCTTATGTGGAGCTGGGCGGACTCGAACCGCCGTCCAAACATAGCACCAGGCAGCTTTCTACACGCTTAGTCTTTCTTTGTTTGTCGGCCGGAATCTGCCGGAAGACAGGCCAATTCCAGCTTATCCTCTGAATCTTGGCAGGGTGTAGAGGAGTCGCCCTGTGCATCCGGTTTGGATGATACCCCATATTCCAGACATAACCGGCCTAAAGCCTGGAGGGATACTCGTCGCGACCGCAGCCTTGGCGGCCGGCGATTAAGCGAGACTACTTGGTAGACTACGCAGCGAGTGCATAATTGTTGTTGCCAACTAATCTTTTGGAAGCTGAGATTTACGGGCAAACCTCCGACGCCCGGCGTGCTTACCGTCCAATGTCTTATGCTGTCAAAACCAAAACAGCCCCGATCGGATCGTATGTGGCGCAGAAAATATTTCCCTGCTTTTGTATTATACGTATTCGGATGAAAAAAGTTTCAATCTGTCTGGAAAATTTTCTTTTGCGATCCGAAAAAATCCCCTTTGCATATTCAGGCCGTAAATGTCCGGTCCGGTAAAACCCTTCCATGTCCACAATACTGCCACTGTCGAATGTCCACAGGATATCCTCAAGAACAGTTCACGACCTCCCGTCCATGAGGCCACGGACTGCCACGCTGTCCGAATTTTCACGACTTGCAATCTTTCCGAGAGTAATAATGCGGCCAAGCATGTAAAAAAGCGTAGATTCAACACCGAAGTGCAACAGTCAGTGGCCCGCGGGCCACTGACTGTTGCACTTCCCGGCCGGGAGCCATAGGGGGCTATCCCGTGGCAATGATGCAACACAAAAAAGAAAAAGGGGAACCGAAGTTCCCCTGGGATCAATTAATTTTGTGTTGCAATGTATAACCAACTGACCCGGGAGCAAAGATACGCAATCTATGTAAAAAAGTGAAAATAAATTTGCAGATAAAAAATTCTTGCGTATCTTTGCAATCCCAAAACGAAACAGGGGACAGTT
>CALUQB010000034.1 GCA_944322815.1 uncultured Bacteroidales bacterium | reverse complement strand
GCACGTACGGTGGTGTGAGAGGTCGGAAAACGAAAGTAGGAAGAAAACTACTTCGTTTTCCTCCTACTCGATTTACAACGTGGTTACAAAGCCGGAGCATGCCGACCTTTTAGAGAACTGTTCGGGTGTTGCGGACAATTGGTTGCGGTCATCGAGGAAATTCACAGAATTATTTTCGTTATCTCGGCACAAGCCAGTGCATCAGCCAGGGCGTGATGGTGATCCTTCAGATCGAACCCGATGTGTCCGGCAACCGTATCCAGTCGATGGTCAGGTAGTTCCGGAAATACTTTGCGCGATTGTCGACACGTACAGAAAAATTCATAGTCGGGATACAACATTCCGTAATATGCAAAAATACTCCGCAAACAACTTTCATCGAATGGACTGTTATGGGCTGCCAACGGTATTCATTGGGATCGACCTGAAGTTGCGAATGATACGCGTGACAAGTCTGCCGATTTTTGTTTTTAACGGTGGTCTCGGACCGGACTTCGACGGGGAATTTATTTTCCCCATTCTCCAGTTTAAGATCGACCGGATGGCCGATTCCAGCCGGCCATATTTAATGCACCCATACTCCGTGCAACTCCCGCTTCAGCCACTCTTTCATTACCGGATCGGGAATTACCACTTGGCGTTTCTCGATCTCGATAAGCTCTTTCTTGACCAACGCCCGCTTTACAATGCTGACATTGGCCGACGAGCCGAGCTGGTATTTCTGCAAAACCTCCTGCGTGGTAAACTCACTGTGAACCCCGTCTATGACAGCTCGCAGGAAATTCATCTGATAGGTAGTAAGGCTCTCGGTTTGTTTCTCGAACAGCGGCGTGTTCTGGTCGATAATATCCTGACAGGCTTCCTCGAAATCCTGCTCCGTTGCGACTTTGTCCGTATGAATCCATACCAGCCATGCCAACTGCTGCACATAAGACGAGTGGTTATCTACTATTTGACATATTTTTCCGGCCAGTTCTTTTGAAATCTGCTTGCCCGTGGCCTCGAAACGTCCGCAGATGTAGTCGATCCAATCCGCCGTTCCTATCTTCTGTAAATAGATGGCGTCGCCGAACTTGTAAAACGGCAGGCTCTTTTTCTCGAACAGTTCATTCATCAAATGCTTCTTGCTGCCGAACAGACAATATGATACCGATTTTTGCAGTTGCCACACAGTGCGCAAGCGTTTTTGGAATGTCTTGGAATCCTTGAACTCGGCGATCTGTTGAAACTCGTCGATGCAAACCACGATATTGATGCCTTTCTTCTGCGCTATCTTTTCGGGAAGCTGCAGGATTTCGTCGATATCGATGCTCTTGGGATTCAGTTCGAGCGATATGGAAAAATCCGTCATCGGATCCGGCCCTATCGAGATTTTGGGGCTGATACGGGAAAGGAATAATTTGATATTCTCCAGCCATTCATCCACCTTTGAGGAGGTCTGTTTGAGAACGGCGGACGCAAAAGCATCGTAAAAATCCCGGTCGCTGCGACAAGAAAAAATGTCGATATAAACGATTTTCAAATTATCGGACTGTGCCAGGCGAGACACCTTCTGCACCAAAGAAGTTTTACCCCAGCGACGGGGTGAAATCAGCACGGTATTTACACCATGCCGGAAATTCAACAGCAGGCGTTCTGTTTCTTTCTCCCGGTCGGTAAAGTTATCGCCTGAGGTCGCAACTCCGAATATAAAAGGTTTGTTCTCCATATATGCGCAAAAGTTATACAGCACAAATATAAGTAATATTTTTATTACTAATAACAATATTACTAATACGGGTATTTAAAAATATTTATTCCCGAAGACACCGGTGAGGAAATTAAAGATTTTTTCAATAGATTGCTATGTTGTAGAGTACTCTTTGATGTGTATTTCATTCGGATTTTGAATGCTCAGGGAGACTATGTCTATGATTTAGAGACACCATTTGCAGAAAGGGAAGAAGGTATCAAAAAGCTCAAGATGTCAACGAACATGGAAGAGCAATGTTTGAACTTTTGCTCCAAAGGTATTTTTACCGAGGATATGGCAGCGGGAAGTCAACAATACTAAATGTCATAGCGAAGAAGTTGAATTTTGGAAAGAAGGAGCGTAAAAAACACAAGCAACCACATGGATGCGAATGTAAACCTGTGTCTGCGTTAAACGGATTTAGGCTGGATGACAGGAGAATTTGACCTTGATTATTTGTCTAAAATATCTCATGTCATAACCAGTGACGATATTTTCAGAAAACTGCTACAGGACAGGACGAAAAAAGATTAGAATATTATGAAAAGCAGGCGTCAGACAGTATCAGGGATGTGGCGGACAGGTTTGACAGGCTATTCAGCGATATTGAACAGTAGTCAATTAAAAAAATATACCGATATTTACGCATAATAAGCCTATGTCATATTTTGGCACAAGATTGAGCTATATTTGTTTAAAATAACAGAAAATTATGGCAAAAGATTTAAGAGTTTTTGGCGACAGTCAGAATATACGACAGAGGTAGAACCTTATTTCGTGAAAGTATTCAGGCAGAGGTGGTATCTGATAGCCAGGAATAAAATAAAAGATGCGATAAGGATATATGCTTTGGACAGGATTCAGTCATTGGCGAATACAGGAAACGCTTTTGTCATGCCAAAGGATTTCAGTCCCGAAGAGTATTTCTATAACTGTTTCGGAATCATCCATGAAGACGACTGTCCACCGGAGACTATCGATCTGAAGGTGTATGGGACTCAGAAAGAATACTTCAGGACCCTGCCGTTGCATCATTCTCAAAAAGAGATAGAAACGGAAGATGATTTCTCCGTGTTCCGCTACTACCTGTCGCCGACATACGATTTTTTGCAGGAAATTCTTTCTCACGGATGTGAGGTGGAGGTCTTGTCTCCTGCGCATTTAAGATATGAAGTAAGATACCATGCCGAAATGATCCTTTCCTCTGCACTTTAAGCGTGCATCTCTGAAAAAAACTTTATCTTTGCTTCCTGTTAGTAAATAGACAGGCCGTGGATGATGACTTGCTTGCAGACGGCCTGCAGACTGAAATAAGGACAGATGAAGATTTCGGAAAGAATTACAGGGATGGCGAGCTCGCCCATTAGAAAGCTCACTCCTCTCGCGGATAAGGCCAAGGCAAAAGGTATCAGGATATACCATCTTAATATAGGCCAGCCTGACATCAGGACTCCGGCCAAAGGCCTTGAGAGTCTTAGACATATTGACCGGACAGTTCTCGAATACAGTCCCTCACAGGGATTTCTGTCGCTGAGGCAGAAAATATCGGAATATTATGCCGGGTACGGCATGGACTATTCGCCTGATGACATCACAGTCACGACCGGAGCATCCGAGGCGGTTCTGTTTTCTTTCCTGACATGCATGGACCCGGGAGACGAGCTGATCACGACGGAGCCTACCTATGCGAACTACCTTGCTTTCGCCGATGTGGCGGGAGTGAAGGTGCGCACACTGAAGACGCACATAGAAAATGACTTCTCCCTCCCGGGAGTGGAACATTTCGAGGAACTCATAACCGACAGGACGAAGGCCATTCTGATCTGCAATCCGAACAATCCTTCTGGCACTCTCTACGGCCATCGTGAGATGCGGATGCTTGCGGATATAGTCAGAAAACACGGGCTCTATCTTTTCTCGGACGAAGTGTACCGCGAATTTGTCTATGACGGTCAGGAATATTTCTCCGCAGGACATTTCGGGGAACTTGCCGAGAACGTGGTCCTGATAGATTCGTTTTCCAAGAGATATTCCGAATGCGGCATCAGGGTCGGAGCCCTGATCACGAAGAACAAGTCGGTCACCCAGGGGGTTCTGAAGCTCTGCCAGGCCAGGCTCAGTCCTCCTCTTCTCGGCCAGATCGTCGCCGAGGCTTCCTGTGGGGAAGATCCTTCATATCTGGAAAATGTCATTTCCGAGTATGACGAACGCAGGAAAGTCCTGATCAGGGCCTTGTCGGAAATTCCTGGAGTCAGGGTATCGACTCCTCACGGAGCTTTCTATGCCATGGCCGCCTTGCCGGTGGATGATGCAGAGAAATTCTGTGCATGGTGCCTTTCGGATTTCAGCTATGAGGGCGAAAGCGTGATGATGGCGCCTGCCAACGGCTTCTATATCACACCGGGACTTGGCATGAATCAGGTCCGCATGGCCTATGTCCTGAAATCGGAAGACCTGAAGCGTGCCGCATTCCTTTTGGGGAAGGCGCTTGGACAGTATCCGGGCCGGACTCTGTGATACTTTTTGTATTGTCCTTAAATATAATTATATTTGTAAGATTGTTTTTCCGCCATTTTATTTTGCGGAAAAAAGTTTGGAATCAAGTTGAATTAAAGGAAAATATATGTCTGTAGCAGATTTGTTCAAGAAGATGTTCGGTACCAAGGCCGAAAGGGATCTCAAGCAGTTGCAGCCGATCCTGGCAAAAATCCTGGAGGCCTATGCCGTCATAGATAAACTCCCTGTCGATGACCTCAGGGCCAAGTCCGAAGAGTTGAAGCAGATCATCAGGGACAGGATTGCAGAATATGAGGACAGGATCGCCCAGATCAAGGAGGAACTGGAAAAGGATATCCCTCTGGATAAAAAGGAAGCTCTGGCTACCGAGTCCGACAAGCTGGTAAAGAAGGAAGATGAAGAAATAGAAAAAGTTCTCAATGAAATCCTTCCGGAGGCTTTCGCCGTGATGAAATCCACAGCCCGCAGGTTCAAGGAGAATGCTGAAATCAGAGTCAGGGCCACAGATTTCGACCGCTATCTCAGTACAACCAAGGACTTCGTGAAGATCGATGGCGAGGAAGCCGTATGGCAGAACCACTGGATGGCCGGCGGAAATGAAATCACCTGGGATATGGTGCATTATGACGTGCAGCTCATCGGCGGTATCGTCCTGCATCAGGGTAAGATAGCCGAGATGGCAACAGGTGAGGGAAAGACCCTTGTGGCCACGCTTCCGGTTTTCCTGAATGCACTGGCAGGAAAGGGCGTGCATGTGGTCACGGTGAATGACTACCTTTCCAAGCGAGACTCCGAGTGGATGGGGCCTCTTTATATGTTCCACGGACTTTCTGTCGACTGTATCGACAAACACCAGCCGAACAGCGAGTCACGCAAGAGGGCGTATGCCTGCGACATAACATTCGGTACGAACAACGAATTCGGTTTCGATTATCTGAGAGACAACATGGCTGTGTCGGTGAACGATCTCGTGCAGAGAAAGCATCACTATGCCATAGTCGATGAGGTCGATTCAGTCCTGATCGATGATGCGAGAACGCCTCTCATCATTTCCGGTCCGGTACCTAAGGGCGATGACCAGCAGTATCTGGAATTCAAGCCGTATGTGGAAAAACTGTATGCGAACCAGAAGACCCTGGTGACATCCACCCTGAACGAGGCGAAGAAACTCATAGCCGAGGGGGATGAGAGGGAAGGCGGCAAGCTCCTGCTGCGTGCTTACAAGGGGCTGCCGAAGTACAAGCCGCTCATCAAGTACCTCAGTGAACCAGGTATCAAGCAGATTCTTCAGAAAACGGAGAATTATTATATTCAGGACAATGAAAGGGAGATGCCGGTGGTCACTGACCCTCTGTATTTCGTGATAAACGAAAAGCAGCACTCGGTCGAAATGACAGACAACGGCCACGACCTTCTGAGCGGTACGCTCTCTGATCCCAAGTTTTTCATCCTTCCGGATGTGGGCAGTGCGATAGCCGATGTGGAAAAGAGCGATCTTTCCCACGAGGAGAAGAGCGTGAAGAAGGATGAGATCATGGCGGATTTCGCCCTCAAGTCCGAGCGTGTCCACACTGTGAACCAGCTTCTGAAGGCGTATGCGATGTTCGAGAAGGATGTCGACTATGTCATCATGGACAATAAGGTGAAGATCGTCGACGAGCAGACAGGACGTATCATGGAAGGACGCCGTTGGAGCGACGGACTTCATCAGGCTGTGGAGGCAAAGGAGAGTGTCAAGGTCGAGGCTGCGACACAGACATTCGCCACCATTACGTTGCAGAACTATTTCCGTATGTATCACAAACTGGCTGGTATGACCGGTACTGCAGAGACGGAAGCGGGAGAGTTCTGGTCGATCTACAAGCTGGATGTGGTAGTGATACCTACGAACAAGCCTATTGCGCGTATAGACAACGATGACCTGATATACAAGACGAAAAAGGCGAAATACGAAGCCGTGATAAACAAGATCGTGGAACTGACCTCAGAGGGCCGGCCGGTACTGGTCGGCACCACCGATGTCGAGACATCGGAGCTCTTGAGCAGGATGCTCAAGCTCAGAGGTATACAGCATCAGGTGCTGAATGCCAAGCAGCATGCACGAGAGGCTGAAGTCGTAGCCCACGCAGGACAGACCAGCACGGTGACCATAGCCACGAACATGGCTGGACGAGGTACCGATATCAAATTGTCGGAAGAAGTGCGCAAGGCCGGAGGTCTCGCCATCATAGGTACGGAACGCCACGACAGCCGCCGTGTCGACCGTCAGCTCCGTGGTCGTGCCGGACGTCAGGGGGACCCTGGTTCTTCCACTTTTTATGTTTCCCTCGAGGACAAGCTGATGAGGCTTTTCGGTTCGGAAAGGATAGCATCGGTGGTAGACAAGCTTGGTATGGAGGAAAACGAAGCTCTGGAGTCATCCATGCTTTCGAAATCCATCGAACGTGCGCAGAAGAAAGTAGAGGAGAATAACTTCGGTATACGAAAGAGACTGCTCGAATATGACGATGTGATGAATTCACAGAGGGAGGTGGTATATACGAAGAGACGCAATGCCCTCATCGGAGACAAGGTTGACATCGATGTCATGAATATGATGCAGGATACTGCCGATATCGTAGTGGAAAACTGCCAGGGTTATGATTTTGCGTCATTCAATGAGGAAGTGATGAGGCTGATGTCCATAGATGCTGGTTTCGATGAAGCGTTCTATAACAAGGCCACACCTAAGGAGTTGAGCGAGAAACTTTTCCAGAACATGCAGGAAGTCTATCGCCGCAGGATGGATACCATGGCGCAGAAGTCCTGGCCTATCATCAAGGAAGTGTATGAAAAGCAGGGAGCCATATATCAGAATATAGCCATCCCTATCTCTGACGGCCGCAAGATGCTGACACTGTCTGTAAACCTGAAGAAAGCTTATGATACGGAAGCCAGGGAAATAGCCAGGGCTCTGAGCAAGACCATCACGTTATATCAGATAGACGAGCACTGGAAAGAGCATCTCCGTGACATGGATGACCTCAAGCAGTCTGTCCAGAATGCAACGTATGAGCAGAAAGACCCTCTTCTTATCTACAAGTTCGAGAGTTTCAACCTCTTCAAGTCCATGCTCGAATCATTGAACAAGGATATCCTTTCCTTCCTGTTCAGGGCTCATATTCCTCTCAGGGACTCTTCCCAGGTCAATGCACCCGCTCCTGCCCGCAAGCCGGATCCGAACTTGATGCGTACAAGCCGTACCGACATGGTGACGAACGGGCCTGACCAGAAGAGCAAGATGCCTGTGCATGTCGATAAGACGGTGGGGAGGAACGATCCGTGTCCGTGCGGCTCGGGAAAGAAGTACAAGAACTGTCATGGACGGAACCTGAACTGATCAGGTTCCGCCACTCTGTTCTGATGGAATAAGAAAAGGCCAGGGATTCCGGAGAAATCATGACGTCAGTTCGGCGGGATTCCTGGTACTGGTAAACAAATCACCGGACAGGCGTAATATTTTATGGCTAAGATAGAACAGGCTGCCAATGTGAATCTGGTCAGCAGAATATCTACTGGAACTTACGTGAAAGGGGAGATCGTTTCTCCCAATGATCTCAGAATCGACGGACGGTTTGAAGGCACCATCATATCAGAAGGCAAGGTGGTGATCGGAGAGAGCGCCGAGGTCAATGCCAGAATCGTCTGCGTCAATGCTGACGTATGGGGCAAGACGAAAGGCAGTTTTACCGTGAAGGACATCATGGCCATCAAGAGTGACTGTTCCGTGGAAGGTGAACTGAGGGTCCGCAGGCTGATTGTCGAGCTTGGAGCATCGTTCAACGGCACATGCAAGATGATATCCGAGCAGGAATATGAAAAGGCCGCAGCCGAGATGAATAATGTGAAAGACCAGCAGCGTCCTGCTGCAGCCTCATCGCAGAATAACAGAAAGGAATAGATACGAAAAAAGGGTAAGCTGAATACATCGCACCGCTACAACCGCTTACCCTTGCTACCTTCCGGTCCTGGGGGATTCAGCAGGAGCTGGTCGTGTATGACTTACCCGACTGCAAATGTAGTCATTTTTTCGTGAATACAAAAATTTTCGGGGAATTCAGGTCTCAAAGAATGATATTCTCATTTCAGACTGTCGAAAATGAACGGCAGTATGTCTTCGACCTTGTCGAATACCATTACTTGTTCCGTTCCTGCCAGAATGATTTTCATATCCTTTCCTGCCCTGGTCTGGTATTCTGCCATCACCTGCCTGCAGGCCCCGCATGGCGTAGCCGGCTTCCTGCATACTTCTCCGTTCTGTGACGCCGCTATGGCTATGGCCGTGATATCGGAATCCGGATATGTCGCGCTTGCATAAAACATGGCTGTCCTTTCCGCACAAAGGCCAGAAGGATATGCTATGTTTTCCTGGTTGCTTCCACGGACGATTTCCCCGTTTGACAGCCTCAGGGCGGCACCTACGTGAAATCCTGAATATGGGGAATATGAACTTCCGGTCGCCTTTACGGCTTCCTGAGCCAGAATCCTGTCATCCTCCGGCAGTTCCGCCATGCTGCCGTATTCCTTGTAGCGGATATTGATTTCTTTCAGTGTCATAATGCTGCGGATTGAGATACGAGAGATCTCGTGAAACATCGTTTTGTCTGTAAATATAAGCATTTATTGTTCATTATACTATAGAATTATGAAAGTTTGTGTCGGATTGTCCGGTGGAGTCGATTCCAGTGTCGCAGCCCTTCTGCTTAAGAAGGCAGGGTATGACGTATTCGCCTTGTTCATGCAGAACTGGCATGATACTACAGGGACATTGCATGGGGACTGTGAATGGGAAGAGGACCGTTTTGTAGCCGAGATGGTGGCCAGAAAAATCGGAATACCGTTTTATTTCGTGGATCTGAGTGACGAATATCGCAAGCGTGTCGTGGATTACATGTTTGATGAGTATTCCAAAGGACGTACCCCGAACCCCGATGTGCTTTGCAATCGTGAAATCAAGTTCGATGCATTCATGAAATGCGCCTTGAAGCTGGGGGCGGACTACGTGGCTACAGGCCATTATTGCCGTAAGGATGAGATATCTGGTCCGGACGGCAAACCTGTTTACCGCATATTTGCCGGAACGGATCCGAACAAGGATCAGAGTTATTTTCTCTGCCAGCTCACTCAGGCGCAGCTTTCCAGGGCTCTTTTCCCGATAGGCGATATTGAGAAGCCTGAGGTGAGGCGCATCGCTGCGGAAGCCGGCCTCCCGTCGGCAGACAAGAAGGATTCGCAGGGTATCTGTTTCGTGGGGAAGGTGGATTTGCCGGTATTCCTGCAGCAGAAACTGCTCCCGAAAGAAGGCGATGTCATCGAGGTATACGATGCATATTTTGAAGCAGACCCGCATTATGGTTTCATTAGGGAAACCCTTCAGGGCCTGGAAAAAGACGGGGTATCAGAGCCGGTAAACATGATCACATCGTATATATCCGAGTCCAGATCTCTCAAAGTGAATGATCCTGTCCGCGAGAAGACCGTCAAGGGAAACCCCGACTGTGAAGGCGGCTGCTCTTCCGACGGTATCTTCGACAGGAAAAAGATCGCGGCTCTTTCAGATGAAGACTTCATGAAACTGTCGGAACCGATAAGATACGACATTTCTTTCGAGACCGAAACGTATCGTTCGGGGAAGAAACATGTGAAGAAAACCAGGTACAAGGACAATCCGTACGGGAAGATTGTAGGCAGACACGACGGTGCCCAGTTCTATACTATAGGACAGCGGAAGGGCTTGAACATAGGGGGCCATAAGGACAGTCTTTTCGTGATAGACACGGATATTCCTTCGAACACGATCTATGTTGGAGAGGGGCACACGCACAAAGGCCTTTCGCGGAGCTGCCTGAGAATCGCCCCGGAAGACATTCACTGGATCAGGGAAGATATCCCGATGCTTCCCGGAGATATCCGTCGCTACAGGGTCAGAATCAGGTATCGCCAGCCGCTTCAGGATGCGACGCTTGTGATGCGTCGCAATGGTCTTTTCATTCTTTTCGATGAACCGCAGAGAGGAATCACTCCTGGCCAGTTCGCGGTATGGTATGATAATGATGAGATGACAGGTTCAGGAGTTATCGGCGGGTGATAGCGGGCGCACTGCGGCGTTACCGTCGGGATTCGACCATTGTCATTTACGTGAGTAAACTCCCGCGGTCTCACCCTTGGGGCCTGGCATTGCACCCGCTCTGACCCGCCGTCAGTGCTATGTGATAGCGGGCGCACTGCGGCGTTACCGGCGGGATTCGACCACTGTCATTTGAGGGCTGCGGAGCGACCGGCGAGAAAACCTGTAGAGAAAGCTGTCTGGAGGTTGTATCCTCCCGTGTCTCCGTCCAGATCGAGGACTTCGCCTGCGAAATACAGCCCTGGAATCAGTTTCGATTCCAGGGTTTTCTGTGATATTTCGTCTGTGGAGATCCCGCCTGCAGTGACTACGCATCTTTCATAGCCGACGTATCCGGCTATCCTGAACTCCCAGTTTTTAATCCGTTTCCCAAGCCTGCGCACATCGGTACCGGGGTGATATCTGAGAAAAGCATTTACAAGGCCCGAGGGCATGAGTTTTCCGAGAAGTATCCGGAACCTTTCATCCTGGCTTTTCCTCTGGCTTCTGCTGTCAACGGAGATTTCTTCCCACAGATTTTCTATCCGTCTGTCAAGAGATTCCTGTTTCACCGCAGGTTTGAGGTCGAGGCAGACTGTCACTTTCGATCCGTTTTCCAGGGCATTGACGCATTTGCGGCTGATCCGGAAGCCTGCGGGACCTTCCAGACCTCCGTCGGTGAAGTCGGCATCTCCGAATTCTTCCATCACGGTATGGCCGTCGATGTTTACTGTCAGGCTTATGTTCTTCAGCTGATTCCCCATAAGCGCTTTTCCGAGTTCGCTTGGAGTGAGGTCGCGGCTGATATGTCCTTTGCCTTGCGGTACTCCTCCTGAAACTTTATAATCGGCAGGCACCAGTGCAGTCAGAGACGGGAAACAATGCCTGATCTTGTGACCGAAACCGGCTGCCCATCTGTATCCGTCTCCTGTGGATCCTGTGGCAGGGTAGGAGAGGCCACCTGTAGCAATGATGATTTTGGCGGCAGTCATCCGCTTTCCCGAAACCAGATCCAATGTGAAAATATCATCATCCCTGAATATCCCGGAAACTTCCGAGCCGGTCATGACAGAAGCTCCGGCTTTTTTTGCGGCAGACAGAAGCGTATCCACCACATCCGAGGCTTTGTAGGATGCAGGGAAAACCCTGTCGCCACGTTCCACGACTGTCTCCAGCCCGTTCTCCCTGAAAAATTCCAGAGTGTCGGCTGACGAAAAATTGTAGAAGGCGTTTTTCAGAAAAGCTGCTTTGGGATGGATGTGTTCCGAGAACTCGTTCCAGTCTTTGAGATTAGTCATGTTGCAGCGTCCCTTGCCGCTGATCATGATTTTCCTGCCAGGCCGGGACATCTTCTCAAGCACTGTCACACTTGCTCCTGATTTGGCTGCAGCATATGCTGCCACCATGCCTGCCGCACCGCCACCGACAATGATTATATCAGAATCCATAAAAATTATGTAAAATCAAAAAAAAGTAGTATTTTTGCAATCCCTTCCTGAAAAGGACAGGAGATTTACCGGCCACTTTAGCTCAGATGGTAGAGCAACGCATTCGTAACGCGTAGGTCGCGGGTTCGATCCCCGTGAGTGGCTCATCTGATAACCGAAAGCCCGAACAGTTCGTTTTCACAGAATGAAGCGCTGATCCGGGCTTTTTTTTCGTTTTTGCCGACCAGCATGGCCGGGGCAGACAATTCTGCGGCGACCAGGTCTCCGATTCTCTGGCTGACTATCTTCGAAGCGTTGCAGATGGTGTCTTCTATTATCCCGATGCCGTCCAGTTCGTCTGTCGAGGTTCCGAAAATCTGACTGTCGTTCTTTTTCAGTGACAATATGTTTCCCGGAGATGAAAACACGACAGGCTGATAGAGAGGGAATGGAAGAATGGAGGTGTGGTCAAGAACGGAAGCTGCAGCCAGACTTTCCTGCCCGGGGCTGTTAAGGATTTCTCCCGGATAGAGAAGAATGCCAAAATTCATCCCGTCATAGTACCGTGATGCGAATTTACCGCCTATGTATTTGCCTGCCTTGGATATTCTGGCGAAGATTACGGGAGAATACCATATCTCATTAACGTAGTCGGGAGAGAAAAAATCCCTGTTTTCTCTCTCCCAAGTAGTGTCCGGCCTGCAGATATAGCTTTGCGGGCCGTATGTCCTTACGGTTATGTTCATCAGAAAAGTTTTCCGGTTCCCCATTTTTCCGCCAGAGATCCGACGGATTTTTCCAGTTCCTTGTCAGTCAGCTTCTTCATGGCCGCTTTTCTGGCTTCCTGTTTTTCACTTTCGAACTGGCGGCGCAGCAGGATGAACTGCTGTTTCGTATCGAGAGTGAATTCTCCGTTTTCGACCCAACTGAAATAGGACGGCTCTGTTTCATATACTTCTCTGGCCGTTTTTCCGCGATGTTTGCCGAAATTGATGACCACTTCCTTCTTGTCATTGTACACGAGTCTTCCGGCATAGTCCACAATTTTCTGCCTTTCAGAGAAATTGGCCAGGAAATTCACGTCGTTTTTCAACTGTTCCGGATATTTGTCAAGCTGGGCCTTGAGCACTTCGTAAGTCGCCATGGTGTCGGCTTCCGCGGCATGTGCATTCTCCAGGCTTTTTCCGCAGTAGAACTTGTAGGCTGCTTTCAGATTCCGTGGCTCCAGCTGGTGGTAAATGTTCTGTACATCCACCATTTTCATCTGGTGAAGATCTATGCGTATGTTCCTGTTCTTGAATTTACGCACTCTTTCCAGTTCCTCGGCCAGCATCGGCAGGTCAAACTTGTTCGAATTGAAGCCTGCCAGATCACATCCGTCCAGCCACTCCTGCACTTCATCCACGATTTCGTAGAATTTTTTTTCGTTGACCAGATCCTCGTCGCTGATCTTGTGCACTTCCTGTGCGCTCGGATTGATCTTTTTCTGACTGTTCGTGAGATAATCCCATGGTCTGACCCTCCATGTCCTGACCCTGACTTCATTTCCCGGCAAAACCTTCACGAAGCTCAGTTCTATGATAGAGTCAGATGCGATATTCAGTCCGGTACTTTCGATGTCGAAGAAAAGTATCGGCTTTTCCAGATTCAGTTCCATATTCGTCAGGCTATGCTCGGCATTAGGATTCCACAAATTTTCTCGCTTTCCTCCTCTTCTTCTGACGGGATGATGACAGCCGGTCTGGTGCCGTCGGCAAACTTCAGGACGATTTCGTTGCAGTCTATGTTGCTCAGGATTTCTATCATGAACGTGGACTTGAAACCTATGCTGAGTTCATCTCCTTCATACTCGCAAGGGACTTTCTCGTATGCCGCCAGAGAGAAACCGAGATCCTGTGCCGTTATCTCCAGTGAACCGGCACTGAGATTGAACTTGATGTGGTTCGACCCCTTGTTCGCGCATACGGATACCCTGCGGACAGTATTCAGAAGCTGCAGTCTGTCTATTTTCATGACATTGGTATTGTTCTGAGGTATTACGTCCCTGTATCGAGGGTATTTGCCTACGATCAGCCTGCAGACTACGATGGTGTTGTCGAATTTGAAGACAGCGTTTTTCGAGTCGAAAGCTATGTCCACGGTTTCGGTATTCTTGCCTATGATGCTGCGCAGAATGGCTGCCGGCTTCTTATGGAGTATGAAAGACGCTTTTTCCGAAGCTTTTACGTCTTTCGTGGTATAGCAGATGAGTTTGTGTGCATCCGATGCCACCAGAGTCGTGGAATCGAGGTCTATATCGAAATATATACCGTTCATCGTCGGGCGGATCTCGTCGTCAGCCGTGGCGTATATTGTGGACGCGATACCTTCCACCATGCTTTGGGCAGGAAATTCCAGTGTGACCGCATTTTCTTCCATGCCCGTGAACGGAGGATAGTCTCCGGAAGGAAAATATGGCAGAGTGGATGCTCCGTTCGCCCAGCTGAATTCAAACGAAGTCTCGCTTATGGTCTTGATGGAAAGAGGCTGGTCCGGAAGTTCTTTCAGCAGGTCCATGAGGTGTTTGGCCGGTATTGCTATCTGTCCTTCCTCTTCGGCATTCTCCACTTCGATACTTGTCTTCATGGTGAGTTCCGAGTCTGAAGCAGTGATTTCCAGAGTATTGCCTTTCAGGTCAAACAGGAAATTCTCCAGAATCGGGAGAGCGGACTTGGTCGGAATAGCTTTCGCTACCGTCATGATTCCTTTCAATAATTCCGAACTTGAAATAACCAGTTTCATATAAATTGATAGATTTGTTAAAATTCTCCATACATCAGAGCAAATGTAAGAAAAATTATCTGATTAAAGTGGCATATAATTTGATTTTTTACCCAACGCAATCATGAAATTTAATTCAAAAGATATGAAAAAAGGTATTTTTATCGTGATTCTGTCTGCCCTGGTGGGTGGGCTGACTGCTTTCGCTGTGGTCAAGAATACAGATACTTCAGAGAAAATGACTGTGGTATCCACGGACGGAAGCCAGTATCGTACTGTCAATTTGTCACTTTCGGACTATCCTGATTTTACTTATGCGGCCGAGTCTGCAGTCGATGCGGTAGTGTATGTCAAGGTGGTGGCCAAGGATGTGGTGACCCGTATCCCGAATTCCATCTTTGACTTTTTCTTCGGCTATGGCGGAACTCCGCAGGAGCGAGAAAAGGTCGGCAGCGGTTCCGGTGTGATCATTAGGCCTGACGGATATATCGTCACAAACAATCATGTAGTGGAAGGTGCCACGGAGATCCAGGTGACGCTGAACAACAACAAGACCTACGATGCGAAACTGATCGGTACCGACCCGGCTACTGATGTGGCTATCATCAAGATAGAGGCAGACGGGCTGCCGGTAATCCCTTTCGGGGATTCCGACAAGCTCAGGCTTGGCGAATGGGTGCTGGCCATCGGCAGCCCGTATGACCTGAGATCTACCATCACTGCGGGAATAGTAAGCGCAAAGGGCCGTACCATGCCTAATTATGACGGGGAGTTCAAGATAGAGTCTTTCATACAGACTGATGCCGCCGTGAATCCCGGAAACAGCGGCGGAGCCCTGGTCGACAAGAAAGGGAATCTGGTGGGCGTGAACACGGCCATCATTTCGCAGACAGGTTCATATACTGGTTATTCTTTCGCCATACCTTCCAACATGGTCAGAAAGGTAGCCGAAGATCTGATCGATTTCGGAAGCGTGAAAAGAGCTGTTCTCGGCGTCACCATGACTCCGGTTACGGACAAAATAGTGGAAGAATTGAAACTTTCTTCATTTGACGGCGTATATATTACTGAGGTTCTGAAAGGAAGCGCAGCCGATCAGGCCGGAATCAAGAGCGGCGACGTACTCGTGGCCATAGATTCCGTGAAAGTCAGGAATGCTGCTGCAGTCCAGGAAGCCGTGAACAGCTACAGACCAGGTGACAAGGTGGAGATGACTGTCATCCGTGACGGAAAGGAAAAGACCGTGAATGTGGAGTTCAAGAGCACTATGGTGGACAATGGTTCAGTAGATGAAGACGGTGCTGTGGCTTTCTATGGCGCACGCATAAAGGAGGCCGATCAGGAGAAACTTTCGCGTCTCGGGCTTGACCGCGGTGTCGAAATCGTTTCCGTAGGACCTGGTAAGATCATGGATGCAGGTGTGTCTGAAGGTTTTGTCATCCTTTATGTAAATGATCAGCCGGTAAGTACACCTAAAGACGTGATGAATATCGTCAAGAAGACGAAAAGGGCTGTCTTTATCGAAGGTGTCACTTCATACGGCAAGCCGTCTTATTTCGGCTTCGGAGCGGAATGATTCCGTCGGCCAGCGTTTCCGGCGGATTAAAAGGGAAATAGTTAATCAAATATAAATCCGTCGGCAGACGTTAATTATGAGACAGTTAAAAATTACAAAATCCATTACGAACCGTGAGAGCGCATCTCTGGACAAGTATCTTCAGGAGATAGGAAGGGAAGAACTTATTACCGTAGAAGAAGAAGTGGAACTGGCTCAGCGTATCCGCAAGGGCGATCAGAAAGCCCTGGAGAAGCTGACCAGAGCGAACCTCAGGTTTGTGGTTTCAGTGGCAAAACAGTACCAGAACCAGGGCCTCAGCCTTCCGGATCTGATAAACGAAGGGAATCTCGGACTGATCAAGGCGGCAGAGAAATTCGATGAGACCAGAGGTTTCAAGTTCATTTCATACGCCGTTTGGTGGATCAGACAGTCCATTCTGCAGGCCCTCGCGGAGCAGTCGAGAATCGTGAGGCTACCGCTGAACCAGGTAGGTTCCTTGAACAAGATCAACAAGGCCTTGTCTAAGTTCGAGCAGGAGAACGAGAGGATGCCTTCGAACGAGGAACTTTCAGAGATGATAGATGTTCCTAAGGACAAGATCGCGGATACGATGAGGGTATCCGGACGGCATGTATCCGTGGATGCTCCGTTCGTGGAAGGAGAGGACAACAGCCTTCTGGACGTTCTGGTCAACAATGATTCTCCGAGTGCGGACAGGGGGCTTGTAAATGAATCACTGAACAAGGAGATCGAAAGAGCCCTTTCCACTCTGGCTCCGCGTGAACGTGAGATCGTAAAGTCTTTCTTCGGCATAGGATGCCAGGAGATGACTCTGGAGGAGATAGGGGAGAGGTTCGGCCTTACACGTGAACGTGTACGGCAGATTAAGGAGAAGGCCATCAGGAGACTGAGGACCAATTCCAGAAGCAAACTTCTTAAAAGCTACCTCGGTTAGTTTTAATGAAGGGCGGCTGAAAAGGACTTTGATTTCATCCTTTTCAGTCACCCTCTTTTTTTGTAAAATCGAACATCTGTAAATATGAGTCCGGACAAATTCATAATTGAAAAAGCACAGGCTGCAGTTTCATCGCTCTTCGGAGCCGAGCTGCCTGAAACATCCTTTCAGGTCCAGGTGACCAGAAAGGAATTCGAGGGAGATTATACACTGGTGGTCTTTCCTCTTCTGAAAATTTCGAAACTTTCACCGGAAGCTACCGGGCAGGCCATCGGGAACTGGCTGAAAGAGAATACTCCTGAAGTTGCCGATTACAATACTGTAAAAGGTTTTCTGAACATCTCTTTCTCGAACGGATACTGGAAAAGCCTTTTCTCCGCCATTGCCGCTGATGAGGGTTTCGGACAGCTGCCTTCTACAGGCAAGACCATCATGGTGGAGTTCTCGTCTCCGAATACGAACAAGCCGCTGCATCTCGGTCATATCAGGAACAATCTTCTCGGCTGGTCCGTTTCCAGACTGCTTGAGGCGAACGGTCACAAAGTCATGAAGGTGAACCTGGTAAACGACAGGGGAATCCATATCTGCAAATCCATGCTGGCATGGCTCAAGACCGGAAACGGTGAGACTCCCGAATCATCCGGAAAGAAAGGCGATCATCTGGTAGGTGACTACTATGTGGAATTCAATAATATCTATAAGAAGGAAGTCGCGGAACTGACAGCTGCCGGAATGCCGGAAGAAGAAGCGGAAAAGAATGCTCCGAGCCTGAAAGAGGCCCAGGATATGCTTCGGAAATGGGAACAGGGCGATCCTGAAACAGTGGCACTCTGGAAGAAGATGAATTCGTGGGTCTACGCAGGTTTCGACAAGACCTACTCTGACCTGGGAATATCGTTCGACAGGACATATTATGAGTCCCAGACATATCTCCTTGGTAAGGCTCTGGTGCAGAAAGGCCTGGATACCGGCATATTCGAAAGGGAACCTGACGGTTCCGTATGGTGCGATCTGACAGCGGACGGACTGGACAGAAAACTCCTGCTCCGCGGTGACGGAACTTCAGTCTACATTACACAGGATCTGGGTACTGCCGAACAGCGTTTTTCCGAGTACAGTCTGGACGAGCATATATATGTCGTAGGCAATGAACAGAACTATCATTTCCAGGTTCTGAAGCTGATTCTGAAGAAGCTCGGGTTCTCATGGGCGGACAGTATCTATCATCTTTCATACGGTATGGTGGAATTGCCGGAAGGCAAGATGAAGTCGCGGGAAGGGACTGTGGTGGATGCCGATGATCTTCTGGAAAAGATGTACAATACGGCGAAGGAGACATCTCTGGAGCTTGGCAAGATCGACAGCATGGATGAAACCGAACAGGATGAACTTTTCCGTACACTCAGTCTGGGAGCCCTCAAATACTTTATCATAAAGGTGGATCCGAAGAAAACCATGCTTTTCGATCCAAAGGAATCCATCGACTTCAACGGCAATACAGGTCCGTTTATCCAGTATACTCATGCCCGCATAAAGTCGATCATGAGGAAAGCCGGGGAGCGCGGACTCGGAACAGGCGCCGTTTCGGATGGCATAGAGCTTTCCGCCAAGGAGATACGTCTGGTCAAACTGCTGGACATGTATCCTGACAAGATAGCCGAGGGCGGAGCCGCACATTCTCCGGCGGTGATAGCGAACTATGCGTATGACCTGGCCAAGGAGTTCAACCAGTATTATCACGACACTCCGATACTGAGAGAAGAAAACAAGGATTTGCTGGAGTGCAGGCTTCTCCTGTTGTCCACGATAGCCAAAGTGCTGGTAAAGGCCATGGATATCCTCGGAATCAGACTTCCTGAGAGAATGTAGTTTCCGATGGAAGATTCATACATGATACCGACCTCCGTGAAAGAGGTCGAAAATATGGGGTGGGACTATATAGACATCATCTTGTTTACAGGTGATGCTTTCATAGACCACCCTTCTTTCGGTACGGCAGTCATAGCCAGATATCTGCAGAAGCACGGGTACAGGGTGGCAGTAGTGCCGCAGCCGAACTGGCGGGATGATCTGAGGGACTTTCGCAAGCTTGGTGTTCCGCGCCTGTATTTCGGAGTCAACTCGGGTGCAATGGATTCCATGGTGAACCATTATACGGCATCAAGAAGGCTCAGAAGCAATGATGCCTACACTCCTATGGGCAAGGCAGGGGCAAGACCGGACTATGCCGTCACGGTTTACACGAAAATTCTCAAAAGACTTTATCCCGATATTCCGGTCGTGATAGGAGGGATCGAGGCATCGCTCCGAAGGCTTACGCATTATGATTACTGGCAGGATACTCTTCTTCCGTCTGTCCTGGTTTCCAGCGGAGCCGATTATCTTTCTTACGGAATGGGGGAGAGGACAATGCTGGAACTGACCAGAGCCATAGAGTCCGGCAGGAATGATTCGGATATCAGGAAGATACCTCAGCTCGCCTTCTTCATGACAGGCAGATGCAGGCTCAGAGACGCTCTGGTACTGGAATCTTTTGAGGAATGTATCAGGGACAAGTCGGCTTTTGCCAGAAACTTCCATGAAATCGAAACTGCGGCCAACATGATGGCCCCTCCTGTCATCATAGAACCATGCCATGACGGCTATGTGCGCGTCAATCCTCCGTATCCTCCGGCTACCGAAACGGAAATGGATTCGTTCTGGGATCTTCCTTTCACGAAACAGCCGCATCCCCGATATAAGGGCAAGCATATCCCGGCATACGAAATGATAAAATTTTCCATCAATACTCACCGGGGGTGCTTCGGCGGATGCAACTTCTGCACTATTGCCGCCCATCAGGGAAAGTTCATACAGTCCCGTTCGGAACGATCCATACTGAACGAGATAAGCCGGCTGAAATCTCTTCCCGGCTTTGCCGGCAATATTTCCGATGTCGGAGCCCCTACGGCCAACATGTACGGAATGAAGGGCAAGGATCCGGGACTTTGCGCCAAATGCCGGCGCAAATCATGCCTTTTCCCTGCCCCGTGCAGGAATATGGACAGATCCCATGCACGCCTGCTTTCATTGTACGACAGTATTTCAAAGGTAAAAGGCATCAGGCATTTCTATATCGGCAGCGGTATCAGGTATGACCTGTTCCTGGATGAAAAAGGGTATGTAGACGAGACTTCGTACCCGTATTTGAAGGAACTGGTGACCGAACATACTTCCGGGATTTTGAAAGTGGCTCCGGAGCATACGGAGGACAAGGTCCTGAAACTGATGGCGAAGCCGTCTTTCAGTCTGTTTGTCAGGCTCAGGGCTGAGTTCGATGCCATTGTCCGGAGGACTGGAAAGCATTGTCTCCTGATCCCTTATTTTATTTCAGGTCATCCGGGCTGCGGTATGGCGGAAATGAAGAGATTGTCGGAAAATCCGGCCCTGAGAGGCATCCACACGGAACAGGTTCAGGATTTTACACCTACGCCGATGACCGTTTCGTCTGTCATGTTCTATACCGGACTGGACCCTCATTCCATGCAGCCGGTCTTTGTGGAAAGGGATCTGGAACGGAAGAGAAAACAAAAATCATTTTTCTTCATAAAAAAGTGAAAAAAATATTTCTCAATCCGAAATAATGTTCTATTATTGCAACATAAAAAGTATCTATAAATAAGGAAAGAAAATATGGAAAAAAGCAGTCAGAAGAAGAGAGCTGTTGTTAGTTATGAGAATATGTCTGAAGAGTTGGCTGCAGCGTTTGCGGAGAAATATCCTAAGGGCTTTTCAGATTATCTTCCGGATCTTTTGAAATATGACAAACCGGACGGAACATCATTTTACGCCGTTACCATAGAAATACCTTCAGCGATTTATCTGGTAAAGATAAAAGTTCATACCGACGATGCTGAAGACATCGAGAGATGGCTTGACGGAGATGATGACGATGACGATTCGGTAGCAGGAAACGGCGCTGAAGGAGGAGATCTTCCTGATGACAATATCGCACAGTATGCATCAGCCGATGATGATTCATCGGATTCGGACCTTGATTAGGTTCCATACACTCTTTTGGAAATAAACTAAACGGACAGCATTGAAAACGGACAGGCGGACCGGTCATTTTTTCGCCTTTATCAGGCGATTGTTGCAAAGATTGTCAGAAAAGGACCAGGTACTGGTCCTTTCTCTTGCTGTAGGTGTCTTTTGCGGGTTCGCTTCCGTTCTGCTGAAGGTTTCCATAGAGTGGATTCACCATAGCCTGATTTCATGGTTTGACGGAAAGAATTTCGATTACAATTTCCTGTACCTTATATATCCCGGAATCGGAATGCTGTTGTCCATGCTTTTTGTCCGGTATGTCATCAAAGACAATATCGGACATGGAGTGACCAAGGTGCTTCTGGCGGTGTCGAAAAACGAATCCAAGATCAAGCCTCATAACATGTGGTCTTCACTCGCGGCCAGTTCCGTCACCATAGGTTTCGGAGGTTCGGTCGGAGCGGAAGCCCCTATCGTCTATACCGGGGCTGCCATCGGCTCCAACATCGGACGGAAGATGGGGCTTTCATACAAGAATATCACCATACTTCTCGGATGCGGAGCTGCCGGTGCCGTGGCGGGAATATTCAAGGCTCCGCTGGCAGGAGTGCTTTTTACTTTGGAGATTCTGCTCTTCAACATCTCCATGTCATCCATTCTGCCTCTATTGCTTTCCACCATATCGGCGACGGTCATATCATATCTGTTTCTGGGAGATTCCCTGCCTTTCGAGTGTACGCTTTCGCCGTTCACCATGCACAATATCCCGTTCTATATACTGCTTGGCCTTTTCTGTGCCGGATGTTCCATATATTTCACGAGAACGACGCTCTGGCTTGAGGACAAGATAAAGTCTATAGAGGGTCCCTTCCAAAGATGGTTTATTTCCGCGGCCTGTCTGGGCCTGCTGATATTCCTTTTCCCTCCGCTTTATGGTGAGGGCTATGATTCTCTGTCGGTACTGTTGAACGGCGGCGAGCTGTCTTTCGAGAACCGGACGATTCTGGGATTTTTCATGGATACAGCCTGGACTGTGCCCATATTTTTCCTCTTCATACTCCTTCTGAAAGTCTTTTCCATGTCTTTCACGAATGCAGGCGGCGGGGTCGGAGGAACATTCGGTCCTACACTTTTCGTAGGGGCCATAGCCGGTTTTGTGCTGTCGCGTTCCCTGAATCTTGTCTTTGCAGGAACCGGAATCAGCATACCGGAACAGAATTCCGTCCTCGTAGGCATGGCGGGGCTGATGGCCGGAGTCATGCAGGCTCCCATGACGGCCATCTTCCTGATAGCCGAGATATCTGGAGGGTACGAGCTTCTGGTACCTCTTATCCTCACTTCCACCATTTCGTTCGGAGCTACGAGAATAGTGGAGCAATATTCCATTTATACCAAACGTATAGCCAAGAAAGGCGAACTTCTGACACACGACAGTGACCAGGCGGTCCTGACCCTTCTGAAGACATCGGATCTGATAGAATCCGACTTCACTCCGGTAAAGATAGACGCCACTCTCGGCGAGCTCGTGGATGCCGTATCCAATTCGTCCAGGAATATCTTTCCGGTAGTGGACGTCCGCAAGCATTTCCAGGGATATGTCTCGCTCGAGGACATCCGCAAGGATATGTTCAAGAAAGACCTGTATGACAAGATGTTCGTCTATAATTACATGAAGTCCTCGCCGGCATACGTGTACGTGGATGAAAAGATGGACAGCGTGATGAAGAAATTCGAGAAGACGGATGCATGGAACCTCCCCGTAGTGGACCATTACCGGACCTATATCGGTTTCGTGTCGAAATCGAAGATCTTCTCCGCATACAGGAACCAGCTCCGTGAAGTGTCCCATGACTAGCCTCCGGCCAATGCCATTGCGCCGCCGGCGCAATATTTTTAACCCATAATCAATGACAAAAACTCTAGATATGAAAGATTTATATATCAGGACCATAGCTGCAAGACTGAACGTCAGGGACTGGCAGGTGGAGAACTGTGCCAAGCTTTTCGAAGACGGTGCCACGATTCCGTTCATAAGCAGGTACAGAAAGGAAAAGACCGGCGGCCTGGATGATGTGGCAGTCGCTGAAATAAGGCACTGGCTCGATGTCTATGCCGAAATGGACAGGCGGAAGGAATCCATACTGTCCACGATCAGGGATGCCGGGAAACTGACCCCGGAGCTTGAGAAGTCCATATCCGAATGTGTTGACGGCAGGGAACTCGAGGATCTCTATCTTCCGTTCAAGCCAAAAAGACGGACACGGGCCACAGTGGCCAAAGAAGTCGGTCTTGAACCTCTGGCAGATGATATTTTCGAACAGAGGACGGCAGATCCGTGGAAAGATGCCGGAAAATTCCTGAATGACAAGGTTCCGACTGTCGAAGATGCTTTGGCCGGAGCGCGTGACATCATTGCGGAGAAATTCAACGAGACAGCATCAGTCAGGGAGACGGTCAGGCAAATGCTTCGGACGAGGAAACTCGTTTCCAGACCGACGAAGAATGCGGCTTCTCCTGAAGCATCCAAATACAAGGGTTATTTTGAATTTTCGGAATCTTTGTCCCATATAGCTTCCCACAGGCTGCTGGCAGTATTGCGTGCAGAAGATGAAGGCTATCTGAGCCTCAGGCTCGATGCTGACCCTGAAAAGTGCGGGAACAAGCTTTATTATGATTACTGCCAGGAAAAGAAATATCCAGGTCAGAAGCTTGCCGGGCAGATACGTTCTGCCATAGATGATGCCTACAAGCGTTTGCTGGAGCCATCCATTTCCAACGAGGTCATAAAGGAAGCCAAGGAGAAGGCGGACATAGAGTCCATAAAGGTCTTCGGGGAGAATCTCCGCCAGCTCCTGCTTGCACCTCCTGTCGGACAGAAAAGGGTACTGGCCATTGACCCGGGGTTCAGGACGGGCTGCAAGGTAGTCTGTCTTGATGCGCAGGGGAATCTGCAGCATTACGAGACCATTTTCCCTCATCCTCCTGTGAGCGAAAAGGTCAAGTCGATAAGGGCGGTCTCCGATATGATCCGGAAGTACGGGATCGAAGTCATCGCCATCGGAAACGGAACTGCCGGACGCGAAACGGAAGAATTCATAAAAAGAGTTCCGAAGCCGTCAGGAGTCAGGGTATTTTCAGTAAGCGAAGACGGAGCTTCCATTTATTCCGCTTCTGAAATAGCCAGAGAGGAATTTCCGGACTATGACGTCACTGTCAGGGGAGCCGTTTCCATTGGCCGCAGGCTTATGGACCCTCTTGCCGAACTGGTGAAGATAGATCCTAAGTCATTGGGCGTAGGCCAGTACCAGCACGATGTGGATCAGTCTCTTCTCAAGGAAAAGCTGGACAATACCGTGGAAAGCTGCGTGAACAGTGTAGGTGTGAATCTGAATACCGCAAGCCGTCATCTGCTCAGCTATGTTGCCGGTATCGGACCTGCACTTGCTGAAAACATCGTCCAGTACCGGACTGACCACGGACCGTTCGGATCCCGCGCTGAACTGCTTAAAGTCAAAAGGTTAGGCGACAAGGCCTTTGAACAGTGCGCTGGTTTCCTCAGGATTCCTGGCGCTGCGAATCCTCTGGACAATTCGGCCGTGCATCCTGAATCATATCATATAGTGGAAAAGATGGCTCACAGCCTGGGTGTGAAGACGGAGGAACTGGTGGCTGACGCCGGGTTGTGTTCGAAGATAAGGCCTGAAGACTTCGTGGAAACCGATTTCGGACTTCCTACGATCCATGATATTCTCAAGGAACTTGCAAAACCTGGTCTGGACCCGCGTGAGAGTGCTTCCGAGTTCGCCTTTTCCGATGACATCCATTCCATGGAAGATCTGTCGGAGGGAATGGAACTACCGGGAATCGTCACAAACATTACGGCATTCGGGGCGTTCGTCGACATCGGAATCAAACAGAACGGACTGATCCATGTATCCAGGATGGGCGGCGGAAAGAGGCGGGTGCACAGTCCTGCCGATGTCCTGAAACTGCATCAGCATGTGAAAGTCAGGGTGATATCCGTAGACATGGAAAGAAACAGGATAGGTCTTGAGCTTCTTTAATGGCCCGCTTTCGCTTTGCTTTCATATTGCGAGAGTATGACTCCTATGGTGGAAAGAATGATGCCGCAGGCCTGTCTCAGGTTCAGGTCTTCATGTCCCAGAAGCCAGGCTACGATGGCAGCCACGACCGGTATCAGAGCGGAGAATATGCTGGACTTGGCCACGCCGAGATTCTTGATGGTGCTGACCCATAGTGAAAATGCCAGGCTGGAGCATAGGAATGCCAGGCACAGGATAGGATACATCACGTCTGCTGAAAGGTATGATATATCGAAGTTCTCCAGTCCTTTCACCAGAAACAGGGGGAAAAGGTAGACAGAGCCTATCAGAAACTGGTACATCACTATAATCTGGCTGCTGTAGTTCTTCGAAAGGCTTTTGGTCACTGATGCGTGTCCGACTTCAGCCACTACGGCTATAAGGAGCAGGATGATGCCGAAAATGAAATTCTTTCCGAGTGCGCCCTTGCTCATCACGACCAGACATATACCTGCCAGAGACAGGAAAATGCCGCCGATGTTTACTGCATTTATCTTTTCCTTGAAGAACATCATGCCTGCACCTATGGAAAAGATGGGAATGGTGGCTATGATCATGGCACTCAGAGTGGGCGAGCCGGTTTCTTTCAGACCGTAAGATTCGCAAAGAAAGTAAATGAAAGGCTCGAAAAATGCCAGAAGAAGGAACTTGGGCAGGTCTGTTCTGTGAATCCTTGTGATCCGGCCTCTGGTAGCGTTCAACAGGAAAAGTATGATTCCGGCCAGGAGGATTCTGACGAATACGAAATAGAATACCGGAATGTCCAGTTCTATCAGCATGTCAGTCCATATATATGATATTCCCCAGAGGGTTATGGAAAAAACGGATACGAGATAAATAAGGAATTTGGATTTTTTTATGTCTTTGTTCAAATGTTCCATATAAGCTGTTACTTTTCAAAAACGAGCCTCTGTCCGAACGGCTTCATTGATGCCTGCACGGAGTCTTTCACCACTCTTTGTCCGTTGACGAATACATCCGTGACCACTCCTTTCAACGTTTCGTTTTCATATGGACTCCATCCGCATTTGTATGCCAGGCCTTCACTGGTGACAGTCTGCACAGCATCCATATCCACTATGGCCAGGTCCGCGTAGTATCCTTCTTTCAGATACCCCCTGTCCTTGATGCCGAAGATGTCGGCAGCTTTCTCCGAGAATGCCGAAGCTATCCGGGACAAAGGAATGTCTTCCTCGTCAGCAACAGTCAGAAGTACCTGAAGTGACTGCTGTATGGACGGCACACCGGATGGACATACTGGATACTTCCTGTCTTTTTCCTCTTTCATGTGCGGAGCATGATCAGAGCCTGCGGTGTCTATCACTCCGTCCCTGAGTGCCTGGCGCAATGCCTGCCGGTCCTCCGGTGTCTTTATGGCCGGATTGCATTTCATCATGGCTCCGAGTCTGTGGTATTCCTGATCTGTAAACCACAGGTAATTGGCTGAAGTCTCGGCGGTTATGTTGACTGAAGACAGTTTGGCCGCCCTGACCATTTCGGCTTCCTCTCTGGTGGAAATATGGAGCAGATGCAGTCTGGTTCCGAGTTCGATGGCTGTTTCCAGAGCTTTGATGGAAGACAGGATGCAGGCTTTCCTGCTTCTGATTGCAGGATGTCTTTCAAACGGGATCGCATCACCGAATTCTTCTTCCGCCTTCCTGAAATTTTCCCTGACAGTCTCTTCGTCTTCGCAGTGAACGAGGATCTCCTTTTCCTTGATTCCGAAGATTTTCCTGAGCGTCTCATCATCATCCACGAGCATGTTTCCCGTAGACGAACCCATGAAAACCTTTATGCCGCCGAAGTCTTTTCCCGTGATTCCGTCCTTTCCGGTTTCCAGTATCGTTTCGATTTCCCGGAAATTGTCATTAGTCGCGCCAATATGAAATCCATAATTGGCGAAGGCCCTGCCTTCGGCCAATGCCAGTTTCTCCGCCAGCGCCGATGCAGTGACTGTTGCAGGTTTTGTATTAGGCATATCAATGAATGACGTGATTCCGCCTTTCACTGCAGCCAAGGATTCAGTACCGATATCTGCCTTATGTGTCAGTCCCGGTTCCCTGAAATGCACATGGGCATCGATGCCTCCTGCAAATACCAGTTTGCCATTCAGGTCAATGGTTTCGTATTCCGTATGATTTTTCGGAAAACCATCCTCCAGCTTGTCTGCAGGTATTATCCTGGAGATTTTTTCCCCGTCGATGAAGATGGCGGCCTCTTTGATTCCTTCGCCGGTCACCAGTTTGCCATTGTATAACAGATATCCCATCAGTCCCTTTTCCCTTTGATTTTCCTGAATCTCATGCCGATAACTCCCCAGAAAGCTTCTCCGAATATACCGCTGCTCATCTTTGAGGACCCTTCCTTCCTGTCTACGAATATGATAGGTACTTCCTTGATCCTGAAACCGAGCTTGAATGCAGAATATTTCATTTCTATCTGGAATCCGTAGCCTTTCATCCTGATATTGTCCAGATCTATGGTTTCCAGAATCTTCCTTTTATAACAGATGAATCCTGCAGTGGAGTCATATATCTGAACATTGAGGACTTTCCTTACGAAAACCGATGCGAAGTAAGACATGATCACCCTTCCGATAGGCCAGTTTATCACACTGATGCCGTTGCAGTATCTTGAGCCGACAGCCATGTCGGCACCTTCCTTCGAGCAGGCCTCATACAGTCTCGGGACGTCATCCGGATTGTGTGAGAAATCCGCATCCATTTCGAATACATAGTCGTATTCATGGCTGACAGCCCATTTGAATCCTGTGATATAGGCTGTTCCCAGACCTTGTTTTCCGGTCCTTTCTATCATGAAAAGCCTGTCCGGGAATTCTTTCTGAAGATTTTTCACGATCTTCCCTGTCCCGTCCGGAGAGTTGTCTTCTATTACTATAATGTGGTACTCTCCTTCGAGAGTAAAAACAGCCCTGATGATTTTCTCGATATTCTCCTTTTCGTTGTAAGTCGGAATGATTATTACCTTTTTGTCCATAATTAGTGGTCTCGGCTTAAAATTCGTGTGAATTTACAAAATTTTGCGATTTTTCAAGCTTTTTCCATCTGTGAAATATTTCGGAGAAAAACTTGTCCGGCGCAACGTTCTGCTACTCAGAATTATGGGTGATTTGTATGAAAAATTTCCTAAAAAAAGATTAAAAAAAGTTTGGAGGGAAATAAAAAAAGCGTACCTTTGCAATCCCCAAACGAAAAGGGGGTCTCCGAAAGGTACTAAGGTGCGCGAGGAGACAAGTTATTTGAGTTTGGAACGGGCAGTGCCCGGGAGGAATTAAGGTGTCGGTCAGGCATCCTGGAATATCCCGGAGCAGATGCAAGGAAGTCAAGGCGCGATGTTCCGCAGTTA
>CALUQB010000033.1 GCA_944322815.1 uncultured Bacteroidales bacterium | reverse complement strand
TTTTTTCATAACTGTAATTTGTTTGTTACACATTGTTATAAATATAATTTATTATGATTTTCCCACAATTCATCCATATGAAATGCCGAAAACATTTACAAAAATACATTATTTCTTCTTCAAAACAAAATTTTAGATTGATTTTAAATATAAATTTAACATTCGAGAGCAAAATAATCTGCCAAGAGCCGATATTTCCGGCCGCCAGGCGGCCAAATTGCCCCGGTCAGGGGCCGTATCTCACTTGAAGTCAGTGAGCAGCGCAGAATTCCGGAGTCTTTCCTCAGGTCCGAACCCTGCGAGATACGCTTCCGTCATGGACAGACTTGAATGTCCGAGACATTCCGATATGTATGGCAGGGCGGCTCCGCTTCTCTGCATGACAGTCGCGAACGAATGTCTGGCAGAATAGGTCGTGAAAGCGGGAATACCTATATCACGGGCTATCTCCTTCAAAGCCTGATTGCACTGCGAAATGACTTTCCTTACCAGCATGGCTGCATCGAATTCATTTTTCAGTCCTTCAGCAAACTTGAAAAGCAGAGTATCCGGCGAGCCGTCATCAGGATTCCCCCACCTGCTTATGATATTCTTCATCTCAGGAACGAAAACCGCATATATGATCTTCCGGTCCTTGTATGCATGTTCCGTCTTCGATCTTATAAACCGTATCTCACCGTCTATGAGATTCCCGTATCTGAGGAAAAGCATATCTCTAAAATTGATGCCGTTGCAAAGATAAGAAAAAAGCCATAAATCCCTATACAATTCCAATTTTTCCGGACCATGATATTCTATAATTTTTCTGATCTGCTCTTTTGTCAAGGCAAGTTTCCGCGCGGAACCCCGTGGAATGACATAGCCGTTTTCCCTGCCGAACGGGGTCTCCTTTATATACCCTTCCCTTCTGGCCTGATTGAAAACGACCTTCAGTGTCTTCATGTAAATCTCCACTGTCGTACCGCTCTTTCCTTCGCTTCTCCAGAATTTCTCGCATCTCTCCAGCCAGGCCGCATTCACGTCCGAAAA
Organism: uncultured Bacteroidales bacterium; assembly: GCA_944322815.1. GTDB lineage: Bacteria > Bacteroidota > Bacteroidia > Bacteroidales > UBA932 > Cryptobacteroides. Next base: position 29,575 of record CALUQB010000033.1, on the reverse strand, counting down.
CGCTATGTCAGTCCCTGAAAAATTCTCCAGATTCTTCAATGTGGAACGGCAGCGGTAAAAAGAATTGACACGTCCGTCAGCACGGCATTTGTCCATCATAACCTTCAACGCCCTGTTCACATTGAATTTGGAAGACCGGCCGAGTCTTACTTCGAGGATACGGAAAGAAAACGGACCTTTTTCCAGCATATCAGCGACTTCATTCCTGACTCTGGAAAAATTTTCCTCAATCTCTGCTATCCGGGAACTGTGCCTGCGTCTCGAATCCATTTCGGACCACTCCTGCTCGGACAAATCCACCCCTGTAGGAAAGTACTTCTGTTTTCTGTCAAATACCACTTCGATCTTGACGGGATACAGACCGCTCACTTTCACCCTGCGCCTGTCCAGTATGACAGACACGGAGACTCTTTTTTTGGAAAACCTCAACATAATACTAAAAATTAACAATATTAATATTATAAGGTGTATGAATGAGAGGCTTCCTCTTGAAAAAACTTGGCTCCGAAGCGGTCCTTGCATACAATTTACATGCTTTTCCCCGGTTCCGGAAACACGGCTTATCTGTGTCTCTTCACAAGCTCCTTTTCGAGATCAGATATGGACAAGCCACGGTCCACGAGCAGTACCAGGAGATGATAAATCAGGTCAGATGCCTCATAAATCATGGCCGGATCGTTGTGGGCAACAGCCTCTATGACAGTCTCGACTGCCTCCTCCCCTACTTTCTGGGCTATCTTGTTCACGCCTTTGTCGAAAAGCTTCACCGTGTAGGAGCCTTCAGGGCGCTCTGACTTTCTTTTTCTGATAACCTCCTGAAGCTCGCGTATGAACCCCTCGTCATCATCGGTGCGGAAGCAACTGACGGAACCGGTATGACATACCGGACCGGAAGGCTCCGCCTTGACCAATAACGTATCCTTGTCGCAGTCTGCAAACATCTCCCTGACAGTCAGGAAATTCCCGCTGGTTTCTCCCTTCGTCCAGAGACAGCGGCGCGTCCTGCTGTAAAAAGTCATCCTGCCTGATTCCAAAGTCCTGTCCAGCGCCTCGGCATTCACATAACCCAGCATCAGGACCTTCAACGTAGCATAGTCCTGTACCACAACCGGTATCAGACCATCCGGATTTTTCCCGAAATCCAGATCCTTGAGCTCAAAATCTTTCTTGATCATGGTTCTCAAATGTTATCGTATTGTCATAATTCTATCAGTCAGAGTCACATCCGTATAGGAATACCGCAGCCTTCCAGTTTCCGTTTCAGATCCGGTATCCGGACATCGCCATAGTGGAATATCGAGGCGGCCAGCGCAGCATCGGCGTTTCCTCCGGATGGAGACAGCACCTCCATTATATGGTCCGCATTTCCCGCACCGCCGGATGCTATCACCGGAATACCGAGCATCTGCGACAGTCTGGAATATTCCGCACAGGCGTAGCCGCTGCACGTGCCGTCATGGTCCATGGATGTGAACAGAATCTCACCTGCTCCAAGAGATTCGGCCCTCCGTGCCCACGAAAACAGTTCCAGATCCGAAAAGCGGCTGCCTCCATGCGTGGTGACCTTCCAGACACCGTCCACGTTCTTCGCATCTATCGCCACCACCACACACTGTGCCCCGAACCTGGAAGCAATGTCGGAAATCAGAAAGGGATTCCGCACTGCGGCACTGTTTATCGAGACCTTATCTGCTCCTGCCCGGAGCAATACGGCCGCATCGTCAACGGTGGAAATACCTCCGCCTACAGTAAACGGGATGTTGATCCTCAACGCGATCCGCTCGACAAGCTCCGAAAAGGCCTTCCGGCCTTCAATCGTAGCGCTGATATCCAGGAAGACAAGTTCATCCGCCCCTTGTCCGGAATAGGCTGCAGCCATCTCCACAGGGTCTCCTACAGACTTCAGTTCCAGAAAATTGATTCCTTTCACGGTACGTCCGTCCTTGATATCAAGACACGGTATGATTCTTTTGGTCAGCATAGTTTGATTTTTCCTTCATATATGGCCTTTCCGACTATCACGGCAGGGACTCCCGCATCGTCCAAGGCTTCGATATCACTCATGGAGCCTACTCCACCGCTGGCAATGACCTGGATTCCAGGAAACTTTTCCATAAGTTCCCGATAAAGCGGTATGGCCGGACCTGAGAGCATCCCGTCCCTGGAAATATCCGTCACTATGACCGACTGTAATCCGTCAGGGACAAATCCGGCCAGAAGGTCATCGGCAGTCACGGAAGTTTTCTCCAGCCATCCGTTTACAGCCACAAGTCCATCCCGGACATCGGCACCAAGAACTATCTTTTCACTGCCGAATTCCCTGAGCCACGAAATGAAGTTTCCGGGGTCAGTACAGGCTACGCTTCCGCATACGGCCCTGTACGCCCCGGCATTGAACACGGACACCAGAGCGGTTCTGTCCTTGATACCTCCGCCGAACTCTACCTGCAGCGAAGTATGTGCGGCGATACTCTCCAGAATCTTCTGATTCCTGGGAAAACTGGACTTCGCCCCGTCCAGATCCACAAGATGGAGCATGGTCACACCGCAGTCTTCAAAGTGTCTTGCGACATCCAGGGGACTGTCGCTGTATGTCTTGCGTCTTCCGTAGTCCCCCTGGGAAAGACGGACGCATTTGCCGTCAATAAGGTCAATGGCCGGTATAATCTTTATCATAGAAGAGCACCGATTTAAATCCGTTTCCAAACCGTTCTTGCCCGACAAGGGCAAATATCAAATCTTCAGGAAATTAGCCAGAATCCGTTCTCCGGCATCCCCGCTTTTTTCCGGATGGAACTGGCATCCCATGAAATTTCCACGGCGCAAAGCCGAGCTGAAAGGTATGCCGTACTCTGTCACGGAAACTGTATCTTCACTGATATCAGCGAAATATGAATGTACAAAATACATAAAAGCTCCGTCAGGCACACCCTCGAACAGATCCGTTTTCAAAGACGAAATGTTGTTCCACCCCATCTGTGGTATCTTGAGCCCGGGATTCACGGACAGGACTGAGCGGAAATGCCTGACCTTGTTCCCGAAAATGCCGAGACAGTCCACATCTCCTTCCTCCGACCAGGAACACAGGAGCTGCATTCCCAGACAGATACCCAGGAGAGGCTTTTGCGTACCTCTGATGAAACCGATCAGGTCCTTCTTCCCAAGTTCGGACATGGCCCATCGGGCTTCGCCGACTCCGGGAAGCAGAAGCCTGTCGCAGTCTGACAGGATATCCGTATCATGACTCAGGACATAATCTGCCCCGAGACGTTTCAACGCATTTTCCACTGAACGGATATTCCCCGCTTCATAGTCTATAATTCCAATCATAACTTTATCATCTGTCCGGTGAGCCGGAAGTTATTCAGAGCCAGCCTTTGCTGCTCGGCACGTCATGACTGTCCGGAATCCTGGCCACAGCCTGTTTCAATGCCCTGGCAAATGCCTTGAAGACCCCCTCGATCACATGATGGTCATTCTGTCCGCATGCCTTGATGTGAAGGTTGCATTTGAGATGTTCGGACAGGGACTTGAAAAAGTGGGGAAACATCTGCACGGACACATCCCCGACATATCCGCCTCTGAAATCCACGTTCCACTGGAAATCGATGCGTCCTCCAAGATCAATCAGCACCGTGGCTTCAGCCTCATCCATCGGCAGAGAGAAACCGTAACGTCCGATTCCGGCCTTGTCGCCAAGTGCGGAATACAGGCAGTCGCCCAATGCGATGGCAACGTCTTCCACAGAATGATGGTCATCGGTCTCCAAATCGCCGAAACATATCACATCCAGGGCAATGCGTGCGTGATAGCCGATCTGTTCGAGCATGTGATCCAGGAAATGAAGGCCCGTAGCAATGCGCGGAGGTCTGAACATGTCCAGATCCATCCTGACACATACCTGCGTCTCCCCTGTCTTTCTGAATACCGAAGCTGTGCGGTTTCCTGGCGATACGGGGCTGCCATGCCCTACAACGGCTCCTCCGAGAACTTCAAGCAGCTTGTCATTCTCTTCAGGCGTACCTATGGTGATTCTCAGACATCCGCTGCAATTATATGCGGACGATCTGTCCCTGACGATGATTCCGGCCTTAATAAGCTCCGCAAACGCCTTGTCCTTGTCCCTGAAACGGACCAGGAGGAAATTCGCATCCGACGGATATACTTTCTCCACTTCCGGCAATACCGCCAATGCTTCCGTCATCCTCTTCCTTTCTCCGACAAGTTCTTCCACCCTGTCCGCAGCCGCAAGCGGGTCCGAAAGGACTTCCGCAGCCTTCTCCTGATTAAGGATGCTGATATTGTACGGATACTTCACCCGGGACATGATATCCACGATATAGCTGTGTGCTATGGCCATTCCTATCCGCAGACCGGCCATACCCCATGCTTTCGACAATGTCTGCAGTACAATCAGCCGTGGATATCTGTCCAGAAGTTCAGTAAAACTACTGCTTCCGGCGAAGTCGATATAGGCTTCGTCGATGACCGTAATGCCGCTGAAAGTATCCAGAATCCTGACAATGGCATCCCGATCGAGAAGATTCCCGGATGGATTGTTCGGAGAACACAGGAATATCAGTCTGGTATCGGACCTGACTCTGGACAGGAGATCATCGGCATCGAGAGAGAAATCCGCAGACAGAGGAGCATCGATGACATCGACATCATTGATGGCGGCGGCTACCGAATACATTCCGTAAGTAGGCACAGCCTGGATCATACTGCTATTGCCCGGAGGGCAGAAAAGTCTGAATACCAGATCTATGGGCTCGTCGCTTCCGTTTCCGAGAAAAATATTCGACGCCGGTACTTTCCTGATGGCGGACAACATCCGCTTCAGCTGCGGCTGGTGGGGAGACGGATAGCGGTTGACTCCTGAATCAAACGGATTCTCGTTTGCGTCCAGGTAGATATCCATCCGGGCCTGACAGTCGTCACGGGCCGTGGAGTAGGGAACGATATTTCTGATATTGGCCCGTAAAAGGGCCCTTATTTCTGATTCAGGGTCAGGGATGTTGCGGTTCATGGAAGTTCGTTTCAGTTTTCTGACATGTCGGTTCAAGTACGGGTATCAACCAAGGCGGATTCTGACGGCAGCGGCGTGTGCATCAAGCCCTTCTGCCTTGGCCATTCTTTCGATGACAGGACCCAAGGTTCCAAGTCCGGATCTGGTTATTTCCTGAATGGTCATCTTCTTCATGAATGTAGAGAGATTCACTCCGGAACATGATACGGCCCAGCCTCCTGTAGGAAGTGTATGATTCGTACCGGATGCATAGTCTCCTGCACTTTCCGTGGAATAATTTCCAAGAAAGATACTGCCTGCATTGCGGATTCTCTCCACTGTTTCACCATAGTCCCGCGTGGCTATGATCAGGTGCTCGGGTGCGTAGAAGTTCGCGAAATCCACCATTTCATCTTCCGAGGACAAAAGCACTGCCGCGCTTTTGAGAATGGATGCATCTATGATGGATTTCCTTTCCAGCCGTCCGTACTGGATATCAAGTTCGCGAGAAACGGCTTCTATCAACTGCCAGGATGTAGAGAGAAGTATGGCCTGGCTGTCTTTCCCGTGTTCGAGCTGGGAGAGGAAGTCTGCGGCCACAAAAGCCGGGCTGGCACTGTCATCGGCCAAAATCATGACTTCCGAAGGACCTGCAGGCATATCTATGGCACAATACTGGGAGACCTGCTGCTTTGCTTCCGTAACGAAAGAATTCCCGGGGCCGAAGATCTTGTCCACCTTAGGGATGGTCGCGGTTCCATAGGCCATGGCTCCCACTGCCACGGCTCCGCCGACCTTGTAGACGTCTGTGACTCCGCAGATTTCCGCCGCATAGAGTATTGCAGGAGATATCCGGCCTTGAGGCCCTGCCGGAGTACAGATAATCACTTTCCTGCAGCCTGCGATGTATGCCGGGACAGCCAGCATAAGCACTGTCGAGAAAAGCGGCGCCGTACCTCCTGGAATATAGAGCCCGACTCTGTCTATCGGTACGTTTTTCTGCCGGCAGAGAACACCGGGCATGGTTTCCACGATGACATCATCCGTCTTCTGTGCTTCATGGAAGCTCTTGATATTCTCCGCAGCAGTCCTGACCGCGCTCTTCAGGCTGTCATCGAGCGCCTTCTCCGCAGCGACGAACTCGGCTTCCGTGACTTTCAGTCCGGAAACGTCAGTATCGAATCCGTCCAGGGATTTCACGTATTCCAGGACCTTCGCATCGCCATATTCGCGGACATCCGAAAGGATAGAAGCCACGATGTCCTGCACCTGCCGGGAGACACCGGCTTTCTGCCGGCCTATTATGGAAGGCCACTCTTCTTTTACTGGTAGTCTGTATGTTTTCATTCTTCGTATTCTTCTGTATCATCCGCGGGGTCTTCAGATGATGAGTTTCTCCATGGAAAGGACAAGAATGTCCTCGGCTCCGATTTTTTTCAGGCGGTCCGCCTTCTCCCAGACTTCGGATTCGTCCACTACGGCATGAATGGCACTCCAGCCCTTGTCCGCAAGAGGCAGCAATGTCGGGCTTTTCATGGACGGGATGATCTTGAGAGCCTCTTCTATCTTTTCGTTCGGAACATTCACGAGCATGTATTTCTTTCCTCTGCTTCTGAGGACGGATGTAAACCGGGACATCAGGATATCTGCCGTCCTCACTTTTTCTTCGTCAAGTCCGGGAGTGGCTATGAGGACTGCATCCGATTCCATCACTGTCTCCACTTCAGCCAGTCCGTTCCGGACCAACGTGCCTCCGCTGCTGACTATATCGAAAATACCGTCAGCAAGGCCTATTGAAGGCGAAATCTCGACACTGCCGGCTATTTCCCTTATTTCACATGCAATGCCCTTATTTTCGAAATATGACCTCAATATGCCAGGATAGGATGTGGCTATCTTCTTCCCGTCGAAAAATCCGGGTCCAGGGTACTCGATATATTTGGGAATGGCCAGGGAAAGACGGCATTTCCCGAATTCGAGATGCTGGAGCACTTCCACCGGATGATTCCGCTCTACAACTTCATTGTATCCTACAATTCCAAGGTCGGCTATACCGCAGGAAACTGTCTGCGGTATGTCATCATCCCTGAGATACAGCACTTCTATCGGGAAGTTGGAGGATTTCGACAGAAGTTTCCTGTTGTTCTCCTCGACACTGATTCCGGCTTCCCGGAGGAGTTCGAGGCTTTTTTCGTTCAGCCGTCCTTTCGACTGGAGTGCGATTCTGAGCATATTCCGAAATATTTATGCAATAAAAAAGGCTTGCCGTAATCTATGGCAAGCCCAGTATCCTATACTTTCATAGCATGGTCCGACCCGCCGTCATATCCGTGTGAAATGATGGTGGTGAAATCCGTATGAAAGTCGAAGCGTCATCTATCGGTACGTTTCTACAAATCTAAGAAAAATTTTCCAATTAGGAACATAAAAAAACAAAAAAGGTGGTGTGTCCTCTATGCCTTGCGTTTTATCAATCCTGATACACATAAAAAGACTGTGCCAAAATTTACCATTTTGACACAGTCTCTTCATTTGATGGCGACAGATATTAGTCGTTCAGTGAGAATCTCTTGAATGAAAGGACTTTTGCATCCTTGTCAACTCCTGCAAGATAATCCTTGACTGAAACCTTGCCGTCACCCATCTGATATTCCTGCTCTTCGAGGGTATTCTCCTTGAAGAACTTGTTCAGACGGCCGTTTGCGATGTTGTTGATCATGGCCTCAGGAAGGTTCGCAGACTTCTCTGCAGAAACAGTCTTGATGATCTCGCGAGCCTTGTCTGCCTGCTCAGGAGTAATCCATCCTTTTGCAGTATTCGACTCGATATGATCTTCGCTGTCCACATGGGCAGGGTTGATACCTGCTTTTTCAAGTGCAGAGTTGACTGCTTTCTTCACCAGCTCTTCCTTAGTCTTTTCAACAGCCACTGCAAGCTCATTGTCAATGACACTCTGAGGAACTGCTTCCTTATTTACTGCGACAGGATTCATGGAAGCCACCTGCATGGCGATTCCTTTTCCTGCTTCAGCCGGAACTTCCTTGTTGAAAGCCACGATGGCAGCGAGTTTGCCGTTGATCTTATGGATATAGGATGAAATATAAGGTGCCTCAAGGCATGCATAGTATGCGATAGAGTGCTTTTCACCGGTTTTGCCGGTCTGCTCCGTAACAGCGGCCTCTACAGTCCTTCCGTCTGCGAGAGTGCAGGCTTTGAGAGCTTCTGCATCTGCAGGGAACTGTGCAAGGGCTGCGTCTGCTATGGCATTTGCGAGAGCCTGGAACTCGGCATTCTTGGCTACGAAGTCAGTTTCGCATCCGAGAGCTACGAGAATAGCCTTGTTTCCTTCGACTTTGGCGATAGCCGCACCCTCGGAAGTCTCTCTGTCAGCCCTCTTGGCGGCCACGAGCTTGCCTTTTTCACGAATGATTTCCTGTGCTCTGGCATAGTCGCCTTCGGCTTCCACGAGAGCTTTCTTGCAGTCCATCATTCCGGCTCCGGTCATTTGACGCAGTTTCATTACGTCAGCTGCTTTGATTTCCATTGTTTTCAAGAATTTAGAATGTTCGTACTTCTTACTCTGCCTTTTCTTCGGCTGCAGGAGCCTCGGCTGCCGGTGCAGCGGTTTCTTCTGCCTTAGGAGCAGCTTCCCCGGCTACAGTCTCGTCAGCCTTTGCCTTGCGGGCACGGAGTTTCTTTCCGCCTGCATTCTGGGAATCACTCTGCTCAGGAGCTTCCTTCTCTTTTTCGATCTTCCTTTCATTCAGACCTTCTGCCACAGCCTGGCAGAGTACGTCCATGATGTAAGAGATGGACTTGGCTGCATCGTCGTTTGCCGGAATCACATAATCAATAGGAGTAGGATCGCAGCAAGTATCAACCATGGCGATAACCGGGATATTCAGACGATTTGCCTCTTTGACTGCATTCATCTCTTTCTGTACGTCTACGATGAAAAGCGCTGACGGGAGACGGCTCAGATCCTTGATGGAACCGAGGTTCTTCTCCAGCTTGGCCCTCTGACGGGTGATCTGGAGACGTTCACGCTTGGCGAGAGTGTCGAAAGTACCATCTTCGATCATCTTGTCGATAGTATTCATCTTCTTGACAGCCTTTCTGATGGTAGGGAAGTTTGTAAGCATTCCGCCCGGCCATCTTTCAGTCACGAAAGGCATGTTCACGGCAGCAGCCTTCTCGGCTACTATGTCTTTTGCCTGTTTCTTGGTGGCAACGAAAAGGATCTTGCGGCCTGAGCGTGCAAGCTGTTTCATCACATTCGCAGCCTCATCTATCTTTACTATGCTCTTGTGCAGGTCGATGATATGAATCCCGTTTTTCTGGTCGAAAATATAAGGGGCCATTTTAGGATTCCACTTTCTCGCCAAATGTCCGAAATGAACACCTGCATCAAGCAGTTCTTGGAAATTTGTTCTTGGCATTTTAAATAAATTTTACTTTTGTTTTTACTTTCCCTCCGGTTTTATGTCTGCCGGCGGGCTGTCCACATCAATCCGGAGTAACAGGACATGAGCCTGGTCTCCTGAATTTTCCGCAGTCTCGTCAAATAGCGGTAGCTACAGGGAATTCCCATCCCCTCATAGATCCGCAGATTTTCCGTACGGACCGCAACATACTGTAAATCGTCAGCGAAACACTAACGTTTGCTGAACTGGAAGCGCCTACGTGCACCAGGCTGACCAGGTTTCTTTCTCTCGACTTCGCGTGCATCGCGGGTAAGGAATCCGTTGGATTTCAACGTAGAGCGATAAGCCTCCTTGTCCACCTCGCAAAGTGCGCGGGAGATACCGAGCCTTATGGCCTCTGCCTGACCTTTGATTCCGCCTCCGTCGACATTAACCTTCACGTCAAACTGTCCTGCCGTTCCTGTAACTTCAAAAGGCTGGTTCACGATATAACGGAGCGCGTCTTCCTTGAAATAGTTGTTGATTTCACGACCATTAACGGTGATGTTGCCTTTTCCAGCAACGACATAAACACGAGCGACTGCCGATTTACGTCTTCCAAGGGCGTTTACTACTTTCATCCTTTGACTAAATTTCGTTTAACTTGATTGTTTTTGGTTTCTGGGCCTCGTGAGGATGCTCGCTTCCCTGATAAAGATACAGGTTGTTGATAAGCTTCGCGCCGAGACGGTTTTTAGGAAGCATGCCTTTAACGGCCATCCTGATAAGCTCCGTAGGTTTCTTCTTCATGATTTCCTTAGGTGTAGTGAAACGCTGTCCACCAGGATATCCGGTGTGACGGACGTACACCTTGTCAGTCATCTTGTTTCCCGTGAGCCTGATCTTGTCAGCATTGATGATGATGACATTGTCACCGCAGTCCATGTGCGGAGTATAGCTCGGCTTGTTCTTGCCGCGAAGGACAAGCGCTACTCTGGAAGCAAGACGGCCGAGCACCAGGTCGGTGGCATCAATGAGAACCCACTCTTTCTTGATATCGCCGGCTTTGAGCGATACTGTCTTGTAACTCTGTGTGTCCACTGTCTTGATCTTTAAATGGTTAATACTAATTTTTGCGATCCCTATACTATATAGGGGGTGCAAAGGTAAAAATAATTTTTAAAAGTACAAAATGTTGGTACATGACCGGATGGCCATACACCAACATTGTATCAGACCCGTAAATTAACGTCAGTTCGACGAATTATTCTGCTCAGTACCAGAGATTTCGTCGAACTGACGTTACGATTTCTTCGAAATCTCTTTCCATTTACGTGTCACCCCTCTTAAATTCTCCCCTATCGAGGGGAGAACTTACTGCCGGATTCGTATAACGAATCCTCTAAAAGAGGTAGTTCTCTGAAATTCACTTCGTTCTTTTCATCGAACTCACGTTAAATTACAGTCCTGCAGATTCAGATAGAGAGGGTATTCAGTACGTTTATCAGTTCCTTGTCGATAGGCTTGTCTTTCTTGATGGCCTTCGAGAACGGGACATATACGATCTGGTCGTTCGATATGCCTATCATCACGTTCCTCTGTCCTTCCAGCAGGGCCTCGATGCTGGCCGTACCCAGACGGCTGGCCAGAATCCTGTCGAATGCACTCGGCTTGCCGCCCCTCTGGAGATGACCGAGAATGGTCACGCGCACATCATACTGAGGATACTCGTTCCTGACCCTGTCCGCATAGTGCATGGCGCCTCCGACACCGTCTTTCGAAGCTTCGGCCACAATGACTATACTGCTGTTCTTGCTTTTCCGGACTCCCCTGCTGATGAACTGCTCCAGCTGGTCTATGTCCGTCTGGTCTTCCGGAATGATGGCGGCTTCCGCACCGGCCGCAATGGCGCTGTTCTGTGCGAGGAACCCTGCATCGCGTCCCATCACCTCTATGAAGAATATCCGGTCATGAGACGTGGCGGTGTCACGTATCTTGTCTACGCATTCGACTATGGTGTTGAGCGCCGTGTCATAACCGATCGTCGAATCGGTCCCGTAAAGGTCGTTGTCAATAGTGCCCGGAAGGCCGATACAGGTGATGTCATGCTCCTGCGCCAATGCCTGTGCCCCTGATAGGGAACCGTTTCCGCCGATGACTATGAGTGCATCTATGCCGTTGGCCACCAGATTCTCGTAAGCTTTCGTCCTGCCGGCCTCGGTCATGAACTCCTCAGACCTGGCAGTCTTCAATATGGTACCGCCGCGCTGTATGGTACTGCTGACACTTTCCGTGGTCAGGTCCTTGATTTCATTGTTTATGAGACCTTCATAACCACGGTAGATACCCTTTACCTTCCATCCGTTATATATGGCTGCCCTGGTCACGGCCCTGATGGCAGCATTCATTCCGGGAGCATCGCCTCCTGAGGTCAATATCCCGATAGTGGAAATTCTTTTAGCCATAATATGTCGTTTTACATGTTAAATACAAATCAAAAAGCCGGTCTGTCAGACATTTTCGGCCGGACATCAGTAGCGCTCCATCTCGCGGCGAAGATCTTTCTCCTTGATGGACTGCCTCTTGTCATACTCCTTCTTTCCCCTGGCGAGCGCAATGAGAAGCTTGGCATAACCGTTGTCCGCCACGAACAGCTTGACTGCCACTATGGTCAGCCCCTTTTCCTTGACGGCTCTCTGGAGTTTGACAAGCTCTTTCCTGTTCAGCAGAAGTTTCCTGTCCCTGCGCGGATCATGCTTTCCCCAGCTTCCCCAATGATATTCGGCGACATGCATGTTCTTCACATAGAGTTCGCCGTTGTTGAAATAGCAGAATCCGTCCACCAGAGAAGCCTTGCCGGCCCTGATGGATTTGATTTCAGTGCCGGTCAGCACAATCCCCGCGACATACGTTTCTATGAATTCATAGTCGAACGATGCCCTCCTGTTTCTTATCTCTACTTTACTCTTCGCTTTCGGCATGATTTAAAGTGAATTCCATTATGAAATATTACAAATGTAATTTATTAAATTTGCAATGCAAAATTTAGAGCGCAGGATGAAAGCAAAAGATATACCTGGGAAAGGCGTACCGCCGATGGCGGAATTGCCGCAGGCTGAAGAAGTGGATATCAAAAGCATTGTCCGTCAATATCTTGACGGACAATATGAATTGATATGCGTATTGGGGCCTACGGCCTCCGGAAAGACAGGATATGCTGTCAGACTGGCACGGCAGATACGGAAAATGGCAGAGGACAGCGAGATTCCTGCAGGGACCGAAGGCGAAATAATTTCGGCCGATTCGAGACAGGTATACAGGGGGATGGATATAGGAACCGGAAAGGATCTGGAAGAATACGGGGAGGTGCGGCATCATCTTATCGATATCGCAGACGCAGGAGCGAAATATAATATTTATGAATACCAGCGGGATTTCGAGAAGGCGTGGAACGAGATCAGGGGCCGGAAAAACATACCTATACTGTGCGGAGGTTCAGGACTTTACATAGAGGCGGCCACGATGGGGTATTCACTGCCTGATGTACCGGCGGACCCGCAACTGAGGGCGGAACTTGAGAGGAAGGATACGGCAGAGCTGGTCAGGATGCTGGAATCCATGAAAAAACTGCACAATACCACAGATACCGATTCGAGAAAAAGGCTTATTAGGGCCATAGAGATAGCCATGTACGAGGCGGAACATCCGGTTTCCCGTACCGCGGTGCTGCCGAAATCCACATATTTCATAGGGACGTTGGTGAGCCGTGAGGAAAGGAATGCCAGAATAGACCGAAGACTGGATGCAAGACTGGCGGAAGGTATGGTGGATGAGGTCCGCGGACTTCTGGCCCGGGGGCTCAAGGCAGAGGATCTGATATACTACGGACTGGAATACAAATTCGTGACTCTGTACATAACCGGAGTCCTAAGCCATGAGGAGATGAGGAAACTGCTGGCCATAGCGATACATCAGTTCGCAAAAAGGCAGATGACCTGGTTCCGGGGGATGGAAAGACGTGGGGTACGGATCCATTGGACCGCCGTATGACCAACCCTTATCCGTCAGGACATCTGTGTAGCTCGCAGACTACCGCTCCCAAAGGTCGGGATCCCAGTCCGGACTGACATACGGTCCGTCATGGTCTATGGTGAAAGCCAGATAAGTGATCGGCAGGCCCTGTGCGAGATACTGTTTCTCGTAGAATGTCTGTACTTCAAAAAGGGCGTCGACAGCGTCTTTTCCGCAGACGGAGGCGATGCCGCTGCTATAAAGCTTTTCCCGGTCTTCACCGTAAATATCTGTGGCTGACGCCAATATTTTCAGCCCGTTCTGTCCGGCAATGGCTTTCGAATATTCATGAAGATATCTGCTGTCAGTCTTCAGATGCACTATGCCGCCAGGTTTCAGGAAATTCCTGTATCTCGACAGAAACAGCGGAGAAGTAAGACGCTTCTTCTCACGGCCTATCTGAGGGTCTGCGAATGTAATCCATATCTCGGAAACCTCGTCCCTGCCGAAAAGGGATTCTATGAACTCTATCCTGGTCCGGAGGAAGCCCACATTCGGCAACTGGTGCTCATGGGCGAATTTGGCTCCTTTCCAGAGCCGTGCCCCCTTGATGTCCACTCCTATATAGTTGAATGAAGGATTCCTGAGACCAAGATCCACGGTGTATTCGCCTTTCCCGCAGCCGAGTTCCAGGACCAAAGGCCGGTCGTTTCTGAAGAAATCCGTGTTCCAGCGACCTTTCAGCGGATGATCACAGCCCAGTACCTGAAGAGTCTCAGGCTGTACCAGGCAGCCGAATGTCTCGTTTTCCTTGAATTTGCGAAGCTTGTCTTTCCCGCTCATGATATCATCAAGATAGATTACTGCCCTGAGGCCTCGTTTTTTTCCTGTTTTCTGGAATCCGGTTTCCGGGAATCGGGTTTCCTGGAGGCTTGCTGCTGCACGGATGCCGGTTTCTGCGGCTTGGTCTGCCTGTTCTGACGGTTCTGCTGTCTGTTCCGCGAGTTCTTCTTTTTCTTCTTCCTGGTTTCGTCAAAACGGGTGATGCTGTCATCCCCCACGGCCGTGACGAATTCGAGATTCGACGGCTCCGGTTCCGACTTCAGGGACTCAGGTTTCTCGCCTCTTCTGTTCATACGGATGATATCAAGAACATCTGCGGCAGCGAGCGGATAAAGGTTCGCTAAACTGTTCTGGTCGTATGAGAAATACATCACTTCCCTCAATATGTCAGTCTTCATGAGATAGGCCAGACCGTCCTGGAACTCAAGCGGACCGTTGACTTTCGGAATCCTGGACTGTGCGTCCATATACACGGCGGTTTCATAGTTCAGGCAGCATTTGAGCTTGCCGCACTGGCCTGCCAGCTTCTGCGGATTCAGGGACAGGTCTTGACATTTGGCCGCAGCGGTGGTGATGGACTGGAACGAAGATATGTAGTTCGAACAGCACAGCTCCCTGCCGCATACACCAAGGCCTCCGATCAGTCCCGCTTCCTGGCGGGCACCTATCTGCTTCATTTCTATCCTTATACGGAATTCTTCGGCAAAAACCTTGATAAGCTGGCGGAAGTCCACCCTGCCGTCCGCTATATAATAGAAAATGGCTTTGGTTCCGTCCCCCTGGTATTCCACGTCTCCGATCTTCATCTCCAGCCCCATCTCTGCAGCGATCTGCCTGGCGCGGATCATGGTTTCATGCTCATGGGCTATCGCTTCCTGCCACTTTTCAATATCGAAGAGCTTTGCCTTCCTGTATATCCTTTTCAGCGCGGCGGTCTCCGGATTTATCTTCTTGCATATCATCTGTCTGGCCACGACAGGACCCTCCAAGGTCACGATGCCGAGGTCATGGCCGTTCGCCGCCTCGACGATGACCATGTCACCCATCTTCACTGTCTGTCCGGAAGCGTTCAGATAAATGCCTTTCCGCGTATTCTTGAACCTGACTTCGAAATAGTTCCTGTATTTTTCCTGCACTACTCCGGGAAGCCAGTCATAGACTTCCAGCTTGCAGCATCCAGGCCTGTATGTGCATTTCAGCTCGCCTTCGTCTGTCCGCTCCACTATACAGCCTCTGGAACAGTCAAACTGCTTCGCTTCGTTAGTATCAATTCCTTCCATAATTCTTTCGTTTCATCGAGCCCACAATAAATACATCTGCCCGACCATGTCACAGAACACCATCTTCGGATTCACGTTCCTGTCAAGCAACATCACGGCCCTGTCCGCGAGGGCCAATGCCTTTCGGCTGAATGTCCGGCCTGCCCCGGCAGCAACGCCCGTCCAGAACGCAGCCTCTTCCGGAGCTATCCCTGCCAGTTCCTGCATATTCTGCTGGAGCATGAAAATCTTTCTCAGGCATTCTCCTGCAAATATACAAAAAGCTTTCTGCTTTTCCCTGGAGTCTATGGCGGACATGCTGTCCGATGCATCCAGAACTGCCTGCAGATCCCTGGCAGCCAGACCTGAAACCAGGTCCCTGAATATCTGCATGAAAGCCGAATATTCCTCTCTTTCACCCATGGCATCAAGTGCCACGCCTATACTGCCGCCGCATATGGCGGCCTGTCTCGCTGATTCCTGCGGATCCTTGCCGAAATTCTCCACCAGAGCCTTCTCCAGAACATCCCGGTCCAGAGGCAGGACCCTGTAACTCTGGCATCTGGAAAATATGGTCTGGAGCACCCTGTCAGGATGATGGGTCACAAATATGAAAAGCGTCTTCTCAGGCGGCTCCTCGACGATTTTCAACAACTTGTTCGCCGTCTCCGCATTCATTCTTTCCGGGAGCCACAGCAGGACGGTCTTGTACCCGTCTTCTACAGAAGACAAGGACAGTTTCTCCAGGATGTACCTGGCTTCCGCTATGGCGATGTTCCCTGCCTTGCCCTCTATCCCGAGCCTGGCATACAGGTCTGACTCCAGAAAATACGGATTTTCATGCACCAGCTCGCGCCAAAGCGGCAGAAAAGATTCCGAGACCGGTTTCTGTACATCGACTTTCCTGCTGGAATTCACGGGAAATACAAAATGCGTATCCGGATGTACAAGTCCGGCCATCTGCCGGCAGGACTGGCATTCGCCGCAGGAGTCTCCGTCATGCCTGTTCCGGCAGTTCAGGTACTGGACATATGCCAGAGCGAGAGGCAAGGCGCCGCAGCCTTCGTTTTCATACAGAAGCATGGCATGGCCGACCCTGCCCGAGTCAGCCATGGCCACCATCGTTTTTTTCAGAATATCATTTCCAGGTATATCCGCAAAACGCATCACTTGTCCCTTTTCGCGACATAATATGTCATCTCCCCAAGATATTCTCCCGCTCTGGTCTCCGGCAGTCTGGAAATGGCAGCCAATGCTCCGTTCACATAGTCTCCAAGCCGTTTTTCCGCATACTCCATTCCGTTCTTCTCGGCTACGAAATCCAGAATCTGTCCTGCATACTCCGGGTGCTCATGGATCTCCGAAACCATCTTCCTGATCTGCAGTTCCTCGTCCCTGGTGGAATTCTCGAACGCCCCGAGAAGCGGCATAGTGATCTTCTGCTCCAGAATATCTACACCGGTAGGCTTGCCGACCCCGGTATTTCCCGAATAGTCGAAAATATCATCCCTTATCTGAAAGGCTATGCCGAGGGATACCGCATACTGCCGTACAGCTTCTTCGAAGTCAGGTGAAGAATTCACCGAAATGGCGGCAGCCAGGGCGGCAGCCTCGAAAAGCGAAGCCGTCTTGCTGAAAATGATCCTCAGATAGTCAGCTTCACATGTATCACCGTTCTGTGCTTTCTGCAACTGCAGCATTTCGCCTTCTGCCAGATGTGTAAGTGTCCTGGAAAAAATGGAAATGAGGCGTGGTCCGAAATGCTCCGCGGAGCGGATCTCATTCATGGACGACACCAGCCAGTAATCACCGACCAGTACAGATACCGACGGTCCCATAAGACTGTTGAGTGTAGGAAAACCGCGCCTGCAATCGCTTTCGTCAGCCACATCATCATGCAGGAGAGTGGCGTTGTGCAGAAGTTCGGCTGCCGCCGCGACCCTGATACTGTCTTCGGGAAGCACGGAATCACCGCTGCAGGCTTTTGCTACCAAAAGTGACAAAAGCGGACGCAACTGCTTGCCTGAATGAGACAAGATCATCTCATTCGTGGAATCAAGCAGTGCAATATCGCTTTTCAGAGCTGCCCGTATCCGCGCATCGACCTTCACCCAGTCTCCGCCGCAAAATTCTTTCAGTCCGTCAATATTCATCTGCTTCAGAAAAGAATGGCTGCAGTAAGCGTGAACCCGCCGAATTTTCCTCTCTCGAAAGAATTCTTCAGGACAGAACCTACCCCTCCGGCCATATCTTCCTTGATGTCGAGAAGCGAACCCATATTCCAGTTGTATCTGCCTATAACCTGGAATTTCCAGATTTCGAGACCGATACCAAGTCCCAGACCATATTCCCACCGGCTTATGGCATTCCCGTTCCATGTATTCTTTATGACATCGGCTCCCGGGATACTCAGTTTGTTGTTAAGACCATATCCCACAAAAGGAGTCACATCCAGGAAAGGACGGAAAAGAAGAAGGTCCGGGCCCCACTGCACCGACACCGGCAGCTCGAGGTAGCCTACCGAAAGGTCTGCGGAAGGCGCCTCCGGAGTATCCAGCAGACTGAATCTGGAGCCTTTCACGTTATATATCAAAGAAGGCTGGATGGAAAAACCAAGCGGCAGTTTCAACTGTACCGTAGCCCCCACATGATATTTCGTCATGTTCTCCCCCTTGATGACTTCCTTCGTCAACTTGGAGAACGTGGCACCGCCGGTCACGCCGAATCTCACCTGCGCGGAAGACTCCGCCATGCAGGCGAAAACCAGCGAAAGCGACAGTACGGCAGCAAAAACCAGTTTTTTCATACCGGACGTCCTTTAAAGAAGAGAATCCAGTTTCGCCGTGATTTCACTCTTAGGTACGGCGCCGACAAGTCTGTCCACAAGCTGTCCTCCCTTGAAAAACAGGAGAGTAGGGATATTCCTGATACCGTATTTCATGGGAGTCTCCGAAGATTCGTCGACATTGCACTTTCCTACGACTGCTTTCCCCTCGTATTCTTTCGCTATCTCTTCCACTGTAGGAGCAAGCATCCTGCACGGGCCGCACCAGGTAGCCCAGAAATCTATCATGACAGGCTTGTCAGAAGCCAGAACTTCCGCGATATTCGCGTCATTGATTATCTTTTCCATCGTATCTTGTTTTAAAAATTGTAAATCCAAATATAAAAATTAATATTTTCAATCACAAATGAATCCGGCCGAACAGGGGACTACAGGACCCCGAAATGCCTGAGAGCAGCCGCCACGCCATCCTCATCCACCGTAGAAGTCACATAGTCAGCATGTTTCTGCACATCGGGAAGGGCATTTCCCATAGCCACACCGATACCGGCATACTCTATCATCTCGATATCGTTGCCTCCGTCACCGAAAGCCATGACTTCGTCCTGCCTGATGCCGTATCCGGCAATGACCCTGGCTATTCCTTCCGCTTTCGATATGTTCTGCGGGACTATGTCTGTAAACTCAGGATGCCATCTGGTCGTAACAGAATGCTTCAAGACAGGTGTCAGGAGGGAACTCTCCTGCGCCTTGTCCAGAAATATCGTGAACTGGCATACCGGGCCGGACTTATAGGGCATGAGACCGGTATACTCCGGCTCCGGAAGACGTATCATCCTGAAAAGCTGTTCCGTACGTTCGGTACGGCAGTTCATCGCCACATTCTTTTCTGAGAAAAGCACACAGGGTATCTGTCCGGTTTCTGCCAGATCTATGACAGCCGCGGCATCCTCCCTGTCCAAAGGATGGCTGTAAATGACCTCCCCACGGTCATAAATGAGAGAGCCGTTCATGCATACATAGCCGTCAAACGGAAAATCGCTGAGATTGTCCATGATAAGCAGGTGCCTTCCGCTGGCTATGAAAAGCCTTATATCTTTTTCCCTGAGGGCATACAGTGCATCCAGCACCGTCTTTGAGATCTCATGTGTCCTGAAACTGACCAGAGTCCCGTCTATATCGAAAAATATCGCCTTGATCATATTTCTATCCATTCATATTCGCCTCCCCATAAGGCAAGGAAACGCATAAAATCAGCATTGCCGATGACCACACTTCCTGTATTGTCGCATGGATGGAAACTGAGTTTCCCTGCATTCCTGAGATCGCTGTCCAGGAAAAGTTTCACACGATGACCGTTTTCATACAGTTCCCTGACATCCGGATTCTCCGGAGAAATGTCGTTTATGAGACCAAGAGGAGAAACCGATCCGGGAGAAAGTCCCAGACATCTGTCCATCCGTTCCGGAGAGGCGAACGACAGCTTCCCCTGCCTGAGCTTATGCTCCAGCCCGTGTATATCCAGATCCTTATGACACTCCAGGACTACAAGGTAATGCCTGTTCCCCTTGTGGTTTCTGAAAAACAGGTTCTTGCAATGGGTGGAATCAAGATTTTTCCAGTATTTCAGGGCTTCTTCTATGGTCGGCAGCGGCGGATGTCTGTACAGGGTGTAATCAATATCATGCTCCAGCAGAAAAGACAGGACCCGGTCTATCCTGGCATTACCTGTCATCCGCCCTTTTTCCAGCACCTCCATGTCAGTCATTTGCCGAGACTTTTAGCGTAATGCGTCGGCTGTGCCTTCGGCTTCTGCGGATGCACTATCATGGCCGGCTTGCCCCATTTCAGACTGTATACCAGAAGGGCTATGCCTATCAGTATAAACGGTATGCTCAGTATCTGCCCCATATTCAGGACCATATTCTCTTCAAACCCCACCTGCGGTTCCTTGATGAATTCTATGAGGAAACGCATTCCGAAAAGCACGATGAAGAATATTCCTATCAGGGTGCCTCTTTTCAGTTTATCCAGCTTGAATCTGTAAAGGGCCAGAAGTACAAAGCCAAGTATCGTATAGCTCAATGCTTCGTACAACTGGGTCGGATGCTTGGGTTCCGTTTCCCCTCTGAGTTCGAATACAAAGCCCCACGGCAGGGATGTGACATCTCCGTATATTTCGGAATTGAAGAGGTTTCCAAGCCGGATCAACGCCCCGGCAAAGCATACCGCTATACACAGTCTGTCCACTATCCACAGGAAGTCGAAATCGTATTTTTTCCCGTAATGATGCGCATACCACCACATGGCCAGAATCAGGGCTATCGTACCGCCATGGCTTGCAAGTCCGCCTTTCCACGGCATGAAAATCTCCCAGAATCCCTGCCAGCTGCCGAAATAATAGTCAGGCTGATAAAAGATACAGTGGCCAAGCCGCGCTCCCACTATGGTTCCTATCAGCAAGGTATACAGGAGAGGATCCAACAATGTGAGCGGAAGCCCTTCTCTTTTGAAAAACCACTTGAAAATAAACCATCCCAGAACAAAGCCCGAGACGAAAAGCAGGGAATACCACCTGATGGACAAGGACCCGATATGGAAAATCTCGGGGTTCACATGCCAGTATATCTCCAGAAAATCCAGCATAGCACCTATGTAGTTTATACTCGTTTATTTCATACCGGCTACATAAGATGCCGGCAAAACACAATTTGCAAAGGTATTAATTTTTTTAAAAAAAGAGTGGATGGCTCAAAAGTCACGAAGTGACCGCGA
Source organism: uncultured Bacteroidales bacterium (assembly GCA_944322815.1). Classification (GTDB taxonomy): domain Bacteria; phylum Bacteroidota; class Bacteroidia; order Bacteroidales; family UBA932; genus Cryptobacteroides. Next base: position 8,491 of record CALUQB010000033.1, on the reverse strand, counting down.
CTGGAAGGAGCGAGATCCCCTTAACCGAGTGATAAGCCGAGAGGTATGGCGGAATGTATTCCGCTATATCCGAGGCGAAACGAGGAAAAGCTATGAAATAGCTTAATAGGGGTCGAAAGCGAACAGAGGGGTTAGTTTCGAAGAAAGACGTTTGAGGGTGACCCAAAGCTCCTTCGGGTCACCCTCCTCCTATAAGATTCCGTACTGCAAAAGCCAGTACGCCGGAATTATTCGCGTATAGCTGCGATACCAGGAAGTTCCTTGCCCTCGAGATATTCGAGCATGGCTCCTCCGCCGGTAGAAACATAGCTGACCTTCTTCGCATAACCCATCTGTGTTACGGCTGCTACAGAATCGCCGCCGCCTACGAGGGTGAATGCTCCGTTCTCGGTAGCTTTTGCAAGCATCTCGGCCACCTTGTTCGTACCCTTTGCGAATGCAGGTATTTCAAACACGCCTACAGGTCCGTTCCAGAGGATGGTCTTGGACTTCATGATGACTTCTTCCCATGTAGCGAGCGTACTTGGAGCGGCATCGACGCCTTCCCATCCGTCAGGAATCTCGTCATTCCTGCAGATCTTCGTATTGGCATCATTGGAGAATGCATCGGCGATGATCACTTCCTTTGACAGATAAAGTTTCACGCCTTTTTCTTCGGCTTTCTTCATGGTGTCGAGAGCGAGCTGCTGCTGGTCATCCTCGCAGAGAGAATTTCCGATCTTGCCGCCCTGGGCCTTGATGAAGGTATATACCATACCGCCGCCGATGATCAGGTTGTCCACAACATCGAAGAGGTGCTCGATGATACCTATCTTCGAAGATACCTTCGCTCCGCCGATAATGGCAGTGACAGGATGCTCAGGAGTCTTGAGGACACGGTCGATAGCCTTGATCTCGCCTTCCATGATGTAGCCGAACATCTTGTCCTGAGGGAAATACTTGGCGATGAGCGCTGTGGATGCATGGGCACGGTGCGCCGTACCGAATGCGTCATTGATATAACAGTCCGCATATGAAGCCAGTTTCTCCACGAATTTCTTCTGGCTTTCCTTTACGGCAGCCTTGGCTGCTTTCTTCTCTTCATCAGTAGCGTCTTCGGCAAGACCTCTCGGTTTGCCTTCTTCCTCTGCATAAAAACGCAGGTTCTCGAGCACGAGGACCTCGCCAGGTTTGAGGGCAGCCACCTTGTCATCAGCCTTCATGCAGTCTTCCGCAAACTTCACAGGAACACCGAGAAGTTCTTCCACCCTGCCGAGAATGTGCTTGAGCGAGAATTTCTCAGTCACTCCCTTCGGACGGCCAAGGTGAGACATGATGATAAGCGAACCGCCTTTCTCGAGGACTTTCTTCAAAGTAGGGATAGCGGCCCTGATACGGGTGTCATCGGTGATTTCGAACTTTTCATTGAGTGGAACATTGAAATCCACCCTTACGATGGCTTTTTTGCCGGAAAAATCGTAAGTATCGATATTCTGTTGCATATATAAATGATTATAAGTTAAATCCTTTATTCATTGCCCGTCGGGCAACAGCCAATACATCCTTGCAAAAATAACAAATTTCGATGAAATACAATTATATTTGCCGAATAAAGCAATAAAGAATAATGGAATCATGACGATAGAGACACCTGGAGATTTCTGGAATGACTACGAGCTGGTAGATTCCGGACATTTTGAAAAGCTCGAAAGATTCGGACGGTACTACATGTCGAGGCCTGAGCCTAAGGCACTGTGGGACAAAAGCATGTCTGATGCGGAATGGGACAGGACTGTCCACGTGAAATTCCGTCCGGGAGCAGGATTCGGAAAGGCCGGGAAGGAAGACAGCGGCACCTGGGAAAAAAGGAAAAAGATGGATGACCAGTGGGTGATCAGATATCACGGCGCCCATGGAGGTCCCGATCTGTCACTTCGCCTGGGGCTTACCGCCTTCAAGCATGTAGGCGTCTTTCCCGAGCAGGCCCCTAACTGGGAATATATTTTCAGAAATACTTCGGAACTGGTACGCAAAGCCTCTGCCGAGGGCCTGCCGAAACCGAAGGTGCTCAATCTTTTCGCATACACGGGGGCCGCATCACTGGCAGCAAAGGCGGCCGGAGCTGATGTCACACATCTGGATTCCGTGCGACAGGTAGTCACCTGGGCCAGAAACAACATGGAACTCAGTCATCTGGACAATATCAGATGGGTGGTGGAAGACGCTCTGAAATTCGCCAGGCGTGAAGCCAAAAGAGGAAACTCTTACCAGGGAATCATTCTGGATCCTCCGGCTTACGGACATGGACCTGACGGAGAAAAATGGAAACTGGACGAGTGTCTGTACGACATATTGAAATGTGTGGCGATGATACTGGCACCGAAAGACAGCTTCATGGTACTGAATCTGTATTCAAACGGCTATTCCGCAGTCCTTGGAGAGACCGTGGTCCGGCAGGCTTTCGGACTTCCTGCCGACTGTCCGGGTCTGGAATGCGGAGAGCTTGTACTGCATGACAGTTTCGGAAAGAATCTTCCTCTGAGCATCTTCGTCCGGCTGAAAAGATAGCCGGCACTGTCTTCCAGAGCGGCTTTCCATCATCCCGACCGGGCAAAACGAGTGGGATCTGCAGCAGTACTGTCAGTAACTGAAAACGTTTAAGGGTGCCCGAAAGCAACGTTCGGAACACCCTTAAACATTGTGGAGAATACGAGAGTCGAACTCGTGACCTCTTGCATGCCATGCAAGCGCTCTAGCCAACTGAGCTAATCCCCCATTATTGCGCCGGATCATCGGATCCGGCTGCAAATATAAGTCAATTATTTCAGAAGTCAACCCTGTTTCGGGAAAATTTTTCCCGAAAAGGCCGTGTATCCGCATTAATTTGCTGTCCCGGCGGACAATTCGCCCGTAGGGTCAATCAGCTTCGTGATCCTGTCATTCAGCTCCTCAGCCAGATCATTGTCGCCGGAGGCGGCATAAACATACTGGAGATTCTGGAGATATGTGAAGACACTGTTGAAATCATCTTCCCTGTAGTTGTAGAAGGAAAGGAAGAAATCCGCAGATACCATCAGCTCGTCCGCAAAGCGTGCCGCTATCTCACGGGCCTTGTCAGCCTGCCCCAGATCATAATACATGGATATGATGCGCAGCACCATGTATTCGTTACTGAATCCAAGATATGTCATGTCAAGAGGGAAATTGTACTCCGGGACATTCTCCATGCACATGTCCAGCATTTCGAGAGCCCTGTCCTTCTGTCCCTCCTGCATAAATTTGTCGGCGGCGTTCATGAACAGATTCCGCTGTGACATCACACCGCAGAAAGTATAAAGATTCTGGTAATCCACGAAATAGTCATCCCGCTTCAGGGCATCCCATGAAAAGACGTTCTTGATCTTATAATACAGATCTTCCGTATCAGTCAGGCCTATCTCAGCACTGCTCATCGGTCCCTTGATCGGCACCAGCTTGTACGAGAAGCCTTCATACATCAGATAACTCTTCTGCCCGATATCCAGGTCTCCGCCCATGGACAGCATGTTTATCGGCCTGTCCCATTCATAATTCGAAAGCAGATCCAGGAGGAAAAGCTCGGGCTTGGTGATGAAAGTCTTGCTCTGAGGCATTTCCAGAACTATCTCGTCGGGTATCTGATCAGCGTACTTCTCATCGAGGATCCCGTATTTGAGCACGTTCTCCTTGTTTACAGGCACGCTTATCTTGCGGGACATGATATAGTCCACCATCTTCCCGCTCGTAAGCTCGACTTTGGCGCGCGGATGCTTGAACACACGCATCACGTCATCTATGGAAATGACGGTATCACGTACATCGTAAATGAACACCAGCTCGTTCGTACCGTAAAGATACTGGTCCAGGCCTACTGTCAGCGGAAGAGGTGCGGATTCGTTGCAGGCATACTTCATCTGGTCGATATGCCAGTCGGTACCGAGCAGCGAAGTATTGCATATCCTCACATCCGTACGCACGTTTTCCACTTCCTGAGCATACCAGAGCGGGAAAGTATCGTTGTCTCCATGAGTGATGAGTATACCGTCCTTCCCTACGGAATTCAGATAGTTCCGTGCCAGTTCGACAGCCGTGTACCTGTGGCTTCTGTCGTGGTCATCCCAGTTCTGCTGAGCCATCAGGGCAGGGACACCGAGACATACCAGCGATACGGCGGAAGCCGCAGCGATACGGACAGCCTGAGAGCCGCCATTGCCGGTCTTGCCGGCCATAAGATCTTCTATCAGCGTGTAAATGCCCAGCACCGCCAGACCTATCCAGATGGAAAAGGCATAGAAAGAGCCGGCATAGGCGTAGTCTCTCTCCCTGACCTGGAACGGAGGCTGGTTCAGATATATCACGATGGCTATTCCCGTCATGAAGAACAGCAGGAATGTGAGCCAGGTCCCCCTCTTGTCTCTGGAGAACTGGAAAAAGAGTCCGATAAGGCCAAGCAGCAAAGGAAGCATATAATAATGGTTCTTGCCCTTGTTGTGTTTCATATAATCCGGAGCTCCGTCCTGGTCTCCGAGCCTTGCCTTGTCGATGAACCCGATGCCGCTCTCCCAGTTTCCGGCGAAAAGTTCTCCCGGAGTCGGACTGTGGATATCGTTCTGGCGTCCGGCGAAATTCCACATGAAATACCTCCAGTACATCCAGTTCAGTTGATAGTCCAGGAAGAAGCGGATATTGGTACCGAAGGTAGGCTTCAGATGTTCAGCTCCGGCTACCGGCTTGCCTTTCCCCGCCATATAAGACTCATAGAAATCTATGTATCTCTGATCGCCCCCGGCCCACATGCGAGGGAAAAGCATCTTTCCTTCAGCAGGGTATTTCAACTCGCCAGGTCCCTCGGCACGTATATACTTGTCTCCCATCGGAGCCCAGTATTCAGGGGTCACGATTTCATACGGCGCATCGAAATACTGACCGTAGATTATCGGATTCGATCCGTACTGTTCGCGGCCGAGATAACGTATCAGTGTGAACGGATTGTCCGGCTGATACTCGTTGGTCGGTGTCTTGGCCGCCGACCTGATGATCACTACCGTGAAAATGGAGAAGCCGATGACTATGACAGTGAAACACAGAAGGAGAGTATTGGCCACCACGGCCTTACGTTTCATGGTATGGAAAAGTCCCCAGAAGCAAGCTGCCAGAAGCGCTATCATGAAGAAAGCCGCACCTGTGTTGAACGGCATGCCAAGTACATTCACGAAAAACAGGTCGGTGTATGCAGCCATTTTCGGAAGATACGGGATGATACCGAAAAGTATGACCGCCAGAATGACGGCGGATATGGCGAATATTTTCACATACTCCCATAACGAGTAATGTCCGTTCTCCCTTTTCTTATAATAGAACATGAAGACCAGTGCCGGAATAGTAAGCAGGTTCAGCAGATGCACACCGATGGAAAGGCCCATCAGGAAGGATATCAGGACGATCCACCTGTTCGCATACGGTGTGCCGGCCTGTTCATACCACTTCGTCATCGCCCAGAAAACCATCGCCGTAAACAACGAAGACATAGCGTAGACTTCGCCTTCTACGGCCGAGAACCAGAAAGTATCCGAAAAGCAGTATGCCAGAGCGCCTACTATGCCTGAGCCATAAACGGCAATGGCGCGGGGTACGGAATATTTCCCGTCAGCATCGGGTTTCACCGCCCTCTTCGCCAGGAAGACTATGGTCAGATAGAGGAAGAAGATGGTCAATGCGGAGCACAAGGCACTCATCACATTCACGGCTACGGCAGCATGCATGTTGTCCGTGAACATGGTGAAAAACCTCGCGACAAGCTGGAAGACAGGGTTTCCTGGAGGATGTCCCACTTCAAGTTTGTATGATGACGCTATGAATTCGCCGCAGTCCCAGAAAGACGCTGTGGGCTCTATCGTCAGCAGATATGTCACGGCCGACACCACGAGCACGAATGCGGCGGAAATCCTGTTCCAGAAATCAAATTTTCTTTTATCCATCTGAAAAATCTTTTCGGTTCAAAGCGGCAAAGATACGAATTGTTTCCTTATTTTTGCAGAAAAATACAGAACGGATTTAATTTCTCGACAAATGGCGGACAACGACTGGAAAAAGAGACTTGGGGTGGTCTATTCGACTGATCCTGATTTCAAATATGAAGAAGTGCACGAAGAGGAAGCCGAAACCCTGAAACCATCGGCGCAGAGACTCACCGTATCCATCGACAGAAGGAACAGAGGCGGGAAACAGGTCACTCTGGTGAAGGGGTTCGTGGGCTCCTCGGAAGATCTGGCCGAACTTGGAAGGACGCTGAAAGTCAGATGCGGAGTAGGCGGAAGTGCGAAAGACGGAGAGATCACCATCCAGGGGGACTTCAGGGACAAAGTCACCGAGCTGCTTCTTAAAATGGGATACAACGCGAAAAGGGGAAACTGAAGATGAGCCTTACTGACATACTGGCGGCCGTCTATGTCATCTTAGGCATACTTCTGTTGCGGCATATAACCGGCATATTGCCGTCACTGCCGAACTGTCTGCTGAGATGGAAAGAATGCCTCAACCTGGAAAACAGCGTGAGACTCAGCCAGGACAGGAATATTTTCGCCGCATATCTGACAGTACCTTTCTGCCTGGGAGTATCGGAATACCGCCTGTATGCTCCGGCCTTTCTGGATGGCATGGACGAACCGGCATACACAGGATGCATCTGCGCGGTCTTCGCAGGATATCTCGTACTGAGGGCTGTGCCGCACATCATGATCAGGAAGCCGAAATGCGGAGAAAAGATGTTCAAATCTGCCGGACACGTATCTTTCAGTTTCTTCTGCATACTGGTTACAGTTGTTCTTATCGAAGCCGGAATCTGTTCTTTTACAGACGTTTCCGCAGACATATCCAGACCGCTGCTGCTATACACGATGCTGGCAGTCTATCTGGTTTCCATTTTCAGAAAATTTCAAATTTTCAGCAACTCTTGCTCGTTTTTATCGTCATTTTTGTATCTTTGCGCCCTGGAAATTTTGCCGACTGGAATTCTGGTTCTATCGGCAGTATTTTTATGATATGACGACAGTAAGAAACATTCTTATTTCACAGCAGCCGCCTAAAGCAAACTCTCCGTATACGGAGATAACTGCAAAATACGGGGTCAATTTCGATTTTGTCCCCTTTTTCTCCATCGAGCCTCTTTCTTCCAGGGAATTCAGGGGCCAGAGAGTGAATATTCTGGACTATACAGCCATAGTTTTTTCTGCAAGATCGACAATAGACGCGTTCTTCCATCTCTGTAACGAACTCAGGGTCAAGATCCCGGAAACGATGAAATACTTCTGCACCTCCGAGGCTGTAGCGATGTATCTCCAGAAACATATAGTGTACCGCAAGAGAAAGATATTTTTCGGTGACGGTACGCCGGCGTCCCTTATTTCCCTCATCGGCACCAAGCACAAGGGAGAGAAATTCCTGATAGCGACTTCCGACTCTACCAACAACGACATAACCGGAGTATTCGAACAGAACGGACTGGATTTCAATAGTGCCATCTTCGTGAAATCGGTATCAAGGGATCTGAATGACGTGACTCCGTCCAAATACGATATGATCGTCCTGTACAATCCTTCCGATGTCAAATCCCTGTTCGAGAACTTCCCGGACTTCAAACAGGACGATATCCGGTTCGTATCTTACGGAAAATCGGTGGTCAAGGCCATGTCCGATGCCGGTCTCAACATAGAAATCTCTGCACCTACATCCGAAGCTCCTTCAGTAGCGAAAGCTATCGAACTGTATCTCGAAAAGAACGGATAGATGACAGTGGCTGTCCAGCGATGCACGTTGCCTAAAGAAGAAAGGCTGCACGGCAAGAAGGATATCGCCTTCCTTCTTGCAAAAGGAAAATTCCGCACGTGCCGCAGATTCCGGTATTGTTTCATTGCGGACAACGGCCTGCCATATTCGAGAATGATGATATCCGTTCCCAAGAAGCTTTTCAAGCGTGCCGTAAAGCGGAATCTGCTGAAACGCCGGATCAGGGAAAGTTACAGGTTGCAGAAAAACCTTTTCCCTGAGAACAGAGGGGCCGATATTCTGTTCATTTACAACAGCAGGGAAATATCCTGCAGCAGGGATGTATTTTCCGATGTAGGGCAGATAATAAAGGATGTGAGCAATGAAATCAGAAAAGATTAGGGGGATATTGAAGCGAATAGCGGTTTTCCCGTTTGTGTTCCTGATTCTTTTCTATCGGAAGTGCATTTCTCCGTTTACGCCTCCGGCATGCCGTTTTACTCCTACTTGCTCGGAATACGCTCTCGAGGCTTTCAGAAAACATGGTCCGTTCAAGGGGCTGTATCTGACTGTCAGAAGACTTTTACGATGTCATCCGTGGGGCGGGAGCGGCTATGACCCTGTACCATAGCCTTTGGCTATGGTACAGGGTCAAGTGACCCATCCTAACCCCCGGCACCCCCTATTAGGGGGATTGCGCGACTACTCGTCGCGGTCGCCATGGCGACTT
>CALUQB010000032.1 GCA_944322815.1 uncultured Bacteroidales bacterium | reverse complement strand
AAATTTAATTCTTTTTCCGGATTCTGCACTCTTTCCCTCCTAATCTGCCGAATTTCGGCGGATATTCCATGGATTTTGCGTAAGTTTGTATTGATAAATCCAAAAGAGATGATAAGGATAAGATGCTTTTATTTCAATGATTTCCGCGAAAGATGCTCCATAATATGGGACGAGATGATGGAGGGAGTGATCGTGGATCCCGGATGCAATACCGACGATGAAAAGAAGGTCCTCTACGATTTCATCAGCCGCGAGGGCATACACCCTGTGAAGATACTCCTGACCCACGGGCATTTCGACCATGTCCTGGGACTGACGGAATGCGCGAAAAAATACGGGATACCCGTATACATGCACCCTGCTGACAAGGACATTCTGAAAACCGATGATTTCTTCACCAGGACATACGGATTCAGTATGCCTGTGATAGACGTGGACACCATTGACATCGCCGACGGGGACATCATCCGATTCGGGAATACGGAATTCGAAGTCATCTGCACCCCGGGGCATACCCCCGGAGGAGTCTGTTTCCATGACAGGAAAGACAAGCTCCTGCTCAGCGGCGACACGCTTTTCGCAGGCAGCATCGGACGCACCGACCACCCGGGAGGCGACTATGACCAGCTCATGGAAAGCATATTCACACGGCTTATGTGCCTGGACGGAGACACGGATGTAGTGCCGGGACACGGACCGCAGACCACCATAGCCGACGAAAGGATGAAGAATCCTTTCCTGCAGCCGTTCAATCTCCCGGAAGACAGTGATACAGACTACAGCACCTACGAAACTGAATGACAGAGAAAAAAGAATACATAGAAATCCGCGGAGCCAAGTCCCACAATCTTAAAAACATCTCCGTAGACATCCCCAGGGGAGAATTCGTAGTGATCACGGGGCTGAGCGGAAGCGGCAAGTCATCCCTGGCTTTCGACACCATATATGCGGAAGGCCAGAGGAGATACATGGACACGCTTTCCACCTATGCGAAACAGTTCATCGGCATTCTCGGAAAGCCGGAAGTGGAAAGCATCACGGGCCTGAGTCCGATAATAGCCATCGAACAGAAGACCACTGGGAACAATCCCCGTTCTACCGTAGGGACCATCACGGAGATATACGATTTCCTGAGGCTTCTGTATGCCAGGGCCTCAAAAGCGTATTCCCCCGCCACAGGCAAGGAAATGGTCAGATATACCGATGAGCAGATAGTGAACCTGATCATCAGTCTTTACGAAAACCGGAAATGCATACTTCTGGCCCCTCTCGTCAAAGGCAGGAAAGGACATTACAGGGACCTGTTCGACCAGTTGAGAAGACGCGGATACACACAAGTGCGCATAGACTCGGAACTGCAGGACCTGGCACAGACAGACGGACTGGACAGATACAAGGCCCACTTCATCGAACTGGTGGTGGACAAGCTGAAGCCGGAAGCCAAAGACGAGAAACGGATCAGGAATTCTGTAATGTCCGCCCTGAACATCGGGAAAGGCTCTCTGGCTGTCCTCGATATGGAAACCGGAACCATCCGCCATTTTTCCAAGCATCTGGTATGCCCGGACACCGGGATTTCCATAGCCGAACCGGCGCCTCATTCATTTTCGTTCAATTCTCCGCAGGGATATTGTCCCCATTGCAAGGGACTCGGGATGATAGTCGACGTGAATATAGACAGCATCATTCCGGACAGAAGCGTTTCGATAGCTGACGGAGGGATTGTCCCGTTAGGGAAAATACGGGAGACAAAAAAATTCGACATCATCAGGTCGATAGCGAGAAAATACAATTTCTCGCTTTACGACCCCATCGATGAAATCCCCGAAGAAGTCATTTCCCTGATAATCTTCGGATCGGACGAACTTTTCCGCGTAGGAGAGGGAGCATCGTCCGAGATGGTCACATTCCCGGGAATCACGGAGAACATCAGCGAAAAGGTAGTCTGTCCGGTCTGCCACGGTACCAGGCTGAACCAGGATACCCTGTATTTCAAGATAGACGGAAAGACCATATCCGAAGTGGCCGCCATGGAAATTTCGGATCTGGCGGAATGGGTGAAGTCTCTTGACGGAAAACTGGACAAGAGGGAAAGCGCCATCGCCAGAGACATACTCAAGGAACTGAAAGACAGAATATCGTTTCTGGTGGATGTCGGACTTGAATATTTGTCGCTCGACAGGGCTACCGCCTCGCTTTCCGGCGGAGAAAGCCAGAGAATCAGGCTGGCCACACAGATAGGTTCGAAACTGGTGAACGTGCTGTATATTCTGGACGAACCGAGCATCGGCCTTCACCAGAGAGACAACAGGAAACTGATTTCTTCCCTGAAGAAACTTCGCGACGAGGGCAACTCCGTGATGGTAGTGGAACACGATGCGGAAACCATGATGTCCGCAGACTGGCTGGTGGATGTAGGTCCAGGTGCAGGGGAAAACGGAGGACGGATATGCCTGAATGCACCTGTGAGCTATGCTGTTGGAGGCACGAAACCGGATCCGGAGACTCTGCGTCATATAGTGACGGGGGCATCCGTGACACTCGACTATCTGACCGGAAAGAATTCCATACCTGTGCCTGAGTCCAGGCGTGACGGCAACGGCAGTTTCATCGGAATCAGGGGCGCAAGGGGAAATAATCTGAAAAACATCGACATAGACTTTCCCCTCGGCATGCTGATAGGGATAAGCGGAGTCAGCGGAAGCGGAAAATCCTCCCTGATAAACGAGACACTGATGCCCGTTCTGAAAAACAAGTTCTACAATGCCAGAATGCAGGTGCTCCCTTACGGTTCGATAGTGGGCATGGAAAACATAGACAAACTGATCGAAATAGACCAAAGCCCGATAGGAAGGACCCCGAGGAGCAACCCTGCTACGTTCACCGGCGTATTCAACGATATCAGGATGCTGTTCGAGTCCACTCCTGATGCCAAGGTCCGCGGCTTCAAGGCCGGAAGGTTTTCCTTCAACGTACCGGGAGGACGCTGCGAGGAATGCAAGGGAGCCGGCATCAAGGTGATAGAGATGAACTTCCTTCCTTCAGTGAATGTAGTCTGCAAGGAGTGCCGCGGCCGCAGATACAAGGAAGACACTCTGGCCGTGAAATACAAGAACAGGAACATAAACGACGTGCTGGAGATGTCCATCAGCGAGGCATACGAGTTTTTCGGCAACATCCCGTCAATCACACAGAAACTAAAGGCCCTGGTGGACGTGGGGCTGGGATATGTGAGGCTGGGACAGTCCGCTGTCACCCTGTCCGGAGGAGAAAGCCAGCGGATGAAGCTCGCGGCCGAACTCGGAAAGAAAGGGACGGGGAATACCCTGTATATTCTGGACGAGCCTACCACAGGCCTGCATTTCGAGGACATCAAGGTTCTGCTGAAAGTCCTGCAGCAGCTGGTCGATCAGGGTAACACGGTGATAGTGATAGAACACAACCTGGACGTACTGAAATCAGTGGACTACATCTACGATATGGGACCGGAAGGAGGCCAGGCAGGCGGGTACATCGTGGCGCATGGGACTCCGGAAGAATTGGCCGGGAATCCGGCCTCTGTCACAGGACCGTTCCTGAAAGAAATCCTGGGCTGACGAAGGTATGAATATTGCCGGGAACCGGCGGAAAAAAGAAAAGAATGGAAACGAGATTTTATTGCGAAAACGACAGGGAATTCCACAGGACGGAAATCGGGACTTCACTTAAAGAGATTTCCGACAGTCTTTTCAGGACCGTGACTGACGAGAAGACAGGTCTGACGATACCCGTACTCGCCGCACTGGTCGACCACCAGCTGAAAGAGCTTGAGTTCCCTGTCGTAATGCCTCACAAAATCGAATTCATAGGCTACAACCATCCGGACGGGCGCAGGACATACGTACGTTCACTCTGTTTCGTTCTCCAGCACGCAGCCCGCGACCTGTATCCAGACAAGACCCTCTACATGGAATATTCCCTGCCGAGCGGTCTGTACTGCGAACTCCGCGAACAGACCGCCAATGAGGACGGGGTCCTGCCGGTTTATTTTCTCACTGACGAAGAGATCGAGAAAATCAAGGAACGGATGCAGGAAATCATAGCCGCAGACCTGCATTTCCATAAGGTGAAAATGACGGCAAGCGAGGCCGGAAAGCTTTTCACCGAGAACAGTCAGCCGGACAAGGCCAGCCTGCTGGAATCACTTGGAAAATTCAACTATAGCGTCTACTTTCTCGGCGGAGAGGCAGACACATTCTACGGACCGCTCGTACCGTCTACCGGATATCTGAAGATATTCGATATGGTGGGCTTCAACAACGGTTTCTGCCTCCAGTTCCCGGAAGAAGGGAAGATAAACAAGGTGACACCGCTGAAACGGCAGTCAAAACTCGCCGCCACGCTTCAGGAATATGCCAGATGGTGCGAAATCACCGGAGTAAGAGGGGTGGGGACCCTGAACAAGGCCATATCGGAAGGCAACGCGGTCCAGCTCATAAACATAGCAGAAGCCCTGCACGAAAGGAAATATGCCGACATAGCCGACATGATATATGAGAGGCATGACAAGGCGCGCATCATCATGATAGCCGGCCCGTCGAGCAGCGGAAAGACTTCCAGTTCGAAGAGGCTGGCCATCCAGTGCAAGGTTCTGGGCATGAATCCCAAGGTAATGGAGCTGGACAACTATTTCGTGGACCGCGAACACACGCCTAAGGATGAAGACGGGGAATACGATTTCGAATCCCTGTATGCCATGGATCTGGATCTCCTGAATTTCCAGCTTAACGAGATCATCGCCGGAAAGACAGTGGAAGTTCCCCATTTCAACTTCAAGTCCGGAAAGAGGGAATTCAGAGGCGAAAAGCTTCATCTGGATGACAACGACATCCTGATCATGGAAGGTATCCATGCCCTGAATCCGGAAATGACATCGGCCGTGGACAACTCCAGAATCTTCAGAGTCTATGCTTCGGCACTGACTTCCCTGTCCCTGGACGAGAACAACAACATCTCCACGTCCGACAACCGTCTGCTCCGCCGCATAGTACGGGACAACAGAGTCCGCGGCGTGACTCCGGAAGATACCATCATGAGATGGCACAGCGTCCGCCGCGGAGAAAACAGGAACATATTCCCGTTCCAGGAAAATGCAGATGCAGCCTTCAACTCGGCACTGATATTCGAACTGCCTCTGCTGAAATACTATGCGGAACCGCTGCTCCGCAGGATAGCGCCGAGTTCCCCTGCCTACACGGAAACTATCAGACTTCTGAAATTCCTGGACTATATCGTCGCCCTATCTCCTGCCGAGATAGCGGCGATCCCGCCGACATCCATCATCAGGGAATTCATCGGCGGACAAATGTTGTGAGGTCGGCCAGAAACACTTTTCGGACCGACCTCACAACATCTGTCTTCGAAAGACAGGACCTTTCTAAACCCCTCTCCGGAAACTACTTGGACGGAGTATTGGTGAACAAATCCTTTATGCCTCCGATGGAACCGAGCATGGAAGTGGCTTCGTACGGGAGATAGACCGTCTTGTTGTCCTTTCCGCTCACCATTTCCTTCAGGGTATCTATATACTTGATGGCCAGCATGTATGACGCAGGGTCGGACTGCGATCCGCGTATCGCTTCCGCGATCTTCGCTATCGCCGCAGCCTCGGCTTCCGCCTGGAGGATCTTCGCTTTCGCCTCACCCTCGGCTATCAGGATCTGTGACTCCTTGTCAGCCATGGCCTTGTTTATCTGCGACTCCTTCTCACCTTCGGACTGGAGAATGGCAGAAGTCTTTTCACCTTCGGCCTTGAGTATCTTCGCCCGTCTCTCGCGCTCTGCCTGCATCTGCTGCTCCATGGCATCCCGCACGCTTTCAGGAGGGGTGATATCCTGGAGCTCCACCCTGTTCACTTTCACGCCCCACTTGTTCGAAGCCTCATCCAGGACTGCACGCAACTTCGAGTTTATGGTATCGCGCGAAGTCAGGGTTTCATCCAGCTCCAGCTCTCCTATCACGTTTCTCAATGTCGTCTGGGTCAGTTTCTCGATGGCATTCGGAAGATTGTCTATTTCATACACCGCCTTGAACGGATCAGTGATCTGGAAATACAGAAGGGCATTGATACGTGTGGTGACATTGTCTTTCGTAATCACGCTCTGCTCCGGGAAATCATAGACCTGCTCCCTGAGATCTATCCTGTCGGACATCCTGACCATCACCCTGTTTTCTCCGTCAAATCCTTCACGTACGTATCTGACGTAAATACGGCGAGGCTTGTCGATGACAGGCCAGATGATATTTATGCCTGACGGCAATGTCGAATGATACTTTCCAAGTCTCTCAATGACTTTCGTCTCGCCCTGCTGGATGATTTTCAATCCCATGAGTGCGAAAATGATCGCGATGAGGGCTATAAGCCCTACAATGACAAGAGTTCCCATATTCAAGTTCCTGTTAAATTAATGTCTTTTCCTTTTTACGGTCAGTACGACGCTGTCCACGTTTTCTATCGTCACTTTCTCTCCTTTCCCGATATCCGTCCCGTCTGCGGAGACGGCTTTCCAGTCATCACCGTCGACCGCCACCCTTCCGGTATTGTCAGACGGCGAAATACGCTCGGACACCACGGCTTCCCTCCCTTTCAAGGCATCCACACCGCTCAGCCGTTCACGGCCTCCGCTTTTCCTGAACGCCTTTAAAAGCAACGGCCTGACGAAGACAAAAGCGAGAAGGGTGGCCGCCGCGAACCATATCAGCTGCCCTTCTGCACCTCCTCCGCAAGCCGCATCCACGGCTGCGGCAAATGCTCCTATCGCCAGACAGATGACGGCAAAGCCGGTAGTGAATATTTCCACTACCACCAGTATCAGGGCCGCGATGACCCACATGTGCCATATTTCCATAAACCAACGTATTAATATTTTCAAAGTTAATCAAAATATTGTCATGACATTGCCCCGGCAGGGGAATATTGGAAAAAAGTTGTTAACTTTAGAAATTATTAACACTAACGCCAACCATATCATGAAAAACAAATCTCTGATGATTCTTCCGCTCGCCGGAGCAGGACTGGCGGCATGCGGATCCGCAGACACCGTACAACAGCCGAACATCGTACTCATCGTAGCCGACGACCTGGGGCTCGGCGATGTCAGCGCTTATGGAAGCCGGACCATATCCACACCTAACATAGACTCTCTGGCCAGAAACGGAATCATGTTCACGAACGGCTATGCCACTTCGGCGACATCCACTCCGAGCAGGTATGCCATGTTCACCGGACTCTATCCGTGGCGGAACGCAGATGCGAAGATATTGCCTGGAGATGCCCCGCTGATCATACCGACAGACATCCCGACCATGCCGAAAATGATGCAGGAGAACGGATATGCCACTGCCGCGATAGGGAAATGGCATCTCGGCATGGGCGACGGGAACGTGGACTGGAACAGACAGATAAACCCGAGCGCGAATACTGTGGGGTTCGACTATACATGCCTGATAGCCGCCACCAACGACCGTGTGCCTACCGTATATGTCGAGAACGGACTGGTGGAAGGTCTTGACCCTGACGATCCTATCTATGTGGACTATGAAAAGAATTTCGAAGGCGAACCTACGGCTCTCACGAATCCGGAGATGCTCAGGATGAACTGGTCAGTAGGACACAACTTCTCCATAGTCAACGGTATCCCGCGCATAGGCTACATGAAGGGCGGACAGAAAGCCAGATGGGTGGATGAGGACATGGCAGACTATTTTGTAGGAAAGGTCAAGGCCTGGGCAGACAATCTGGAACCCGGAAAGCCGTTCTTCCTTTACTACGGACTTCATGAACCTCATGTACCGCGCGCTCCTCATTCCAGATTTGTCGGGAGCACGACTCTGGGGCCTCGCGGTGATGCCGTGGTCGAAGGAGACTGGTGCGTGGGTGAAGTGCTGGCATACCTGGAAGAGAAAGGCATGATGGAAAACACGATAGTGATCTTCACCAGCGACAACGGGCCTGTCCTCAACGACGGATATGACGACCGGGCGGAAGAAATGCTCGGAGACCATGACCCCCGGAACGGTACACGGGGAGGCAAATACAGTCTTTTCGACGGAGGGACCCACATTCCTCTGATCATATGTTGGAAAGACCATATAGAACCGCAGGTTTCGGACGCACTGGTATGCCAGATGGATCTGTTTGCCAGTCTTGGCAGGCTCACCGGAGGGAACGTACCGTCAGGGCTTGACAGCCAGGACATCCTGAATGCATTCCTCGGCAAGTCCGATACCGGCAGAAAGAATCTCATACATGAAGCCGAAGGCCGGCTGGCACTGCGTGAAGGCGACTATACCATGATTCCGCCATACGAAGGTCCTGAAAGGAACTACTCGAAGAACGAGCTGGGGAATCTTCCTGACTATGCCCTTTTCAACATGAAGGAAGATCCGTCCCAGATGACGGACATAGCCGGTCAGGAACCCGAACGTCTTGAAGCCATGAAAAAGGAATTCTCCGAAATCACAGGTAGATAAACCACCCTGTATAAAGCATAACTGCCGACATGGAAAGGATAGTGGAATGCGTACCGAATTTCAGCGAAGGCCGTGACATGGAAGTCATCGGCCGGATAGCTGAAGCCATATCAGAGGTCAGCGGGATCAGGATGCTGGACATAGACCCGGGAGCTGCCGCAAACAGGACTGTCATCACCTTCACGGGGAGTCCTGAAGCCGTAGCCGAAGCCGCATTCAGAGGCGTGGAAAAGGCTGCAGAACTGATAGACATGCGGCTGCATCATGGCACTCACCCGCGCATGGGGGCTACCGACGTACTTCCATTCGTCCCCGTATCGGGAATAACACTCGAGGAATGTGTCCTCCTGGCCAGGACTGTGGCCGGGAGGATTTTCACCGAATCAGGCATCCCGTGCTACTGCTACGAAGCTGCAGCTTTCCGTCCTGAACGCAGTCGTCTGGAAGTCTGCCGGCACGGGGAATACGAAGCGCTTCCGGCCAGAATCGCAGATCCGGAACTCCGGCCTGATTTCAGCCCGGAGACTTTCACTGAAATGGCGGCTCGTGCAGGAGCGACCATTGTCGGGGCCAGGAATTTCCTGATAGCCGTGAATTTCAACCTTGAAAAAGGAT
This sequence comes from uncultured Bacteroidales bacterium, assembly GCA_944322815.1. Classification (GTDB taxonomy): domain Bacteria; phylum Bacteroidota; class Bacteroidia; order Bacteroidales; family UBA932; genus Cryptobacteroides. The sequence continues at coordinate 24,691 of CALUQB010000032.1, read as the reverse complement.
GTCCGGAATCTCTAGCTTCGGAAATCGCAAAGGATGTCCGCGAAAGCGGCCGTACAGTGACCGGTCCGGACGGAACGCGGCAGCGCATCCCCGGGACACTGAAAGGATGCAAGGCCATAGGATGGTACATCGAAGAGTACGGCATCGCACAGGTATCCATGAACATCACCGACATTGCAGCGACTCCGCTGCATATGGCATATTCTGAAGTGAAACGCGCAGCTGAAGCGCGAGGGGTGAAAATTACCGGGACGGAAATCATCGGACTGGTCCCGCGTCAGTGCCTGCTGGATGCGGGAAGATACTTCATTGCCCTGGAACAGGGCACCGGAAAACCTTGCTGCAATCCGGCAAACGAAGTCCGGTATCCTGACGAAGACGGAATCCTGGCGAAAGCCGTCGAAGCCATGCGTCTCGACGACCTCCGACCTTTCGACCTTAAGACAAAACTCATCTAGCACCAGAGACTGAGGAACCAGGCGGAAAGATAGCGCGGGATGTATTCCGGACGTTTCGCCAGATGATGGAAAAAATAATAGAGCTTGCTTTTGACATACTCCATCATGGAGAAATGCCTCCGGAAAAAACGCTTGTTGGATTTCTCCACTTCCACCTCCCTGCGCAGGGCGCTCCATCTGGCAGACGAACTGCCGCCGCCGAGATGAAAGATTTTCGTTCTGGCGTCCTGAATCCGGATATCATGCTGCCATAGCATGTAGAAAAGATCCAGATCCTCGGCATACATGAAATAATCTTCGCACCATCCGCCTATCCTGCGGAAATTGTCGGTGGAAATGATGACCGAGGCTCCCTTGTACCAGTATTGGGCTTCCGCCGAACCTGCATTCCACAGCCTTATGTTCCTGAGCACAGGTATCGGCATCCGGTCGTTCTCAAGCGAACCGTTTCTGTTCACCAGAGGGTTGACATATACGAACTCAGGGTGCAGCAAGGCCTGAAGATAATCCTGAGTGATGCCGGGAGCCAGTTCGGTATCGGGATTCAGGAAATGGATGATCCTCCCAGTCGCCTGTCCGGCGGCGATGTTGTTCGCCTTGGCAAAACCGAGATTTTCATCCAGCTCTATGAGCCTGAAAGTTCTGTCATCCCAGAATTTTTCACATTCCGATACGGAACTGTCTGCAGAGTGATTGTCAGCCACGATGACTTCATAATCCAGGTTGACGTATCTGCTGATGCTTTCCAGACAGTTATACAAGAGATGTCCTGTGTTATAATTCACTATTATTACCGAGACTTTTCCCAACATGCCTTGATTTCAGTTAAGTTTCATTAATTTCAGCAACGCATTCTTCACATCCTGATATTCTTCGTTTCTGTAGACCTTCTCATACGTGAATACAGTGACAGCGGCACCGGCAGCCAGCTGTATGAGCAGTATGGCCCACTGCGGCACCGGCAGCCAAGACAGACAGAAAACCACGGAAGCCATCACGGCGGAGGATACGAAATACGGCGCTATATCCTTCAGCTGCGCTCTGACAGGATAGTCCACGGACCTGGAAACCATCAGGGCATAGACCAGATAGGAAACGGCAGACACGGCCACAGTACACCACAGCAGAGCTTCCATGCTTATGAAAATGCCTGCCAGCACCGGAATCACCGCCAGCACGGTCTTCATGATTTCCAGATACAGAGTGGTGTCCGATCTCCCGTTGGCATTGATGATATTCGAACTGCACATCATAAGCGGGATAAAGAGCCCTGAAAGGCAAAGTATCCTCAAATATCCGACAGCCGGCACCCACTGTTCTCCCACGAGAGTCAGCACGAAAGACTCGGCCGCAGCCGCAAGCCCCAGAACCGAAGTGAACGAAATGAGCACTGTCGTACGCAGGATTTTCCTGTAGGCCCTGGCCTGTCTCTGTTTCTCGTCCCGGATAGACGCCAGCACGGGATATGTCACCCTCTGCATCACTATGCTGACATTAGATGTGACCATATTCCGGAATTTGTCGGCCCTGGAATACTGTCCCAGAACAGAAGGGGCATATACCTTGCCTATGATGAATGAATATATTTCCGACCAGACAGTACTTATGACAGCCGTCAGCAGCAGCCTTCCTCCGAAAGAGAACATTTCCCGGAAAGAAGAGACCGAAAACAGGAAAGCAGGCATCCATCTCGAAAACAGCCATAGCAAGACCGTGGCAAGAGCCAGGCGCAAAAGCTGCATGACCACCAGGCTCCAGACCCCGAAACCGGCGGCCGCCATCCAGATTCCCGCAGCTCCGCTGACTACGGCCGACACGACGGATACTATAGCCTGGGTCCGGAAATCAAGTTTCCGGACCAATATGACTTTCTGTACTATACTCAATGCCGTCACTATCAGGGACAGCCCCAGAATCCTGATCACTCCGGTCAGCACAGGCTGGCTGAAAAAGACGGCTATCAGCGGTGCCGTAAAAAAAAGGACCGCATACAGGACACAGGATGTCAGAAGGTTGAAATAGAATACCGTGTTCAGATCCTTTTCATCCACAGTCGCCTTTCTGGTCAAAGCTCCAGTAAACCCGCTGTCCACCAGTGAAGTCGAAAGAGTGATGAAGATAGACGTCATACCCACTATGCCGAATTCCTGAGGAGTAAGCAGCCGGGCCAGAACAAGATTCACCACGGCGAGAATGCCTGTCCCGCCGAGATTGTCTATAAACCCCCACTCGACCCCTTTTGCCGTCTTCTCTTTCAGATTCTCCACATTCATATTCTTTGTCATGTACAGTCACAGACGAGTCCGAAGGATATTTTCATATTCTTCCATCATCATCTCCACATTTGTCTTCCAGTCATACCTTTCTTCCACTCTCCGACGCCCTTTCCCTGCAAGGGATTCCCTCGCACCAGGATCCTTCGCAAGCCTGTACATTTCCCTTGCGGCAGCCCGGACATCTTCCCCGGGAACAATGATTCCGGCCCCGTCATCGAGGATTTCCCTGAACCCGACAGCATCCGATGCTATCACTGGCACGGAACATGACATGGCCTCCACTGCCGACACACCGAAACTCTCGGATCTGGACAGAAAGACAGCCACATCGATTCCTGAATATAATTCCGGTATCATTTCATGATCTACAGCCCCGATGAACTCCACGGACTCCGCCATGCCCAGATCATCGGCAAGTTTCACAAGAGCATCCCTGTCAGGGCCTTTTCCGGCAATGACCAGCCTTGCGGAAATCCCCTTCATGGCAGCATCGTCCTCCAACATCTTGCGCATGGCCGCGAAAGCCTTTATGAGCAAGTCTATACCGTATTTGTGCGACAATGTCTTGACAGTCCCGAAAACCAGACATCCTGCTTCACGGACATGGCCGCTGTCTTTTACGAACAGCTCCGTATCCACACCGAACGGTGTGATGCCGATATCCTTGGAACAGTAGCGTGAAGCTTCCGCCGCCATGACCCTGCTCGTGGACAGCACCCTGTCCGCCTTTTTCATCATGAATTTCACTGCCAGCCCATTGAGGACAGACTGTTTCGGAAATTCGTAGACATCGCTTCCCCAGACAGACAGGATAAACGGACGGTATCCGGAAAGGGCCGCTATCAGTCCGTAACTGGTAGCATAATGGGCATGCAGTATATCGGGACATTCCTCCCGCAAAACCTTCTTCAACTCTCTTACGGCACATACATGGGACGCCAGAGAACCCAGACCTGGAATCTTTTTCTTCTTTTTATATCTGAAAAGGTCGAAAACATACGTCCTTATGTCTTTCCGGCCGTAAAAGTCATCTTCTACAGGAGTGATGGAGAACAACACGACATCCACCCCGGCATCTTTCAGGGAAGACGCCCATCTCCTGGTATGTATGCTTCCGGCATCGGAAACCAGCAACACTTTCATATTCAAGCAGGATGAAATTTCTGCGAATTTAGGGATATTTCAGAATTTAATGAATTATATTTGCCATATATTAACGTAAACGCAAATAGAAATGGAAAAAATTCGTGCCGCCGTAGTAGGCTACGGCAACATCGGACGGTATGTAGTCGAAACCCTCAGGGTATCCCCCGACTTCGAGATAGCCGGCATCATCAGAAGAAACGGCAGCGAAAACTGTCCTGACGAGATCAAGGATCTCAAGGTAGTGAAAGACGTGAAGGAACTCGGGAAAGTGGACGTGGCGATTCTCTGCACTCCTACCAGAAAAGTGGAAGAACATGCCATTCCTCTGCTGGAAATGGGTATAAATACCGTGGACAGTTTCGACATCCACACGAATATTGTGGAACTCAGAAGAAGTCTGGATGCAGTAGCGAAGAAACACGGTGCTGTATCCGTCATCTCTGCCGGATGGGACCCGGGCAGCGATTCGGTAGTCAGGGCTTTGCTCGAAGCCATCGCTCCGAAAGGAATCACCTACACTAACTTCGGGCCCGGCATGAGCATGGGGCATACAGTAGCGGTCAAGGCTATAGACGGAGTGAAAGCGGCCCTGTCCATGACTATCCCTACAGGTACCGGAGTCCACAGAAGGATGGTATACATAGAAGTGAAGGAAGGATATGATTTCGACAAAGTAGCCGCTGCGATCAAGGCTGACCCGTATTTCTCGCACGATGAGACACACGTGATCAAAGTGGACGATGTAGACGCCCTCATAGATATGGGACATGGCGTGAATCTGACCAGAAAGGGAGTATCGGGACAGACACAGAACCAGCTGTTCGAATTCGACATGAAGATAAACAACCCTGCGCTGACAGCCCAGGTAATGGTATGCTCCGCACGCGCCTCGTTCAGGCAGAAGAGCGGCTGCTATACACTCATCGAAATCCCTGTCATCGACCTCCTGCCTGGAGACAAGGAAGACTTGATACGCAAACTCGTCTGAGAGTTATAATCAAATTGTTCCGGCAGACTTGAAGTCCGCCGGAACAACTTATTATCTGCGAAACCATAAAATCCCCTCTTTCAGAAGACGTCTTCCTACCTCGAAGCATTGGTCTCACTCAGTTCATTGTGCTTCAGCACCTTGGCATCGATATAGAAAACTATTTCCTCAGCTATGTTCGTCAGATGGTCTCCGGTCCGCTCCAGTTTGCGGAATACACCTCCAAGACCGAGACAGAAAGGAATCGCATCCGGATGGCTTTTCGCATAATCTGACAGGATAGACGTGGAGTCGCGGTTTATCTGATCCAGAAGTTCATCCTGGGACAGTACCACCGTAGCCAACGCGGCATCTTCGTCACGGAGAGCTTTCTGCAGCTCGCCAAGCATGGTCAGGACACGGGAGAACATATTTTCCAGCTGCAACCGCTCCAGCAGGGTCTGATCCAGAACTTCCATGTCAGTATCCCTTATGAAACGGGCTATACCGTCCGCATAGTCCCCTATCCTTTCCAGATCCCCGTTTATTTTCAATATGGCAAGCACGAATCGAAGATCCACCGCGACAGGAGTAAACAGGGCTATGAAGTCTTCCACATCGCTGTCTATCTTCAATTCAAAGGCATCCACACGCCGCTCCCTCACCATTATCTGCTGAGCCACGGTACGGTCCAGTCTCATGACGGCATCCCTGGCCTGTTCTATCTGATTATAGACCAGGGTCCACATCTGGTCTATCTCCCTTTTGAGCTGCTCAAGCTCCGAATCTACAAATTTCACCATATTGTTTCTCATTAACGTCAGTTCGACGAATTATTCTACTCAGTACCAGAGACTTCGTCGAACTGACGTTACGATTTCTTCGAAATCTCCCTTCATTTTACGTGTCACCCCACCTAAATTGGGTGACTCGGTCACCCAATTACGTCTTTCTTCGAAAGACTGGCCCTGTCTTAACCCCCTGCCCCCTATTAGGGGGATTTTCTTAGGCCTATCGAGGGGAGGACTTACCAACGGATTCGTTTTACGAATCCTCTAAAAGAGGTAGTCCTCTGAAATTCACTACGTTCTTTTCATCGAACTCACGTTCATTAACGTCGGTTCCCTAATCCTCTGCCTGTGCAGTCCGGTGAAATCCGCTTTTTCACCGGACCCACGCCGTATCAGGACTATCCGAACCGGCCGGTTATATAGTTCTGTGTCGCTTCCTTGTGAGGATTCGTGAAAATCACCTTCGTATCGTCATACTCGATCATCTCACCCATATAGAAAAACGCAGTCTTGTCACTTACCCTGGAAGCCTGCTGCATGTTGTGGGTCACTATCACTATCGTCACCTGATCCCTCATCTCGCATATAAGCTCCTCTATCTTGGCAGTGGAAATAGGATCGAGGGCGGATGCAGGCTCATCCATCAGCAGGACAGACGGAGATACTGCCATGGCACGGGCAATGCACAGACGCTGCTGCTGTCCGCCCGACAGTGCATAGGCAGATGCATTGAGCTTGTCCTTGACCTCGTTCCACAGGGCTGCACCCTTGAGAGATTCCTCTACCCGGTGCGCGATGAATTCTCTGTCCTTGATCCCATTGACCCTCAGACCGTAAGCCACATTCTCGAATATGCTCTTCGGAAACGGATTCGGTCTCTGGAATACCATCCCCACCTCTTTCCGGAGTTCATCCACCTGGACTTCCGGAGCATAGATATTCTTTCCGTCTATCAGGATCTCGCCGGTCAGCCTGGTGCCCGGGACCAGATCGTTCATCCTGTTGAACAGACGCAGGAAAGTAGATTTTCCGCACCCTGAAGGTCCTATGAACGCCACGACCTTGTTCTGAGGTATATCCATGGAAATACCTTTGAGGGCATGGAAATCCCCGTAATGAAAATCTACGTTTTTCGCTTCTATCTTTTCCATAAAAATCTTGTTTCAAATCAACGGTACGTGACATCAATGCATTTTCAGCCTTTTCTCGAAATACTTGCGCAGGAAACCTGCCAGGAGATTGATGACAAGCACTATCACTATGAGCACCAGGGCAGTCCCGTATGCTATGGGCTGCTGTGCCTCGATGTCCGTTCCGCTGGTCGATATCACATACAGATGATACGGAAGGGCCATGCACTGGTCGAACACCGATGCAGGAAGCTGCGGGAAAAAATACGCCGCGCACGTGAACAGAATCGGCGCAGTTTCGCCTGACACCCGTCCCAGAGACAGTATCAGCCCCGTAATGATTCTGGGCATCCCCATCGGAAGCACGACCTTCCAGATAGTCTGCAGCTTGGTAGCGCCGAGAGCCAGACTGCCCTCCCGGATACCGTCCGGAATATCTTTCAGAGCCTCTTCCGTGGTACGTATAACCAGAGGCAGCGAAAGCAGACCCAAGGTAAGCGAACCTGCCAGTATACTGTCTCCGAAATCGAGATACTTCACGAAGAGGGCCATTCCGAAAAGACCGAACACTATCGACGGCACACCGCTCAGATTGTTTGTCATCAGACGGATGAATTTCACCACCCACCCCTTGGAAGCATATTCATTCATATAGATGCCGCTCATGATTCCTATCGGGAAGGCTACCAGGGCGCTCCCCAGCATCAGAAGCAAGGTTCCGACTATCGCAGGGAAAATACCGCCCGAAGTCATGCCGTCCGCAGGGGCCTTGGTCAGGAAATCCCAGCTGATGACACCGGCCCCCTTGACTATGATGAAACCGAGTATCGCGAACAATACCAGCACGATCATGAGGCTGAGAGCCCGGCATATCGCGAAAGCCAGCGACTGGGATCTGCGTTTACGGATACCGTGTCCGTCCGGATATAATGGTCTGTCCATGGTATTCTATCTGTTTTTTGCACGGTTACGTGAAGAAATGAACTCCACACACAAATTGATGAAAAAGGTAATGAAAAACAGGATCACGCCAAGCAGGAAGAGAGACTGGTAATGCGCGCCTCCGGCCGGAGCTTCTCCCAGTTCCGCAGCGATAGTCGCCGGGATAGTCCTCAACGGTTCAAGAATGGATGCAGGTATGACAGCGGCGTTTCCTGTCACCATCAGCACTGCCATCGTCTCCCCCACCGCACGTCCGATTCCGAGCACCACGCCGGACGCTATACCCGACATCGACGACGGAATCACCACCTTGTATATCGTCTGCCATTTCGTCGCCCCCAGAGCAAGACTCGCTTCGCGCAATGTCCGCGGACAGTTCCTCATCGCATCCTCCGCCACAGTCACTATGGTAGGAAGGGCCATGATGGCCAATACCAGACTGCCGGCAAGCCCGCTCTCGCCTACAGGCAGGCCGAAGACCTGCTGGAGCATCGGGACGATGACAATGAGTCCGAAAAAGCCGTACACGACTGAAGGAATGCCGTTCAGGAGTTCTATGACAGGTTTCAGGAAACCGCGCACCCGTTCAGATGCCACCTCCGACATATACACGGCTATGCTTATTCCGAAAGGCAGGGCGAAAAGTATGGCGAAAAGGCTCACCCATACCGTACCGGCCAGCAGCGGAAGTATCCCGAAAATAGGGGCGGGCGTAGCTGTCGGGAACCATTCGGTACCGCCCAGCACCTCACCTGGTGTGATATTCTTGTCTTCGATGAAATTCAGACCCGGATTTTCGGGAATCAGCGATTCGGGAACGAAAGCCACCATACCAGGATGGCTCTTCACCAGTGATGCTATGGCAGCACCGGCATATTCATACTGCGGACCGAGACTCTCCTCGGTAAAATACTCGTCCACATCTTCCAGGCGGAAGGTCATGATCTGCATGTCCGGACCACCCAGTTCTTTCCAGTTGGTGATATCCTCGTCAAACACGGCCTTGATCTCCGCCGCCGTCATAGTCCTGACAGGATTGTCTTCATTAAGGGCGAGCACATATCCCTCCTCGATGACAGGTTCCCCGAAAAGGCCTGCACCTTCCGTAAAAAGGAAACCGATGATAAGCAGGATCACGGCGCTGGTCACGAAACCGCTGCCTGTCAATATCCATTTTACTGTCTTTTCCAAAAATCTTTTCATCGTCTGGGCTTATTTTTCCGGGTTTCCGGCCGATACCGGCAAGACAGGGACAAAACCCTGCTCCAGGACAGACTGCTGACCGGCAGGAGACAGGACATATGAAACAAACGGAGATACCAGAGACTCTTTTTCCGCATCGTAATAATAATACAAAGGTCTGACGATAGGATAAGAACCGTCTGCAGCCGTCCCGACTGACGGAGCGGCGAAGTGCCTGCCGCCATCATAAGAAACCTCCAGCGGCTTGACAAACCGGTTCAGATACGCAAGGCCGATATAACCTATGGCTCCTTTCGTCTGTTTTACTGACTGGATAATAGCTCCCGTAGCCGGCATGGAAAGTATGCTGCTCATGTAATTCTTGTTGTCCAGAACACTTTCCTTGAAAAATTCATAAGTTCCCGATGATGTCTCCCTGGAATAGACCACTATCTTCCTGTCTTCTCCTCCGACATCCTTCCAGTTGGTGATCTTTCCCCTGAATATCGCTTCGAGCTGTTCCCTTGTAAGCCTGTCGACAGGATTCGAAGGATTCACGACTACGGCCAGGGCATCGTATGCCACTATGACCTCCCGTGCATCAAGACCTGTTTCCGCAAATTTCATTTTCTCGCCGAACTTGATCCGGCGGGAAGCCATGGCTATGTCAGTAGTGTTTTCAGGGAGAGCGGCGATCCCGACACCTGAACCGCCTCCGGTAACGATAAGTTCGGCATCAGGATTCTTTTCCAGATATTGTTCGGCCAGTTCCTGGGTAAGAGGCAGCAGGGTGTCGCTGCCCTTGATCCTCTGTGCGAAAGAGACTCCTTGTACGAGCAAGAAGCAGAGAATGACCAATACTGCAGTTCTCTTCATTTCCATATCCGTGCAGACTTGTTTTCCGTACGGCGCAAAGGTAAGTCCGCCTGGCCGATATTCCAAACAACGGCAGACGTCCGCCTGCCGATTTAACTTTTCTTTAACATTTTACGACAATGCCAGCCAGCTTTACGACAGACTGTCCCTGCCGTCTCCGGCCAGGTCTGAATGTTCCAGATCCAGGCCTGACGGTCGCTGGAAGATTCTCAGGCCGAAATCAGGCAACATGGCGATGACATGCTCGAAAACATCCGATGCGATATTCTCATGTTCTGCCCATACTTTCGTGTATGTAAAGAAATAAAGCTGCAGCGGCAGTCCCTCGGATGTCGGTTCGAGCTGGCGTACGAGCAGCATCAGGTCACTGTTTATATCGGGACGGCTGCGCAGATACCACTCGGCCGCCGCCCTGAAAAGATGGAGATTCACGATCTTCTCCCCTGTTCCGAATCCGGAGGCCCACTCCATGCCTGAAAAGCGGGACAGCTCTTCCGGGGTACAGAATCGGATGGTATTCACATCTATGCGGAACGCCCGTGCCACACGACGGCCGGCACTCTCCCTCATGCCTCTCCAGTTCTTGAATGAATCGCTGACCAGAATATACGGAGGCACGGTAGTGATGGTGTTGTCCCAGTTCCTGACCTTCACCGTATTCAGGGTGACTTCCTCCACCTCTCCGTTGACACCGTATTTGTCCATCATGATCCAGTCCCCCGGTCTCAGCATGTCATGGGCTGAAAGCTGTATGCCTGCCACGAGCCCCAGAATCGTATCCTTGAATATCAGCATCAGCACGGCAGCCGAAGCGCCGAGACCGGCTATCAGAGTCGTGAAATCCTTTTCTATCAGCACACCTATGGTCAATATGGCACCCACGCAGATCACCACGACTTTCACCATCTGGTAGACTCCTTTCATCGGCTTGTTTTTCAGGATCTCGGATTCGCTGGAAAGGGCATACATGGAATTCACGAACGAACAGGCCAGCATACAGGTCACCACGATGATATATATGCTCAGAATCTTGGTCGCAAACACTATCCACCGTCCCCCTTCGGGGAAAAGCATGGGAAGAGCCACCATGAAGGTCACCGGCGGTATCAGATGGAACACATTGTGCAGCACCTGATTGTCAGTCAGATGATTGTCCCATCTGAAAGCGGTCTTCTCCGCTATCTTGCGGATAAGAGGAATCAGCAGCTTGCAGCAAAGGAAGTCCACGAGGTAGGCGAGAAGCACTACCGCACACGATATGATGATGCGCGTCTGCATGGTCAGGCCGAATATTTCTACAGGATTCTGGTACATGTCCGATATCTTTTCCGCGTTTGTGTCACGCAATTATTTCCCAAATATATGAATCTTTTCCTTACCTTTGTAAATATTGCCGCAGGCACGGGTACAGGAAGTCCGGCCGCAGAGGCAGAGCAACGGACAGGGAATGAGAGAATTTGCGGACATGACGGATAACGGGGCAAGGGAAGAAATCTTGAGGCTTCTCCTGCAGGATCATGTCACGGGGAAAAACATCATCTGGGCAGCTTCCGACTATTCATCATACGGAGAGGGGTACGGACATGACGACCGGATCACCTGCGAAAGGATACGGAAACACAGCGTCATAATCCCGAGAATACTCAAGCCATCCGACATGAAAAATGCCAGATCCAGGAAAATGGCCGAGGTCTTCACCCCTTCATGGCTGTGCAACGCCCAGATAAATCTCATCGACGACGAATGGTTCGGACGGAAGGGAACATTCAACACGGAGACTGCCGATTCTTACGGAATCCGCACATGGAAGACCAGCCGGGACAAGATCATGTTTCCGTACGGCAGGGCATGGGAAGACTACGTTTCCGAACCGCGCCTCGAAATCACGTGCGGGGAGGCTCCATATCTGGCGGGCAGATATGATGTCACGACAGGAGCCGTCATGGACGTCAGGGAAAGGATAGGCATCCTGGACAGGAAACTCAGGATAGTCGGGGAAAATACGGAATCTCCGGATGAATGGTTCATGTATGCACTGGAAGCGCTCAGGAACACATACGGATTTGAATGGCAGGGAGACAACCTGCTGCTGGCCAGAGTCTCCGTCTTCCGGTCTTTTCTGGACTGGTTCCAGGACAAGTTTCCGGGGAAAACCCTTTCATGGAAGCAAATAGAGGAAATAGCCGGCACCGTCTCCGGAAATCTGTGGCAGATGGACGGGCTGGCGACACCAGTCTCTGAATATCCGCATTCCGGATTCAAGGCCATCGTCGGGAATCCCCCGTATCAGGACAGAGGCGGGTCCGGAGGAAACAACGATGCGCCGATCTACCAGAAATTCGCCGAGGCAGCTTCGGAACTCGGTCCTGACCATATATCTCTGGTCATCAAGGCCGCATGGTTCACCACCGGGAGGGAAAACCTGCTGAAAAAGTTCAGGCACAGGATGCTCACCTGCGGACATATCAGGAAAATGACGGTCTACACCGAAAGCCGCAGAGTATTTTCAGGAGACGTCGAAATCAAGGGAGGCATCTGCTACTATCTCGAAAGCAGGAAATACACCGGCCCGTGCGAATACGTCCTGTACAGAAAAGGCGAAAGACTGTCAGCACTGCGCAGACTGGACATTTCCGATGTGCTGATCAGGGACCCGCGCATCAGTGACATAGTCGGAAAAGTGGAAGAAATCCGCATACGGAACGGAGAAGGAAGCGCAGACAGCATCATTTCGGCCGACACCCCCTTCGGCATACCGTCGAATCCGGGACACAGCAGGAAAACACCCGTGGACGTTTACCCGACAGCATCACCGGAACATGACAGGCTGCTGTACTATATCGAGAAAGGGATCAGGAAAACCGGATATGTATCGGACGCAAGCATACGGAAGAACAGGCAGGACATACCGAAATACAAGATATTCATTGCCGGAGCCGCCGGTTCCGGCAATGACAGGAAAGTCATGGGAATACCGGTAGCGGCGCCTCCGGGAGCCGTATGCTCCCAGTCTTATCTGTACGCGGCCTTCACTTCGGAGGAAGAAGCGTCCAACTTCGAAAAATACATCCGCACCAGGTTTTTCAGGATACTGGTATCTGCACTGAAAGTCACGCAATCCGCACCTGCCAGGACGTACAGATACGTACCGCTCCAGGACTTCGGCAGGACATCCGACATAGACTGGTCCCGGCCGACAGAAGAAATAGACACGCAGCTGTATTGCAAATACGGTATCGGCGACATGGCCGGTTTCATCAGAAACACGATAGACGAATTATGAAGACGAGCGATATTCTCATCCTGCCGACAGATGATGCGATAAGGCGGAAGACGGCTGAAACAGCCATGACCATGCCCGAACTCATGGATTTCTGCGAAAGCCATTGAAACGGTCAGGCGTGACGCGGGCGGATCTTCTTGAAAACCTTGTCCAGCGTACCCTGAATCGTACCAGTCAATATTATCACCGTGACTGCAGTCAATACCAGCAGAATCCCGAAACCTTCCCTGAGAGTGAAGTCTTCTCCGAAGACCAATGCGCCTATGCACACTGCCGTCAGCGGCTCCAATGCCCCCAATACCGAAGTCAGCGTTCCTCCGATGTTCTGTACCGCCAGTACGAGTGTGATATTCGACACTACCGTCGGAAGGACTGCAAGAAAGAACAGATTGCAGTAAGAGACAGGATCCGGAGGCAGCTGGAGACTTCCCGATGCCATATCCTTGATCCCGAAAATGATGGTGGTGAATACAAAGACATAGAAAGCCAGTTTGCGGCTGTTCATGTTGCGCACCCTGGATTTGTTTACGCCCACTATATAGCTGCCGTATGCCACGGCCGAAAGCAGGACTATGACGATACCCTTCACGTCTGCCGAAAGACCGGACTCCGGAAGCGAAAGCAGGGCGACTCCGCAGACGGCCAGGGCGATGGACAGCCACGTAAGCCAGCCTGTCTTCTCCCTGAACAGGAAGAACATGATCAGGGTCACGAAAACAGGATAGGTAAAATGCAGGGTCGTAGCCACTCCTGCGCCCATGTACCCGTATCCGTACAGCAGGAACAGGGATGAAAAAGTATAGAAAAACGCCAGGAGGATGAAGACCGGGAGATCCCGTAAATCTATCCTGAAGGTTTCCTTCTTGACCAGCATCACGGCAGCCAGCGCCAGGGACGCGAAAAGAAATCTGTAAAACAGGATGGAATCATATACCATTCCCTTACCTATCAGCGGCAATGTGAAAAGCGGGATCAGGCCGAAAGTGACAGATGTCGCCATCCCGTACATTATACCTTTGAATCTTCCCATATCAGTCTGCTTTTGATCGTATCGGTCCCGGCTCCGTTCCGGGCGCGCAAAGATAACACATTAATTTTTCAAAAGACTTGACATGATGAAGTATCTGATATAAATTTGAAGATACAACCAAATACACGACACGATGCGATATCTTATGTTAACAGCCGCATTGGCACTCGGGCTTCTGACCTCCTGCACCAATGCACAGAACGAAACAGCCATGGGACAGAACGAAACCATCGAAAATCTGAAGACAAGACGGTCCATCAGGGCCTACACGGAGCAGATGCCTCCGAAAGAGCTTCTCGAACAGGTCATAGAGGCAGGGACCTACGCCCCTACCGGAAAAGGGAACCAGTCGCCCATCATCGTGGCGGTGACAGACAAAGCCATGAGGGACAGCCTGTCCAGACTCAATGCCGCTGTCATGGGGACATCTTCCGATCCTTTCTACGGAGCTCCGGCAGTACTCGTAGTCCTGGCCGACAGGAAATACCCCACCTACCTGTATGACGGCTCTCTGGTGATGGGAAATCTGATGAATGCAGCCCACGCAGTCGGACTTGGCACCTGCTGGATACACAGGGCGAAGGAAGTGTTCGACAGCGAAGCCGGCAAAGCCCTGCTGAAGGAATGGGGAATAGAAGGCGACTATGAAGGCATCGGAAACTGCATCATAGGCTATCCGGCACAGGAAGCCCCTGCACCGAAGCCGCGCAAGGCCGACTATGTACATTTCGTGGAATAACGTGGATCAGGTATGGCGAAACTTGTTTTCATAGATGCCACGATGAGAGAGGGGTCGCGCACCAGACGCATAGCGCGGCCTCTTGTCGATGAGCTTGGCAAAAGGTACGATATCGAGACCATCCGTCTCGACGGAGCCGGGTTTCCGGCAGTGGACAGCCGGATATTGCACGACCGCGACAGCGGTATAGTGCCTGAAGAATATGCGGAAATGGCCCGGAGGATAGCCGCCGCAGACAGGATAGTGATAGCCGCCCCATTCTGGGACATGAGCTTCCCGAGCGAACTGAAAGTGTTCATAGAGAACATGTCGCTCTTCCATATCACGTTCGACAGCGATGACAGGCACTGCTACGGATTGTGCAAATGCGAAAAAGTACTGTATATCACTACCCGTGGGATGGATATCAGGACAGGGGATCCGCTCGAGCAGGCAACGCCGTATCTCAGGGCATTGAGCTATCTGTGGGGACTTGGCGAACTGTATGTAATATCCGCAGAAAACATGGACTACAGCTCTCCGGATGTCATAGAAGGGAAAATATCCGAAGCCATAAGCCGCGGTCTCGAACTTTGCCGGGACTTCTGACTATCCGTTCTCTGATTTTCTGAGCATGGAGATGATTTCCTCCTTGGTACTGATGAGATTCTTCTGTACCTCTATATAGTCTTTAAGAGTGGAGTTTTCCTTGACCAGACGGGAAATCTCGTCCGCCTGTTTCTGCAGTTCGAAAGTGTACCTGCTTTTGAGTTCTTCATACATCCAGCGGTAAGATTTCTCGTCCTTCATGATATTCCCGCCGTCCCTGTCCGATGAATAGCCCAGCACAAGTTCCTCCGTCCCTACTCCAAGCGCCGCGGCTATCTTCGACACATTTTCGCTGAGAAGTTTCGTTTCGCCCCTTTCGATATTGCGGTACGCAGTTCTGGACATACCGATCCTGTCAGCCATATCCTGCTGTGAAAGCTTCATGCCCTTCCTGCAGCGGATAATGTTTTCCTTGACCGTATTGTTGTCCATGTCTGCCGATAATTTTTATTGCAGACAAATATATTCCTAAATAAGACAGCACGCAGGCTTTTAATATTGCCTTTTGACAATATTTTGTTGTCAAAAGCAGAATTTTACGGAAGACAGGCAATATTTTCATGCCAGCCGAATCTTTCCTCGGCACAATAAGAATCGCTGCAAATTCCTTGTATGAAAGAATTTGCAGCGATCTCACCTGGTACACCGGACTGTTCCGGATCAGTTGACAGTCACGTCAGCTATTCTGACCCATCTGCCGGTCTTCTTGTCCGCCTTGACGGCCAGATCGATTGCAGGTTCATTGTCCTTTTCCGTATCGACGATACCCACGGCCCATGTATAGTTTCCTGCAGGCACTTCGACAGAAGCATCATGCTCATAAGAATAAGTAGAACCCGATATCCACTCGGACGGCTCGCATTCCTGGTCAACAATCACCTGAGCTGCTTCTCCGTTACTGTCGAGAAGTGCGAACGCGACCTTATACTTATAATTCCACTGTTTCAGATTGTTCGGGAAATATCCCCAGCCGACGTTCCTCCAACGGGATGTCAAAGAGACTTCCGAACCTGATGCCACGGATGCCGGCACGGAAACCTTGTCAGGATAAAGCCTGTAGCCGCCCTCGGAAATGAAACGTTTCACGAGGCTGAATGCATCGACGAACCAGGACTCGGTCTCTGCCCCTACACGGAAGTCCATCATGTTGACCTTGGCCTCCTTCGAAGCGTCATACTCTCCCTGTCTGACATCTCCGGGATACCCTTTGCGATAGCCTGCAGGATCATTCCAGTAGGAATGCGAACTGACTATGTATCCGCCCTCCATGATGACAGGTACCTTGTAGTTCCAGTTGCGGACGAAAGACCTTTCCCAGTCGTTGTATCCCCAGCCCTTGTCGTTCATACCGAACGCATCGGAACGCAGGCAATAGCCCTTCGAAAGGGCGATGTTCAGGACCTTGTCGCTGTTAGGGCTTGCCTCCTCGCCTTCTCCTTTAGGAGCGCCGATATGACGGTGATAGTTGATCACGAGAGGCACCTTGGTGAAAGTAGTCGAATAGAGGTCGGTCACCCACTCCATGGTATTCTCCTTATACTCCTCGGTCTTGTCGGATGTGGCATTGTTCTGCTCGTAGCAGACATTGTGGCCTTCACCCCACTTTCCGAGACCGTATGCGTCTATGAAAGCCACCCTGTCAGGGTCGTTGAACTCCTGCGCAAATGCCTTGACGAATTTCTCGTAATAAGAACGGAAAACCGGGTCCATGACTATCGGAGTAAACCAGTTAGGATGGCTGGTGTTGGACACCCACACCTCAGCCCCGGCATCGCGCACGAACTCAGGCGTGGCGCCGTCAGCCTTGTCCCTGTCGCGCCCGTCCACTATCACGCGGAATGCTATAGGCAGCCCGAGTTCCTCTGCCCTCCTGACAAGTTTCGTGATGCTGTTGTTCTCGTCCTGCCAGAAATACACCCCGTCCTGAGGGTTCATCCTCTTCCATTCCGTGCGGATATAGCAGGCTGAAGCATAATCCCTGATACGGACATTCATTCCGAGCTCCGAACTATAAACCTCCTTGTCGAAATAGGACGGATCGGCGGTGGCATCCAGATATAGCACCCATCCGTTCAGGGGATTATTGAGGACATCATTCTGGTTGAGGGAAAATGTCACCTCCGTATTACCCTCCGGAACGCCGTTATCTCCGTTTTCCGTTTTTTCCTGACAGCCGGAACAGGAAAACAGGGCCGCACAGGAAAGCGCTGACAATAAAAATCTGTTGGATCTTTTCATCTGACTGTAATTTTGATAATAATGGCATCCGCCGCCGTTGTCGGGCTGACGGATGCCTTCCATACATTAATTAATAATACTAAAGAGAAATACTACTACTACCTAGCACTCGCATATATTGTCATATTCCTGAGGTCGAAGATTATGAATGTCGTACCGCTTGGTATACCCATGTACGAATTCCTGGTTTCACCGTCAGAGCCGCCATGCAGAACTTCGAGTTTGTCTGCCTGAATGGATGCATTCTGCCTTGTTCCGTCTTCTTTCAAAGGACAAGTATAACAATAGCAGTTGTTCTGATTGAATGTCTGGTCACCGGCAGTGAATTCTCCATTCGTCAATCCGAACTTCATATTCCCGCTGAGAGCCTCTCCACTGTATACAAAGACTTGCGGGTCAGCCAATGACTGGGTCAGATTAAGATTCTTCCATCCCCATCCGGTGCCGGCACCATAAGCAAACAGATTCGTGACTTCCATAGTTGCAAGCGGATTGGTATCAACTCCGTTAGGATAGAATTCGACGATCTTCGGCTGCAGATCTGTTGCGGCGGAATATATTGTCGCTGTCTTGTCCTCCATGTTGATGACTACCCTGTAGTTGCCTGCCTCGGTGATCTTCCAAGGAGTCTCTGTCTGATCCATTACGACAGGGTCGGCCTGGCCGTCTTTCAGTGATCCGTCTCCGGAAGCCGGATGAATGTAATAGTTCACTCCATCATATTCTACAGGAATCAGGAGATCGCCTGCCGTGAGAGCGCCATACCAAGCGTAGACATTTGAATTTTCAAGAGTAGGATTGATTTCCGTCTCAGTCGAAATGGCATTTCCGCCTATGGACATCTTGTCTGCAGCAAAGATTATCACCTGTATAGGCGTGACTTTGACTGTCACCTGGCGGACTTCCGGCATTTCATAAGTCGGGCCGCCCTCCCATGATGCTACCACGCGGAATTCAAGGCTGAAATCAGCATTCACAGGGAGTTTCCAGCGGTCGCTGTACCAGTTGTTGAGCTGTTCGCCGGTGAAACTGCATGAGAACATACCGGTGGATTCGTCAAATTCAAATTCGAATCCTGCTCCGGAAGAGATGACGGTTTCCGAACCGAAATTGTTACCCACAACATCCAGCTGAGCCGAATATGTGAGCTGGTACTCATCAGGAAGCGACCTGGCCGGAGTCCAGCTGTAAGAAAGCAGGACATCGGAGAGGTTTTCCTCTGTAATGGCGACTGACTCCGCAGAAGCGGACAATGACAGTTTCTCTTCCGTCTTCGGTATGTCAGTCTTGTAAGGGTCATACGTGCAGGCTGAAAAAATGCCGGCCACTGCTGACACCATCAATATCTTGACAATATTCTTATTCATTTCAAATTCATTTTAAGATTGCATTATTTTCCGGATGAAAATCAATAGCCCGGGTTCTGAGGGAATTCCACATCCCTGTTGGCGTCACGGATAGACTGAGGGATAGGCCACAGGGCATGGTGCTCGTCGACTACATCCGTCAGATGCTTGTTGTGCTTCTTCACACGGTCTACATAGACATCCGCACCGAAACGTACGAGTGTGAACCTGCGGGATTCCTCTCCGATAAGCTCCCTGATACGCTCGTCGAGCAGATAGTCGATATCCATTTCATCGGCGGATACGGAAGATGCCTTCGCCCTGTTGCGGACTTCATTCACGGCATCGGCTGCGGATGCAGGATCGTTCTGGCCGAGATATGCCTCTGCAAGCAGCAGATATGTTTCCGCGAGACGGAACTTCATTCTGTCCTTGTAGCTTCCGGTATGTGTAGGGTCATCTGCATGGGCATACTGGAATTTCACGATAGACGGATAGAGATAGCCAAGATACCAGTAATTGTCGGTAATCATGCATCTTACTCCGACATTCGGCTCTACATTGCCCAGCCATTCACGCTTGATGTTGTACTCGGAGTTACGGATATCATCGGCTTCAAAGATACCGTTGTCCGTGATGTTCTCTGACTCGATCTCCGGCTCAGGATCAGACTTATCAGCCATGTTCGTAGCATTGGTATTCTTGATACCTATCCACCATTTCATAGGTGCGATCTGGCCGAGCCCTCGTCCTCCGAGTTCAGCACTTGGGGTGAAGAATGAGTTAATCGAATGATACTGAGGTCCCCAGGCCCTTCTGGTCCAGTCATCGGAAGGAGTACCGCCACCGGTGGTCTTGTACTCGAACTGCATCACCCAGATGCTCTCGCGGTTGCCGCTCGTACGGTTCTGGTTGTTCTCTACGAACATATCGCTGTAATAGTCGCCCGGATCGTTCTTTGCGGCACCGTAGCGCGCTTTCACGAGTTCGAAATATCCGCTTTCGATCACGGCAAGAGCGCACTTTTCGGCCTCTTCGAAATCAGCTGTATTTCCCGTCATCCAGCCTCTGTAGTTGTACATCTCGGCGAGAAGGTGATAGGCTGCCCATCTTGTAAGCTTTCCGACCTTCACCTCGTCAGGGTTTTCAGGAAGATTCTCGCTGGCGAACCTGAGGTCATCGATGATATGTCCGAGGACTTCCTCCTTTGGATCACGTGTGAAGTTAAGCTCGAACGGCTGCTTGATGGTCTCCACCCATGGAACGTCTCCATAAAGATAGACGAGGGTCCTGTATCCGTATGCCCTGAAGAAGCGGGCCTCGGCCTGATATAGAGCCTTGTCGGTAGGATAGTCCCAGTTATCGTTCCGATCGGAATAGAGCAGAAGCTCATTTGCAGAGTTGATGAGGCTGTAGGACCAGTTCCAGTATGATCCGACAAAACCTGTGGTAGAAGTCATGTTGAGGTCTGCGAAAGGAGTAAGGGAACCGTCTTTCGCACCGCTCTGCAGACAGATATCGGTAGCTATCTGGAGAGCCTCGTAAGAGCAGGCGCCGTTGTGCATGAACGCACCCTGCTCACCCCATGTATTATATTCGGAGCGCGCTATGGAATACAGACCGGTACTTCCCACCTCGAAACCCATGGTGCTCGTGTAGGTATTGTCCGGAGCAAGCGAACTCTTCAGATCCTCCTCAAGGAAAGAGGAACATCCTGCAGCCAACGCCAGTATCGAGCAGACTGCACTTATCTTGATTATATGTATTTTCATTTTCATTGTCCTCAATTAAAATGTCAATGTGATTCCGAGCATATAAGAGCGGGCAGTCGGATAGGAAGCGAACCATGTATTGTCATAGTTGAGCATCTGGCGCATATTCGAGATGGCGCATACATTGTTGACGCTGACATTGACATCGATTCCGCTCATGCCTATCTTCTTGGCTGTCTTCTGACTGAGCCTGTAACCGAGGGTGATATTCCTGAGGGTCACGAAGTTGAGCTTCTTGTAGTAGCCGTGCTCAAAACTCTGGGTATATCCAGGGGATACATAGTCGGCATCCGGGTTCTCCGGAGTCCAATAGTTCGCACCTGCGATATAGTTACCTGCACCGAATGTATATGAACCGATATTCGCCACATTGTCTGACATCCATTTGCCGAACACACCGTTGATGAGGAAGGAGAAGTAGAGGTTCTTGTATTCGAAGCGGTTACCCATGGACATCGTCCAGCTCGGCTTCTTGTTACCGATGACCTTACGGTCGTTCTCGTTGATGATACCGTTGCCGTCCACATCTTCGAGTTTGGCGTCACCAGGCTTCGCACCGTTCTGGTGTGCGACTTCATTGCCTTCTTCATCGATGAATGTGAATTCGTCGCCTTCCTGCCATATTCCTATCACGTTCCAGTCATAGAACACGTCCAGAGGATAACCGATGAACCATTCATTGTTGATATCGTCCAGCTGGTCACCGCGGAGTTCGATGATTTCATCCCTGTTGAGGAAGAAATTGAGGTCAGTGGTCCAGCGGAAATTCTTGTTGCGGATATTCTGCGAATTGAGTGTCACCTCGATACCTTTGTTGCGGGTCTGGCCGACATTGTCCCACATCTTGCTGTAGCCGTTCATGATAGGCACTGTCCTCGACATGAGGAGGTCCTTGGTATTGGACAGGTACATGTCGATGCTACCTCCAAGACGGCTTCCGAAGAACGAGAAGTCGACTCCGACATTGGCAGTATAGGTGGTCTCCCAGCGGAGGTTAGGGTTGCCGACACCGTCACTTGCGAGGTATGCCGCATTGACGGCAGAACCGCCGTCACCCCAGACATATTTCACACCGTTTGTAGCGTAGAGACGGTCAAGGGTCTGGTATCTCGAGATGGCGTTGTTACCGTTGGCACCATAAGACACACGGAGTTTGAGCATGTTGACCCATTCCGCATTGTCCCTTATAAAATCCTCGTCACCGATCTGCCATGCGACGGCTGCAGACGGGAAGAAACCGTATTTGTTGTTGCGTCCGAACACTGAAGCGCCGTCGGCACGTCCGGTAAGGGTGATCATGTATTTCTCCGCAAAGGCGTAGTTGATTCTCGCCATGTAGGAAATCATGTTCTCTTTCCAATAGCCGGACGACATCGTGATATTGTTCTCCGCACCGGACATCATGTAGAAGCTTGAGTCATCATTCACGAAGCTCTCGCCGCTTTGTGACGAACTGATCTCGGTCTTCTGCTGCATACTGTACAGGGCGGTCACATCGATATGGTGCTTGCCGAAAGTGTTGTCATACTTGATGACATTCTCCCATGTCCAGTCAGTGTTGTGGGTGTTGCTGATGGATGCCTTTCCGTTGACCTTCGCTCCGGTCACCGTGTTGCGTCCGTAGTATGTTCCGTTGAAAGAATTCCTGTAGTTGTATCCGAACTGAGACCTTACGGAAAGTCCTTTCACCGGAAGATTGATATTGATGTAACCGTTCACCAGCATGTTCCTTCCTGTATTCTTCTGGTCGGCATTGACATCCTTCATCGGGTTCGGGAAGTTGCTGTAGTCCATAGGCTCTTCATAGTATCCGCCAGTCTCGTCATACATTATACCATACGGACTCTGCTTGATGGCATGCTCGAGGTTCGGAGTGACTCCGCCGCTCTCCCTGTTGACATACTGTGCAGTGAGACCTATCTGCAGCCATTTGTTGATGGTCTGAGTGATAGTGGCGAACACGTTCACACGCTGATAGTTGGAGTTGTATACGACGCCCGGGTTGTCAAGGTATGATACGGAAGCCATATACTGTGTGGCCTCGGTACCGCCCGAGATGCTGACCTGATGGTCCATCGTGAACACCTGGCGGAAGACATCGTCCTGCCAGTCGCGGGTCTCGCCCTTCAGGTAGTTGATTTTCTCGCTTGCGCTGATCACACCTCCGTAAACAGGGTCGAGCATCACGCCCGTATAGTTGTTCTTGAGTCTGTGGAGATCCTGCTTGAAGCGTATGTACTCGTTAGGTCCCATGGTCTGGATACGCTGCATAGGCTCCTGCAGACCGAACTGTCCCTTGTAAGTGACCTTAGGCTTGCCGACCTCACCCTTCTTTGTCTGGAGAAGGATGACACCGTTGGATCCTCGCGAACCGTAGATGGCCACTGATGAAGCATCCTTGAGGACTGTCATGTTCTCAATGATATTAGGGTCGATATCGGCGAGAGAACCGTCATAAGGAATACCGTCCAGAACGATCAGAGGCGAGTTGCTGCCCGAGAGGGAGTTCTGGCCTCGGATCAGGAGGGACTGGTTGGAACCAGGAGCCGCATTGCTCGTCGTGATGGTGAGACCTGCGACCTGTCCTACGAGACGGTCCATAAGGTTGGTAGTGGACGCCATGTTCAGGACTGCCTCGTCAACGACAGCGACACCTCCTGTCAGGTCTTTCTTTCTTGCACTACCGTAACCGATCACCACCGACTCTTCGAGAGCCTGGCTGTCAGGGCGCATCTGCACGTTCACGACGCCGGATGCATCTACTGTCGCCTCGAAGTCTTCGTAACCGAGATACATGAACACGAGAGTGGAATGTACAGGGGCAACTATACTGTATTTGCCGTCCGTACCAGTAACTGTACCGTTGCCGCCGTCCCCGTCCTTGACAAGGATTGCGACACCTTCAAGAGGAAAATCGCCTTCGTCAACAACAGTTCCCGTTACTGTAATAGAGGTCTGTTGCGCAGACAAAGACACTGCCGGCAGCATGAGCATGAATGCCATGATCAGGCCGCCTGTCAGGATTTTGATTTTTTCTGTTAGCATATCTGATATTTGGTTAGTAGTCCGCTAAAATGGTTTATAGTATACTAAGCGTATTAGCGACAGTTTTGCCGACTGTGCACAAACACAGTACAAATATCTGCCAATCAGAAATTAAAGAGAGTATAAATTCGTCCGAAAATGGTTTGAAAACGTACGTACGACATCAATTGGCCGATTCCGCACTGTCGTACACCGATTCCGACCTGTATTCTGTCGGTGACATCCCGAATGTCTTCTTGAAACAGACGCTGAAATATTTCGGGTTCGCGAAACCTGTCATGAATGAAATCTCGGCTATCGTACACGATGAATCGCCCAGAAGCTGGCGTGCCCTCTGGAGCCTGATGTCCGTCATGAATTCACGGATCGACATTCCGGTACATTCCCGTATCTTCTGATAAAGGACGGTCCTGCTCACGGCCATATCCGCCACAAACGAGGTGACGTCATATTCACTGTTGTCCATGTTGGACTCCATAAGTTCAAGGGCTCTTTTCATAAGGCTGTCGTCAGGAGAGTCGACTTTGATATCTGCCGGACCGGCAACGAATTTTTTCGACATCAGGGACTCGATTTCCTTCCCGAGGGAAGAGGCCATTTCGGAATATCTTTTCCTCAGAGATTTATACCGAAAAGACAATACGCCCACCGCAAAGGCCAGGACAATGCACAGACAGGAAAGGATGCATAACAAGCCTCCCCCCCCCATGCCATGACGGATATATACTTCAGAGTCATTGTGTTTCAGCCGGTTTCATAAAAAAACGCTGCAAGTTCCTGTTTCAGGCAACCTGCAGCGATAAAAGTGCGGAGAGGGAGGGATTCGAACCCCCGGAGCCTTTCAGCTCAACAGTTTTCAAGACTGCCGTAATCGACCACTCT
>CALUQB010000031.1 GCA_944322815.1 uncultured Bacteroidales bacterium | reverse complement strand
CGGTGAAGGAACTGAAAGATTTCGCGAGAATCACTCTGGAACCCGGAGAAACGAAGACAGTGGAGTTCACCATATCATCGGATAAACTGCGCTTTCTGGACAAGAACCTGAAACCGATAGTCGAGCCTGGCGAATTCATCGTGATGGCGGGCTCGTCATCCGCAGATGAAGACTTGCTGAAAACAAGTTTCCGGGTGAAATGACGATGGCGATCGGCCCGCTGCCGGCTAAAAAATCTTAAATTAACGTCAGTTCGACGAATTATTCTACTCAGTACCAGAGACTTCGTCGAACTGACGTTACGATTTCTTCGAAATCTCCCTTCATTTTACGTGTCACCCCACCTAAATCCTCCCCTATCGAGGGGAGGACTTACCCACGGATTCGTTTTACGAATCCTCTAAAAGAGGTAGTCCTCTGAAATTCACTACGTTCTTTTCATCGAACTCACGTTATTCATATCCGCAAAGCTGCCGCTTTCGTGTCATTTCGAGCGGAGGATATAGTCCGAAGTGGAGAAATGCGATAGTCACTCCACGACCGAACTGAGCCGGATGACGGCCTTCTTCAGACCCTTTGACGTGGCTTCGAGGATGATCTCCCCGGGCTCTTCAGTCGATGAGACGATGGCCGTCATCATCCCCGAGAAGACCTTCATCCGTGGCCTCTGGAACGGCTCCAGAGAGGTCGGGTCACCGTTGGCCCCGGCACGGTACCGGCCGCGGCCGCTGACCTTGAACACGATCTCATTGTCCGCAAGCGGACACAGGTTCCCGTCCTTGTCAGTGACCTTCACGGTGACGAAGGACAGGTCCTTGCCGTCGGCCATGATGGTGTCGCGGTCGGCGCTGAGTTCTATCCGGTACGGTTTCCCGGCAGTATGCATCTCCTTTTCCGCCACCGGATTCCCGTCTGCATCGTATGCCACCACCTTCACCGTGCCCGGCTCGTAGACAGTATCCATCCACATCAGCCTGTAACGGCTCTGCCTTTTCAGACCGGCAATGGAAGCGGAGTCCGCGCTGTTGTACGCGGTCACCGTAGTGTCCTTGGTGCGCATGCCCTGGCTCTTCCCGTTGATGAAGACCTCCGCCGAAGGATGGTTAGTGTAGACGAAGATCGGCGTGACTTCCCCTTCGCGTCCCTCCCAGTTCCAGTGAGGGAGTATGTGCAGGGTCTCCGCCTCCGGATTCCAGCGGCTCCTATACAGCCAGTACCTGTCCTTTGGTATGCCTGCCAGGTCTATGATACCGAACATCGACGAGTGGTTAGGCCAGTCGGAGTAGTACGGGGTAGGTTCCCCGAGATAGTCGAAACCCGTCCACACGAATTCACCGATGCAGTACGGCAGGTCATCCTGCAGTATGAAGTCATCTTCCGGCAGGTTCGACCAGTCACAGCATTCCAGATCGTAGGAGGAAGACTGGTGGTCCGGATATTTCTGCATCGAGCGCCTCTCTACAGGGAACTTGTACACGCCGCGGGAGCTGACTGTGGATGCCGTCTCGCTCCCCAAAAGGAATTTCTGGGGAAGACGGGAATAGTTGCTCTGATATCTGTGCGTCCTGTAGTTGAAGCCCGGGACATCCATCACGGCCACCACGTTGTTGGCTGTGGCGGCATCTGGATTGTCTATCCCCTGTGTCACCGGCCTGGTCGGGTCCTCCCTGTGGCAGATGTTCTGAAGCATGAGAGTGAGTTTCGGGCCCATGTCTCCGTCTGCCTGGTCCGGCACTTCATTCCCTATGCACCACATCACCACACTCGGACTGTTCCGGTAGTGACGGACGAGGTTCACCAGGTCCTTCTCCACCCATTCGTCGAAAAGCTTGTTGTAGCCGTTCGGCATCTTCGGCGTGATCCATTCGTCGAAAGACTCCGCCATCAGCATCATCCCCATCTCGTCACACGCCCTCACCAGCTCCGGCGCAGGCATGTTGTGCGAGGTCCGTATCGCATTGCAGCCCATATCCTTCAGCAGCCTTATCTGCCTCCTGATACCGGCATCGTTCGCTATGCCTCCAAGCGGGCCCAGATCGTGATGGTTGCACACTCCCCGGAACTCGACCCTCTCCCCGTTCAGGAAAAAGCCTTCTCCCTGCCTGACCTCCACTGTCCTGATGCCGAACACCGTCCGATACTCGTCCTTCAGCTCATCCCCTTCGTATATTCTGGATACCGACGTATACAGTGCCGGTGTCTCGGGTGTCCACAACCGAGGGTCCCTGACTATGAACTCCTGACGGAAAATGCCGCCGTCAAACTCGGTCCCTTCAGTTTCGGATGACGTCACGGCTCTGCCGTTTCCGTCAATGATTTCGGTCACTATCCTGTAATCCTCCATTCTCCTGCCTTCCGGCAATTCAAGACTCGTCTTCTGCGAAACCCTCGCATATCCTTTCCCGATCTCCCCGGTAATCACCTGCGTGCCCCACACCGGGACATGCGCATCGGAGGTGAAGACCACGTGCACGTTCCTGTAAAGTCCCGCGCCAGGATACCAACGGGAGCTCTCCGCCTCGTTTTCCAGACGTACCGCCAGAGTGTTCATGCCCTCATGGACATACGGCGTGGCATCGAAGTGGAACGAATTGTAGCCGTACGGCCAATAGCATGCCTCCTGTCCGTTTATCCAGACACGTGCGTGGCTCATGGCCCCGTCGAAGACGAGGCTGCACCTGCGTCCTCCGTCCAGGTCCGGCACTTCGAATTCTGTCCTGTACCACCCTGTCCCGGTGAACGGAAGACCGCCCGTGCGTCCTGCATGTTCCATGGCTTCGGTCTGGCCGTCCTGCACGATGGCCATATGCTGTCTGTCGTTCCATTCGCTGAACGGCCCGTAGATGGCCCAGTCATGCGGCACCGTGACACTCTGCCATGCAGAATCGTCATAGCCCGGTTCTGAATATTCCACGGAATCGTCCCTGGTGAATCTCCAGTCCTTCTCCAGCAGGGTCTCCGACCGCTGTCCGTATGCTGCCGCGCCGCTTGCCATCAACGCCATAATTGCGCATAGCGCATGAATTATTCTTGTCATCACGAAAACTTTCTGTAAAGATATTGATTTTATCATTTTTGTTCTGTCAGTGTGATTCCGATTTCCTGATCACCCACGATGATACGGAATTCACCGGGTTCTATGAACCGTTCTCCATCCTCGTTTACGAAAGAAAGGTCACGCATCGGGTCTATCTCGAAAGTGAATGTGCAAGACTCGCCGGCAGGTATCAGTTTCTTCTCGAAATGCTTGAGTTCCTTTACCGGGCGGGTGATGGTGGAGTACGGGTCGCAGATGTACCATTGTACAGTCTCTTTCCCGTCCATATCTCCTGTATTGGTGACTGTCACACTGGCGGTGACGGTGTCATTGACAGTAAAACTGTCAGCTGAAACACTAATGGCTCCGTACTCGTATGAAGTATAGCTGAGTCCGTATCCGAACTCGTACATCGGAGTGCTCGGAATGTCCTGGAACCGTCCCCATGAGTCCGGTCTGGCGGCATTCCTGTGGTTGTAGTAAATCGGAATCTGGCCTGCGGTATACGGGAAGGTCGCGGTCAGACGGCCAGAAGGATTGGTCTTGCCTGTCAGCACAGAAGCCACTGCCGGGCCGGCCATCACTCCCGGCTGCCAAATCTCCAGCACGGCATCAGCCAGCGGTGAAATCCTCGTCAGGTCGAGCGGGCGACCGTTCGAGAGCAGGACCACTACCGGCTTTCCGGCCGACTTCACTGCCTTCAGCAATTCCTCCTGAATCCGTGGCAGCGATATGTCCGACCGTGATGCGTTCTCGCCGCTCCAGTTGAACTTTTCTCCGAGACACAGGACAGCGACATCGGCTTCTGAAGCAGCTTTCACTGCCTCATCGAACCCGGAACAGTCCTCTCCATCGAGATCGCAGCCCTTGGAGTACAGCACCTCCGGCATAACCTCCGACAATCCCTCGAAAATACTGATTACATCCTCTGCCCGTCCTCGTCCGTGCCATGAGCCGAGAAGATCTTCACGGTTTTTCGCCATTGGCCCGATGAGGGCCACCTTACAGTCTTTTTTCAGAGGGAGGATGCCGTTTTCGTTTTTCAGCAGCACCATGGATTCCTCTGCCAGTCTCAATGCTATGTCCAGGCTTTCTGGCAGCAGCACCCGATCTGCCTCAGGCCTGGCTTCCGTGTACGGAGTCTCGAAAAGCCCGAGTCTGAATTTCAGTTTCAGAATGCGGCGCACTGCATCGTCCACATGCTCCACCGGCACCTTGCCTTCTGTCACCAGTCCTTCAAGATGCTCCATGTACAGGGCATCCACCATATCCATGTCCACTCCTGTGTTGATCGCATGCATGGCCGCATCCTTCCCGTTTCCGACCATGCCCTGGTTTATCAGCTGGAGCACCGAATTCCAGTCCGAAACAGTGAAGCCGTCGTGTCCCCATTTTTCTTTCAGTATTTCAGTCAGAGTGTATCTGTTCGCAGAGCCTGGGATGCCGCTGAGGATGTTGAAAGAACTCATGACTGTGGCCGCCCCTGCCTTGATGCCGGCTTCGAACGGAGGCAGATACGTGTCCCAGAGAGCCTGGCGTGAAATCTCCACAGGAACATAGTCACGGCCAGCTTCCGAAGCCCCGTAGCCCACATAATGTTTCAGACAGGCTGCTATGTTTCCAGGTTCGGACAGGTCATCGCCCTGGTATGCCTTCACTGATGCAGCTCCGAATACGGATGTCAGATACGGGTCCTCTCCGTAGCCTTCGGCTATCCTGCCCCAGCGTGGATCCCGCGCGATATCCACCATCGGGGAGAAAGTCCAGTCTATGCCTGCATGATATGCTTCCATGGCGGCCATGCGGCATGCTTCACCTGCCAGTTCCGGATTCCACGATGCCCCTATGGCCAGAGGTATCGGATATATGGTCCTGAAGCCGTGGATGACATCGTAGCCGAACAGTATAGGGATGCCCAGACGGGTCTCTTCCATAGCCCGCCGCTGCATTTCATTGCGGAGTGCGGCATCGTCGCTGAAATAGATGACCGAGCCGATTTCCGCCGGGACCTGGTCTATCGGTGCCCCGAGGTTGTTTGCATTGTCATTCTCTCCGAGAGCATACTGGTTCAGCTGGGCGATTTTCTCCTGGAGAGTCATCCGTGAAAGCAGGTCTTCGACCCGCTTCTCGACAGGTGCTGAAGCATCCTTGTAAAGAGGTATGCCGTCTACGGACAAGGCCGGATATGCCTGATTCAGAGAGCCTGCCAGAACGGGTTCTATTCTGGCGGCAGCACCTCCATTGCGTGCGAGCTTCAGTTTCAGGGTATCGTCTGCCGATACTTCCGATTCCGTGATTCTGTGGTCTTTTGCATTCAGACCGGCATTCGCTCCGTCCGAGAAAAGAACCATCCTGTATGCCCCTTCACCCAGAAAATCCAGAGGGATATCCGCAGTCATGGATGAATCACAGCCGTTCATCACACCGATGAACCAGTTCTCACCGCTCCGTCTGGCCACTCCGGCCACCTCGCCGATCCTGCCGATGAGAGGCACGGTCTCGTCCCAGACTGTCGGAACCTGACTGATGAAATCCAGAGACTCCGGATTTTCGTCATATTTCGACGGACTGTCTGATACCA
The DNA here is from genome assembly GCA_944322815.1 of uncultured Bacteroidales bacterium. Classification (GTDB taxonomy): domain Bacteria; phylum Bacteroidota; class Bacteroidia; order Bacteroidales; family UBA932; genus Cryptobacteroides. The sequence goes on along the minus strand of CALUQB010000031.1, from coordinate 28,543 downwards.
TCTGCAGCGGACTCTCGTACACGATGTACATGGCTATCTGATGGCAGCGCGTACCCATGCTCATAGGCTCGTCCTGCACGGGGCGGAAAGACTCGGGCTGGGCATTCAGCATCGAACCAGGAGTGAAATCCATCGGACCTGCCCACTGGCGGATGAACGGTATGCTCACCTGATGCTGCGGGGTGCAGTCCGTCCTCCATCTGCTGTTCTCCAGACCATACACACCTTCTCTGGTCAGCAGGGCCGGATACCGGATTTCCATTCCGTCAGGCGGATAAGACCCGTGGAAATCTATCAGCAATTGATATTCCCCGGCTTTTTTGAGGACCCTTTCGTAGAAATCCACCATCTTCCCGTCATTCCTGTCCATCCAGTCGATTTTCAGTCCTGCCACGCCCCATGATTTCAGCAGGGCGAAGGCCTCGTCCATCTCCCTTTCCACATTCAGCCATTTCGACCAGAGGAGGACGCCCACGCCTTTCTCAGCCGCATGGGCGCATACTGCAGGAATGTCCACTCCGGGAGCCAGGCCCAGCAGACTCTCCTTTTCCGACCATCCCTCATCGATAAGGATATATTCCAGTCCATGTTCTGCAGCATAGTCCGCCATGTACATGTAGGTCTCCGTATTGATTCCAGCCATGAAATCCACGCCGTAGATATTGTGTCCGTTCCACCAGTCCCACAACGCCTTTCCCGGCTTCACCCACGACCAGTCGCCTTCCGCCTGTCCGCACACCATATCCGGCAGGGTACCTGCCAATATCTCCGCATCCGAATCGTAAATGCCCGCTATCCTCCAGGGAAAATTCCTTTTCAGTCCTGTCCGGACAATATAATCTTCTCTTCCGGTCACATAAATCTTGTTGGTACCTTCGTACCAATCTTCTTTTGCAGGCCAATTCACGCTCATCAGCCGGAATCCTTCACCTGTCGGTTCCAGATAGGAACCGGCATAGCCGTACAGGTCCGTCTCCGAAATCAGCACATTGCTTCCGCAGCTTCTGACCATGACGGGCATCAGCGAGAATTTGTCATGCGGCAGGGAAGACACCGGCTGCTCCGTATAATGGAACTCGAACCAGTTCTGCACCTTGTCGGTAAGCTGGGTATAGGACCGGCAGTCTTGGCCGAAGACGAAAGCCGCCGATTCGCTGTCGACAGTACCTTCGCGATCCTGCTTTCCGCAGAAACGCCAGGCTGCGCCTTCGTCATACACGCGCACCTGGAAAGAATAGTCACCGTATTCCAGACTCAGCAGGTTGTAGCTCTCCTCCAGGACAGAGGATTTTCTTGCGACCACTGGATGAAGGTCTCTGTCGACGGACTGTCTGATGGCCTTGCGGAAATCTGATTCTCCGTTCCAGCAGACGCCGCTCACCGTCATGGATATATCTTCTATATGGCAAACGGTCTTCCCGTCATGGTTTATCTGCAAGGTGAAACCTGCATCATTCCGGCTTACGGTCACTTCGTTGGCCATGTCCGGCGATGTCACGGTGAAAGTCTTTTCACGGGCATCGGTCACGTATGCCATGACGAGACATACGAACAAGATTGGAAATTTTTTCATTGAACTGTTATTTATGGTCATTGGTTTTCAGTGCAGGTATGCGGGCGGGTCATTCGTTGTCCGGTTTCGGACAGCGAAGATCTGTCACCGGCCAGTCATCGGTCCTGAACGGCATCAGCGGTTGTCCGTATGTAGTCACTACGTTGGCCTCAGGGCAGAAATTGTGAAAGGCATATCTTACCGCCACAGGATGCTCCACCTCATCGCTCCACACCTGTATCATGTTGTTGTATTTTCCGAATGCGGCTTCAGCCTTGTGCCACACCCTGTCTTCTCCGGCTACCTCGAAACCTCCGGGAGTCTTGGTCCTGCCGTTTTCAAACGTGTCGAAACTGTCAGGCTCGAACCAGGTCCTGTCACCGCATAGATTGTCGAAATGCAGGACCATCTTGCTCCGGTCATCATCGGCGTAATCGAAATGGCTGAAAGTCGGGGCCGGGCGGGGAAGACCGCGGATACCGTAGTCATTGGCGAGAGCCATCCAGGCAAGCCTCTGCGCCACCTTGAGCTTTTTCCTTATGTGTACGCAGTCCTTTTCTCCGAGATCCGCTGTCCCGGCTATCCCGCTGTGGGGAATGCGGGCCAGCGCCTTCATCTGCGCTTCCATCACCATGGGGAAGTCCGTATTTTCCGCTCCTGTCTCCTTATACGGGGCGATCTGGACATAATAGAACGGCATGCCATCGTTTCCCCAGACATCGCGCCACAGTTCAGTCAGCGCGACCATGAGTCTGTCGTAGTCGAACCAGTTGTGTGTGTTCGAGCAGCCCTGGTACCAGATGATGCCTTTCATGGTGAATCTGTGCAGCGGCCAGATCATGCCGTTGAACAGAGCCTGCGGTATCTGGTTGCTTTCTTTCCCTCCGAGAGCTATGTCGTGATGAATCCCTTCTATTTCCCTTATTTTCTTTTCCGTCATCCATGTCTCTATCCTGCTGCCTCCCCAGTTCGACGATATCAGTCCCACTGGGACACCGCCGAGGGTTTCCGACAATGTCCTGCCAAAAAAATATCCCACGGCACTGAAATCAGCCGCAGATTCCGGACATGAACGCAGCCATTTCCCGCCGCAGTCTTCCTGAAGTTCGCCGCAAGACTTCTTCTTCACGGTGAAAAGCCGTATCTGCGGATATGAAGACGCTTCTGTCACAGCCTCCGCACTGCCTTCCACAGGCTGGTTCATGAATCCTCCCAGAGGCATTTCCATATTCGACTGTCCTCCGCACAGCCAGACCTCCCCGAGCAGGATGTCTTCCAGTTCGGTTTTCTCCCCGTCGGAGATGATTATTTTGTACGGCCCTCCGGCCGCAATGGTCCTGACCTTCACTTCCCAAGTACTGTCTGCCGCTGCCACGGTACGGTATTTTTCCTTTCCCCAGGACGTTTTTACAGATATTCTCTGGCCAGGAGAGGCCCATCCCCAGATGGTCACGTCAGTGTTCTGCTGGAGGACCATTCCGTCTCCGATGAGCGACGGGAGCCTGACTTCCCCTGATACCTGAATGGCGGCGCACAGGAAAAGCGCTGTCATGATGGTGGCTGATGTTTTCAAGAGTTTCATATTTTAAAGGCACTTGAATCCGGCCGTCTCCTAAAAAACATTCGGATAATCTTCCTGCACCGATACGGAAAAGCGGATAATGCCGAAAGTCAGAAAAAGTTTTTAGGAACTGGCCTCGCTGGTGTGCCGTATAATAGACAACGGTTCTGTGAAAGAAGTTAAAACATCATTGGAAATGAAAAAGAATATATTGTTCACATTTGTGGCCATGACAGCTGCGGTGACCATGCTGGCATGCGGAGAGATTCCGGGGACAGGTTCTTCTGACGGTGGCGGACAGGGACAGCAGGAAGGTTCCGGTACGGATCCTGAACCCGGACAGAAGACCAATACCCTGCTCGTTGGAACATTCAATATCCGGTACTACAACACCGCAGACGGTGCGAATTCATGGGAAAACAGGGAGAAGGCTGTCATGAATTTCATCAATACGTGCGGCGCCGATATTCTGGTGATGCAGGAAGTCTGCCAGATCCCTGCGCAGTACATCACGGCAAGCCTCTATGACAAATATGACTGGATCGAAATCGACAGAAATACCGGAAATTCCATTCTCGAAAGCGAGTCTTCGGAAGGAGTATTCCTGATCTGGAATCAGGAACGTTTCGCACTGAAAGACAAAGGCTGGTTCTGGCTTGCCGATCCTGACGCAGGAGAACCGCAGTGGAATCCGAACGGCACTTGGTCGACGTGGAACAGCAGTCTTCCGAGAACCGCCCTGTGGATAGCGGTCGAAGATAAGTGGAATCCAGGCCGTCTGGTCTATTTTATAGGAACGCATTATGACCATGAATCTTCCACGGCCAGGACAGGTTCAAGTAACCTTATGGTCAGGAAACTCAGGGAAATGACAGGGCAGACGAATCTGAAAAATGCCGATGCCGCAGTCTTCGTGGCAGGCGACCTGAATACCGTGTATGATGCCACCGAACTGGCAGCTCTCAGGAATGCATTGTACGATGCCCGCACCACTTCTCCTAAGACGAATACGACACAGGTGACATTCAACAATTTCGGGCAGTCCGGACAGTCTGTCATAGACCATATATTCTATGGCGGAAACCTGAAGGCGGAGCAGTACGACGTGATCACGGACACTCCCGGAGTCCGCTATATTTCAGACCATTATCCCGTACTTTTCCGATGCTCGTATAAATGATATACCGGCATCCGCCACACATTTCAGATGAAATTCAAGCATGGTTAATATGGAGGAAAAGAAATTATGAAGAGAGAAGACAGAAGAGCTATACTTGACTGGGTCGACGATACGGGTGCAGACGCTCCTGTCAGGAAAAAGATAAAGGGAATTCTGGACGATATAGATGCCCTGGATGTTCTGGACACTGTGGATGTGGAGAAAGCTCTGGAACGTACCAGAAGGAAGATCGGAATACGGAAGTACGGCCGGATATTGTGGACCGGGCTGGCAGGAGCCGCTGTTTCGGCTGCAGCCTGCACTGCGCTGTTCTTGTTTTCCGGGATATTTTCACCGGAAGTGCAGGTTCCTCTGTATTCGGAACTGAAGGTCAACCCCGGCATGACCGGGACATTCGTGATGCCGGACAGTACGGTGGTAGTCCTGAACGGCGGTTCCACACTGACTTACAGCAGCGCTTATGGTGACAGAAGCAGGGAAGTGTCTCTCTGCGGCGAAGCCTATTTCGATGTTGCGGAAGACTCCGATTCACCGTTCATAGTACGGACACCGTCAGACTCTTATGTGACAGTATACGGGACACAGTTCAATGTGGACGCTTATGACGATGCAGACTGCAAGGTGACACTGATAAACGGCAAGGTAGGATTCAAATATGCCGGCAGATATGGTAAAATAAACGAGGTGGTGCTTAGCCCGGGGGAAAGGCTCATATATGAGAGAAACGGTGATTTCATCCAGGTGAAGGAAGTTCCCGTGAAATCAGATATAGCATGGAAAGACGGCAAGATAATACTCGAAGGCACTCCGCTTTCCGATATACTTGACATACTATCGAAGAGATATGCAGTCAGATTCGATGTGAAGGACCCTGCATACCTGGATTACAGATACTCCGGAGGAACATTTACCATATTCTCCCTCGAGAAGGTCCTGGAAACATTGCAGTATTCTTCATCATTTGAGTGGAAATACGACGACCAGGCATCGTCAGACAGTGCTCTGGTGGTGACAATTTATTAACACACATTATTTCATTAATAACCCTGTTATGTTTTTTGCCAAATTAAAGAATTTCGTGACGGCAGTCATACATTCACGGTATCCCGCTGCTGTCATTCTGGCGGTAACCCTCCAGTTCAGCGCGTATGCGCAGTCTGAGAATGTTACCATCAACGCGGAAAACAGGCCTGTAAGCTGGATTCTGTCGCAGATTTCAGAACAGACCGGCTATGAAGCCGTTTTCAGCGATTCGTTTCTGGACTCTTCCCGGAAAGTGACCATGTCGTTTACTGATGTCTCTCTCGAAACTGTACTGAAGCATCTCTGTGCAGAATGGAATGCAACTTACAAGATAGTGAACAAGACCATCGTCTTTTCCCGGAACTCCGAACCTGAAAGGGGCGGGGTAGCGGACAGACTGGTATCGGGAACTGTCATTGATGAGGAATCCGTACCTGTCGTAGGTGCAGTCGTGATGATACAAGGTACGAACACTGCCACCACGACCGACCTCGACGGAAAGTTTTCCCTTATGTGCCCTTCGGGCAATATCGTACTCTTCGCGTCCTGCCTCGGCTACAAGGACCAGTCTGTCAGGATCTGGAATTCGGACAATATCAGGATAGTGATGGAGCCTGACATGGAAGTCCTGGAAGAAGCCATCGCCATCGGATACGGTACCATGAAAAAGTCAGACCTGACAGGCGCCGTGTCATCCATCAAGGTCGATGACGGGAACGTGTCGTCAGTCACATCCGTCACGAATATCCTTGCAGGAAAGGCTGCCGGTCTCGAAGTCAGCATGGGAAGCGCAAACCCTGGCGCAGGAGCGACTTTCAGGATAAGGGGTGCAGCTTCCGTAAACTCCAGCAATGACCCGCTGATCATCATTGACGGATTCCCGATAAGCCCGTCCTCCGACAGCGACATTGCCGTAGGCGACTATGATACGGGAAGTTCCGACAATGTCTTCGGTTCCATAAACCCGAACGACATAGAATCCATCGAAGTCCTTAAGGACGCATCGTCTACCGCCATTTACGGAGCCAGGGCGGCCAACGGTGTCATCATTGTGACTACCAAAAGAGGTTCTTCCGGCGCTCCGAAAGTGACATATTCCGGCTCAGGCGGTGTGTCCGTGATGGCCAGGCGCTATGAAATGATGGACGCGACACAGCTGATGAACGAAGCCAACAGCTACGCTTACGAACGCTGGATGCTGGACAACGGCGTTGGAATTTATGGCGGAAAGGCTCCGGAAGATGTCATCAAGCCCTATATACCTTACTATACGGACGACCAGATAGCGGCCAACCGGTATGATACGGATTGGTTCGATGAAATTTCGCGTGTCGGCTACCAGACCCAGCACAACATTTCCATCACCGGAGGAAGCGACTATACGAAATATCTGGTTTCAGGCAGTTATTTCCGCCAGAACGGTATCATAAAGGAAAACGATGTGACCAGAGCCACTGTCCGTATCAATCTGGACCAGAAGATCACTTCCTGGATGAACCTCGGAGTGAATATGAGCTTGTCCAGAAACACTCTGAATGCCATTCCCCTCGGCGGGATGGACGGTATCATCGGTAACTCCACTTCCTATACTCCGCTTCTGCCGGTGAAGGACGAGAACGGTGACTATTCCATAAATCCAAAGAATTCCATGATCCCGAATCCTGCATCACTGCTGGAGATCACCAATATCACGAAGAAGAACAGGGCACTCGGTACTGCATTTCTCGAGATCCGTCCGGTTGAAGGCCTGACCCTCAGAGGAAGTATCGGCATAGACGCGAATTTCCAGAAGCACCAGGTATATGTCCCTACATCCACGCTGGAAGGGGCACTGGTGGACGGCCATGCAGACCAGAGGTCCTACGAGAAAAACGACTATCTCGTGGACTTTACAGCCACTTATTCGAAGGACTGGGGCAAGCACAGCTTTACTGCCATGGCCGGATATTCATGGCAGCAGTTCAATGCCGAGTCTTTCTCGGCCTCGAACGAGGAATTCCCTGTGGACAGCTTCCTCTTCAACAATCTCGGAGCAGGAAATGCTGTCAGACCGGACGTGTCATCATGGGCGAACATGTACGAGATGGCATCCTTCTTCGGCAGGGTGAACTGGTCGTACGGTGACCGCTATCTCGTGACTGCCACTTTCCGCGCCGACGGTTCAGGAAGGTTCGCCAAGAACAACAAATGGGGCTATTTCCCTTCCGTGGCTGCCGGATGGAGATTCTCCGAAGAACCATTCTTCGCGCCGCTGAAAAGCTGGTGGTCGAACGGCAAGCTGAGACTCAGTTTCGGACAGACAGGAAACTCTGCCATCAATGCCCAGCAGATGAACGTCTACAGGAACGTCAACGGTGATGACGGAAAGGAATACAACACGCAGTTCGGTACCAGCAACCATCAGGGATTCGTCCTTTACGAAATAGCAAATCCGAATCTGAAATGGGAAACCACCACGGAATGGAATGTCGGCCTTGACCTCGGCTTCTTCGACAACAGGCTGAATATCTCCGCCGAATATTTCGACAAGGTGATTTCCGATCTGCTTCAGTGGAGGGATCTGATGAGGATTTCAGAAGTCCGCAGCATAGCGGACAATATCGGCAAGACCCAGAGCCGCGGTTTCGAGCTTACCATAAATTCGGTCAATATATCCACAAAGGATTTTTCCTGGACTTCGGATCTGACATTCTCGTTTTACAGGGACAGATGGCTGGAACGAGCGGACAGCTGGACTCCGAGGGCCTTCGACCAATATGACGGTTGGCTGAGGCCATGGGATACTTACCTTTCGGACGGTCTGATTCAGCCGGGAGAGGAAGTCCCTTGGATGCCGGGCGCCGTAGCCGGTCAGGTGAAACTGAAAGACATCAACGGTTATGTCAGGAATCCTGACGGCACATATGTAGTGGACGAGCATGGCATACCTGTACTTTCCGGAGAGCCTGACGGAGTCCTCAATGAAGCGGACAAGGTCATTATCGGGAACAACGACCCCGGGTATCTGGCAGGATTCAACAATACGTTCAGATACAGGAACTTCGACCTGAATATCTATTTCTACGGCCAGTTCGGCCTGCTGAACTACGGTTCGTACCAGCAGATATGGACCGTGGATGTGTCAGGACTGTCCACGGACAGAAACTATCCTGTATCCATATCAAACAAGTACAGTCATGACAATCCCGACGGGACATATCCCGGTTACTTCCAGAACCAGTCTCAGTGGGGGATAGGTGACTACTTCACCACGAAGACATGGTTCATCCGCTGCCGGAACATCACTCTGGGGTACACCATCCCGAAGCAGAAAAGGCTGACGAACATGAGGGTCTACGTGGATGTGAACAATCCGTTCATCATCACTCCATACGAAGGTATCGACCTTGAGACGGATTCTTTGGATGACGGATATTCATACCCTAATATCAGGACATTCAGTGTGGGACTTTCCATAACATTCTAAACCGGATAATACAAATGAAAAGGATAATTTACTACATGCTTTCTGCGGCTATGGCTCTGGCGGTTTCCGTTTCCTGCGTGGATCTGGATTCAGTGGACTATTCCGCTGTCAATGATACCATTTTCCCTACCACTGACAGTGATGCCGATGCCATAGTTATCGGTGCCGCGTATTCTCCTTTCAGATCGAAGGAGTATGTGGGCCTGTTCACTTCGGCGCATGACGGAATCCATGTTTTCAGTGACATGGCTTCGGATATCGGTACCTGCCGGTGGACCGACAGCTATTGGTACAACATCATAAACATCAACTTCAGTGCAGAGGAAGAGCAGGGCCCTGTGATTATTTACAACAACTACATCAGGGACATTACCAGAATGACGAATGTCCTCCGTACACTGGACGCGATGGATATAGAACAGGAACGCAAGGACTGGTACGTGGCCCAGGTCCGTTGCGGAAGAGGCTGGCTGGCCTATATCCTTTACGATATGTTCGGGGCCATCCAGCTCCCTACGGAAGAACTTCTGGACAATCCTGCCAGCACTACCCCTATACCTCGTGCCACAGCGGAGCAGACAGCGGAATTCATCGAAAATGACCTGCTTGCCGCCATCCCTGATCTGGAGCCGAGATATGAATACGGGACAGAAAATTACGGACGTTTCACACAGGCGCTCGCTTATACCGTCCTGATGAAATTTTATATGCATGAAGGAAGATGGGCGGATGCTGAGTCGTGCGGACGCGAACTCGTAAAACCCGAATTCGGATTCGGTCTGGTAAAACGCTACAAGGATATCTTCACCCTCGAAAATGAAGGGAACGATGAAACCATCTGGGCCTGCAACTGCATGCACGGAGAAAACATGCAGATGTGGCTTTCCCATACTCTTCCGAAAGACTATGCCGATCTCGAGAATACCGATATCGAAAGGTTTAACGGCTATCGTGTCACCTGGGAGTTCATGGATGCGGCATTCGGTAAATATCCCGATGACGAGCGCCTGGAAGTCCTTCTGACGGAATATACGAGCGCGTCAGGCGACACTTATAACCAGGAGAATCCTGGTGCTCTCGAGAATCTCCAGCTGGGTGCCGTGCCTATGAAATACGGGGAAGATCCACAGCAGATAGGTATGGGCAGCGGTATAGACTGGATCGTTTTCCGCTATGCCGACGTCCTGACCCTTCTTTCCGAAGCCATCGCCAGAAATGCCGGGGCTGTGACCCAGGAGGCAGTGGACTATCTGAACGATGTCCATACCAGAGCCGGACTCGATCCGTACGAAATGTCTGATTTCGCCTCCCTCGAAGCTTTCCTGACTGAACTTCTGGACGAAAGGGGCAGGGAACTCTGGTTCGAGGGCTGCCGCAGGTCTGACCTTATCCGCCACGGAAAATACGTTGAGTACTGCAAGACCCGCAAGGGTTCTGTCACGGTCGATGAACACATGGAGCTTTTCCCTCTGCCTCAGGATGTCATCAACGAGGGAAAAGGCGTCATCGTCCAGAATCCGGGATATTGATCCGGACGGAATCCACTATATCAATTAACACATAATATTACGTGAGTTCGATGAAAAGAACGCAGTGAATTTCAGAGAACTACCTCTGTAGAGGATTCGTTTTACGAGTCCGTAGGCAAGTCCTCCCATACGTAGGGGAGGATTTAGGAGGGGTGACACGTAGATTAAGAAGAGATTTCGAAGAAATCGTAACGTCAGTTCGACGAAGTCTCTGGTACTGAGTAAAATAATTCGTCGAACTGACGTTAATATTATAACCGATTTAAATTTTAAGATCATGAAAATTTATCATTATTTACTGGCGGCTGCAGTCTGCGCCGCAATGGTGATGTCTTGCAAGAAAGACGGTCCTGCAGAAGACCCGAAAGACGATGGCGGCACCGAGACCCCGGTACCTCCTGTCACCGGTGAACCTGAAGATATGACTTTCACCCTCACTCCTGAGGCTGTCAGCGGAATAGACGGCTATGACAATGCCTGGGCGGCAGGCGACTGTGTTTCCGTCTTTGAAGGTGCTGCGAACAACAAGTTCGAATTCACCTCCGACAACAAGTTCGACGGTTCTGCTGTCGCATCGGGAGCATACTATGTACTCTATCCTTACGATGAAGGCGCCAAACTTGAAAACAATGCCCTCACTGTAGAGATTCCTGCAGTGCAGTCAGGCAAGGCAGAAAATCTTCTGTCCATAGGTTATTCTGATTCCGAAGAGATAGCCATGAAGAACGCCACAGGTTTCCTGAAATTCACCCTCGATGAGGACAATGTCACCAAGGTGACCATCAAGGGCAACAACGGTGAAATCCTCGCCGGTACGGTGAGCGTTTCCTGGAATGACGGCGAGCCTAAAATCACTGCCGGTGATGGAGGTTCCGCCACGGTTTCTGTCGGTGACGGCGAGACAGTCCTGGAAAAAGGCGACTATTATGTGAATATCGTTCCTGTAAAGGCCGTAGGCTATACTGCCACATTGACCTACAAGTACGATGAGTCGTCCTATACCGGATATTTCGATACCTGGGAGCCGGGAATGACCAAGGATGCCGGCGTGAAGATGAGCTATACCAGAGGTGCCAGCGAATTTCCTATGGAATTCCCTGAAGGGCCTATCAATATGACCAGGGGAAAGGTGTTCGAGCTTCAGGAGACTTTTGCACCGACGCTTGTTTACTATGATGATGAGATCAAGACTACCATCAATGGCGTAGGTATGACATCTGCATGCTGGGATTCTTACGATAACGAGGGCGGAAATTCCTATACAGACGCCTGCACTGCCGATCCTTATGAAGGCACGAAATGTTTCGAATGGACCTGCGAACAGGACTGGGGTCAGATAGGTTTCCAGACATGGAACGATGCTGACGAGTATGCAAGAGGAAATCTGGACCTGACTGCTTACAGGAATGCCCACTTCTCTCTCCAGTTCGCATACAAGGCCGAGCCTGGAATCAAATTATATGTGAAATTCATGCAGCATGTCGCAGGTTTCCCTTGCCTCAGGATTATCTCTGATCTCTCCGAGTATGCCACAGGGGATTGGGAGCTCGTGAACATCCCTCTTGACGAAATGAAAGTTTCGGACTATGCTTCTGAGGCCACTACTTTTGATGCTTTGGAATGGATATCAGTGGATGACGGGACTTTTGACGAAGACGGGAATCCTTTCCGTTGGGACAAGGTCTGCCGGTTGGTCTATAAATTCAACGAAGACAGTAAGGATATGTCACAGAAAGGCAAGACTGTCTGGATCGATGACATAAAGATAAAGAAGGTCATTATATCAGACCAGGCTGCTGAATAATGGTTAAAAGGTGGTTAGTTTCAGTTCCGGCACTGTGCGTTTCTTTAATGGCATCTGCACAGTGCCTTTTTGATTCGGCTTCATGCAGGCCGGATGCCTTCTATGTAAACATGGGCGGCAGGGACAGCGTGGCGGTGTGGCAGACGGCGGACAGGAAATACTATGCATCCCTCTATGGTGTCGCCTGCGAGATGACCCTGCGCGACTCATCAGGATGCCGTATCATGGATATATGCCTGACCAATACGGCAGGTGTCCCGTTCCAGCCCGTGAAGGCAGGCCTCAAGCTCGGTGTGGATACCTGGATGGACAGATATCCCGAGTGGCTGGACAAGTTCTTTCCGACCCTGCTTTTCTGCGAGAAGACGCATTTCTACGGATATTTCCAGTCTCCGTCAGGGAAAATGCTCGGGATAGCCTCTCCTGATCCGGTCGCTTCCTGGAGCTTGGACTACAACCTCGGCTATCCCGAGCCGGAACCTTACTGGTTCTGGGGGCACAGGATCGGGGCAGTGAACATAGACCTGATGAACGCTCTGCCATTGCCTGAAAGGCATCCTCGGAATCTGTGGACCCTGGCCCCGGGAGAATCCCGGCATTGGAGACTTTACGGTATTCCCTTTGATTCCGATGATATCAGAGAGACTTTCGAAGAGACCATGAGCCGCGTGGCCGGCATACCGATGATCAGAATGGAAAGGACATCATACTCGTCCGGGGAAACCGCTGTCTGGGAATCTGTCATCGGCGGAAAGTCTGAAATTCATTCATTGGAACTTGGCGGCCCCGGGCTTTATCCGGTAGAAGTCTCGTCCGGAGGCAGGACGGCTACGGCCATCGCGGGCGTACATCCGTCTTGGGAATGGACCATGAGAAAGGCCCGTGAAAACGTCCTGACCGCACGCCAGAAAGCCACCTCCCATGTCGAAAGCTGGTACGGATTCCATTCCGGCTTTCTCGCTGCCAGATATTTTCCGGATGACAGCCTTGATCAGGCTGTCAATGTGCGTTTCGAACATATCATGAATTTGCTTTACGGGCCGGACAGGTCTGAGCCCCTGTATTATGCCTGGCGAATCCAGAACACGGCATCCACGACAGGCATGTTCACGGACCGTTTCGAAGCTTTCGGAAACGAGGAGGATCTGGAAACGGCCGAAAGGCTTGCGGACTGGATGATTGGTTCCTCTCAGACGGAAAACGGAGCCTACATGAACGGCCGGACGGTGTACACTTCGGTGATTTATGTCGCCAAGTCTGTTCTGGAATTGGCTTTGGCGGAAAAAAGACATGCAGAAGCATTGGCAGAAGCCGCCGGGATGACTGCCGGACATTGTCCGGAGGACATCCTGAGATGGAAGGAATCGGCATACAGGCATTTCGGGTCGGCAAAGAGGGCGATAGACCAGCTGGTGAGTGCTCATGGGGATTTCCATACGGAGGGGGAGATGACTTTCGAGGACGGGATGGTGTCGTGTTCGGCTCTGCAGATGGGACAGTTGGCTGTCTTGCTAGATGAATTTGCCGGTACGGATGCAGATGGTTTCGTGTGGAATATTCGCAGCCGTGCAGAGGCGGATTCTCTCAGAAGACTGTATGTCAGGGAGATGCTTTCGCTTCTCGCGAGTCATGACTGTCTGACACAGCTGCGGATTCCTGATGTGCGCCGTCGCGGAGGTACTCTGCGGTTCTGGGAGGCTCAGTACGATGTGGACATGATGCCGAACATGGTCTCTTCTCCGCATGGCTGGAGCGCATGGAGAGCCTATGCGACGTATTATGCGTGGCTTCTCACCCAGGATGAACGGTGGCTGGCAGAGACTTTCGATGCGGCAGGGGCGTTTTCCATGCTCCTGGATCAGGATTCCGGAGTTCTGCGCTGGGCTTTTGTCGTGGATCCTTATGTGAGGGCGAAACAGATCGACAGGCCGCTGCCCGGAGCTGATTTCGATGCCGTGAGTCTTGGGAATGCTCATCCGGATATGTACGGTTTCAGGAATATCACGGCAGGGGAGGGGTATGTGCAGATGGTTTCCTCGTGGCAGCCTTTCAACACCTGTGACAACGATGTTCACGAGGTTTTCAAGTTCCTGGCCGAGGCTGTACTGACAAATGCTTTCGTGGTTTTAAGGGCGGACGGCAGTATAGGAACATACAACTGTTCGGCCGAGCGTCGGGGACGGTGTCTGTATGTCGCTCCTTCAGAGTCACAGATCACGCATCTGTATGTTTCACGACAGCCGGATTGCCGCAGGTTGGAGGTGATTCCGGCAGAGGGGATGGTTCTGGAGAATTTTCCGGGTGAATGAGATTTCCCTGCGTCCGTGTCAGGTCTATCGGAAGTTTTCCAGGAGATTCATCACGGCGGCCAGCAGAGTGGCAGGGAGATAGTCGCTGAGTTTTCTCCGGAGTATTTTCAGGGCCTGCTGGATTCTGTAGTCGATGGTTTTTGGCGAGACGTGGTACATCCCGGCTATTTCACTGTATGTCTTGTCAGAAAAGCGGTGCAGGGTGAATGCTTCGCGATACTGGTCAGGGAGCGATTCGATCGCTTCCTGAATCCTTCTTTTCAGCTCTTCCGCATCGAAAGTGTTCTCAGCCATTTCTTCCTTGCTGATTTCCTGAAGCATCTCGGAGACTTTCTGCCCGATGTTCCTCTTCCTGATGTTGTTAAGCGCCCTGTGTCTTACCATGCTGTACAGGTAGTTAGGTACGGATCTGTCGACCACTATGACGGACCTGTTGTTCCATATCCAGACGAAACATTCCTGCACTATGTCTTCCGTCTCTTCCATATCCACATATCTGTGCGCGTATACGCACATTGCAGGATAATATTTCCGGAAAAGGGAATCGAAAGCATCCTTTTCTCCGACACCAGTTCTGAAACTTTCCAGAATCGCCCTATCTTCCATAAACGTTGAAAAAACAATTTTATACTAACACTAAATTACTAAAAATTCCTCTTTTACGGTATGGCTTACGCCAAATTTTTGTTAATTGACGGAGGACGGGCCAAAAGCAGGAATCAAAAAGGAAAAGGGTGAACCCAAAAGCCATAATGCTTGGGGTCACCCTCTTCCTTTTCAACATTGACCGTCAGGTCCTAAAGGTCACTCATCGCCTTCTGGTATTCCTCCATAGGGGCTACAAGAATCTCCTGGAATTCTTTCTGGCCCGTACCGGCCGGAATGGCATGTCCGCAGATCACGTTTTCCTTCAGACCCTCGAGGTTATCCACGCGGCCTCTGATGGCAGCTTCGCTGAGTACCTTCGTAGTCTCCTGGAACGATGCGGCGGAGATGAAGCTGTTTGTCTTCAATGCCGCACGTGTGATACCCTGGAGTACCTGGCTGGCTGTAGCAGGTTTCGCTTCGCGGAGTACCATCATCTTCAGACCCTGTCTTTCGAGAGACGAATTCTCGCTTCTCATCTCGCGGGCTGAAATGATCTGTCCTACAGAGTATTTCTCTGAATCGCCGGAGTCAGTCACTATGAACTTGCCGTAGATATCGTCATTGGTATCCATGAATACCCACTTGTCCACCAGTTCTTCAGGCAGGAAGTCAGTATCACCCGGGTCGTTGATCTGGACTTTTCTCATCATCTGCCTTACGATGATTTCGAAGTGCTTGTCATTGATCTTAACACCCTGGAGACGGTAAACCTCCTGGATTTCGTTGACGATGTATTCCTGAACCTTGATAGGGCCGAGGATATCAAGAATGTCGGTAGGGGAGACTGCTCCGTCTGAAAGGCGCATTCCTGCCTTCACGTAATCGTTCTCCTGTACCAGAATCTGTTTGGTAAGAGGCACGAGGTATCTCTTCTCCTGACCGGACTTGTTCTTGATGATGATCTCCCTGTTTCCTCTCTTGATCTTGCCCATGATGACTTCTCCGTTGATTTCGGAAACGATGGCAGGATTTGAAGGGTTACGGGCTTCGAAGAGCTCTGTAACTCGAGGAAGACCTCCGGTAATATCGCTTGACTTACCGATGGCGCGAGGGATCTTGATGATGATGTCACCGATCTTCAGGTCATCTCCGTCGTTCACCATGACATGTGCGCCTACAGGGAGGTTGTACTGTTTCTTGGTCTCTCCGTTTTCATCCACGATACTGATAGTCGGGTTCTTCGACTTGTCCCTGGACTCGATGATGACCTTGTCCCTGTTCAGAGAGTATTCATCAGCCATTTCCTCACGGAATGTCACACCGTCGATCATGCTGTCGAAGCGTGCCTTACCTGCAGCTTCAATGATGGTGATGGCGTTGTATGCATCCCATTCGCAGATCAGGTCGCCCTTCTTTACAGCCTCACCGTCTTTCTTGTAGAGGACGGAACCGTAAGGTACATCGTACTGAGAATATGTGATTCCGGTGTTCTCGTCGATGATGCGGAGCTCTGTAGTACGGCTGACCACAACATCCTGCACCGAACCGTCGTCTCCCACTCTCTGAATGGTTCTGAGCTCGTCGTATTCGAGCTTTCCTTCATATTTGGAAGTGATGGAACTTTCCGAAGCCGTGCTGGAAGCCGTACCTCCGACGTGGAATGTACGGAGTGTAAGCTGTGTACCAGGCTCTCCGATGGACTGTGCCGCTATCACGCCGACCACTTCGCCTTTCTCTACCATCCTGCCTGATGCCAGGTTCCTTCCGTAGCACTTCGCGCAGACACCCTTGCGGGATTCGCAGGTCAGTACCGAACGGATTTCCACCTGTTCGATAGGCAGGGACTCTATCTTCGCTGCTATGTCTTCGGTGATTTCCTCGCCTGCAGGGAGTATGAGTTCTCCTGTCAGAGGATTGAAGATATCATGAACGGAAGTCCTTCCGAGTATCCTTTCCCCGAGAGATTCCACGATCTCGTCCTTGCTCTTGATGGCCGTAGCTATCAGACCCCTGAGGGTTCCGCAGTCTTCCTCGTTGATGATCACATCGTGGGACACATCGACCAGACGGCGTGTCAGGTAACCAGCATCCGCAGTCTTCAACGCAGTATCCGCCAGACCTTTACGTGCACCGTGCGTAGAGATGAAGTACTCGAGCACTGTCATTCCTTCCTTCAGGTTGGATATGATAGGGTTTTCGATGATTTCAGCTCCCTGTGCACCTGACTTCTGAGGTTTCGCCATAAGGCCACGCATGCCGCAGAGCTGCTTGATCTGCTGTGTCGAACCACGGGCTCCTGAATCCAGCATCATGTAGACAGGGTTGAAACCCTGCTGGTCGTTTGAAATCTGCTGTTCCACGATACCTGTGATCTTGTTGTCTATGGAAGTCCAGAGGTCGATCACCTTGTTGTAACGCTCGTTGTTCGTGATGAAACCCATCGCGAAGTTGTTCTTGATGGACTCCACAGTCTTGTAGCCGTTCTCGATGAGTGACTCTTTCTCTTCAGGGATGATGACATCCCCGAGGTTGAATGAAAGGCCTCCCTTGAATGCCATGGTGTATCCAAGGTTCTTTATATCATCAAGGAACTGCGCGGTACGGGCTATTCCGGTGTTCTTTATGACCACAGAAATGATCTTCCTGAGAGATTTCTTTCCGAGAATCTCATTTATGTAAGGAACCTCGGTCGGTACCAGCTGGTTCACGATGATTCTTCCCGGAGTGGTCTTCACCATCTGGTAGCCTTCAGAAAGGTCCGTCTTGTTCTTCGGCAGCCTGACATTTATGGATGCGTGGATGTCGATGGCCTTTTCATTGAGGGCTATGATCACTTCTTCCGGTCCGTAGAAATTCATTCCTTCTCCCTTGGCTCCCGGACGCGGTTTCGAAATATAATACAGTCCGAGCACCATATCCTGGGACGGCACAGTGATAGGAGTACCGTTTGCCGGGTTCAGAATGTTGTGCGAACCGAGCATGAGCAGCTGTGCCTCAAGTATAGCCGCGTTTCCGAGCGGAAGGTGCACGGCCATCTGGTCACCGTCGAAGTCGGCGTTGAAAGCCGTACATGCAAGAGGATGCAGCTGGATAGCCTTGCCTTCGATCATTTTCGGCTGGAAAGCCTGGATACCGAGTCTGTGCAGGGTAGGGGCACGGTTCAGAAGTACCGGATGACCCTTCATCACGTTTTCGAGGATATCCCAGATCACAGGGTCTTTCCTGTCGACGATCTTCTTCGCAGATTTCACTGTCTTGACTATGCCGCGCTCGATCAGTTTCCTGATGATGAACGGTTTGTACAGTTCGGCAGCCATGAACTTAGGCAGACCGCACTCGTGCATGTTCAGTTCAGGTCCGACGACGATGACCGAACGGGCCGAGTAGTCCACACGTTTACCGAGCAGGTTCTGACGGAAACGTCCCTGTTTTCCTTTCAGACTGTCTGACAGGGATTTCAGTGCCCTGTTGGCCTCGCTCTTCACGGCATTTGACTTCTTCGAATTGTCGAACAGAGAGTCTACTGCTTCCTGAAGCATACGTTTTTCGTTTCTCAGAATGACTTCCGGAGCCTTGATCTCGATCAGCCTTTTCAGCCTGTTGTTTCTGATGATGACTCTTCTGTAAAGGTCGTTCAGATCGGAAGTGGCGAATCGTCCTCCATCAAGCGGTACCAGCGGACGGAGATCAGGCGGTATCACAGGGATGTTCTTCATGATCATCCATTCAGGCCTGTTGATACCTTTTGACTCCTGGAACCATTTCACGATGCTCAGTCTCTTCAGTGCCTCCGTCCTTCTCTGCTGAGAAGTCTCCTTCATCATTTTCTGGCGCAGATCTTTCGCGAGTTCGTCCACATCGATCTCTTTCAGAAGGTCGTATATGGCTTCAGCTCCCATTCCGGCCTTGAACTTTTCAGGATCATCGTCAGGAAGGTTCTGGTTTTCAGGCATGGAGTCCACGATGTCGAGATATTCCTCTTCGGCGAGCAGCTCCAGTTTGGCCTTGCCTGTATTGCCAGGATTGATGACTATATATTTTTCATAATATATGACAGCCTCCAGTTTCTTTGCAGGAATGCCGAGGAGGGCAGCTATCTTGTTAGGCGATGACTTGAAGTACCAGATATGTGCTACCGGGACAGTGAGTTCGATATGACCCATTCTTTCCCTTCTCACCTTTTTCTCTGTCACTTCCACGCCGCAACGGTCGCAGACGATTCCGCGGTATCTGATTCTCTTGTATTTGCCGCAGTGGCATTCGTAGTCTTTGGTAGGACCGAAAATCTTCTCACAGAAAAGTCCGTCTCTCTCAGGCTTGTAAGTCCTGTAGTTGACTGTCTCAGGCTTCAGGACCTCTCCTGAAGACCTTGCCTTTATGTCTTCAGGAGAAGCGAGTGAGATGCTTATTCTTTCGAAATTGCTTTTAACCTTGTTTTCTTTATTAAAAGTCGGCATATTTCTAAAATTTCAAATTGTCCTTAATTAATCCAATGTGACTTTCAGTCCAAGTCCTCTGAGCTCATGGAGCAATACATTCAGGGACTCAGGAATGCCTGGTGTCGGCATGAGGTCGCCTTTGACGATGGCTTCGTATGCCTTTGATCTGCCTGTCACGTCATCAGACTTGACTGTAAGGATCTCCTGAAGGACATTGGCTGCGCCGAATGCTTCAAGTGCCCATACCTCCATCTCTCCGAACCTTTGGCCACCGAACTGTGCCTTACCGCCGAGCGGCTGCTGCGTGATGAGAGAGTAAGGACCGATGGATCTCGCATGCATCTTGTCATCGACCATGTGGCCGAGCTTGATCATGTATATGACACCCACTGTAGCAGGCTGGTCGAACCAGTCTCCTGTACCTCCGTCCCTCAGGTAAGTCTTTCCGTACCTTGGCAGACCTGCCTTGTCTGTGTACGCGCAGATGTTTTCCAGTGTCGCACCGTCGAAAATTGGAGTGCTGAACTTGAGTCCGAGCTCTTCGCCCGCCCATCCCAGAACTGTTTCATAAATCTGTCCCAGGTTCATACGGGAAGGCACGCCCAGAGGGTTCAGTACGATATCCACAGGTGTTCCGTCTTCAAGGAACGGCATGTCTTCGTCCCTCACAACCTTGGCCACGATACCTTTGTTACCATGGCGTCCGGCCATCTTGTCACCTACGGTTATCTTTCTCTTCTTCGCTACATAGACTTTGGCCAGCTGCATGACGCCGTTCTGCAGTTCATCGCCGACTTTTATCTTGTCCACGACTCTCTTGTGCTTGGCGGCTGCTTCCTTATAAGCGATGCAGTAGTTGTTTATCAATTCCTTGATAAGCTGGTTTGCATCCTTGTCGGAAGTCCACTTGCTGGAGTTTATGTTTTCGTAGTTTATGTTCCTCAGTTCGGAAACCTGTATATCCTTGCCTTTGGCAATGACTTCGGTACCGTCCAGTTCGAAGATGCCTGCACTCTTCTTTCCGTTCACCAGTACTGCCAGCTTGTCGATGAATTTGCTGCGCAGGGCCTCGGCCTTCTGGTTGAACTCTTCTTCCACGATTTCGATTTTCGTCTTCTGGTCAGCCTTCGCACCTTTGCGGTTGATTTCCTTGCCGACTTTGGTATAAAGGGCGGTCTTGATGACTGTACCTCTGAGCGAAGGAGTGGCTTTCAGGGAAGCATCCTTTACATCACCGGCCTTGTCTCCGAAGATGGCACGCAGAAGCTTCTCCTCAGGCGAAGGATCGCTTTCACCCTTAGGGGTGATTTTACCTATCATGATATCGCCGGGTTCTATATGAGCACCGACGCGGATGATGCCGTTCTCATCGAGGTTCCTGGTAGCGTCTTCACTTACGTTAGGAATGTCGGAAGTGAGTTCTTCCATACCGCGTTTCGTGTCCCTGACTTCGGATATATATTCATCTACATGGACAGATGTGAGGATATCCCATCTGATCATCCTTTCTGAAAGCACGATGGCATCCTCGTAGTTGTATCCTTTCCACGGCATGAACGCCACTTTCAGGTTTCTTCCGAGTGCCAGCTCCCCGTTCTGGGTTGCGTAGCCTTCGGTAATGACCTGTCCTTTCACCACCTTGTCGCCTTTCCTGACTATAGGTTTGAGCAGGATCGTCGTGCTCTGGTTGGTCTTCCTGTAGATAGGCAGCTTGTAGACGGTGATTTCCGGAGAGAAACTTACGAATTTCTCGTCATCGGTACGGTCATATCTGACGTGTATTTCATTTGCGTCAACATATACTATCTCGCCGTTTCCTGTAGCAGTCACCTGTGTCCTCGAATCCAGACATACCCTTTCTTCCAGTCCGGTACCTACGATAGGGGATTCCGGATTGAGAAGAGGAACCGCCTGTCTCATCATGTTCGCACCCATCAGTGCTCGGTGGGCATCGTCATGTTCGAGGAACGGAATCAGGGACGCTGCCACTGATGCTATCTGGTTAGGAGCAACGTCCATGAGATCGACTTCGTCCTTTGTCACCACAGGGAAATCGGCCCCGTCACGGCACTGGATTCTGTCTTCAAGTATGTTTCCGTCATCATCCATCTTCACTTTGGCCAGTGACACGAGCTTGTTCTCTTCTTCCTCGGCGCTCATGTATACCCATCCGTCCGAACTCAGGTCCACCTTTCCGTTTTCCACCTTGCGGTACGGAGTCTCGATGAAGCCGAGGTCATTGATTCTGGCATATACGCACAGTGAAGATATCAGACCGATGTTAGGACCTTCCGGTGTCTCGATAGGGCAGAGACGACCGTAGTGGGTGTAGTGCACGTCCCTGACTTCGAATCCTGCCCTGTCTCGTGACAGACCTCCCGGACCGAGTGCGGAAAGACGACGCTTGTGTGTCATTTCCGAAAGCGGGTTCGTCTGGTCCATGAACTGTGACAACTGGCTGGTACCGAAGAACGAATTGATGACTGACGACAGAGTCTTCGCATTGATCAGATCAGTAGGTGCGAACTGCTCGCTGTCCCTCACGTTCATCCTTTCGCGGATGGTCCTCGCCATTCTGGCAAGTCCGACGCTGAACTGGTTTGACAGCTGTTCGCCTACTGTTCTGATACGTCTGTTGCTCAGATGGTCGATATCATCTACTGCTGCCTTGGAGTTGATGAGCAGGATCAGGTATTTGATGATCTCGATTATATCCGTATTCGTAAGCACCCTCGTTTCGTCAGGAATCGAAAGGTTCAGCTTCTTGTTGAGTCTGTATCGGCCGACATCGCCGAGATCGTATCTTTTCTCCGAGAAGAACAGTTTGTCGATTACGTCCCTTGCAGTAGCCTCATCAGGCGGTTCTGAATTTCTCAGCTGCTTGTATATGTAGTTGATGGCCTCTGTCTCCGTATTTGTAGGGTCTTTCTGCAGTGTGTTGTATATGATGGCGTACTCGTTTACGTTCGCATCTTCCTTCTGCAGAAGGATGGTCTTGACATCGGTATCGGCCAGTTTTTCGATGGTATCTTCACCGAGAATCTCGCCCCTGTCCACGATAGGGACTGTCCTTTCTACCGGGATCACCTCTCCGGTATCTTCATCCACGAAATCCTCGAACCATGTTTTGAGGACTTTAGCCGCAAGCTTGCGACCCTCGTTCTTTTTCAGGTTTTCAGGGGTCACTTCTATCTCGTCGGCAAGTCCGAAAATGTCTATGATATCTTTATCGCTGTTGAACCCAATTGCTCTCAGCAATGTGGTCACAGGTAATTTCTTCTTTCGGTCGATATATGCGTACATCACGTTGTTGATGTCAGTCGCAAATTCGATCCATGATCCCTTGAACGGGATAATACGTGCAGAATAAAGCTTGGTACCGTTGGCATGGACGCTTTGTCCGAAGAACACGCCGGGTGATCTGTGCAGCTGTGATACGATGATACGTTCTGAACCGTTGATCACGAAAGTACCTCCGGGCGTCATGTAAGGTATGTTGCCGAGATATACATCCTGTATTTTCGTGTCGAAATCTTCGTGTTCAGGATCGCTGCATGAAAGGCGGAGTTTCGCCTTGAGTGGCACATTATATGTCAAACCTCTCTCGAGGCACTCGTCTATTGAATACTGTGGAGGGTCGATGAAATAGTCGATAAACTCCAGTTTGTAGTTGTTGCGGGTGTCCTCTATCGGAAAAATTTCCTGGAAAACCTGGTACAGTCCTTCGTTTTTCCTGTTCTCGGGAGTAGTGTCCAGCTGGAAGAAGTCTCTGAAGGACTTCAGTTGGACTTCGAGGAGGTCCGGATATTCAAGGAGAATTTTAGATGATGCAAAGGATATTCGCTGATTTTTGGTGTTTTGTGACATCTTTCTGCCTTTTGGTTTAGAGAAAAACTAGATACGACAAAAAGGTTTAGGGTCGTATTCTGGCCCTAAACCTGAATCGTTGTCCCCAATCACAGGGGAAAGTTGAAGTTATTTAATCTCAACTTCTGCTCCAGCCTCTTCGAGGGTAGCTTTGATCTGCTCAGCCTCTGCCTTGGAAACTTTCTCTTTGATGACAGCGTCAGGAGCCTTGTCTACAAGGTCCTTAGCCTCTTTAAGTCCAAGAGCGGTGATGTCTTTCACAGCCTTTACAACACCAAGCTTAGCCTGGCCTGCTGACTTAAGGATAACATCGAATTCAGTCTGCTCTGCAGCTGCAGCTTCACCTGCACCTGCTGCTGGACCTGCTACTGCTACTGCAGCGGCTGCAGGCTCGATTCCGTATTCCTCTTTGAGGATATTAGCCAATTCCTGTACGTCTTTCACAGAAAGGTTAACCAACTCTTCTGCGAGTGCTTTAATATCTGCCATAATTGTAATTTATTAAATTGTTTATTGTTTCTATTCTCTTTCTGAAAGTGTCTTGACGATGCCTGCCAGTTTGCCGCCTGCTGACTGAAGAGCAGATACGACATTGCGTGCAGGTGACTGGAGCAGTCCGACAATCTCGCCGATAAGTTCCTCGCGTGACTTGATGTTGCAGAGTTCGCCGAGTTTGTCTGCGCCTACGAATGCGCACTCCTGTACATAAGCTCCCTTGAGAGCCGGTTTCTCACTTCCCTCATCCGCATACTTCTTGATGAGTTTTGCAGGTGCATTAGGAGTGACCGTGTACATGATGGCTGTAGGGCCTTCAAGTGTTCCGAGCAGCTGGTTCGCTTCCTCGTTTCCGAGCTTCTCGATTGCCTTGTGGAAAAGGGTGTTCTTTACTACAACGAGCTTGATTTCCTTTTCGAAGCAGTCGCGGCGAAGTTTCGCAGTCTGTTCAGCATTCAGTCCCGAGATATCCGTGATGTAGAAATTCGGAGTCTCCTGGATTTGTGCTGAAATTGATTCAAGTATTTGCGTTTTCTCTTCTTTTCTCATAACATTGAATTTTATTATTCAGCACTACTGAATGATTTGATATCTAACTGGATTCCAGGACTCATCGTCGAGCAAATGGAAGCACTCTTGAGATAAGTTCCTTTCAGAGACTGAGGTTTCAACTTCAAGACAGCTGAAATCAGCTCCTGAGCGTTCTCGCAGATCTGCTGTGGAGTGAATGACGCTTTTCCTATAGCTGCATGGATGATACCGGTCTTGTCCACCTTGAAGTCGATCTTACCGGCCTTCACTTCCTTGACAGCGTTGCCTATTTCCATAGTCACGGTACCTGTCTTAGGGTTAGGCATAAGTCCTCTCGGGCCGAGAATCCTACCTATGGCACCTACTTTCGCCATCACTGAAGGTGTACAGATTATGACATCAACGTCAGTCCATCCACCTTTTATCTTCTCGATATATTCATCGAGACCTACATAGTCAGCACCTGCCTCTTTTGCTTCTGTCTCCTTGTCCGGAGTACAGAGGACCAGTACCCTTGTCTGCTTACCTGTTCCGTTCGGAAGAGTCACCACGCCACGTACCATCTGGTTTGCTTTACGTGGATCTACTCCCAGATTCATGGTAAGTTCTATTGAAGCATCGAATTTCGTGTAAGTGATATCCTTGACTACTTCACATGCCTCAGATAGCTTATATTGCTTGGCCGCATCGTATTTGGCCATAACCATTTTTTGGTTCTTTGTAAGTTTACTCATTTCGCGTGTGATTTTTAGATGTCAGCAGGAAATTCACCTTCCACTTTGATACCCATGCTCCTCGCTGTACCGGCTACCATAGTCATGGCAGATTTCAATGTGAATGCATTGAGGTCCGGCATCTTTGACTGGGCGATAGTCTTCACCTGATCCCAGGTGATAGTAGCTACCTTGTTTCTGTTTGGCTGGTCGGAGCCTTTGGATATCTTGGCAGCTTCCTTGAGCTGTACTGCTACTGGCGGCTGCTTTACTTCAAAAGAGAAAGACTTGTCGCTGTAGACTGTAATCACTACAGGCAATACTTTACCAGCGCTGTCCTGAGTGCGGGCATTGAACTGCTTGCAGAAATCCATGATGTTCAGACCTTTCGAACCGAGAGCCGGTCCTACTGGAGGTGATGGATTTGCTGCGCCACCTTTGATCTGGAGTTTGATAAACCCGGTAACTTCTTTTGCCATAATTTTGATTATTCTTTAGTTACTTGTGTAAAGTTGAGCTCAAGCAGGGTCTTCCTGCCGAAGATCATAACCATTACCTTAATCTTGCTTCTGTCTTCAACTATCTCCTCTACAGTACCGTCGAAACCGCTGAATGGACCGTCAGTGATCTTCACTGCTTCTCCGATCTGATAGTCGACTATCGTCTCTCCTTCGTTGCCGGCCTTCTCATCCTGCTCTCCAAGAATCCTCTTGACTTCGGAGTCCCTGAGCGGGATAGGAATCTTTTCTTCCTGAGCTTTGCCGTTTCCTTTGCTGACATCTCTCTTCTCGGTCAGAAAACCTGACATGTGCGGCACTTCATTTCTGATTATATACTGAAGTTCGCCTGTGAGTTCCGCCTCTATCAGAACATAACCGGGATAGAAAAGTCTTTCCTGTGCGACCCTTTTTCCATCCTTTATTCTGTAGACTTTCTCAGTAGGAACGAGAACCTGTGATACATAATCCTGAAGTCCGCACCTCTCGATTTCTTTTTCGAGATATTCCTTGGCTTTCTTCTCTTTACCCCCAGCAGCTCTCAGCACATACCATTTCTTGTTGTTTTCACTCATAGTATATGCAGGATTACATGGTGTAGATGAATGTCATCAAATGGCGGAAAGCAAAGTCCATAGCGAAAATGACAACTGCAAAGATCACGGTAGCTACCATAACGAGCAGCGCTGAACTTTGAAGTTTATCCCAAGTCGGCCAGGTAACTTTCTTGGTCAACTCAGTATAAGATTCTTTAAGATAGTTTATGAACTTTCTCATCTTTACTTTTAATGGACATTGCGAATTGGAAGCTTAATGCAACGTCTGTTAAACAATTACCAAATCGTAACCTTTGATATTTTGCAGGGGAACCAGGATTCGAACCCAGACTAAAGGTTTTGGAGACCTCTGTACTACCCTTATACTATTCCCCTATAAATTGATTTTTAAGGCGGTCTGCTTCGTCACTGCTTGCATCGGAAATCCTCATTTACAGAAGTAAACTCCGGTTTCCTCTTCTTCACGTTCCTTGCATCCCATCCTTAAAAACTCAATTTCTTATTGAATTTTTAATGGATTGCTTCGTTTCTACTCAGACTCGAAGTTCCTCACATACGGAAGTATGCCGCGGACTTCTCGCTTCGCGTGCCTTGCATCCGGCATTTAAAATTCAATTTCTCAATGAACTTTTTAAAAATGAGGGGTGTCGATGAGGACACCCCTCTCAATATATCCTGAAATGATTATTCAAGAATCTTTGTTACCTGACCGGCACCTACTGTACGACCACCTTCACGGATTGCGAAACGAAGACCTTCGTTAAGTGCTACCGGATAGATAAGGTCAACAGTGATAGTCACGTTGTCACCAGGCATTACCATCTCAGTTCCCTCTGGGAGAGTGATCTCTCCTGTGATGTCAAGGGTACGGATGAAGAACTGAGGACGATAGTGGTTGTGGAATGGTGTATGACGACCACCCTCGTCTTTCTTCAGAACGTAGATCTCAGCCTGGAATTTCTGGTGAGGATGAATTGTTCCCGGTTTAGCAAGAACCTGACCTCTCTTGATTTCCTTCTTGTCGATACCACGGAGAAGAAGACCTACGTTGTCACCGGCCTCTCCTTCATCGAGGATCTTACGGAACATCTCGACACCTGTTACGACTGTCTTCTTAGGCTCTTCACCGAGACCTACGATTTCAACTTCGTCACCAGTGTGTACAACACCTGTCTCAATACGGCCTGTTGCTACAGTACCACGTCCAGTGATAGAGAAGATGTCCTCGATAGGCATCAGGAACGGTTTCTCGTTGTCCCTTGGAGGGATAGGAATGTACTCGTCAACAGCGTTCATGAGTTCCATGATCTTTTCCTCATACTGTGGGTCGCCGTTGAGTGCACCGAGTGCAGAACCGCGGATAACCGGAGCATTGTCGCCATCGAAACCGTAGAATGAGAGGAGGTCACGGATTTCCATCTCTACGAGGTCGAGCATCTCAGCATCGTCTACAAGGTCAACCTTGTTCATGAAAACGACGATTCTAGGAACGTTTACCTGACGGGCGAGAAGGATGTGCTCACGAGTCTGAGGCATTGGACCGTCAGTTGCTGCTACTACGAGGATGGCACCATCCATCTGAGCGGCACCTGTTACCATGTTCTTCACATAGTCGGCGTGGCCCGGGCAGTCAACGTGTGCATAGTGACGTGTTGCAGTCTGATATTCTACGTGTGCGGTGTTAATAGTAATACCACGCTCTTTCTCCTCAGGAGCGTTATCGATAGAGTCAAATGAACGAAGCTCTGACAGACCCTGTTTTGCAAGCACAGTAGTGATTGCAGCTGTCAAAGTAGTCTTACCGTGGTCAACGTGGCCAATCGTACCGATGTTAACGTGCGGTTTGTCTCTTTTAAAGGTTTCTTTAGCCATAATTTAATATTTTAATTGAGTATTATATACACAAAAAAAGCAGAGCCGGTGATGAGATTTGAACTCATGACCTCTTCCTTACCAAGGAAGCGCTCTACCCCTGAGCTACACTGGCGTAGTTTGAGCGGAAGACGAGGTTCGAACCCGCGACCCTTAGCTTGGAAGGCTAATGCTCTACCAACTGAGCTACTTCCGCTTTTTCCTTTCAGGTTTTGTGGGAGAAGATGGATTCGAACCACCGAAGGTATAAACCAGCAGATTTACAGTCTGCCCCATTTGGCCACTCTGGTATTCTCCCGTTTTTTCGTTTCTTTTGGACGTCTTCTTCGTCAGACTTCGCTTCATCAGTCAGTCATTTACACCAGTAAACTCCTTTCCTCCTCGCTTGTCTTTCTTGAATCCATTCCAAAACAAACTTCAAAATTCTTTTTCCGGATGTCTTCGTCGTCAGACTTCGACCTTTCCGAAACTTTTTCAAAAAACTGAGCCGATGGAGGGAATCGAACCCACGACCCCGAGATTACAAATCACGTGCTCTAGCCAACTGAGCTACATCGGCG
>CALUQB010000030.1 GCA_944322815.1 uncultured Bacteroidales bacterium | reverse complement strand
GAATGATGGTAAAAGGTGCTTTCTGCGTTATACTTGATTCGCAAATCCTCATGTACGGGAGTACACTGCGGTTTTCTGCCTTATACTAGATTCCGTTTCAACTCCTCCACATACCGGGCTATGCGGTGCAGCTCGTGCGGAATGTCGATACTCTGAGGGCAGTGCGGAATACACTGCTTGCACCCGATACAGTGATCCGCCTGGCGGACCTTCTCCACAGCCCTGTCATAACTCACCAGATAGGCCCTGCGTGCCCGCCGGTAATCCTCAGAACCCGGATCCCGGGCGATATTCCCCTCATTCACGCACTTGTTGTAATGCAGCAGCACGGCAGGGATATCTATCCCGTAAGGGCAAGGCATGCAGTACTTGCAGTCGTTGCAAGGAACGGTAGGATACTGCATCATCAGCACTGCCGTCTCCTCCAGAAACCTTATGTCATCCTCATTCAGCGGCCTGAGAGGGGAGTAAGTGCCGATATTTTCCTCCAGATGCTCCATATAGGTCATCCCGCTCAGCACAGTCAGCACATCCGGATAAGTCCCCGCGAACCTGAAAGCCCAGGAAGCCACGCTGCTGTACGGATCGCGCTCTTTCAGACGGTCTGCAATATACTCAGGGACATTGCTCAGACGGCCTCCGAGCAGAGGCTCCATGATCACGGCAGGAATCCCCCTGTCCGCCAGCTCCGCATAAAGATACTCCGCATCCACATTCCGCGATGCAGCATGCCGCCAGTCCACATAATTCATCTGTATCTGCACGAAATCCCAATGCACCTTCTCATGCAGGCCAAGCACATAGTCGAAAGTCTTCCTGTCCCCATGATAGGAAAATCCAAGATTCCGGATACGACCCTCCTCACGCTCTTTCATCAGGAAATCGATCATCCCGTTATCCACATACCTCGCATCGAATTGCGAACTGCCGCCGTTCCCGACGGAATGCAGAAGATAATAGTCGATATAGTCCGTCATCAGGTTCTCGAAAGACTTTCTGTACATCAGGATCGAATTTTCCCTCGACCAATTGCTGAAATTCGACAGCTTCGTCGCCAGGAAATAAGATTCTCTCGGGTGCCCTGAAAGGGCAATGGCCGTGGCTTTTTCCGACAGCCCCTGACAATACACCGGCGAGGTGTCGTAATAATTCACTCCACTCGCCAATGCCCTGTCCACAAGCCTGTTCACCTGTTCCTGGTCAATGATTTCGTTTCCGTCGCCGTCAGTCGTCATCGGCCACCTCATGCAGCCGTAGCCCAGAAGCGATACCCGGTCTCCGGTCGCAGGATTCGTCCTGAACGTCATTTCGCCAGTGCCTTCCGGCAATTCCTGTTCTTTTCCGGGCGTGCAGCCTGCTGCTGCCAGACCCAATGCCGCTGCGCCTGCTCCCGTTCTCTTCAGAAACTCCCTTCTCGATATGTCTTCTTTCATGGTTCCTTTAATTTAATGTCTTCTACCGGTCACAAAACTTTATGCACCTCATGCCCCTCCACATAAATCGCACTCAGAGGCCGTGCCGGACACAGATTCTCGCAAGCCCCGCAGCCGATGCACCTCTCCTCCACCACAGTTGGAATCATCAGCGAACCCTTGTCACCCGGTACGGAATGTACCATCCTGATGGCCCCGGAAGGGCAATGCCTTGCGCAGTTCCCGCATGAAACTCCGTCTGAATTCACCACGCAGTTTTCATACACGATCACTGCGTGTCCTATCTGGATGGAAGATTTTTCCTCTACGGTTACCGGGCGGATAGGCCCTGACGGGCACACATCGGAACACTTCGTGCATTCAGGACGGCACCAGCCCTTTTCATACGACATTTCCGGCTGCATCAGCGTCATCAGATTCCCGGAAGGTCTCAATACCTGATTCGGGCACACCGATACACACAGCTGGCATGCAGTACAGTGCGCGGTGAAGTTCTTCAGGCTCATCGAACCGGCAGGTTTCAGAGGAGTCCTGCGCACCGGAGCCTTTTTCGGAAGTATTGCGGCCAGGCCGCCGTCCACCTTCATGTCCTGGGCCTTGACGGCAGCTGCGGACAGAGCCACGGCTGCAGACGCGATGAAAGCGCGTCTGCCATTGTCCGGACCTGGCTCCGGATGTCCGGAGACATGGTCATGGACATCCTTATTGCCCGGAAGGGCATCCTGAACCGGGACATTTTCCGCGACCTTTTTCTTCCAGACAGGGCGGTAGCTGATCGCACCTTCGCTGCAGGTGTCGAGACAGTCAAAGCATGCCACGCAGCGGCTGTAATCGATCTTGTGCTCTTTCATGTTTATGCAGGACGCCTTGCACTGTCGACCGCACAGTCCGCAGTTCCGGCATTTCTCCGTATCGATGACAGGCTTGAAAACGGAAAAACGAGACAGCAGTCCGAGGACGGAGCCTACGGGACAGACGGTGTTGCACCATGTCCTGCCGTTTTTCCATGCCAGAATGAAAATCACGATGAATGTCACTGCGGCTATGATGAAAACAGGCAGGCTCTTCAGCCATACTTCGGTGCTGTAGAAAGCATAGCTGCCGATTCTCTCCGCAAACCAGGCCAGGAGGTTGTTCCCCCACTGCCATAATGGGGCGAGAAGACTGCTGGCTATGCGTCCGAATGCGCTGTACGGGGCTATGATGGCGGCTATGGACATGAGACCGGCTGCCATCAGGACGATGAATATCACGAGTATCCCGTATCTGAGCAGGTTTTTGGCCGGAGACCATGAGAAACGGAAGCGGTTCTTCTTTTTCGTCTTTCCGTGAATCCACGAGATGATGTCCTGCATCACGCCTAAAGGACAGATCACGGAGCAGTAGACCCTGCCGCACAGCAGAGTCAGGATGACGAGCAGTGCTGTGACGGCGAAATTCATGGCCAGGACGGCCGGCAGGAACTGGATTTCAGCCAGCCAGCCGAACCATCGGTGGACAGTGCCTGTAAAGTCGAGGAAAAGCAGCGTCACGAGTATGAACACTATGGCTGCCAGTGCAATTCTGATTTTTCTTAACATAACGTCAGTCAGACGGTTGGATGAATGGATCTTTTCGTGCAAAAATACTAATTTTCTTTTTCCCTGCATCCTTTTGCCAGAATCTTCGGAAAGGTCAATGCGAAAATCGTGATGCAGCACAGCGCGGCTGTGGCATCTGCCACTGATTCAGCCAGATATACACCCTCTACACCGAAGAAGTGCGGCAGCAGCAGGGCCAGAGGGACCAGCAGGAAGACTTTCCGAAGCAGGGCGATGAAAAGCGATATCTTCGCCTGCCCCAGGGCTATGAACGTATTCTGGCAGGCACGCTGCAGCCCGAAAATCATCGAGCCGGTCAGGAAATACGGGGCCATCTCCTTCACATGGGCTATCAGGTGCGGGTCATCTGTGAAAAACGAAGCCACTGCACCGGGGAAGAGCACCATCAGCAGCATCAGGATGAAATTGAAAGAAAACATCGTGATGACCGCTATCCTGAAACACTCTTTCACCCTGGATGCGTTCCCGCGGCCGAAATTGTAGCTCGCCACGGGGACGAAACCCTGTGCGAATCCGGTGATGGGCACGCTTCCGAACATCATCGCGCTCTGCAGCACCGTCAGAGTGCTTACGTAAATGTCTCCGTAGTGTTTCAGACTCCCGTTCAGCACGAATCCCACTATGCTTTCCGTGCATGACATCACGAAAGGGGCCACTCCCAGGGAAAATATCGCCAGGATGATCTTCCTCTCCATTTTCAGGTGACTCCTGTCTATACGCAGACTGGCCTGGGAAGAAAAAAGGAAACGCAGCACCCATAAGGCGCTGAAAGCCTGCGAGATGACCGTGGCGAGGGCGGCTCCTTTCACTCCCATGTCCATACCGAAGATGAAGACCGGGTCCAGAATCAGGTTCGTGAGCGCCCCTATGACGGTGGAGAGCATCGCTATCCCAGGCCTTCCCTGTGCGCTGATGAAAGAATTCAGGCCTGTGGCTATCTGCACGAATACTGTTCCGGTCAGGTATATGTTCAGATAGTCCGTTGCATAGCCGATAGTGTTTTCGGATGCGCCGGTCAGCATGAGAAGAGGTTCCATGAAGGCATAGGTGAGTCCGGCCGTAGAGACCGCGAACAGTATCAGCAGCAGGAATCCGTTTCCGAGAATCCTTTCCGCCCGTTCCCTGTTACCCTGTCCCAGGGCAATGGAGGCAAGAGGTGCGGCTCCTCCGCCGACTATCATCGAGAATGCCGATATCAGGATGATCACCGATCCCGTTACGCCCACCCCTGCGAGGGCATCCGTACCGATTCCGGGAATACGGCCTATGAATATCCTGTCCACGATATTGTAAAGCAGGTTCACTATCTGCGCCACGACAGACGGGAGAGCCATCCTGAACACCAGAGGAAGCATCCTGTCCGTACCCAACCTGTCTTCGTATCTGCCAGCTGTCATATCCGTTCCGTGAAAACCGGCCCAAACCTACAAAAAAAACGATTCCATTGCACGAAAAAACCGATTTTTCGTGCAATACTTTTGAATAATACGTATATTTGTATGATGGCGTTTTTACGCAGGAGCGAGGAAAATGGTCAAGGAAAGGAAATGGATAATCAAGGATCCTGCTGACAGGGAAGCAGTGAGTCGGCTTTCATCGGAACTCGGAATCGATCCGGTGCTGGCCGGACTGCTGGCCCAGCGCGGAATCGGGACTTTCCAGGATGCCCGTGCATTTTTCCGTCCGGACCTGAAGAATCTGCATGACCCGTTTCTGATGAAGGATATGGACCGGGCGGTGGAACGTGTCCACAGGGCCGTGGAGTCCGGAGAGAAGATCCTCGTCTACGGGGACTATGATGTGGACGGCACTACGGCTGTAGCCCTCGTGTATTCTTTTCTTAAAAAACTGACTGATCACGTAGATTTCTATATCCCTGACAGATATGATGAAGGTTACGGCCTTTCCTTCAAGGGGGTGGACTGGGCTGCAGACCACGGCTTCGTACTGATCATAGCCCTGGACTGCGGCATAAAGGCAAATGACAAGGTTTCCTATGCTACCGGGAAAGGCGTGGACGTGATTATCTGCGACCATCATCTTCCAGAGAACGAAATTCCCCGGGCCGTGGCTGTCCTCGATCCCAAAAGGGAAGACTGCGGCTATCCTTTCGATGATCTTTCTGGATGCGGAGTGGGTTTCAAGCTCGTACAGGCCTACGCTTCGGTTTACGGCATACCATTCGAAAATCTGGTATCCCTGCTGGACCTGCTGGTTGTCAGTATCGCCGCCGACCTGGTGTCTGTAGTAGGGGAGAACAGGATATTGGCCCATTACGGGCTCAAACAGCTGAACGAGCATCCCCGTATGGGGCTATATACGATGATCCGCCTCTCCGGACTTGATCCGGAGCATGTGACCATCGATGACATAGTATTCAAGATCGGTCCGAGAATAAACGCAGCCGGACGTATGGAATCCGGACGGGTGGCTGTAGAGCTGCTGACAGCTACTGACGAGAAAGAGGCGGAGAGAATCGGCGCGGAGATAAACCAGTACAACAACGAGCGCAAGAATATAGACCGTGAAATCACGCAGGAAGCTCTGGAGATGGTTCAGTCAGGTTCGTGCCTGTCATCCGGGAATGCTACCATCGTTTACAATCCGTCCTGGCACAAGGGTGTGGTCGGCATCGTGGCTTCACGTCTGGTCGAGGCATTCTACAAGCCTACCATAGTCTTTTCCAAGACACAGTCGAACGGACTTGTGACCGGTTCTGCACGCAGTGTGCACGGTTTTGACCTTTATGACGCGATAGAGAGCTGTTCCGATCTGCTGGAAAATTTCGGAGGACATCTCTATGCCGCAGGCCTGACCCTCAAGGAGGAGAATCTTCCCGAATTCTGCAGCCGGATAGAGAAATTCATCGGTGACAGGATCACGTCCGAGATGCTGACTCCTGTCATATTCGTGGATTCTCTCCTGAATTTCGATACCATCACCCCGAAATTTGTCAGGATACTGAAACAGTTCCAGCCGTTCGGCCCGGGAAACACCGCTCCTGTCTTCCTGACGGAAAATGTCTATGACAACGGGAACGGGCGTCGTGTGGGTGCTGATGCCGGACATCTTAAGCTGGAGCTAATACAGGAGACTCAGCCGTACCATCACTTTCCGGCCATAGCTTTCAACAAGGCCGAACATTTCGAGCATATCCGGAACGGAAATCCTGTCGACATCTGTTATTCGATAGTGGAGAACTACTACCGTGGCATTGCCAACATCCAGCTCCGCATCAAGGATATCCACGATCGCGATGACTTCATATAGAATATTTCCCGCTTTTAATATCCCGGTAATTCATCCTGAGTCCCGGCCGTTTCCAGTGCCTGTCAGACGGATAGTTTTTCCGCGATGTGGCCGGCGATTTCGTCGAAAGAGAGACTGTCGGTGTCGATGACGAGGCTGGCGCAGGATTCGTAGATGCTGCTGCGGGCTGACATGAGTTCCTCGATACGTGAGCGGAGCGCCGTCAGGTCCGAAGGCTGTCCGCCGCCATTGCCGAGCATCGGTCTGGAGGCGAAGTCGTTCTGCAGGTTTTTCACCAGAGTATCCACGGAAGCTCTCAGATATATGCAGAATGTCTTTTCCCTCACCATGGCGGCACATTCCGGAGTCGTGACAGTACCTCCGCCAAGCGACAGCAGCACGTTTCCGGATTCGCTGCCTTCGTCAATTCCTGAGAAAGACTCAAGCACTTCCTCTAGAGCTTCCTTTTCCGTTTTCCTGAATCCGGATTCCCCGTCGGATGCGAAAATTTCCGGAATCTTCCTTCCTGTCTTTTCTTCTATATAGTGGTCGAGGTCGACCAATGCACAACCGAGACGCTCGGAAAGCTTCCGCGCCACGCAGCTTTTACCGCTGCCCATGAATCCGTTGAGGGAAATGGTCATGTCCTGGAAATATTGGCCGAAAGGCCGGAAAAACATGTTAAAACAGGGTAGGATCGCTCGTTTCCGGATCTGTCTGCGTGTCTTCCACTGTTTCCGGCGTGCCGGCAGTCTCGGTGACGATATCATCCTCAGGCTTGTGCAGAGGTTCTATGAACCTGACAGTCTTGATATCGTACTGGCTGGCTTTCTTTCCCTTCGCCTGCAGTCCTTTCTTCCCGATGAACTCCTCGGCATCTATCGTCTCGGGAAAGCGGTGCTCGTATTTTCCGCCGAATGTCACCTCTATCTGCGGATGCCTGTCTCCGCTGATCTCTACCAGGTATGAGCCTTTTCCGGAAGAAATGAAGGATACCGGTGTGTTGTCGCTGATGTCGAACGAGAATCTCTTCACATAGAACCACTTCTGCTGCCCGTCATAGTATATGGCCGTGAAAGTCTTCCCCGGTTCCAGTTTTTCGATGAAAGCCAGCTCTCCCTGATATCTGTTGCTCAGGTCGTATGTAGTGGTATAATAGGTGCCGTCTTTGAACACTGCCAGGATATGTTCGTCTCCGGTAAACTGACCCAGATATTTCCCTCTGGAATCCTCGTTCAGCCTGTTTATGTCTTCATCGAACCATATATCCTTCCCGCCGATGGTGGAAACCCCTTTGGATTTCAGCATGATGCGTTGGATAGGATTTTTCGATACCACGTTGCCTCTGGCAGCCCGTCCCTTGATGGCCAGCTGGGCGAAATCGTATTCATCCACCAGCTTTTTCAGTTTCGGACGCGGCCGGAGATAGATTTTGACAGTTTCCGCCTCGCCGTTGCCGTTCGCGGTGAACCACAGGATCTTCGATCCCGGAGTGCCCTGGGTGATGTCGTACTCCTTGTCTCTCGTTATGCTTGTGACCGCGAACCGTTTGGCATACGACACGCTGTCTTTCCCGTCGCGGTATATGACATTGTATATGGTACGCTGGTCGTTCCTGTCGAAAAGGCCGACATACAGGATGTCCTTTCCGAAAAACGCCTTGTCGCTGACTTTGGTCACTACATATTTTCCATCCTTGCGGATGACGATGATTTCCGAGAGGTCGGAGCAGTCGCAGACGAATTCCGCATTGTCTTCCTTCTTGAGCCCTATGCCTGCGAAGCCTTCCGCCTTGTTGACATAGAGTTTCGCATTGTTGTTGACCACGCGTGTAGCCGTGATGGTCTCGAAGCTGGCTATTTCCGTCAGCCGCGGCCAGTCCTTCCCGTATTTCTTCTTCAGATTCCTGAAGTACTTGACGGTGAATTCGGTAAGGTGTTCCAGATGATTCTTTACCTCGTCGATTTCATCCTCTATTCCGCGCAGTTTCTCCTCCAGCGCCTTGATGTCGAACTTGGAAATCTTCCTGATAGGCTTCTCGACGAGTTTCAGGATGTCTTCCATGGTGATATCCCGGAGCACCTGATCCTGGTATTTCTTCATCTCGGCGAATGTCTCGTCCAGCTGTTCTTCCCAGCTTGACGAATCTTTCTTTTCCAGAATCCTGTATATCTCGTTTTCGAAATAAATCCGTTCCAGAGAACTGTAGTGCCATTCGTCATTCAGCTCGTCGAGCCTGAGCTGAAGCTCCCTTCCCAAAAGCGTGCGGGTATGATCGGTATTGTACCTGAGCACTTCGTCCACGCTCATGAACTGAGGCTTGCTGTCCACTATCACGCAGGTGTTCGGCGATATGGAGACTTCGCAGTCCGTGAAAGCGTACAGTGCATCGATGGTCTTGTCAGGCGACACGTCGTTCGGAAGATGGATGACGATATTGGCCTGAGTCGTGGTCAGGTCATCTATCTTGCGTATCTTTATCTTTCCGTTGTCCTTCGCCTTCAGTATCGAGTCGATGATGTTGTGCGTGGTCTTCCCATACGGGATTTCAGTGATGGCTATGGTATTCTTGTCGATTTTTTCGATCTTCGCACGTACCTTGACCACGCCTCCGCGACGTCCGTGGTTGTATTTTGAACAGTCGGCATATCCTCCGGTAGGGAAGTCCGGATACAGTTCGAAATCCTGTCCTTCCAATATGGCTATGGATGCGTCCAGCAGTTCGTTGAAATTGTGCGGAAGGATCTTCGAGGCAAGCCCTACGGCTATGCCTTCGGCTCCCTGTGCCAGCAGCAGGGGGAACTTCACCGGCAGGTCCACCGGTTCCTGGTTTTTCCCGTCGTAGGAATTCATCCATTCGGTGATTTTCGGATTGAACATCACCTCTTTCGCGAATTTGGTCAGACGTCCTTCTATGTACCTGCCTGCAGCATTCGAGTCTCCGGTGAGGATGTTTCCCCAGTTTCCCTGACAGTCCACCAGCAGATTCTTCTGTCCGATCTGGACCAGTGCCCCGAGAATGGACGAGTCGCCGTGAGGGTGAAGCTTCATCGCTTCCCCGACTATGGTGGCCACTTTCGTGTATGTCCCGTCATCTATCTTGAACATGGTATGAAGCACACGGCGCTGGACCGGCTTCAGTCCATCGTCAATGTGAGGGACGGCCCTCTGGAGAATGACGTATGAGGAATAGTCGAGAAACCATTCCTTGAACATCCCGGACAGCCTGTACCGCCGGCTGCTGTCATTCAGCAGCTTGTCATACTTTCCGGTAGATTCGCCCTCTTCCACCATTTCCTGGCCGAAGTCATCGTCATTGATCTCGTCCTGTCTGTTCTCCAAGTCATCCATATATCTCTTCCTTTTCTGCGGCAGCGTTGCCGCGCATCGCGGGGACCGGGGATGTCCCTCCTTATTCGTATCCGAATTTTCTCAGTTCCTTCTTGTTTTCCCTCCAGTCAGGGTCCACTTTCACGAACAGGCTCAGGAAGACTTTCTTTTGGAAAAAGTCCTCCATGTCTATTCTGGCCTTGGTGCCTACCTTTTTCAGGGTCTGGCCTCCCTTGCCGATGATGATGCCTTTCTGGGAATCCCTCATGACATATATCACCGCGCTGATGTCATATCTTTCTTCACCTTCCCTGAAACTTTCTATGACCACTTCGCAGCTGTAAGGTATCTCCTGGCTGTAGTACAGGAATATCTTTTCGCGGATGATTTCCGATGCGAAGAATCTCAGGTTCCTGTCGGTGAATACGTCCTTGTCGTACCATGCCGGAGCCTCCGGCAGATTCGATACTATGGCATCGAAAATATTCTCGAGGTTGAACTTCTCCTGTGCCGATGCAGGAAAAATAACGGCCTTCGGGAGCTGTTCCTTCCACCACTGCATGAGTTCCAGGACCTTCTCCTGCGTACTGATGTCTATCTTGTTTATCACCAGAATCACAGGACATTCTATATGCTGCAGTTTCTCTATGTATTCGGCGTTCTTGTCGCCTTTTTCCACGACATCGGTCACATACAGGATGATGTCGGCATCGCCGATGGCCGTGTCCACGAAATCCATCATGCTCTGCTGCAGCCTGTAATTGGGCTTCAGGATACCGGGAGTGTCGGAGTAGACTATCTGGTAGTCTTCTCCGTTCACTATTCCCATGATCCTGTGCCTGGTCGTCTGGGCTTTGGCCGTGACGATAGACAGTTTCTCTCCGACCAGCGCATTCATCAGCGTGGATTTCCCGACATTCGGATTCCCGATGATGTTCACGAAGCCGGAGCGGTGTTTCTTCTGTTTTTCCATGTATCTGCTACTGGTAAGAACCTATTTTCAGGATATTCACTTCTCCATCCGTGAGATATCTCCACTGTCCCTTTTTCAGGCCTTTCTTCGTGAGACCCGCGAAGTACACCCTGTCGAGACTCTTGACCTCATAACCCAGAGATTCGAATATCCTTCTTACGATTCTGTTTTTCCCGGAATGTATTTCTATACCCAGTTTCCTGTGGTCGGTTTCGTCGATGAATTCGAGTTCGTCTGCAGCGATATCGCCGTCAGTCAGTGTCACACCGCCGAGAATCTTTTCGTAGTCTTCCTGCGAGAGGTCCGAGTTCAGTGTCACCTGATAGATTTTCTTCTTGTTGTAAGAAGGATGGGTGAGTTTTTCAGCCATCTCGCCGTCATTGGTGAACATGAGCACTCCTGTGGTGTTCTTGTCGAGCCTTCCTACCGAGAATACCCTGGACTTGCAGCCTTTCAGAAGCTCCATCACAGTCTTCTCCGCGTGAGGGTCGCTGGTGGTGGTGACATAGCCTTTCGGCTTGTTCATCACGATGTACACCTTTTTTTCTCCTTTCAGCCTTTCGCCGTTGAATCTGACATCATCGTTGAAGATATTTATCTTCGTCCCGAGTTCCGTGACCACTTCGCCGTTTACCGTTACCACTCCGGCCTGGATGAAATTGTCAGCCTCCCTTCTGGAGCAGATGCCGGAGTTCGCGATGAACTTGTTCAGCCTGATCTCCTCCTTAACAGGTACCGGTGCCGCATCGAAGTCGGAATATGCTTCTTCAGCCTGAGCCATTTTCCTGCGGATCATTCTGTTGATGCCGTTGGCGGCGTTGTTTGTTTCCTGTGCCTTGGCGAAAGGTCTGGCCTGTTTCCTGACACCAGGTTTATGCGCAGGGGCAGAGTTTTTCCTGTTTCCGTATGTTTTTCTCTCCCCGTCAGCCTGATATCTTCTTCCTTCTCCGTAACCGCGTCTTTCTGAAGAGTCTCCGTAGCTTCTTGAGCTGCCGTAACCGCGTCTTTCGGAAGAGTCTCCGTAGCTTCTGGAGCTGCCGTAGCCACGTCTTTCGGAGGAGTCCCCGTAGCTTCTTGAGCTGCCGTAGCCACGCCTTTCGGAGGAGTCTCCATAGCTTCTTGAGCTACCGTAGCCGCGTCTTTCGGAGGAGTCTCCGAAGCTGCGTGAGCTGCCGTAGCCGCGACTTTCGGAAGAATCTCCGTAGCTTCTTGAACTGCCGTAGCCGCGTCTCTCCGAAGAGTCCCCGTAGCTGCGATCTTTGTGTGACCCGAAGCTTCTGCGCTCTCCGGCCGGTATGAATCTTCTTTCGTCATTTGAAGAAAAAAGCTTTTCACCGCCCTGCGACCTGGATATCCTCGGCCTGCGAGGTCTCGGTGTCTTTTCTTCGCTTCCATAATTTTTGCTGCCGTAATCCCTACGGTCTTCTGTCCTGCGGACAAATCCGCTCTTTTCGTTGTGTTCCATTTCTTTGTGCCTCCCGGCAATTTTATTTTAAAATGTGTTGTATGTAATAATGGTTTATTGTAATCTGAAAATATACGTAATGGTCCCTGCCTGCTGCAGCGGGGCATCCGCCTTGACATTGAACTGGGTGTTCAATGCCGCCTTTCTGGCGGCTTCCCACAGAGTCTTGTCCGTGACTGTCGTCCCCGTACCGCCTGGAACTGCGCTGGTGACGTTTCCATACCTGTCCACCAGGATGTCCACTACCACAGTCCCGCTGTTCTGCACCGCATAAGCCGGTTTCGGGAGTCTTCCTACTACGGTTCTTCCTTTAAGTCGCGCATTAGGTTCTCCGGAAGTCTTTCCCGACAATGTGTTTCCTCTGGCATGTCCGGCCTTGAGTTCATCCGATACCTTTTCAGCCGACTGTGGGGCCAGAGTATCTTTGACGGTTTCGTTCCTGGCTGCATGGAACAGTGCCCTGCGGTTTATTTCCTGTTTGCGTGGAGGTTCCGGCACTTCCACGTCACCATCGTCTCCTACCGTGGCTTCAGGCGCCTCATTTGCCCCTGTACCCTCCATCTGGGCCTCTGATTTCTGCACGAGATTTATGTTTTCCTCAGGATCAGCGTCTGCGGCCCTCGGCTGTGTTCCGAAAGTGATCTGCTGCGGTTCTTCAGGTTCCGTATCCACGAACTCCACCAGCATGCTCTGTTCCGGAGGAGGCGGATACAGGTATTTCAGCCCGCTTGTAGTCACTATCGCAAACAGGGCAAGATGCAGCACTGCCGTGAGAATGATTCCCGCCAGCGAGGAGTCCCGCTCCTGTCTCTTGTCTTTCTTTTCGTAACTAGCCATTTCCTATTCCGGTGAAGTGGCGAGGATGACCTTGTAATGGTTTCTTTTAGCTATGTTCATGACTTTCACCACTTCCCCTATAGGTACGGTCTCGTCTGAATAAATCGAGAAAGTCGGATCGTCCTCAGTCATGAGCAGTTCATTCAGTTCACCCTCTATCTGGTCGAACCTTACCGGAGTCTGATCCCCGTTGATATGGAACGAGTAAGTATCCGTATCCTGGTAATGCTTGATGGATACGCTGACAGTAGCCTTGGCTGATACCTGTCCGGTACTCTTGGGCAGCAGAAGTTTCAGCGCGTTCGGATTCACCAGTGTGGATGTCACCAGAAAGAAGATAAGCAGCAGAAACACGATGTCAGTCATGGACGACATCGAGAATTCAGACAATATCTTGGTATTTCTCTTGATAGCCATTTCCTTTCAGATTTCAGTTCCGGAAGCCGTGCTACAACTGTACATCCGATTCGTACAACTTCTCGAGATTCATGTCATCATGGACCATGTCCAGAAAATCGGTCGTGGTGCTGTTCATAAGGTATACCAGATCTGATATCCTGGAAGTTAGGTAGTTGTATCCGAAATATGCCAGGATGCCGACTATCAGACCTCCTACCGTGGTCACCATGGCCGTGTATATACCGCCGGAAAGCAGGGTGATGTCGATATTGTTTCCTGCGTTGGCCATGTTGAAGAAAGCCTGGATCATACCCATCACAGTACCGAGGAATCCGATCATCGGGGCGCCTCCGGCTATGGTTGCGAGCATCGGAAGCCCTTTCTCCAGATTCGCCACTTCGACATTTCCGGTATTTTCCATGGTGGCCTGTATGTCCTGCAAAGGCCTGTCTATCCGTCCTATCCCTTTTTCCACGATACGTGCCACAGGGGTGTCG
The DNA here is from genome assembly GCA_944322815.1 of uncultured Bacteroidales bacterium. Lineage (GTDB taxonomy): Bacteria > Bacteroidota > Bacteroidia > Bacteroidales > UBA932 > Cryptobacteroides. The sequence continues at coordinate 20,728 of CALUQB010000030.1, read as the reverse complement.
TATTTCCGGCAGAGGTTCAGGGCTGACTTCATTTTCCCTTCATGAAGCAGCTCGTTGATGTTTCTCATGAAATTCTTTTCCACGATGCCAGCCTTGCGTATCATCCACCATTTTTTCCCGAATACATAGATGGCGATGATGGAAAGTGCGAGAAGCACCAGCATCAGCCAGCCGCCCTTGGCAGCCATTTCCAGTAAAGAAAAACTTACCACTTCCTGCTGCGGAACGGCTTCGAGAGAGGTTCCTGCCTCTCCTGCGATTTGTAAGATGTTGAACAGCATAGTCCGAATTGTCCGTGACCGCCCTCTGTCGGGCAATCTTTTTTTGTTTATACAATATTGATAATATACTTCTTTCTCTGTTTTCTCTGTCCCGTTACAGTTCCCGCCGCCGGCTTTTCCGGCAGACACCGGTATTTCCCGATGCCGCTTCCTGACGTATCTTCATCAGCGTCCGGACCGCGGGTCTGACAGAACCAGACTGCAAAAGTAATCAAACAAATCACAATTCGGTAATCTGGAGTGAAATTTTTCTGAAGTCCGGCCCAAATTTCTTCTGTCACTGTCGGCGGCCCGCTATAATTCCTCAGTCCCTTATATGCAGGAATTCCAGGAGGCCGGGAAAGCTATCGGCGGAAATTTACGCTAAGTCATGATGACAAAAATCCAAATAAATTAGTTTTTTATCCAAAAAAAATATAATTTTGTGGGCGAACACACTTTTAAAATTGCTGACACATGGTTAATGAAATACTGAGACAAATTACTGAATATAAACAATTTAATGTATGACTGTAATTTTCCGCACCCTGTCTGCCGTTGTGTAATGCATTGAATTATGTGTATATACACACTAAACAGGATGCAGAACAGGCCGGCATTATTAATAACTTCAATTAATACTATTACTATGTTATGTAACCCTATTTCAAGCTTGTTTGGCAGGAAAGCCGCAGCGATACTGGCCTTCATGGCCGTGCTGTCCTTTTCTGCATACGCAGGCACTGCCGGACGACAGCAGGCGCCTGATTCGGACAGTGCCATCGATGTCATAGGAAACGTCTCCGACGAGAACGGAGACCCGCTTCCTGGTGCTACCATCCTCCTGAAAGGGAACAATGATGTACATGCCATCGCTGACATCGACGGTAACTACTCTCTCACAGTGCCCGACAGATGGGCCATCCTGGAAGTCAGCTATATCGGCTTCATTTCCCAGGAGATCCAGGTCGGAAACAGAAGAGTGGTGAATGTGGTACTTGCTGAAGATATCGGACAGCTCCAGGATGCAGTGGTAGTGGCATACGGACAGCAGAAGAAAGAGTCTGTGGTCGCATCCATCGCGGCTATCGAGCCAGAGAAACTGAAAGTCGGTACTTCACGTTCCCTGAGTAACAACCTCGCCGGTACGGTGGCCGGTGTGCTGGCTGTACAGCGTTCAGGAGAGCCTGGCTACGATAACTCCACATTCTGGATCCGTGGTATCTCCACATTCCAGGATGCAGGTCGTGACCCTCTCGTGCTGGTCGACGGTATCGAGCGTGATATCGACAACATCGATCCTGAGGAAATCGCCTCTTTCTCAGTCCTCAAGGATGCGGCAGCGAGTGCGGTTTACGGTGTGCGCGGTGCGAACGGTGTCATCCTGATCCAGACCAAACGCGGTGAGATCGGAAAGCCGAGAGTGACTATAAAGGCCGAATTTGCCGGTACTCAGCCTGTCAAGCTCCCTGACTATATCGGTGCGGCAGACTACATGCAGCTCCTCGACGACATCCGTGTGGACTGCGGAATGACTCCGATGTACACGGATCGTATTGCGAAAACCCGTGCAGGATATGACCCTGACCTTTATCCTGATGTAAACTGGATAGATGCCATCACTAAAGACTGGGCATCAAACCAGCGTGTGACAGCTGAGGTTTCCGGAGGTAACAATGTCCTCACTTATTCCCTGGTGGCTGCCTTTTACAACGAGCAGGGTATCCTCACCCGTGACCCGGGCCGCGAATGGGACCCTTCCATCAAGCTCCAGAGATACAATGTCCGTTCGAATGTGGACATAAACATCACCAAGACCACCAAGTTCCGTGTGAACATCGGAGGATATCTTCAGGACCGCAACTCCACTACGCAGAGTGTCGAGACTATTTTCAGCCGTGCGTTCCGTACAGTTCCTTTCGATTATCCTGTCCGTTATTCTTCAGGAGAGATTCCTGCAGGAGCTGAAGGAAACGTTTGGGCTATGGCAACACAGATGGGTTACCAGAATACCAGTGAATCAAAGATAGAGACTCTCTTCTCGCTGGAGCAGGATTTCAAGTTTATTACTCCGGGATTGAGGGCCAAGGCTACATTCTCTTTTGACCGTTTCTCTTCAGGTACTGTCAAACGTTCGACTTCTCCGGATCTTTATACACCTACCCGTCAGAGAAACGAGGACGGTACTCTCGTGTTGAACAGGACTTCTACCGGCAGCAATACGCTCGGACATGAGGTATCCGGTACATATGGAAACCGCAGATTGTATCTGGAATTTGCTGTCAACTACGACAGGACATTCGCCGGCAAGCATGCCGTGTCAGGTATGCTCCTCGCCCAGAGAAGCAACTATGATAACGGAGACAAGCTCCCTTATAGAAATCAAGGTATCGCAGGTAGGGCTGCCTATACATTCGATGACAGGTATGTGGCAGAATTCAACTTCGGATACAACGGTTCCGAGAACTTCGCTCCTGGCAAACGTTACGGTTTCTTCCCTTCAGGAGCTATCGGCTGGGTGATCTCGGAAGAGCCTTTCATGGCGCCAGCCAAGCGAGTACTCAGTAACCTCAAGATTCGTGCATCTTACGGTCAGACAGGTAATGCATCCCTTAGCGGCCGTCGTTTCGCCTACCTTTCTACCATCACCGATGACTATAATACACTAGATATGTACAAGTGGGGTATGGATGGCGGATACGGTATCACCGGTATGGCTGAAGGCGATTTCGGTGTGCCTGACTTGTCATGGGAGAAGGTGAACAAGGCCAATATCGGTCTCGAGATCGGTCTCTTCGACGGAGTCTTCGACATGTCCATCGATGTATTCGACGAAAGGAGAAACAACATCTTCATGGAACGTACTTCCATTCCTCTTACCGCAGGTTTCATCAAGTCACCATGGCAGAACTTCGGTAAGGTAAAGAATCAGGGTGCTGAAGTGACCATCAATCTCAGAAAGCAGTTTCATAATGGTCTCTATGTAGGTTTTATGGGTACATTCACCTATGCTCACAATGAAATCGTCGAGATGGACGAGCCTGCATCAGTAGTAGGTACCAACAGGGCAAAGACAGGCCATCCTGTAGGCCAGATCTTCGGATACATCGATGAAGGGCTTTATACTGAAGAGGATTTCATAGGCCAGGATGAAAGTGGAAGATATATTCTCAGTCCGGACCTCCCTAAGAATACTCTCTATAATGATATCCGTCCCGGTGATATCAAACACAAGGATGTGAACGGCGATGGCAAGATCGATATTTATGATCAGTCACCTATCGGGGGTACCGTGGACCCTGAGATTGTCTATGGTTTCGGGTTGAACCTTGCATGGAAAGGCTTCGACTTCGGTGTCCTCTTCCAAGGAACAGGAAGGATGTGGAGGCTTATGTCTTCAAATATCATCCCAGGTTACGATACAGGCGGATACTACAACGTATTCAGCAACTATCAGGACCGCTGGACAGTGGACAATCCGAGCCAGGATGTGTTCTATCCTCGTCTGACCTACGGACCGAACACAAACAACGCTGTAGCTTCATCATGGTGGCTGAAGAACATGAGCTATCTGAGACTTAAGAATATTGAAATCGGATGGTCTATTCCTGAGAGATGGGCTGACAGATCATTTGTCTCAGGTGCGCGTATATTCCTCAGGGGATCCAACGTACTTACATTCTCGGACTTCAAGCTCTGGGATCCTGAACTTAATTCTGCTGACGGAGGACGTTACCCTCTCATGAGATCATTCTCTGCAGGTCTTGAAATTAAATTCTAAAAGTTATATATGAAAATTATGAAAAATAGGATAATATTGGTAATGCTGGCTGCTATCTTGCCGTTCATATCCGGATGTTCTGACTATCTGGACAAGAGGCCTGATGACCAGCTTGACATAGAGTCAGCATTCGAGAACAGCAAGAATCTCGACAGATGGCTTGCCTACATTTACGACGGTATCCCGCAGTTCTATGGCGATTCCAACTGGGACATGATAGGAAAGGACTGTACAACTCCTGCAGAGTGGATTTCCGTGGGAAACAATGTCTGCAACTATCAGACAGGAAACTGGACACCGAGCAACGGCCAGATCATTAATTATTGGTCAAATCTTCCTAAGCGTATCAGATCTGCCTATATCTTTATCGAGAATGCCCATCCGCTTACGGATGTGTCTCAGAAGGATATTGATATCATGAAAGCGGAATGTGAATTTTTCATAGCATATTTCCATTCTCTCATGGTAATGACTTATGGTTCTGTTCCTATTATTTCGGAAGCGGCTCCTACTACGAATGCCGAGGACCTTATGATCAAGCAGCGTCCGTTCTATGAGGTTGTTGACTGGTGTGCAGAGAAATTGGAGGAGGCATCCAAAGTACTTCCTATGACATATTCCGATATGGCTAATGACTATGGACGTGCTACAGCCCTCTGGGCTTTGGCCATGCGTGCCCGTCTGCTGACATTTGCTGCCAGCCCGCTTGTGAACGGTAATCCGGACATGGCCGGTGTGGTGAACTGTGACGGAGAAGCGATCTTTACATCACAATATGATCCTTACAGATGGAAACTTGCTGCCGATGCGAACAAAGAGCTTATCGATGTGGCGGAGGCTAACGGTTACGCTCTGTATGAAGCCGATGCCGTGGAGGGACAGCCGGATCCATATATGAGCTATTTCGGTGCACTCATGCTTCGCAGGAATGAAGGTAATTATGAACTGATAATGCCTCGTACTGAGGACGGAGCTGGCTGGCTTGACATGAAATCAGCTCCAAGAAGCATTCAGTCCCAGGCCGGTGTGGTAGGTGTTACCCAGGACCTGGTGGATGCGTTCTTCATGAACAACGGAAAGGTCGCTATCAGCGGTCATAATGCAGATGGTTCCCCGATTATACCGAACAATGGTTCAGGGTATACTGAAGCTGCTTTTGGTGAGGCACCTCAGGCCAGTGACTATTCTACTGTTGATATGACTGCCAAGACTAACTATTTCTATAATGACCCTAACGGATACAGTGGTGATGGAAAGAAAGAGCATATTATAACTGAGTCTGGTACATATAATATGTATTGTAACCGTGAACCTCGTTTCTATATTTCCGTAATGTATAACGAGTCATTCAACTGGGCCAAGACTCACAAGGATCAGACAGCTGCAAACCCTGTAAATAAGAAGTATGCTAACTTCTTTGTCGGTCAAGAAGACGGAAAGGACGGCTCCGACTATCCTACAGCAGGTTATTTGATGAAAAAAAGAATTGCTCCTGATTATCTCGGATCTTCATCTTCAGGTCAGTTCAACAAGAGACATGGTGCCATCTATCGTCTTGCTGAAGCATATCTTGCTTATGCAGAATGTCTTTACGAGTACAGCATCTCTGACGAAATAGGTGAGTATGACAGTTACAAGCAAGAGATTACGGAAAATATCAACAAGATCCGCAGAAGAGCCGGTATTCCGGAATATGGATCTGCAGAGCTCGGAGATATTGATGCAGCAGCTGCTGCAGCCGGTCTTACAGCAAGGGATCTTATCCGCAGGGAACGCCGTATAGAGCTGAACTGCGAAGGCGGTCTTAGCTGGCAGGATCTCCGCCGCTGGAAGCTGGCAGAGACAGAACTCAACGGTCCGTTCTATGGTATGAACATGGATGCAGGCACTCCTGAAGAATTCTATGTGCGTACTGAATACCAGCGCCGTGTGTTCAAGAGCTACTGGTGGCCTGTCCCTCAGGATGACATAGACAGGAATCCTAACCTCAGACAGCTTCCGGGCTGGTAACAGTGGAATTTAACAGAAAAGTCAATATGAAAAAGATACTTTTATATCTCAGTGCTTTCGCACTTTCAGTCACGGGACTTACTTCCTGTGCTGATGACTACGAGGAGTATGACAACTCCTGGCTTCTCGACAACGACGAGACCATGGTTCTTGAAGCTTCTTCGGCAAGCATAGAGCTTGATGAATCGCTTCTGGACGAGCCGGCTCTTACATTTACCTGGACCCCTGCGAGGGAAATGTCCGATGAGTATATACTTACGTATGTTACTATGCTTGACCTCAAGGTCAACCAGTTCAGTTCTTCTACTGTTATACGAGAAGTCGTGGATGACGATGTGTTTTCCATGACTTATACAACGGAAGACCTTCAGAACTACATAGTCGACAAGTGGGTGCAGTCCGTTTCCGAAGTGACTACCCTTTCATTCAAGGTCATTGCGAAGTGGGAGGGCGGTTCGAAATATGTGATGCCTGAAGTCCGCACAGTAGATGTGGATGTTCTTCCTTACAGGCCTAATGTCTTCGAGGCTGACCGTGTCAACCTTGACGGCGATGCAGTGAGAGGAATTATGCCATCCATGAATTATACTATGTCTACGACTCCCGAAAACGAGTATGTATATGCCGGAGAATTCAAGATGGCTGCAGGCAAGATGACGATTCCTGTTCTTCAGGATGGTGCTACGCTGTATATCTGTCCTGCCGAGGGTGAGACAATCGATGTACCTGATGCTGATCTTGTGGAAGGCAAGCCGGCTCCTACCGAGGCTTATAAAGCCAAAGTGCTGGATCTTCCTGACAGTGGTGATCCTGACGAACTCCCTGCATGGAATCTTCCTGTCGAAGGAGACTGGAGAGTGATCATCGATATGGAGAACGAGACCGTTCAGTTCTATTCACCTAAGAACAAACTTGAGCCGGCAGTCATAAGATTCAATTATGCGTATTCTTCTGACAGAGTATTGTCGAGAGAGATTCTTCCAGGAGAGTATTACCTCTACTTGAACAACGGTACCGACGGTTGGAAGGCTAACTATCCGCTTCAGTTCGAGGCATCGCTTATAGATCCGCAGATTCTCGTATGGGGAGACGGAACGACATTGAGCATTCCGACATCCGGTTGCAGTGTCAAGGTCGGAAGACTTCTTGAACATTTCGTATACGAGGACAAGGGTTCTACCGGTGATGATCCTGAGAAAGACAATGAAGTAAACTTTACGTCCCGTGTTGCCGCATTCTCACCAGGCAGAGAGGCTGATGTTCCTCTTCAGATGAACACCTGGATGACTATGTCAACAGATGTCAGCAACAAGAGATGGCAGCCTGAATCCACTGTAAATATCAAGAAAATTACTATTGATATCAGAAACAGTAAGATTCGTTTCGATTAAGCATGCAAAGGCCATTATAGGTTAGTAGGTTCTACAGCATGAGCAGGGACGGCTCGGATCATGAATTCAGAGCCGTCCCTTAAATTAATTAACGTGAGTTCGATGAAAAGAACGAAGTGAATTTCAGAGAACTGCCTCTTTTAGAGGATTCGTTTTACGAATCCGGCAGTAAGTTCTCCCCTACGAGAGGGGAGAATTTAAGAGGGGTGACACGTAAATGGAAAGAGATTTCGAAGAAATCGTAACGTCAGTTCGACGAAATCTCTGGTACTGAGTAGAATGATTCGTCGAACTGACGTTAATTACTGGTATAACAGCAGAAAAATTTAATAACGGCATTTTTATTCCATATGAAGATTGTACAGCGATTTTTGCCCCTGATTATACTTTCCTGGGCTGTTTCCTGCGGTGAAAAGGAAGGGCCTGATAACGGGAAAGATTCCGGAAGCGGCAGTGTTCCGGAAGGAAATGTAGAGATCACCATAAAAGCTGATCGCACCAGTTATTACCCCAATCCGCTTAGCGGATGGGTCATTTATGTTCCTCTTATCGACAATGTGGACGAATTCTGGGAAAAATACGAGAACTTCCCTTCTTCCGAGGGGACTGTGAATGTATTCGACTACGGCCATGTCATATATCTGCGTGGCTCCTGGACGGACTTCAACCCTGAAGAGAACGTGTATATCTGGCAGGACGGTATAGATGAAGGTAAATATCCTCTTGCGCGCAGCCTCAGGCTTTTCGAAGAAGGTGCGAAGGAAAGGGGGCTTAAACTGGCATTCACCCTCAAGACCGACAGCAGGGATGCCAATGCGAACTGTACTCCTCAATTCGTCCGTGACAAGATGGATGCAGCTTATGGTTTGGATGCGTGCGGCAAACTGTCTACGGACAATGTCCATACCCCCGGCAAGGGTTACTTCACTTTCACCCTTGGTACAAATCCCCCGAGACCATATTGGTCCCCGTACTCCGATGATCCTGTTTTCCAGCAGGAGTACGAGAAGTTCATCAATGCCTTGGCGGCTGAATATGACGATCCCGAGATAACCGAGTTCGTCAGCGGCCTTGGCATGGGCAAATGGGGCGAATATCATACCTGCATTTACTCTACAGGTGACGAGACTCCGAAGATTCCGGTATTCAACTGGGTGACAGATACCTATATAAAAGCCTTCAAGCAGACGCCATGCTTTACCAACTACCACAAGATGGTAGGTACCATAGTTGGTGAAGGGAACGGTGACCCGGATTCGGAAGGCATGCTCAACAGTGCCATCGAAAAAGGGTTCTGCATGAGACATGATGCTTTCGGCATGAGAGCGGAGTCTTTCGGCTATGCTTCCTGGGAGAAGAAGTTCATAGCGAACTGGACTTATAAGGTGCCGGTGGCAGGAGAAGGCGGCTGGATAGTAAATCAAGGCTACGAAGATGACAAGGGAAAGCATAATTACCTGACACAGTATGCCGGTCCGCGCGAGCTCCGCGTAGGGGAGTATGAGGATATGAACAGTGCTTACGTGAACATGATGGATCTGCGTTATGATGCTTCATATACATCGGGGGAGACCTGGTCCTGGTTCAACGATGCTTTTGATCTGGTCGAGAAATTTGTCCAGGAAGACTGTTACAGGATATATCCTGACAAGGTAAGTATTCCTGCCAAAGTCAGCAACGGCAGCACTTATACTATTCAACACCGTTGGCTTAATCTCGGTCATGCCTATTGCCCGACGAATATCAGACCTTATGAAGACAGGTTCAAAGTGGCATTTGCCATCATGGATACATCTACAGGCAAGATCATGGCTGACAATATATTCTTCGATGAGAACGCCCGTCCGCACGACTGGGTCAGCGGAAGATCTTCATATGATTTCGAAATCGTTCCTGAAGGTCTGGCTGTCGGAGCCTATGATGTTTGTGTGGGAATCGTGGATCTGGCTCTCGGAGATCCTGACAACGGCGACTATAGAATAGGCATTCATATAGCAGCTCAGGGTGATTATACGGAAGACGGCTGGCTGAAACTCGGAACAGTCACTGTATCCGATTGATATGTTTGATTGAGTGCCAGCTCGATGAAATTTCCGGTATTGAATAGAATAATTCATCGGACTGACATCAGTATATTAGACGTTAATGTATTAAAGGAGATAAGGAAATGAAACTAAGTAAATTTATTCTCTTCCCGGTACTGGCCATGTCATTGGCGGCAGCCTGCGGAGAGAAGGAACCTAACGGTGAGGACAATGGCGGAGGATCTACCGTCACGGCAGGAAATGTCCAGATAAAGATGTTGCCTGACAGGACTTCCGTGCTTAAAAACCCGATGACCGGATGGGTGATGTATGTTTCCGGCACTGCCGATCCATCGTATCTGGATACGGAATTCTATGTCTCATCATTGAAAAAAAATGTCAGAGTAGCGGATTATGCCTCCTGCATTTACGTGCGGACGAACTGGAGGAACTTCAATCCTGAGGAAAACGTCTATTTCTGGGATGACCCGAACAGCAGTCTGTACAAGATCTACACCCGTGCCCAGGAACTCGGCCTTCCTATGGCTTTCCGTGTCGTAGTAGACGGCCGCGACCAGGGAGCGAATACGCCGGAGTGGGTTTATGAGAAAGGGGCAGCCTATTGGCCGTCGTCCGAAATCCCGAGATTCAGCGACCGCAAAGTCCCTGATGTCACGGATCCTGTATGGCGCGAGTGTTACGAGAAATTCATCGAGGCTTTTGCCGAGAAATTCAATGATCCGACCAAAATAGCCTTCATCGACGGATACGGTCTCGGCAAATGGGGTGAAGGACACAACGTATGCTATGAGGGCCTGGAAGTGACAGGTACAGAGGTCGATAACGGAATAACCTATACGAAGTACGGTGACGGTATAGTGTCCGACAAGACTGTCGAGTATAAGGAAAATACCATGGAGTGGATCACCTCTCTGTATTCACGCTGTTTTACTAAGGTGCCTCTGGTCATCAATTATCACCGCCAGATAGGCCATCCGAGAAGTTCCGGCAAGAACGCGCAGCCAGACAGCGAGCATCTGCTCCAGATAGCCATAGACAACGGCTACTGTCTCCGTGCCGACTCTTTCGGCATGCACAACCAGGACTGGGGCTACAATGACTGGGAAAGAAATTACGTGAGACAGTGGAACAATGTACTTCCCATTATTCTCGAAGGCGGCTATGTATGGACGAATTCCGGACATCAGTCAAGTATAGCGGCTGAGGGTTACGAGACTGCAGGTGATGTCAGGGAAGGCGAATTCCTGGAGGGACAGCTGGCTTGCGTGAACATGATGGATTTTCGCGTAGGCGACGAGGTTCGTTCATGGTTCGAGGAAGCTTTCCCGTACGTGGAAAGGTTTATTCAGGAAGGCGGCTACCGTCTTTATCCTGACAGGGTTTCAGTGCCTGAGTCCGTGAAAATGGGGGACGATGTGACCGTCACATCCCGCTGGCTGAATCTCGGCTGGGGAGTCTGCCCTACGAATCTCAAGCAGTGGAACCAGAAGTACAAAGTAGCCTATGCCCTGCTCGACATGCAGACAGAAAAGCCGGTCTATCAGTTCGTGGACGAGAGTACGGATCTTTCCACATGGCTGAAAGGCTCGCCGGCATCCTACGACTTCGACATTTCCGTGAAGAAAGTCGCCATCGGCGGCTATATCTGGGCTGTCGGACTGGTAGACACCACTTTGGATGACGGGGAAGGCATACATCCGATAGGTATCCAGGTGGCGGTGGACAAGGATTCCCTGACAGAGGACGGATGGGTGAAGCTCGACAATGTCACTGTAAACTGAAACATCGGTACAGATATTATCGTATAATAAACATCTGATTATTTTAATATGAAGAAAATATTTACCACATTCCTGGTGGTCTCCTGCATTATGGCGGCTGCCTGTACCAGAACAGAGTCCATGGAGGACCTTACAGAACGTGTATTCACCCGTGCGGCAGAGCAGATGGCTCTGCTGGATTCGAACCTCGATGCCGCAGGATTCGGTGCAGATGCTGCCTTGTGCCCGCGATATGCAGACCAAGAAGGTAATCTGGTCACTTCGAGCATCTGGTGGTGGTGCTCGGGCTTTTACCCTGGCTCACTGTGGCTGGTGTATGAGTACACGGGTGACGAAAACATGAAGGCCCTTGCCGAAAAGCATACCGTGGTCCTCGATTCGATACGATTCAGGACAAACGACCATGATGTAGGCTTCCAGCTGAATTGCAGCTACGGAAACGGCTACAGGCTCACCGGAAATCCGGAATATAAGGACGTTCTCTGCGACGGGGCGCATTCCCTGGCTACAAGATTCAATCCTGCAGTGGGGTGTCTCCGCAGCTGGGACCCGGCGCCTGATCACATAGCAGCCTGGAAATTCCCTGTCATCATCGACAATATGATGAATCTGGAACTGTTGCTGAAAGCTTCGCAGCTCTGCGGGGATGACAGTCTCAGGACAGTGGCCGAGAGCCATGCCATGACTACCATGAAGAATCATTTCAGGGATGATGCCAGCAGTTTTCATCTGGTGGATTATGATCCCGTGACTGGAGATGTGCTCGTGCAGCAGACAGTCCAGGGATTTGCAGACTGGTCAGCCTGGTCTCGCGGACAGGCGTGGGGACTCTACGGTTTCACGATGATGTATCAGTACACCGGCGGCAGGCAGTATCTCGACCATGCCGTGAGGATAGCCGAATATCTGCTTCCCCGTCTTCCTGATGACGGTGTGCCATACTGGGATTTCGATTCTGACGAGATTCCGGATGATCTGAGGGATGCTTCTGCCGGAGCCATCATGGCCAGTGCCCTTGTACAGCTGAGTACATACGTTCCGGATGCTTCCGCTGAAAAATATCTTTCCGCAGCCGAGCGTATCCTGAGGACATTGGCTTCGGACGAGTACATGTCGGCTCCAGGTGAGGAATGCGGCTTCCTGCTGAAACACAGTGTGGGCAACAAGCCTGGCGGAGTAGAAGTAGACGTACCTCTTACATACAGCGATTATTATTTCCTTGAGGCTCTTCTCAGATACCGTGATCTCAGATGAGTCAGGATATTCCCGAAAAACTGAAAATGAAGAAAATACTCATATCGTTCCTCATGGCCATGCTGGCAGGAGTTCTCTTCTCCTGCGCCGAGGAACCGGCACCCGATCCGGTGCCTGATGACAAATGGCTTCTCATAAGCCCGTCTTATGCCAGCATATATGTGGGTGATGAATATGTCGTCAGCCCTAAATTCAGCAGCGAAGAGGCTGAATCCCTGGATTATGAATGGTCCGTATCGGACCCGGAAATATTGTCCATAACGGAAGACAACAATACCAGCGTGACTGTATCCGGACTGAAGCCCGGTACGGCCACGGTGAAGGTGGAATGCCCGGGAGAAACCAAGCGTCTGTCCGGGACATTCAGTCTGACAGTACAGGAAGTACCGCCCGCAGAGCCGGAGCCGTTGAGAATCCTCGCCATAGGAAACAGTTTTTCACAGGATGCGGTGGAGCAGTATCTGTGGAATCTTTTCGATGAGGCCGGAGAAGAGGTGATCATAGGGAACATGTACATCGGAGGCTGTTCTCTGGAAAGGCATTGGGGCAATGCCCAGAACAATACTGCGGATTACGAGTACCGGAAAGTGGTGAACGGCAGCAAGACCAATACCAAAGGTTATACTCTGGAGAGGGCTCTTGCCGATGAGAACTGGGACTATATCAGTCTCCAGCAGGCCAGTGATTATTCCGGAATGTACGATAAGTATGAACCGTATCTTGAAGACCTTATAGGCTATGTACGTGAGCATGCGACGAATCCGCACATGAAACTGATGTTCCATCAGACATGGGCCTATGCGCAGAATTCCACCCATCCGGCGTTTCCAAATTACGGAAAGGATCAGATGGTAATGTATGAAGGGATAGTGGATGCTTCACGGCGTTCCATGGAAAACCATCCTGAGCTGGAGATCCTTATCCCGTGCGGTACGACCATCCAGAACGGACGTACCACTTCTGTCGGTGACAACTGGAATCGTGACGGATATCACTTGAATGTGGATTACGGACGTTTCGCTGCCGCCTGCACCTGGTATGAGTCAATTTCCGGCAACAGTGTGCTCGAGACTTCCTGGAAACCCTCTTCCGTCACTGACGATCAGGCTGTCATCGCCCGTACTGCAGCCCACAATGCTGTCCTGAAACCATACGAAGTCACTGACATGTCTGAATATTGATAATAAAGATATTGCAAGATGAGAAAAACGTTTTTTCCGGTGCTTTGCGCTGCAGCACTGATGACAGCTTTTCCGGCATTTGCCTCCACCTCGGCCGCTACGGGTCATACTGATGACCGGACAGCTGAAGATGCGGAAATGGACCGCTTCATAGACGATCTGATGTCCCGGATGACCATAGAGGAAAAGGCAGGACAGATAACTCTTGTGACATATGACCGCAGCTTCATGACGGGGGAGACCCAGAGCAAGGGTGTGGCGAAGAAAATCGCCGATGGCAAGGTAGGAGGCGTCTTCAATGTCCGTACTCTCGAGGACAAGATCAACATACAGAAACTTGCCGTGGAGCAGACCAGACTCGGCATCCCTCTGATGTTCGGGCTTGATGTGGTGCATGGCTACCGTACGATATGGCCTATACCTCTCGCGCTCTCATGCAGCTGGGACATGGACCTGATTGAACGTACTGCACGTGCGGCTGCGGATGAAGCCACTTCCGAAGGCATTGACTGGACATATTCTCCTATGGTGGATCTTGTCCGTGACCCGAGGTGGGGCCGTGTGGCTGAAAGTTCCGGAGAAGACCCTTGGCTCGGCTCTCGTATTGCTGAGGCAATGGTGCGCGGATATCAGGGAGAAAGCCTTGATGACCCTCAGTCCATGATGGCCTGCGTGAAGCACTTTGCCCTGTATGGAGCAGGCGAGGGCGGACGCGACTATGACATGGTGGATATGAGTCCGAACAGGATGTATCAGGAATATTTCCTGCCTTACAAGGCTGCCGTGGATGCCGGTGCGGGAAGTATCATGTCTTCGTTCAATGACATCAACGGTGTGCCGGCTACTGCCAACAAGTGGTTGCTGACAGATCTCCTGCGTGGCGAATGGGGCTTCGACGGCTTCACTGTCAGCGACTATACATCTGTCGGCGAACTGACGGAACATGGCCTGGGCAATCTGGCCGAAGTGTCTTCCCGTGCACTGAAGGCGGGGCTTGACATGGATATGGTGTCAGAAGGCGTGATGAAAAATCTGGACTATTGCCTGGAAAACGGCCTGCTGACCGAGGCTGACATAGATGTGGCTTGCCGCCGTATCCTGGAGGCGAAATACAAGCTCGGCCTGTTCGAAGATCCGTATCTCCGTCTGTGCAGCGAGCCTGTGGCCAGGGAGAAATACCGTTCTCTGGCTCTGGAAGCTGCCAGGAAATCCATAGTGCTCCTGAAAAACGACCATAATGTACTGCCTCTGAAAAAAGATGTCAGAGTAGCGCTTGTCGGCCCTCTGGCTGATACCAAGTGGGAACTTATGGGCACATGGGCCGGTGCTGCCGCCATGGCCGGAGAAGGTGTTTCCATCAAATCAGGAATCTCGCGCTATACGTCCTCTCTCATGCACACTGTCGGTGCCCCGATCACCGACAATCCCGGCCTTGCCAGAATGATAGGCGTGAACATAGAACGTTCCGGTGATCCGGACAGCCTGATCGCGGAAGCGGTGTCGGCTGCCGAAAAGTCTGATGTCGTGGTAGCCGTGCTTGGCGAGAACGCAAAGATGTCCGGCGAGTCTTCCAGCATGACATGGATAGGCCTTCAACCTACTCAGAGGCGTCTTCTTGAAGCTTTGGTAGCTACGGGAAAAGATGTCGTTCTGGTCTTGCTCGGCGGCCGTCCTATGACTCTTGAATGGGAAGATGCCCACTGCGCAGCCATAGTGGATGCATGGGCTCCTGGCCTCCAGGGAGGCAATGCCGTGGCTGACGTGCTTTTCGGCGAGTACAATCCTTCCGGTCGTCTGACCATGACTTTTCCTCGCAATGTCGGCCAGGTCCCGATATATTACAGCATGAAATCTACCGGCCGTCCTCATATTCCGTTCAGAAAATACAGAACCGGCTATATCGACTGTCCTCAGGATCCTCTTTATCCTTTCGGCTACGGTCTTTCCTACAGCCAGGTGGACTATTCCGACATGAATGCATCTTATGATGCCGGGTCCCGTTCCGTCAAGGCTTCGGTGACTGTTACGAACACTTCCGACAGGGCTGTGTCCGAGACTGTACAGCTATACATAGGTGATGTCGTGGCTTCCGTCACACGTCCGATGAAAGAGCTTAAAGGATTCAGCAAGGTGGATCTCGCCCCGGGTGAGAGCCGTGTAGTGGATTTCACGGTGCCTGTTTCCGAACTTGGGTTCTGGACTCCGGATCTGAAATACATAGTGGAGACCGGTGAATTCGTCGTGGAGATCGGTCCCGATTCGCAGCGGACCCTCTCTGCCGAAGTGGTGTATGAAGATATCAGGTCATGCGCCGCCGAATCTTTGGACTGATTTGTTTTACATGACTTTTAATCTACAGGCTTATGGGCAGGTTTTCTCTGATCCCGGCATTGGCCGCCGTTATGGCGGTCCTTTGCCTCGGCTCGTGTTCGTCTTCACGTGAAAAGACGGTGGAATTCCCTCTGGTGGATTTCAGCAATACGACTATTGTCGGTATTTCAAAGGTAGAACTGACGGATTCCTCCACCGTACTTTCGGTGGAGGCTCAGTATATCCCTCGTTACTGGATTGAGATTTCGTCTGATTCATATCTGGTGGCGGACGGTGAAAAATACGCTTTGACAGGAGCGGACGGTATTCCGCTCGACGAGCATTTCTGGATGCCTGAGTCGGGGGAAGCATCTTTCAAGCTGGTTTTCGAACCTCTCCCGTTGCGTACGAAGTCTTTCGATTTCATAGAATCGGATTGCGAGACTTGTTTCCGGCTTTATGGCATAGACCTGACGGGAAAGACGGAATATTCTCCTGCCAAAGGGATACCTGCTGCGGTCAGGAAAACTCCGGACTTCGACAGGCCGCTTCCTGACCCTGATTTTTCTGCCCGGGAGACTGTCGTCAGGGTCCATTTCCTGAATTACAGGCCGGAAATGGGAGACAAGATAGATATCTATGTGAATTCGATGTTGCTCGGACAGACGGCGTATTCTGCAGCTATTGACCAGGATACGGCGATCGCCGAATTCCGTTTCCTGCAGTGCGGGCCTGCGGATGCCCTGATCGTTTACAATTATTGCGGAGGTGATTTCAGGATAGCTCCGGGGGATGACATGGATGTCTGGTTCGACATGAGGATTACGGGCTGGCTCAGCCGTCTGCAAGCTATGGAACAGGTCACAGGCGTCTATCCGGAGTTGGCCGGCAACAGGTTCATATATGCTTCCGGGAAGTACGGTGATCTGACAGCCCTGTGTGCGGCATACGGGGGCGGCAGCCAATATTCCATGAATCTTTACAGCGGGGAATTCGCCGATTACAAGATGACTGCCGATGAATATACCGACCATGTCATTTCGAAATACAAGGCTGCTGTGGACAGTATCGCCGCCGCTTCATCTCCTTTGATGCTGAAAGAACTCCAGACCGTGAATCTGAAAGAGGACGCTTTCATAGCGATGGCAAAGGCTGATGATCTGCGTCTGCACAATTACATGAACGTTACCGGAAAGTGGGATCTCTGGAACAAGAAGTTCGACTGGATGGAGAGCCTGCATCCTGAGCATTATGCCAGGTTCTGCAGCCTGTTCGATATCAACGACCCGAAACTTCTCATGGGAACGAAGTCTTCTGAATTTGCCGAGGCTGCCGCTGATCCTGATATTGACTGGCCGTCAGCTGCCGGTCTGGAATCAGGTCTGGTCCCTGATTTGAGAAAGGTTTACGGGCTCTCGAAGAAAGCGCAGGACGGCGTTCTGACTGATGAGGATTTTGCCGTGCTGGAGTCCATGGACAATGAATTCTATCTGGATTCTTACCGGAAGATGCAGGCCGAGACTGAAAAGGCACTGGCCGAACTTTCGGCTATGGAGCGGATGAAGGAAGTGCCTGATGTGGACGATTCGGAACTTTTCGACGCCATCATTGCCCCTTATAAGGGGAAGGTCGTGCTGGTGGATTTCTGGAATACATGGTGTGCTCCGTGTCGTGCGTCGATAGCGGCAGTCGAGCCGCTGAAGAGCGCAGAGCTTGCAGATGAGGATATGGTATGGATATATATCGCGAATGAATCGTCTCCTTTGGTGAAATACAAAGAGATGATTTCGGAAATCGAAGGTGTGCATTATCGTCTGGATCAGAAGCGGTGGGATTATCTGTCGGACAAGTTCGGTATTGACGGAATTCCGTCGTATGTACTTGTCGACCGTTCCGGTCAATACGGACTCAGAAATGATTTCCGCGACCATAACAATATGAAGCGTACCCTGTCGGGAATGCTGGAAGACTGATTGGAAAGCGGTGTCTGACTTGGGAAATGAAATTAAATCAATAAAATTTCCTGGTCAGAAAAATTTATTTTAATTTTGTGTGCATACACACTTGTATTATGAAAATATTGGAATTATTTATATTTAAGTGTGTATGCAGACTTTATGTGAATAGTGTGTGAGTACACATAATTATAACTAATATTGCAGTCATGAATAAAAACAATTATGAGTCGCCGTCATTGGAGGAACTCAATGTGGCGGTTGAATTCGGTTTTGCACAAAGCCCTGGTTACGGTATCGATGCTCCGGACATGGAGTATGGCGAGGAATTTTAATTTGGAGGAAAACTTATGAAGAAAATTGTTTGTTTCGCGGCAATGGCTGCATTTGGTGTCCTTTTCATCGAAGGATGTACCAAGCAGGAAGGAATCGCTACTGAAGTCGACGGCTTTTCGATCTCGGTTTCCACTCCAGGTACCAAGACAGTATTTGACGGTGATGCATATACTGTAGAATGGGAAGAAGACGATGCGCTCGGCGTGGTGATTGACGACGGTTCCGAGGCTGAGTTGTATAAGTTCACGAAGTCTTCAGGCAATACATTCACTTGTGCGGATTTCGTGCCTGTAGAGGGTGCTTCATATACTTATTATGTCCTTTATCCTTACGATGAAGGGTTTACCGTATCCGATGGCGTCTCTTCCGCAGTGGTGAATATTTCTTCAGGAACACAGTCCGATCTGAGCGTTGCCGGACATATCAAGACCCCGCTATACGGCAAGGCGACTGCTCAGGGGACAGCTTCACCGGAGATTGCTCTGGCTCACGCTGCCGCAGTGGTGAAGATAAATGTCGCCAACCGGTCTGGCGCAGAGCTTGAGGTTTCCGAAGTCGGGCTTGTTTCGGCTGACGAGTCTGCCGTGATGTCCGGAACATTCTCCGTGGATTTCGAGACAGGCGGGCTTACGGCTGCCGAGACTTCGAACACGGCATCTTCCGTGCTTCTTGATGCCGAAGTGCTGGCCAATGAGTCTTCTGCCGACTTCTATGTGGCCGTCGCTCCGTTTGCTACTACTGCTGATCTTTCAGTATGTGTGAATGATGAAGAATTTGAGAAAAATGGCTTGAGTTATGATTTCGTAGCAGGCAAGGTTTATACGACTGCCGTTACTTGCGGAACTCCTGAAGTGGCTGTTGAGGTAGCGGGATCTACATTAGGAACACTTACTCAGACCCTTGAGGATGAGAATGTTTATGCTAATCTTCTTTCAGTTTCTGGAGATGTAGATATCGCAGTGCAGTACAACGGAACTAAATATTATCTTTGTCCTGCAGATGGTACATTCCAAGATGGTGTTGCAGTGAAAGCTTCCTTGAAGAAAACAACCGAAACACATTGGTCTTTACCTGTAACTGAAGGACAATATAGGTTTGTTTATAATAAACTGAACAATACTCTTACTATCTATTCGCCAGAGAATAAGTTTAATGAGCCATTTACAATTACATGGGATATTGCAAATAATCCGGATAACGGATCTGTGACAACGACTGTAACTACAAAGCTTTATATGTGGGGCGATCCAAGCTGGAGCGGCTTGTCAATGGGGCCAAAGCAGAGCTTGGCCGATCCTCAAATTCTTGTATATGACAGCCAGTGGAATTATAGTGGTCGAGCAGCATTTTCATTGGATAGGGGCGATGACTTGAATCCAAAATATGATTCAGGAAAACCAATTTCAAGTACGAATTATAAAATAGATCATTCGTGTGTTATTGCACCTCCACTGAAAGCTGACGGGACCAAAGAAGGAAGACTGGCTATAGTCAAAAATGTATGGATGTCCGCTGATTGTGGTTCAGATTTAAGAGGTGGATATTGGGATTTGAAGAGTATAGATTTTATAGTCTTCGATCTTAGGAATATGAGAGTGAAGTTTATTACAAAAGCAGAACTCTAACCGATAACTTCGGTAAAGTGCTCATAAATATTCATGTATATCCGCATTATCATCCCGTGCAAGATTGCTGGACGTGAAAGTTCGGTTGGCGTGGCCGCCCGTGGCCTCGTGAACGGGAGGGACCCGCGCCGTAAGCGTGGGAGGGATTTACCAGTCCGAACATTTACGACCAGCATAAGCAAAGGGTATTTTGCGGATAGCCAAAAATCATTACATAATTCAAGATTAGGACAGCTGTTATCAGCTGCGGAAGAGGGTGGGTCAAAAGTCAGACTCGCCCTCTTTTTATTCGTACTCCTGATTGAGTCCGGTTCCAAATATTCAATTCTCAAAGAGGAATAATTCCTTTTGTGTCATCCCCTTCTGTTTTTTATCACACCTTATCCCCACCTTCCCATCCCTGCCATCTTCCTTTCCCTCGCCCCTCGTTCCCCGTCCGTCCCCATCTTTTTATCCCTGCTTTTCCCGTCCCTGCCATCCTCCTTTCCCTATCCACCTCATCACTTCAAACAAACGATATTTTGCACACAGATCTCCCCCCCCCCGGACTAACAACGTTATAGGGCGAAAACGTGGTTAGTCCAGACAAAATCCTCCGGACTAACAACGCTACGTGGCAAAAACGCAGTTAGTCCAGATAAAATCCCCTGGACTAACAACGCTACGTGGCGAAAATGCGGTTAGTCCAGACAGAAAACTACTGGACTAACAACGTTACGGGCCGAAAATGCGGTTAGTCCAGACAGAAAACTACTGGACTAACAACGTTACGGGCCGAAAATGCGGTTAGTCCAGCCGA
>CALUQB010000029.1 GCA_944322815.1 uncultured Bacteroidales bacterium | reverse complement strand
GATGACATGGGTTTTCCTGTTGTTCCTATAGGGGATGCGGATGATATATCCGCCGGGGTAGATTCCCTGTCCGTATTTTTTACGAACGGGAAAACGTTGAATGTTCTGACATTGAAGAAAAAGAGCGGGAAGGAATAGTGCTGTTCTTGTCGTCATACAGACCTTGATAAATATTTTACAAGACAGACAGGAATCAAGACGATAATATATCCGGCAATTCCCATTTTTGTATGTGGTCTGATATTGTTGCCCAAATATCCCCAGCTATTTTGGTTTATAGTCGGCTATGCCACTTATGTAGTCATTGTGACTATTGTATCTTTTAATTTTCCTGTATTGTCAGGCAGCTCATTGATAATAAAAAATGCTATTTTCCGATTCATTCAGATTAAGTATAAGTACCCTAATATTAAATCGGTAGTGGTGTCTTTTGGAGCTTATCAAAATTTGGCATGCAAAATCAGATTGCGAGATCGCAAATTTGAGCGATTGTTTTCAATATCCAGCATGGGTTATGAATCCATCCGTTCGTTCGTGGAAGAGCTGCGGTCAAAGGGCGTAGAGGTGAAATGTCCGCCGTACAAGTACAAGGGGAAGATGATCTATCTGTAAGAGTTTAGAAAATGTTCAGTTCAAGATGATATGAGATATCACATTTGTGCAAAATGTTTAGATTTTGTGTAGGGACGGATATTATGAGGCATAAGCCCTTGCTGATGAGAGTGAAAGTTTTATACCTTTGTCCATGGAAAAACCGGGGAGCATGGCATCATGATATATTCGCGGATGAGATCAGAAAAGTAAATAACCATGCAACGGGCATACAAAGCCACAAATACAATAACCGTATAATCAATAACCTACAGAATAAATCAAGACGCGATGAAAAGACTACCAAATATCATCCGGCTGTTGCTGCTGATATGTTCGGCGGCAGTGATACCGGACTGTGCGAAGATACCGGAACTTCACGAGCAGGAGGCGGAACCGGACAGCAGGGTAAGTCTGAGTGTAGAAGAAGCGAGACGGTACTTCGAGAGCGAGTATAGGACGTTATCCGTGACGAAAACTGTTAATGGTGAGGATAGGGTACCGTGGCTGATGCCGGGAGACATCACGCCAATGTGGGAAAAAGCGGTGGAGTCGTGGAAAGGGAATACAGCGAGCGTGGACGTTGAGGTGATACCTACGTACCGTTACAAGGCAGTGCGGTCAGAGTTTCGGAACGGGAAGGCGGAAGCTTATTCCGTGGACGTTTACCAGAAGCTTGTAGTGGTGAAGAAGCACGATGATGAAACGGGAGAAGACCGGATGGGCCAGTACATACTGACGTTGATACCGGACAAAGGATATGACCGGAGTCACCGGGGAAACGTGGCGGAGAGGTTCATCAATACGGGCGACAAGGGGAGTTACAGCGGACTGGCGGTGTACTTCTGCGGAGGGCTGCCGATGCGGATAGCATGGTATGAAAACGGAAAGGAAACAGGGTGGATCAGTGCCTTTACTGCTGGAGATACCAATGAACTTTTATATAGGGTGAGCATTATAATCAGGGAATTGAGTGATATAAAGTTTCTGAGGTGCCTTGCAGTACGGACTAAGTATGGAGAAGATATTTGGGATGATTGGGATGATCCGTGGTCAGGAGACGAAGATTATGGCGGGCAGTTGCCACCGGCGATAGTATATCCGGAAGATAATCCATTTCCAGGAAATGATGACTGGTATGAGCCGCCGGAAACGGATTCATATGAAGAAGGCGGCATGAGTGAAGGTGACTGGGACAGTGGCTGGATGCTTCCTGACGATAGTAGTGGTGCCGTTATTGAAGAGCCGGAAGTAAGTCCTGAACAGGAACGAATCAATAATATAGCATCGACATTAGAGTCCAAAATCAGTTCTACCATTGAGAATATTAAGGACAAAGTGACATTTAGGATAGGAACGCCGAATCAGAATACGCTGACGAGCAGTACCATGACTATGAATGATGTATTTGACAAGACCACAGATCTGACGTTTTATATTCAGCCGGGACTTGATGAGACGCAGCAAAAACTGGTTCTTGCACATGAGTACATGCATCTACAGTTGCTTGAGATATCGCGTAATGCAGGATCACTCGGAGCATTGGGAAGAGAAAATCCGGAGTTGATGACAGCTATCAACACCAATGGTCAGGATGTCAATGCCGGGCATCATGAGTATATGGGTAGTCATATAGATGAACTTGAAACTATGTTGCGTGAAGCCTTTCCGGGAGAAAGTGATGAATTCTATGAATATGGAAAATGGGGAGGCGGTGCGTTTGACTCTGATGCATTTGATGAGTTGCCATTATCTGAACAATATAAAATAATCCAGTATTTACAGAATAATGATTTAATGTCTAAATAAATATTTTATGATACGCCACTTAGTTATATTCTTTTCTTTCATTTTTTGTGCATTATTATCAAGTGCCCAGAATCCTGTTTATGTAGTATTTACGTCAAATGATCTTCAAACAGATTTTTCAACAGTAAACTTTCCTGTCCCGGATTATGATAAATCAGAGAGTCGAGACCAGCCTCACATGTTCAGGTTGCGCAATCGTCCTGTTAAATTTTTCAGGACATTCTATTACGACAACAGGAAAGACTGTCCGGACAATCCGCCGATAGTTAAGCCGGTTTCATATCTTGATACGGTAGAGTATTGTGATTGGGATAAGTTATGCCCTGATTTGACGCTTGGCGAGGCGAAAGCATTGATGGACGAGTGGTGGGAGAAACAGGTGTATTTCATAGACCGGCGCGAGATAAAGGACGGCATGATGAGAATGTATCCGGTACTGGAAATGCGGTCGAATTACTGACAGGATATGGATTTTGCAAACAGATTTTGTCCGTTTCTACTGGCAGTTGCATTGTGCAGTATGTCTTGCACTTCGTCAGATTTTGTGAGGCGGAGCGTGGAGGAACGGTCGCTGCCAGAGGGTTCTGTGGCTATGGATGTCCGGCTGGCCAGGACTGTATGGAAAGATGCCGCATGGGCAGGGGAATATGACAGAAATATCTTTCAGGAATATGTTCTTCCGCCTCAGGTGGCAGACGAGCCTGTAGAATACCGGTGGCGTGACGATATTCCGCGATGGCTGTCACCTGGCATTGGTCCGGAAGATGATCTCATCACGGCAGCACGGAAGATAAACGCTGCGGTGGATGTCCCGGTGAAACCGGAGACGTGGGGAAATCCACAGATGGGCTATTCGAAGACCATGACCGGAGCCTTCGGCAAATGCGATGACAGGGCGATACTTCTGGCTATGGCACTCCGGTCATACGGAATCCCTGCCGCATTCGAGTATGTGCCGAATTGGGGAAGAAAGAACAACGGACATTCGTTCTGCAGCGTCATCCTGCCGTCTGACTCCCTGCTTGTCTTTCAGGACAGGAAAGATGACGGCGAGAATGTCAGCTATTCGGACCTGCCGCCTAAAGTCTACCGGCGGACATTCTTCATGCAGAAAGACAATCCCGTATACCGCCGAAGAGGGAAAGAGCCGGTTCCCCGACAGTTCGAAGACTGCCGTTTTAAAGATGTAACCAGATATCATCAAATAGCCCAGACTGATGTCCGTGTGGATATTTCTGCCAAAACGCGGAACAGGATAGCCTATCTGGCAGTATTTACGCCGCAAGGATGGGAACCGGTAGCCTTTGCGGAAATAAGGAATGGCAGAGCCGTTTTCGAGGATGTGGGGGCAGATATACTGTACCTCCCGTGTCTCTATGAAAATACCGGTCCTGTTCCGGCAGGTGCTCCTGTCATTGTCCGGCAGGACTCGATAGAGAAGATATTGCCGGGAGACGGCACAGAAACCGTGACGCTTACGCGGAAGTATCCGAGGACGGAGCGCATTATACGCTTTGCCGGATATATGGACGGAGGTATGTTCGAGGCCGCAAACAGAGAGGACTTCTCGGATGCGGTGCAGCTTTTCAGGGTAGATGGGATTCCCCTGAGCCGGATGCAGTCGGAAAATATAGATCAGTCGGATTGTTACCGATATGTCAGATACAGAAAATCGTCAGGAGTGTTCAGTATCGGCGAAATGCAGTTCAGGGACAGGGCCGGACACATTCTGGACGGGCGGATCATTCTTCCGCGGGGGCTTGAAAGGCTGCCGGGGGCCGGGAATGCCACAGACGGCCAGACTCTCACGTATGTCGAACTTACAGGACTTGCGGATGTGTGGATCGGCCTTGATTTCGGTAGACCGGAAGAAATCGGCAGTGTGGAATTTTGTCCGAGAACGGATGACAACGACATTTCGCCCGGAGACGAATACGAACTGCTGTTCTGGAATGACGGATGGGAGAGTCTTGGCATCAGAACGGCGGATGACTATGAACTGACATTTGAAAATGTGCCGTCCGGAGCATTGCTGTGGCTGCGAGATATCACCAAAGGGCGGGAAGAAAGGCCGTTCCTGTATAAAGACGGAAGACAGATATGGCTGTAGAATGGCTGGACTGGTATGCTGTCGCGAAGTATGCATTCCTGTTCTGCATCTTCATCGTGGCGTGGGGAGTCATGACTCATACTCGGCTGCGATATATCATCACGGCCGTCGGTCTGGTTCAGGCATTCATCGTCTTCGGCCAGTTTTCAGGACTGATTCAGAGCCGGCATATCCTGTTCGATGTCACCGGATTCATGGGAAATCCGGGACAGATGGGCGGATTCCAGGCAGTGGCTTCCGTCTGTTGCCTTTCTCTTATCAAAGAATACAGGCATGGACAGAAAGTGTGGCTCATGGCTGTATTTGCGCTTCTGTCTCTCTCCTTGGCCGTGTCCGATTCGAGGGCCGCTTGGATCGCGATGCTGGCCGGTACAGCTTTCGTTTACAGGAAAGAGATCCATGGAGCATTCAAAAAACGAAAGTATCTGATACCTGTCTCTGTGGCAGTACTGGCGGGTTTTGCCGTCGGACTTTATTTCTATCGGAGCGGGTCCGCCGATGCCAGACTGCTGATCTGGCGCGTATCGCTGGACATGATAGCCGACAGGCCGCTGACAGGATTCGGACCAGGGAATTTTCCTCGTTACTATATGCTGTATCAGGCGGACTGGTTCAGGGCACATCCGGATTCTGAGTTTGCGGCAGTGGCCGATAACGCAGTCTATTCTTTCAACGAGTATATCAAGTTGGCGGTAGAGGCGGGGCTTCCCGGTCTGCTCCTGTTTGTGGCAGCACTTTGTCTGCTATGGCATTACACGAAAGACCGGGATTCGTTCGCTTCCCTGACGACCCTTCTCGTATTCGGCTTCTTTTCGTATCCAAGCGACAAGCTGCTGCCCGCCTCGCTCATGCCTCTGATCACAGGTACTGTTCTTCATGACAGGTTTGGTGCCCTGTCGGGCAATGCCGGTGTGAGGTTTTCTGCCATGGCTGCTACTGCAGTCATGGCAATGGCGATTTATGTTTTTTCCGGTATGGGACATCCTGAAAAACATTATGCAGGGATTCCTGATTGTGAAACATGGTGCGACCTCGGCCAGGCAAGTGAAGCAGCCGGAGAACCCGGCCAGGCCGAGGAATATTACCGGACGGCTTCGTATATGATTCCTACACGCCTTCGCCCGAATTATCTGTTATGGAAACTGTATCTGGATGCCGGACGAAACGATGACGCGACAAGGACGGCATGGAAAATACTTTCCATGCCGTTGAAAGTGGAGAACACTTATACCCTGAGGATTAAGGACGAGGTCCGGGAATGGTTGGCTGGCAGGACCGGAGATTAAGCCGGAGGCTGCAATGAAAATCGGGAAAAATTTCGTAAATTAGCCGTTCTTAAAGCTGTGCTGTAAGGACGGCTTTTTTTATACACATGATTGATAACATGATAGTGTTTGGCTTTCAGATTTTCAGGAACGGCCGCTTTCCGGCGGTATTGGCGATGGCGGTCCTCTGGTTCTTCCCGGGGTGGTCATCCTCGGCTGCCGGACCGGAACAGAACATACATTTCACGAGGATATCCATCGAGTCCGGACTCTCGCAAAGTACCATATTCTCCATTGCCCAGGACAGGACCGGAAACATGTGGTTCGCGACTTATGACGGAGTGAACAAATATGACGGGTACGGCTTCACCGTGTACCAGCACCAGATAGGGGATACTACGAGTATCGCGGACGACATTACTAGGACTCTGTGTGCAGATCTGGACGGACGGATATGGGTAGGTACCGCCTCCGGACTTTCCCTATATGACGAAGACATGGATATTTTCAGGAACTATACCTATAAGGGAATACCGTCTGCGGTAAATGTCATATATCCGCTCTCCGAATCCTTGCTGCTGGTAGCTCTGGATGACAGGGTCACGGTCTTCGATATCCGGAAGCGGACATTCAGGGACGATGTCCTGCCGGTATCGATGCTGCCTCTTAAAGCCACTGCGGTCACTTCAGGAGACGGCAGACTGTTCATGGGAACGGATGCCGGGGAGCTTTTCGTCTACGAGCCCGGGAAAAACCTTATCTATCCTATGCCCGAATTTTCCAGCGGGGGGGGGTGGCGCATCCAGACACTGCTGCTGGAAAATGACCGGAATCTCTATGTAGGAACTGAAGGCGGCGGTCTTTTCCGGATAGACA
This sequence comes from uncultured Bacteroidales bacterium, assembly GCA_944322815.1. Classification (GTDB taxonomy): domain Bacteria; phylum Bacteroidota; class Bacteroidia; order Bacteroidales; family UBA932; genus Cryptobacteroides. Next base: position 28,707 of record CALUQB010000029.1, on the reverse strand, counting down.
GGATATCCGGAGAACTCAGGCATTTCAGACATGCCGATTCGGAACTATGTTCCGACTATGTCAGGGCTCTGGCCCTGGACTCATCAGGCCGGTTGTGGATAGGAACATTCAACAATCTCTGCATCTATAACGCCGCCGCCGATGATTTCACTGTCATCTATTCGAATCCTTCTGAACCTGAAAGCCTGTCCCAGCAGTCGGTAAGATGCATATTCAAGGATTCCCAGGGCGGCATGTGGCTCGGAACCTTTTTCGGCGGGGCGAACTACTACCATCCTCTCAAGATGCGTTTCAGGAACATAAGGCATATACCTCACTCGAATTCGCTCAGCGGGAATGTGGTGAGCTGCATAGTAGAAGACAGTGACGGAACCCTGTGGATAGGAACCAATGACGGGGGTGTGAACCACTATGACCCGCAGACTGAAAAATTCGCCTATTACATGAACGGAAGCAGGAAAGAAGGCGTGGAATCCAACGATATCAAGGCCATCCATATAGACAAGTCCCGCAATCAGGTGTTCATAGGAGCCCATGCCGGAGGCCTGAACATACTTGACAGGGAGACAGGCAGAATCACATTCTGCCCGGACCCCGGGAACGGAGGCGCCGTGGCGGATGTATATGCGATTCTGCCAAGAGATGCAGGCTCTCTCTGGATAGGTACGTTGAACGGCCTTTTCATTTACAATATACGTTCGCGCACCTTTGCCTCCCGGAAAGAAAACCGGACATCGGACAGCCGGCTTCCGGTGAGAATCATGTCCATGTTCCAGGATTCCAGAGACAGGCTGTGGCTGGGAGGCGATGACGGACTGAAAGTCTATGATATCGCTTCAGGCGATATAGGTACGTGCCTTTCCGATACCATGAATCTGCCGCCAATGAAATCCGTCCAGGATTTCCACGAGTCGGACAACGGGCTTATGTGGATAGCGTCCCGCTCGGGACTCTACGGCTATGATACGGTCAGGGATACTACCCTGCATTTTTCCACCGCGAACGGACTTCCGAACAATGTGATCTACGGAATCGAGGAAGATTCTGCAGGGAATCTGTGGCTGAGTACGAACAAGGGACTCTCCGGTTTCAATCCGGAAAGCGGGAAAATCCGGAACTATACGAGTGCCGACGGGCTGCAAAGCGATCAGTTCAACACATACTCGCATTGCCGGACTTCGGACGGCAGAATGTATTTCGGCGGTATAAACGGCATTACCGTCTTCGTGCCGGAATCGCTTGGAGAGAATCCGTATTCTCCTGAGCCTGTCATTTCGGAACTTTCCCTGTACAACCGTCCCGTGAGACCCGGTGACGGGACAGGCCTGCTGGAGAAAAACATATCGAAGACGGACGAGATAGTGTTTTCGCATGACCAGAGATCCTTTACCCTCGGCTTTGTAGTGCCGAACTATCTTTCCGGCCAGCACAATTCGTTCGCCTACAAGCTGCAGGGCTATGACAAGGAATGGTACTATCCGGAACGCGGGCAGAGGTCGGTGTCATATTCGAACCTTCCTCCGGGGCACTATACCTTCATGGTCAAGTCTGCCAACAGTGACGGTATCTGGAACGATACTCCGGCCACACTTGGCATAACGGTCAGGCCGGTATGGTATTCCACATGGTGGGCGAAATGTCTTCTCGTACTGTTCGTGTCCGGATTCGTGTATTTCGTTGCCCGTTTCCTGTGGGAGAGGAAAGCCATGGAGGCCAAGCTCGAAATGGAAAAGAAACGGCAGGAAGCCAAGGATGAGGTCGCACAGATGAAAATGCGCTTTTTCATCAATATCTCGCATGAGCTCAGGACGCCGCTGACTCTGATAGTGGCCCCTCTTCAGGAGATGATATCCAAGACTTCGGACAAATGGATGCGGAAACAGCTGAAATTCATCGAAAGGAATACGGACAGGATATTGCATCTGGTGAACCAGCTGATGGACTACCGCAGGGCAGAGCAGGGTGTGTTCAAACTCAGGGTCACCAGAGAAAACGCATTCAATCTGGTGCTCGAGAATTTCGCGTTTTATGAAAAGCTGGCGCAGCACAAGGGGATAGAATACAACTTCATCTCGGATCTGGAGGACAAGACCTTCATCCTGGACAAAAAGTATCTGGATCTCATAGTGAATAACCTGATATCCAATGCATTCAAATATACGGAAAAAGGCGCTGTCACTGTCCGTCTCTTCGAAAAGGACGGCAATCTGGTATTCCAGGTCAGCGATACGGGTGTGGGGATAGCGCTGGACAAGCAGAGCAAGATTTTCGAGAGGTTCTACCAGATAGACAGCGAACATATCGGCAGCGGTATCGGTCTGTCGCTCGTGCTCAGGCTGGCCGAACTTCATCACGGCTATGTGGATGTCCAGAGTACGGAAGGTGTCGGCAGTACTTTCACCGTGATCTTCCCGCAGGATATCTCAGTCTATTCGGAAAAGGAAATAGTGAAGGATACAGATACCGGAGAAGAAGATGTGGCCTATTCTACAAATCCTCGTGAAATGTATTATATCGATACCGAACGCCAGGAGGATGAGGATATCGATGTCGACGGAAAGAAACGCGGGATGCTTCTCGTGGTGGAAGACAACGAGGAGATACGGAACTTCATCCGGGACGGACTCTCCCAGCAGTTCGATGTGAAAGTCGCCGGAAACGGAGAAGAAGCCCTGGAAGTGTTGAAACAGTACCCTGAAACGGATATGGTCATCACGGATATCATGATGCCGGTGATGGATGGCATAAAGCTCTGCAGAAGCATCAAGCAGAATATCAGCACCGGTCACATTCCGGTGGTCATGCTTTCTGCCAAGACAGACATCGACGACCAGCTCGATGCCCTTCAGACCGGGGCTGACGACTATATCCCTAAGCCGTTCTCTCTTCAGGTACTGGCCATGAAGGCCAATAATATCATCAGAAACAGGCGGCGCATCATGGAAAGATATTCCAGGATGGCTGAAATGGAGCCTCAGAACATAACGTTCAACGAGGCTGACGAAGAGTTCATACAGAAAGCTGCCGAAGTGGTGAAGAAGAACCTGAGCAACGAGACATTCTCTACGGAAGAATTTGCCAAGGAACTGACAGTCAGCCGCTCAAGCCTGCATCTGAAAATAAAGGCCATCACGGGACTGTCGGCCCTCGACTTCATCAGAAAGATCCGCTTCAACGAAGCCTGCGAGCTTCTGAAGGAAAACAGATGGACCATAGCCGAGATCAGCTACAAGGTAGGATTCTCGTCTCCATCGTATTTCTCGACCAGTTTCAAGCGGCATTTCGGGTGCCTGCCTACCGAATATCAGAAGAACAATTCCTGATAGCGCATGCGGCAGGTTTTCCCGGAGGAACGTCAGAAAGAGATATGCATCGTTTCGCCTGCGGTGAAATGCAGTGTCTGTACTGAACCGCGGCATGCCACGTCTGCATCTCTGGAAATGTCGCTTGTGATGTCTGCAGTGACGCCGTCTTCATCCCAGCAGATGTCCACAGTGAAGCCGCCGCGGGCTCTCAGCCCTTTCACACTGCCTCTGTTCCAGCTGTCAGGCAGGGCAGGCAGCAGATGCAGATACCCGTCCTGGCTCTGTAGCAGCATCTCCGCCACCCCGGCGGTCAGCCCGAAATTCCCGTCTATCTGGAAAGGCAGGGCATTCAGCAGGCTACGGTAGAAGCCTCCGCCAGTGCTCGTGGCGGAAGTTTCAGGCCCGACATACCGGATCAGGTCGCTGATGGCTCCGAGTGCGTTTTCTCCATTCAGCAGTCTTGCCCATAGTGAAACCTTCCAGGCCATGCTCCATCCTGTCCCTCCGTTTCCACGCAGCTCCAGACTTCTGGCTGCCGCTTCCTGCAGCTCCGGAGAGGTGATATCATTCCCCGGATACAGTCCGAACAGATGTGACACATGCCTGTGATGAGGTTCGCTTTCCATGTATTCGCGGTCCCACTCAAGAATCTGTCCCATGCTGCCTGTTTCATACCCTCTGAGTCTGCCCGCCTTTTCCCTGAGGGCGGCACTGAAACCGGAATCGATGCCGAGAGTATCTGCCGCCTGTGAAGTCACTGTGAAAAGATTCCGGATGATGGCCATATCCATGGTGCTTCCTTCGCAGACAGATGCCGGGGCGCCGTCCGACATCAGATATGCGTTTTCGGGAGATGTGCTGACAGGCGTCACGAGTTCCCCCTCACTGTTTTCTGTCAGCCAGCCGGAGCAGAACTCTGCAGAACCCTTCATCACAGGGTAGTACTCTGCGAGGAATTCCCTGTCTCCGGTGTACAGATAATGCTCCCAGATGTGGCTGCACAGCCACGGGCCTGACATGTTCCAGAAAAACCAGTAGACGAATCCGTCGGAAGGATAGCCTTCCCTCCACAGTGAAATATTATGATGTATGGTCCAGCCTTCCAGTCCGTACATGTCCCTGGCTATCTTTTCCCCGTTTTCGGAAATCTCCCTGATGAGACTGAATAGCGGAAGATGGCATTCGGACAGATGGCAGACTTCCGCAGGCCAGTAATTCATTTCGAGATTTATGTTGAGGGTATAGCCCGAGTTCCACGGAGGGAGAAGCTGGTCATTCCACAGTCCCTGCAGATTCAGCGGCTGTCCGCCCGGCCGTGACCCTGATATCATCAGGTACCGTCCGAACTGGAAAAGCTGCGCTGCGAGTCCGGGATCTTCCATTTCATGATAGGCAGCCAGTCTCATGTCTGTCGGCATTAGTCTCTGTGCCGTCGTGGACGGCAGCTCGAGAGCCACCCTGTCGTACAGTCTGCTGAAATCTTCCGTATGCCGTTTCCTGACAGTCGGATAGCCGTCGCCAGGACAGAGCCGTGAACGGTATGCGGCTATCTTTTCATGAGTGTCATCCCAGGACGCTGACGGGTTCTTGTCGAATCCGTCGTAACCTGTGGCGGCATATAGCAGCATGGTCACTTCCGAACATCCTTTCGCTACGATGCGGCCGTCTTCAGTGACATCCAGGCTGCCGTCCGTATGGCTGTATGGCACCAGCATGGACTCGAAAGCCATTCCTTCCCCGTTTTCGTAAATGACCTGGTCCTCTCTGATGACGCTCCCGTCAGGTCTGAAATACTCCGGATGAAGCCTTTCCGTATGGAATTTCCGCATGTTTTCTATGTCACGGCGCTGTGCATGGACAGGAGCATGGCCTCTCATCACCGGATTCCCGTCCGGACAGGAAATTTCCACCGGATGTTTCGAACCCATACTGGCCGTGAAGTCCAGGACCGGCTTGTCCGCCCTGATATTCACCACGATGGCCTGGTCGGGATACGAGACGAATACCTCTCTCGTCACATTGGCCCCGTCTTTTGTATATGATGTACTCACTATGCCGTTCCTCATGTCCAGAGCATGCCTGTAGCCGCTTACCGACGAGCTGTCCCCGAAGTCCAGATACAGATCACCGAAAGGCTGGTATGCTTCGTTCAGGCGTCCGATCCATTTACGCTGCATCAGTTCCCCGGCCTCGTCGTTCTTCCCTTCGGCCAGCAGGCTGCGCACCGTTCCGAGATCCTCCCTGATATCGATTCCGAGAGACGGCTGCGGTCCTCCGCTGTAGAGCGTGTTTTCATTGAACTGTATCCTCTCCTTTCCCGTGTACCCGAAAACCATCGCCCCCATCCTTCCGTTGCCTGCCGGCAATGCCTCTTCCCAGATCGTAGCCGGGGAGGTGTACCACAATGTGTTTTCATCCATGGTGTCCTGCGAGCAGGACAATGACATTGCGGCGGCTGCCGCCGCAATGCATGAAAAAGAATATCTCATTTCTGTCCGGTGATCTTGAATGAATAATTGTTCCCTCTGATGGTTGTGAAAGATATGGATGTGGTTCCGGAGTCCTCGTCGTAGCTGAGCACGGCATCTTCCGGACCGTCATTCATGGTATAATGTCCGTCCAGAACGACAGTGGTCAGGTGCGGTTTTTCCTCAGCGATGACATCTTCATCCGTAAGCAGTCCCATGTGAGCCTTGTACGGTCTTCTCATGTCCGGTTCGCATACAGTCAGTCTGGCTGCCGTATCCTGAATGCTGTCCGGATTCTCGAATATATACGCCAGAGGAATATTCGTGCGTACGACAGGTGTTCCGGAGAAAGTCTTCCCAGGATTGAATATGGCTCCGCATACTATGTCCGAATCGTGTTTTCTGATGATATGGGCATCGCTGTCAGCTTCGATGATTTCCACAGGACTGTCATCCGAGAGGAGCCGGGCTGCTTCCGCCGCATCCTTGTCTTTAAGTATGAAATAGCCGTAGCTGCCGTTTTCCGGAGCCGGGCCGTGTTCTATCCACGTCCTGGTGTAAAGCCCGTCTTTGGATGTCCTGACTGTCCCGTTTTTCACGGCATAGAGGAATGATCCGTCTTCGGCCATCCACCCGATTCCGGTTTCATGTACCTGACCGTTCCCGCTGAAATCCTGGAACAGGGTGGTCACCACAGGATGTTCCGGATCTCCGGAACTGATGCCGGACCCGATACAGAAGATCCAGTCCTTGAAGAAGAATACGGACTTGTCGGCCCTGAATGTGGTGTCATAGGCTATGTCATGCAGTCTTACGGAGAACATGGCGAGACTGTCCGACACACCCACGCCGGCGAGGAATGCCTGGTCTGAAAAATTCCTGTGTCCTGAAGAAGCTCCGCCCTTGCCCTGCAGCATTTCAGGAGGAAGCACTCTGGTAGTGGCCCCCGGCATGTAGCTCCAGTCCCACATGGCCTCTTCCGGATGGAAAGACTTTCCTCCGTTCCGGAAATCGTGATACTCGAGATGTCCGTATGAAACGTATCTTCCGTAAATATTTTCGGTGGCAGATGATTCGAAATCCCAGATATAGCGGCTGAATCCCTTCGCATTGAACTGTGTCCTGGCGTCTTTTGTGACCAGCATTCCGGAATACGGGTAGAATCTGGAGCCGGCCGGTGCCGGAGCAGGCTCCGCCGGCATTGAGGCGACAGCCTCCATAAGTTCCATTTCACCGACTGTGGAGGTGTAGGCGAGGGAGGATTTGACGTCTGATGCATATTCCAACATCGCGGCCGCAGTTTCCGGTTCGGAAAGAGACTCTTTCAGGGCTGCAGTCAGTTCAGGATCCGGCTCGTCGAAACTCAGGGCAGCATAGGCGAATGCCGGAAGTATTTCCTGAAGGACCTGGCTGCCTTTCGGGAATCTTCCGGTGGTACCAGCCGGCACATCGGTCCCTGCGCAGAAAAACCTGAAATTCAGAAGTCCGTTTTTCAGATTCTGCAGAGTCTCGTCTGAGAGCGCGTATGGAGTGCCGTGAAGGAGGTAAGCTATGAGAGACCCGGCATACAGGGCGTGAGGATAGTATGCACTGTGGTACGGGCCTCTGTGATGATATCCGGAGAAATCCGGCTTGAAGGTCCCGAAATACCCTGGAGCCAGGCCGAGGGCATTGTCCATGTAATCCTTGTAGACAGTCAGTGCTTCCTGACGGCTTTCCTGATCCGGAATAGACAGGGCGTAGATGAGTTTCGGGATGGCGAGGGCCCTGAGATTGTCGGCGACTTCGCCCTTGTGTTCCGGTATGCAATAGCACATGCCGAAAAGGCTGAACCAGTCGATGCTTTCCAGTTCCCTGTCGAGTTTTTCGGTGGAGAGCCTGTCTTTCAGCATGAAAAAGGAATGGAAATAGCCGCAGCTGCGGAGCTTTTCGAATGTAAGTGTGCCCATGCCGCTGCCGTCAGCCCAGCCCTGGTCATAAAACCAGTCATAGATTTTCAGGGCCTTGTCCAGACTTTCCCTGTTCCCGTTCTTTTTCCAGTCCAGGGCCAGCGGTATGAGGACGAATTCGTTCAGTTCCCTGAACTTGATACATTTTTCACCGTTTATCTCGCCTGGAGCGCCCCATGGAAAGAGAGGCCCGGTCCCGATGTCGTATCCGGAGGCGCGTTCCACTCCCTTGGCTATGAAATCCTTTTCGTTTTCAATCCTGATCCTGGTCAGTTCTCCTGCCGGTGCCGAACCGCTTCCCAGATACCAGTTTTCCAGTCTTTCCGCTATGATTCCGATTTCTTCTTCGCTGGCTCTGACAGGCTTGGTCACGGTCCTGTCAGCTGTCCTGTATCCCATGAAGTCAGGGATCAGGCTGAAATCAGTCCTGTTTACGCTGTATTGTGCATCGCTCATGTTCTGCCATGAAACGTTTTCAGTGAATTCCAGGATGTCCAGCCATGTCGTGCCCTTGTCCGTGCTGTCCGGGAAGCGCATGATGACGGAAGCGATTTCTTCCCTGTCGGCTTTTCCCAGGTCTGCCCTGAAATTGATCCAGATGCATCTCCATCCCTTGAATTCCATCCGGAACGGAAGTCTGCAGAGTTCGTTTCCCTTTGCATTCCTGAAAGAGAACATGAGAGTGTCCTGTACAGGTTCTTCGTTGTAGATCCAGACATTCATGCCTCCGTTGCGTGCGCCTGCAGCTTTCCGAAGTCCCTCCGGATGTGAGATCGTGACTTCTGCCCCTGATTCCCAGTCTATTTTCAGGGCCTGGTGTCCCTGCTTGTATTTCAGGGATGATACGGACAGTTTCCCCTTGTCGATGGAGAAGTTTTCAGGTACGCGGCTGTCTTCGAAGGATATGATTTGTGTCGGAGTTGACGGCAGCGGTACCATTTTCCGCCGTCCGTGATTCAGTTTCAGTCCCTGCATGTAGGCTTCTTCACCGTGGAGGAGGTCTATGTCGAGCTGGCCGAGATTCACCAGGATGCCCCTGGCCATCAGTCCTGCATCTTCATTTGCCTTGCGCGGCAGGGTTTCCGCTTTTTCCTGCAGGTCTGTTAGACAGTATTCCAGAAGTGTTTCCTTGAGTTCGGGGTGCAGGGACAGGCATTCCAGGGCGGAATATCCTATTTTACGCTCTTTTTCGTCTGCAGGATTCAGAAGCCGCTTCAGTCCTTTTTCAGGCTCTCCGCACCAGACCAGTGCATATGCCGCTTCGCAGGCGATGTACGGGTTCTTGTCTTCTGCCAGCCTGTACAGGATTTCAGGACAGGAGTCCAATGCCCCTTCCGTCGCAAGTTTCGCCATACCGGCCGTACCCCAGAATCTGAAATCGTCCAGAGGGCTTTCCATCGCTTTGACGAGTTCGGGAATGTCATATACTGTAGCCATGCCGGCTTTCTCCACAAGGGTCCAGAGGTCTTCCAGAGGGTATCCGTTTTCCCTTACCATGTCATACAGGACGATATCCTTCCGGCTCGTAGGCAGAAAGAATCCGAGATCCACAGTATTCCTGATATGTTCCGATTCCAGTTTCCTGAATTTCTTCAGCACTTTCTTATACTGCGGGTCGGCGGACAGGTCGTGAAGTTCGAACGGATCTGTTTCCAGATCGAAGAGCATCTCTGCCGGGTGTGTGCCGAAAGGCTGGTCCCAGTCCGGATTCGTGTTGTGCCCTCCGAGTACCAGTTTGTCCCAGGCTTTGTTCGATGGCATTCCCCACTGATAGTAGTTTCTGAGTGCGAATTGCCTGTAAGGCATATAGCTCCTTATGTATTTGTATTGCCCGTCGGAGACGGCCCGTACAGGAGTGAAATGATGAAGGTGGTTGGCGGCGAAGGCATAGTGGTATTTGTGTCCTTCGCTTGCGTATCGGCCCATCAAGGCTTTTCCCTGCATGTTTTCAGGCGGTCTGACCCCTGCGAGGCTGAGGACTGACGGGGCGAGGTCCACGAAACCTGCCGGAGCGGTGTATTCGTGTCCGATGCTGTCCTGACCGCAGTCCGGGGCCAGATGTTTCCATTTGTCTGGAAAATAGACGACCAGCGGGACATGCAGGCCGGTTTCGTACAGGTAGCCTTTCCCGCGGGGCAGACAGCCGCCGTGATCGCTGAATATGAAGATGATGGTATCGTCTTCCAGCCCGTGTTCTTTCAGGTCATCGAGGAAGAAGCCTACCCAAGTGTCCACATCCTGGACTGCTTCCAGATGTCCGGCATAGTCAGAGCGCACTTCCGCGAGATCCGGCACATGTGGCGGAAGATCCAGAAGCTGGGGATAGATACCCTCCAGGGTATAGTCCCGTCTGCCGTCAGTATGGAATGTGCGGACCCGGCCCATGTGCGATGTGGCAGTGTTGAATACTGAGAAGAACGGCTGTCCGGGCTTTCTTCCGGCGCTGTTGTAGGATGCCGTCTTGCTGCATTCGTCCCAGCAGGACTTGTTGTCCGTGGTGGTGTTGTAGTGGGTCTTCCTGTTATTTGAGCACCAGTACCCTGCATCTCGGAGCAGCTGAGGGAACAGAATGCCTTCCGAAGTGTCTGTGGATACCGGATGGATGTCCATGCCGTATGTGGTAGCGTAGCAGCCTGTGATCAGGGATGACCTTGCCGGCGAACTCTGCGGGGCATTCGACCATGCATTCGTGAACAGCACTCCATGGGCGGCCAGGCTGTCCACGTTAGGTGTATGTACGTCCTTGTTTCCGTAGCATCCGAATTCATAGAAACTGGTGTCTTCGAAAGTCAGCCACAGGATATTCGGTCTGTCCTGTCCAGTTGTTCCGGACCCGTGCCTTTCCTGAGCCTGTGCCGGAATCAGTGCCGCCGTGCCTGCAAGCAGGACCGGCAATATCGGTTTCATTCTGTCCATAGTCGGAGTGTTATCATGTGTTATACGGATACAAAGTTAGACAATGTCAGCGGGTGCGACATTTCAATTTTGTGTTAAAGGACGGCCCGGAATTTAGATTTTGTCCAGAATGAATATAAAAATGTCACATCAGACGATGATTGCGGCCGGATTCCTGGCACAACTTAGGAATCCGGCTGCAGATCACAATCCGATGTCTGTAACGGAAAATTAATTACGATTCTTTGGTTTTGGATACAATTTTGTGTAATTTTGACGTTTAATAGTATTTGCAAGGCAGAAAATATTCATTTAATACCAAGATTATGAAGATTAAGAATTTGTTTTTTATCGGTTTCGCGGCGATGTCCCTGTTCGTGGCCTGCGAAGAGAAGGGAGATGAGATATCGGGAACGCCTTCCATAGAATTGAGTACGAATACTCTCGAATTTGAGCAGGCTGCAGATTCGGAGACTATTACCCTTACAGCCAACCGTGACTGGGTGGTCGAAGTCCCTTCTTCCGCATCATCATGGCTGAAAGTATCTCCGACCAGCGGTTCTGCGTCCGATGAGCCTCAGACCATCACCATTTCAGTTGAAGAGAATACGGAAGTGGACAGGTCTGTCACTCTGGAGTTCAAAGCATCTCTCGTTTCTGCCAAACTTGTTGTGAGCCAGGCTGGCCCTTCAGGATCAGTTGAAGATACTTACATTTACTATAACAATTTCGACAAAGCCACTGCCACGCAAGATGATAACCATTGGCCATATCTTGACCAGGCTGAAGATGTCTGGCAAAATCAGACAGGTTCAGGAATAGCCGCTGTTTCTTATGAGTCAAAAGGTGTAGAAGTGCGTGCCAATCAGCCATCCAATAGCGATTATTCAAACTATAAGGATCAGGCTTCAGGAGGCAATAATATCTTTTTCGGTTCAAGACCTTATTTTCAGTTGAAAAATATCGCTTTGAATCCTGAAATCAGCAATTACAGCCTTTCATTCGGGACGAATAAATACAATGGGGATAATGCTGACAATACGGTAACATCCAAGATATTCCATGTTTATGTCAGCAACGATGGCAACAAATGGGTCCAGCTTGACTATTCATATGCTTCAGGTTCAGCTCCAAGTGGTACATGGGATCTGGCATCTACAGTATTTACGGTTCCGGCAGGAACTGAGACGTTGTATCTGTATTTCCAGGCAGATATCAATTCAGGCATAAGGATCGATGATCTTACTCTTGCTACATCCTCTACTGCCGGTACTCAGATAGATTTTTCTACTGGGGGCCCGGTTCTTGGTGATGAGGAAGTTGAAGGTACTACTATGATAGCGGATTTCCTGGTGGCAGAAGAAAATAACAGGGTCTGGTATCAGCTGACAGGAACGATTACTGATATTGTCAAAGATGACTACGGAAATTTCTATATCAAGGATGCTACGGGTGAAGTTTATATTTATGGATTGACTTCAGAGAAACAAAGCAACAACGACAAGTCATTCTCGACCATCGGGTTGAAAGTGGGTGATGAAGTCACGCTTAGAACGCTTAGAACGTCTTATAAAAATACTCCACAAGGTGGTGGAACACCTCCTGCTTATTTCGTTTCCAAATCATCTGGATTCGCAGTTTCAGTTTCGGAAGTGACAATCCCTGCGGAAGGCGGTAATGCGACATTTGAAGTTTCCGGTGACGTAGAGTGGACTGCTACATGCGATAACCCTGCATTTGAGATTTCTCCGTCAAACGGAAATTCTGATGCTACAGTTACGATAACCAAGAATTCTGCGAATGATACTGAAGAAGCGATTACAGGCAAGATAACTGTAACCACTACAGCGGATGTTGCGGTCAAGTCTTACGAAATAATTGTTACTCAGGTGGCTCCTGCTGCACAAGATGCTGTGACAATCGTGTTAAGTGCTGCAGAGCAGCCTTGTGCAGATTTCCCTAATACATCAGCAGGTGAAACGACTGCAAAGACATATACTATAAATGGCTATGAGTGGACATTCTCTCCATCTGCTGATAATAAGTTCAGCTGGTATGATGATGGTTATATCCTTTGGGGAAAAGAAGGTGCCTATATTCTGCTTCCATCAGTTCAAGATAAACGTTTGTCGAAGATTACAATCCTGACAGGAAAAAATGCATCTACTTCTGTCATGGTTGGTGTATATGATGAAGCAGGAAATGAAGCGGTGTCAGGAGGCGAAGCTATTAAACTGGCAGAGAAAAATGCCGAATTTTCGTGGACACTTGCAAATACAGAAGACGGTGCCAAATATCAATTGAGAGTGTGCAGCAAGCATAATGCCCAATTGCAGACATTGACATTGCTGTACGAATAATATAGTAAGATATTCTATTCAAAGGGATACCTGCGGTAGCGGGCATCCCTTTGATTTTCATTGAAGCATGATGCCTGGACTATTCAAAATAAGAAACATGACATTCGTGGCGATATACGCGGCAGTGATGCTGCTGGCCACTTCCTGTGAATTCAATATCAATATCACCCCTGATGTCTCCCTCTCGGAAAGTACAGCCACATCGGATGCCGGATACAAGACGGTCGATGTGACAGCATCCGGAAAATGGTTCCTGACCCTGTATTTCCTGGACAGCGACTACCGGTGGGCTACGCTGACATCCACGGAAGGCCGGGGCAGCAAGGACGGCATTATCCTGAACTACGAGGAAAACACTTCTTCCGGTCCGCGTTCGCTGAGAGTCATTCTGACCGCTTCCGGACAGGATATAGCCGTGACATTTACCCAGGGCGGCAGTACCTCGGAAGGCGGTCCGTCCGCAAATCCGGGCTGGATAGAACTGCCGGCTCTTGCAGAGAACGAAGACTGCCGTTTCTACTGGCATGATATGACACAGCAGAACGGGAATACGTGCAGGAATTATTCATTCCTGTGGGACAGGGAAAACCTGGTGGCACATTGGGTGGCCTACCCGCTGAATACGGCACTTATAGGGACAGGCAGCAGGACAGACAGATGGGGCTATGATCCGAAAGTCCCGAGAGAAGAACAGCCGGAACTGTACAAAGGCTATCGTGGCGGCTATGACCGCGGCCATCAGCTTCCTTCGGCAGACAGACTCTCTGCGAACCCTTCCACTTTCTATTTCACGAACATGACACCTCAGATCGGCCACGGATTCAACCAGACAGTGTGGGCGAATTTCGAAGGCAAGGTGAGGGAATGGTCCCGGTCTGCCGACACTCTCTATGTTGTCACCGGCTGTGTCCTCGAAGGCAGTCTCGGAAAGGCTCAAGACAATCTCGGAAAGGCAGTCACCGTTCCGGGAGGATATTTCAAGGCCCTGCTGTGGTACAACCATGCTTCCACCCAGAGTTTCGGCCAGTGGTCGGCGGCTGGATTCTGGTTCGACCATAAGTCAGGAGCGTCCTGTCAGACCATGTCCATAGACGGACTTGAAGAGATCACCGGCATTGACTTTTTCGTGAATCTTGCGTCCAGGGTGGGCAGTACCCAAGCCGACATGATCGAGGCCGCGGAGCCTGGCACATTCTGGGATTAAAGGACTTTGTCCCTGTTTTATGAAAACATTGCCCGACAGGGCATACAAATAAAGAATATGAAAAAATCAGCGATCATCCTATCCGTTTTTCTGGTTTGCATATCGACGGCATTTGCCCAGGACCAGAAAAAGACATGTGTAGTAGGTTTCTACAATCTCGAAAACCTTTTCGACACATACGATGACCCGGCCAAGAATGACGAGGAGTTCCTTCCTGACGGGAAAAACCAGTGGACCGAGGTGAAATACCGGAAAAAACTTCACAATATGGCGACCGTCATACGGTCAATGGCCGAGACGAACGGACGTTTCCATTCCGTTCTCGGGGTCAGCGAGATCGAAAACCGTCTCGTCCTCGAAGACCTGGTCAGCCAGCCGGAGATAGCCGATGCGAACTATCAGATAGTGCATTATGACAGCCCTGACACGCGAGGCATCGATGTAGGCCTGCTCTATCGTCCGAACCAGTTCAAGCTTTTGGACAGCGAATCCATACCTTTTGATTTCGGCAGCGGCAAAATCGAGTTCTCCATGGAAGGTGAAGACAGGGTTTCGTTCAAGACCAGGGACATACTGATGGCTCACGGTCTGCTCGACGGTGAGGAATTCGCTTTCTATGTGGCCCATCTTCCGTCACGTATCGGAGGCAAGGGCTGGGATCTGAGAAGCCGCGGGGCCGAAATCATATATGAACATGCGCAGAAGATGATGGAAAAATATCCCGGAATCAAGATAGTGGTGATGGGAGATATGAATGACAACCCTACCGATGTCAGCATGACCGAATTCATGCACGGAAAAGGAAAGCCGGAAGAGGTGGGAAAGGATGACTTTTTCTCGCCTTTCATGTCCATGCTGAAAGCAGGCTACGGCTCTCTGGCATATCAGGGCACGTGGAACATCTACGATATCATCCTCGTGAACGAAACCCTTCTGAATGCGCCTGACGGGGGATTTAAGATACGTCCGGTGGGCAAAAAAGGCTTTTACGGGGTGGTCTACAAGAAGAATTTCATGATCCAGCAGCGCGGGCAGTACAAGGGGACTCCGTTCAGGACTTTCTCGAACGGTGCATTTATCGGAGGCTACAGCGATCATCTCCCGACCTATATTGTCCTGGAAAAATGATCTTGGTATTATTATTAACAACATTGTAATATGTACGGAAAATTATTGCCGGTTTTACTGGCAGCGATATCCCTTCTGTCCGTGACGGCGGGGGCGCAAGACAAGAAGAATACGTACGGCGGCAGGATAGAGTGGTATGAAAATCCTGTCACCGGCAGGGAAGGCGGTGTGAAAGGTACTGTGGTCGACAGGGCCGGAAGGGTGCCTGTAGCAGGTGCGGAAGTGACGCTTTTCCGCGGAGACCGCATAGTGGCCAAGGCTTCGCTTGACGATAGCGGACAGTTTCTTTTTTCCGATATTGACAACGGCGACTACCGCCTGACGGTATCGGCTCCCGGATTCAACGGCACGGAAGTGAATGTGAAGATAGAGGGTTTCGTGAGGGATCTGGTCTTCGTTTCTCTGGTGTCGGCGCAGAAGACCATGACAGAATTCGACGAGTCCAGTTTCATGGAGTTCGACATGGATGATTCGGGCTATGATGACGCTCCGTCTCTCCTGTACGGAAATGACGTTTATTCGAATATCGCCGGCTATGGTTTCAGTGCCATCAGGTTCAAGAACAGAGGTTACGCGAGCGAGTCCCAGGAAGTGTACCTGAGCGGAGTGAAGATGAATGACGCTATCACAGGTTATACCCCGTGGTCTTTGTGGAGCGGTCTGAACGAGGCTATGAGGAGCAAGGAAACCACCATCGGTACGGAAGTCTATGACTACGGTTTCGGAGGCTACAACGGCGTCACCAACATCCTCGCCACTCCTTCGAATGTCCGTAAGGGATGGCGGTTCAGCGCCTTGACGAACAGCGCCCTCTATCGTTTCCGTCTGATGGCCACCTATGCTTCAGGCGAACTGGACAACGGCTGGTCATACGCTTTCAACGTATCCGCCCGCCTTGGCGGCAATGACTGGGTGAAAGGTATCTACTACCGGTCGTTTGCCTACTATGCCGGAGTCGAGAAGAAATTCGGTGACATGCACAGGCTCAGTCTCGTGGCTTTCGCTTCACCGACGAACAGGGGAGCCCAGAATGCGTCCACCCAGGAGGTCTATGACCTGGTAGGAGACAATATGTACAACTCCAACTGGGGTTATCAGGACGGCAAGCTCCGCAATGCGCGTGTCCGCAAGACTCACGAGCCGGTGTTCGTCCTGAAATACACGGCCACGCCTCTGGAGAATCTGGAAACCTCGGCGACCGTCACTTACAGGACCGGAAAGAACGGATATACGGCTCTGGACTGGTATGATACTTACGACCCGAGACCGGACTACTACAGGAATCTCCCGAGCTATTTCTGGATGGAGGATTCCGACTACGGAAGGACAAGCTACGAAAAGTATGCGTGGGCTCAGGAAGCCTGGCTGACCAACTATAACGACACTCGTCACATAAACTGGGACAGAATCTACAATGTGAACAGCCACAATCTCGATACGGAAGGTCTGGGCCGTTCCAAATATATCATCGAAGAGCGCAGGACAGACCAGAACGACCTGAATTTCAACGCCAACGTGAAGTGGCAGGCAAAAGACTGGGTCACCCTGACCGGAGGTGTGAACTATCGCTGGAACAAGACGGAGTATTACAAGATAGCTGATGACCTGCTCGGAGGTGACTATTACATCAATATCGACCAGTTCGCCGAGCGTGACTTCGCTTCCGATCCTGCCATGATCCAGAACGATCTGGACTACTACATGGCGAACGGTTCAGCACAGAGGCTTTTAGCAGGAGACAAGTACGGATATGACTATTTCGCGAATGTCCGCGATGCTGAAATATGGGCCAACGCTTCGTTCGAGAAAGGTCATTTCCGCGGATACGCAGCACTTCAGGGCGGATATACGAAGTTCTGGAGAGACGGTGTCTACAGAAAGGGCCTTTTCGCCGGTCTGGATGAGAACGGAAATGAAATCGTCAGCCCTGTTACCGGAAACGTGCTGACTTCATACGACAAGAACGGGAATGTCATCACATCCAAAGGCCGTTCCGATGTAGCGGACTTCTTCACTTATTCCGCGAAACTGGGAGCAGGCTGGTTTTTCATGGGCGGACATCGCGTGTATGCGAATGCAGGGTATTTCAACGATGCCCCTACATTCAACCAGTCGTTCATATCTCCGAGAACCAGAAACACTCTGGTGCCGAACCTGACGACCACGAAGACGGTTTCTGCCGATATCAACTATACCTACAGCAACAACGGCTATGACATCCGTTTGACAGGATTCTGGACCAAGATCATGGACCAGACGGACATGATGAGTTTCTATGACGATTCGCAGAACTCCTTCACGAATTTCGCGATGACTGGTATCGACCAGAGACACATGGGTATAGAACTTGGCTTCGAGATTCCTCTCTACCTCCAGAACGTCTTCCTTCAGGGAGTGCTCAGCTGGGGAGAGTACATTTACACCTCGACACCGTACATGACGCAGACCATAGACAACAGCGCGGAAGTCATCATCGACAACCAGCCTGTGACCTACTGGAAGAGTCATCCGATATACAGGAAGACCACAGTGGACGGTATCGTGACCTACGACAAGGACGCCAGCGGGAACTATATCGTTGACAAGGACCAGAAACACTATGTGCCGAGCACTCCTCAGCTGGCCGCCGACCTCGGAATCCGCTATCGCAGCAACTCCTATTGGTTCGTCGAACTGAACGCACAGTTCTTCGCCCATTCGTATCTGGACATGAATCCTCTGTACAGGACCATGACTGCCGTCGCCGGTCCTGACAATGCCATGACTGACGCTGCACTCGAAGAGCACAGCAGGAACTGGTTCCTGAATGAGACCATTCAGGACAATATGGGACTGTCTCCGCAGGAAATCGAGTATATGGCGGCACAGGAGGAATTCGATCCCGTATTCCTTCTCAATGCCAGTGTGGGAAAATCATGGTATATAGACAGGAAATACAATATCGGTTTCTCTCTCGAAGTGAAGAACATACTGAACAACAGGAACGTGAAGACCGGCGGATATGAACAGACCAGGCTGATCGACAGCGAAAGCCGGACCCGCTATTATCGGTTCGATCCGAAGTATTTCTACATGAGCGGAGTGAACTACATGCTCAACCTTTATTTCAGATTTTAACTTTACAGGACAATTCCAATGAAAAGAATATACAATATATTATTGGCAGCTGCCGCAATATTGCCGTTTCCGCTGATGCTGAATTCGTGTGAGGAATTCACGCCTGTATTCACCGGCAAGTATCCGGAACCGGAGCAGTGGGAGCCTGTGCAGATGACGGCTACCCACACCATAGCCGATCTGGCCGGAATGTACACTCCCGGCAGTCCGTTCGAGATAGATGAGGATATCGTGATTGTCGGAAAGGTCTCCACTTCCGACCAGGCCGGAAATTTCTACAGAAGTCTTTATATCCAGGATGAGACCGGAGGTATCGAACTGAAGATGGGAAAGACCGGACTGTACAACGAATACAAGCCGGGACAGACCGTCTATGTGAAATGCAAGGGGCTCTGGCTCGGCATGTACGGCTATGACGATGATAGCAGATACGGAGGCAGCGGAATGGTGCAGCTCGGCTATGAGGATCCGACCGGAGAGTATGAGACTTCCTATATGGAAGTACAGTACCTGATAGACCAGCATATCTTCCGTGGCGAGGAAGGCGATCCTGTGGAGCCTGTAGTCATCACTGAATCAGATCTGCCCGGCCAGTGGGATACCCAGGCCGACAATCAGTATATAGGCCGTCTGGTGACACTTCAGGGCTTGAGATACGGCGATGAGATTTTCACTCTGCTTTATGTGAACTCGAATCTGGACCACAAGGCTTCTTCGAACAGGGTCTTCCTTTCGGACGTGACACACGGGGTCACTACCTGGGCGATGAGCGAGCAGAAGGTCAAGGAACATCTGATGAACGGAGACTGGGATGACGTGAATGTGGGAAATGCGAACGACTATACCCACGGCAAGGTGGGAGATCCGCAGAACAAGGCCACCCTTCTGAAATATGCCGCACCGGCGAATGTCAGCCAGTATTTCTATATGGGAGCCAAGGATATCCAGATCCGTACCAGCGGCTACTGCCGTTTCGCGGACCTGGAGATAGACCCTGACGTACTGGCCGGAGAAAAGACCATAGACGCGACAGGTGTCCTGACCATGTATCAGGGAAGCATACAGTTCGTTCTGCTTGACCAGAACGGCATCAGTGTCAACGACTGATTTCTTCTTGTGTACCGAACCTTTAAACCTACCCAGATGACCAGAAAATTCTTGTTTTCAGGCATAGCATTGATTATGATGTCTTGCAGTAATCTGAATCCGTTTTTCGGGGAGTGGAATACCCCATACGGGATTCCTCCTTTTGAAGAGATTTCCGAGAAGGATTATCTCAGAGCCGTGAAATTCGGCATCCACCAGCAGTCTGCCGAGGTGGATGCCATCATAGCACGCGATGCGGAACCTACGTTCGAGAATACCATCGCCGCTTATGAATATTCGGGGAGGATCCTTGACAGGACGACAAGGGTCCTGTTCAATCTGGCCGAGAGTGACGCTACTCCGGCTTTGCAGAAGGTCGTGGACAAGGTGATACCTCTGCTTACCGAACATACGGACAATATCTTCATGAATCCTTATCTGTTCGAAAGAGTGAAAGCCGTGTATGATACCCGGAACTCTTCCGGACTGACTACGGAGCAGATCCGTCTTACGGAGAAGATTTACCGTCAGTTCCTGTCGAACGGAGTGTCTCTGGATGCTGCCGGACAGGCAAGAATGCGGGAAATCAATGTGGAACTGGCTGCTCTGGAGCAGACTTTCGGGAACAATCTTCTCGCCGAGACGAATGCCTTTTCCATGCTTCTGACGGATTCGTCCGAAGTGGCAGGACTCCCTGAGTCAGTATTGCATTCTGCAGCTGCCGAAGCTGCTGCGGCAGGCATTTCCGTGAGGGATGCCGCCAGGCTCAGGAAGATTGATGAAGCAGCCGTAGCCCCGGGCGGCCCGTGGCTGTTCACCCTCCAGAATGCCAGCTATGTGCCTTTCATGACTTACAGTGCAAACAGGGAGCTTCGCGAGAAGATGTTCAGGGCATATTCATCGAGAGGAAACAACGGCAATGACAGGGACAACAAGGAGACTGTCCTGAAGATCATGGCTCTGAGGATAGAAAAAGCCAGGCTTCTGGGCTATGATACTCCTGCAGCATTCATTCTTTCGGACAAGATGGCCGGAACTTCCGCCACTGTGGATACCTTCCTGGAAAAGATTTTCCGTGCAGGAGTGGCAAAGGCTCATGAGGAGACTGCCGACATGCAGGCCGTGATGAACGGGGATATCGAAGCCGGACTGTTGCCGGATGACAGTACATCGGTGATCAGGCCTTGGGACTGGGCTTATTATGCGGAGAAGGTGCGCCTGGCGAAATATGCCATTGACGAATCTTCGGTGAAACCTTATTTCCGGATGGAGAATGTCCGAGAAGGGGTCTTCAATACCGCGCACAGGCTTTACGGTCTGAATTTCGAGAAACTGGACAGCATTCCTGTATATCACCCGGATATGGAAGGGTTCAAGGTGACGGATGCCGACAGTTCTCTGGTAGGAATTCTCCTGACGGATTACTATCCCCGCAGCTCCAAACGTGGAGGTGCATGGATGACCGAGTTCCGTGCGCAGGAGATAGCCGAGGATGGGGAGGATATCCGTCCGATAGTGGTTAATGTGGCGAATTTCACGAAACCGGCGGCCGGAAAGCCTTCGCTTCTGACTCTGGATGAGACGGCCACGATGTTCCATGAATTCGGTCATGCATTGCACGGGCTATTGAGCCGGTGCACCTATAAGGATATGAGCGGCACGAGTGTGACGCGGGATTTCGTGGAGCTTCCGTCACAGTTGAACGAGAATTGGGCATTCCAGCCGGAAGTCCTGTCCATGTATGCCAGACATTATGAAACCGGTGAGGTGATACCTGATTCTCTGGTGACCAAGATCCGTCAGTCAGGCAAGTTCAACCAGGGCTTCATGACCACAGAGCTGGCTGCAGCATCGATTCTGGACATGAGGTGGCATGAACTGACGTCCGTCTATGTGCCGTCTGACTGTCCTTTCGCATCGGCGGATCCTGCACCGGAGGGGGCTGAAGCGGCGTATCTTGTGGTAAAGGGAAAGAAAATCCCTCTCGGAACTTCGGACGAACTGAGACTGATAGATCCGGTGAAGTTCGAAGAATGCATGATGAAAGAAGCCGGGCTGCCTGAGGAGATCATCCCACGATACAGGACGACCTATTTCAACCATATCTTCAAGAGCGGCTACAATGCCGGATATTACAGTTATCTCTGGGCGGAGGTGCTGGACAAGGATGCTTTCGAGCTGTTCCGCAGACGCGGCATATTCGACAGACGCACAGCCATGTCATATCGCCGGAATATTCTGGAGAAGGGTGACAGTGAAGATCCTATGGCGCTTTATAAGCGGTTCCGCGGCGCTGATCCTGATGCAGGGGCTTTGTTACGTGCCCGCGGACTTGATTGACCGTGGCGACGGGTCATCTGCGGCGTTCAGACGGTTAATGCCTGCGATCAGGGAAGTGTTCTCTTTCTAAAACAATGAGGGTGACCCAAACGGGACTTTGGGTCACCCTCATTGCCATATCATGTACAATCGTTCTTTTCGGTGTCCGGCGGCTATACGAACGAAGTGAGGACCTTCATGGTCCCGTCAGGGATGAATCTCAGGGAAGTCGCGGAGGCTGGAATCAGGACGGTTTCACCCTGGCGGATGGTTTCGCGGTTCCCTTCGCCGTCGGCTATTTCCCCATGCCCTTCCGTACAGATGACTATCAGGAAAGAATCGAGTCCTGACAGGTCCTTTTCGTATGGCCTGTCCATTTCCAGAAGAGATGTCGTGAAATACCGGCAGCTGACCAGCATCGTCTCTTCGTTTTTCTTTTCCGTGTAGTGCGTCCTGTAGTCTTCATGTACGCTGTAGTCAATGGCATCCTTCGCCAGCTCCGTGTGCAGTTCACGAGGCTTTCCGTCCAGGCCGAGCCTGCCGAAATCATATATGCGGTAGGTGATGTCGGAGGTCTGCTGTATCTCTGCTATGAACGATCCGGCGCCTATGCTGTGGATGCGGCCTGCAGGCAGGAAAAATACGTCTCCCGGAGATACATTGTAGTCGTGCAGGACATCGGTGATGGTGTTGTCTGCCACCCGGGTCACGTATTCTTCAGGAGTGATGGCCTGTTTCAGTCCTGACATCAGGTGCGCATCCTTGTCTGCTTTCACCACATACCACATTTCAGTCTTTCCTTTCGAGCCATTGTGCCTTCTGGCAGCCAGTTCATCGTCCGGATGTACCTGGATGGAGAGGTCCTGGCGGGCGTCTATGAATTTGATGAGCAGAGGGAATTCTGTCCCTGTCTTTTCATAGTTCGTCTTTCCGACAAGCTCTCCCTTATATTCTCCGATGAGTTCCGTGATGGTCTTTCCGGCCAGAGGCCCGTTTGCAACTACGGATTCATTCCCTTTGACACCGGAGAGTTCCCAGCTTTCTCCGATGTTGTGCATGTCAGTCTTGATGCCTTTGAATGGCGCTATTTTTTCGCCGCCCCATACCAGGGTCTTGAGTATAGGTTTGAATTTGAGGGGATACATAACGTTTTCCTGAAATCTGATTTTGTTTTTCTGAAAGCTACATTCTGTCCAGCTGACCGAGGGCGAAGGTGTAGGCTCCTACAGAGATCGCCTTGCTGGCACCGAGCTTGGATATGGCGATGCCGATGCGTTTCTGCGGATCGTAAATCACTTCTTCATCGTATCCGTAGACTTTCAGCTTCTGCTGGTCTCCTTTTGCGAAAGCCTCGAATTCCTCCGGTTCATCCAGATTGTATACTTTCGACTGTATCCGTCCGGTCTCTTCGCCCTTGAATGTGTGTATCTTTCCGCGGAGAGCGGCCAGAAGGGCAGGCATGAAATATTTGTGCGAAGCGGTCACGCCTCCGCCTATGACTATCAGACCGTCGGTCAGGGTAGCCGCAGTGGCCATGGCATCGCCTGCTGCAGCGCCGATTTCCGCGAAAGTCTTTTTCGCCGCTTCTGCATCGCCCGGTATTCTGCCTTCGGCAATGTCGAAGATGTCTTTCGGTTCGAATTTATGGTCACTGTCACCGGACAGTTCTCCGTATATTCTTTTTATCGCCTTGATGGCTATGCCGTCTTCCACAATCATGTCCCTGTTGTCCTTGTGCGGCAGGCAGAATGTTTCCACGCAGGAGTTGTCCCCTCTGTTCAGCTGGCCGTTCACGACAATGCCTACGCCGAAGCCGGTACCGAACGTGTATCCGATAAGGTTGTGATAGCGTTTGCTGCTGCCGGCGGCTTCCAGTTTCGCGTTTGTTTCAGGAAGTATTCCGCCGAGGGCTTCGCCATAAGCGAAAAGGTCCCCGTCGTTGTTGATGAATACAGGTACGCTGAAAGTCCTGCTCAGGAACGGACCGAGGGCCACTCCGTCTCTGAAAGACGGGAAATTCGGAAGATAGCCCCCGATGATGCCGTTAGGGTAGTCTGCGGGTCCGGGGAACGCAAAACTGATCGCTGCCGGCTTTTCCCCGAGTTTTTCTATGATGGTCCTGAATCCGGTCACCATGGTATCAAGACACAGGTCCAGAGTGTCCGAATGCGCAGGTAGAGTCAGCGGTTCCACTATGAATTCGCCGCCTTTCATGGCTCCGAATACCATGTTTGTTCCTCCGGCATCAAGTGTCAGGACGATGCGCTGGTCGTTTTTGAAATCGGTCATAGTCGTGTTTGTTGGGTATTTGTCACAGCTCCCGTCATTTTATATAAGTGGTTCTCCGCTCATTGCCGTAGGCTGAGGGATTCCCATCAGTTTCAGGATGGTAGGCGCCACATCGGCGAGCTTTCCGTCCTTGACGTGGTCGACACCTGCGTTGATGACGATGAACTGTACGGTGTTCAGCGAGTGGGCCGTATTCGGCGAGCCGTCCTCGTTGTATGCGTGGTCGGCATTTCCGTGGTCAGCGGTCAGGAGGACTACATAATCATTGGCGACAGCCGTTTCCACCACTTCCTTTACGCAATTGTCCACTTTGGCTACGGCGCGGCAGATAGCCTGGAACACGCCCGTATGGCCTACCATGTCACCGTTCGCGAAGTTCAGGATGACCATGTCTTCCTTTCCTGTCTTCAGTACTTCGATGAGCTTTTCAGTCACTTCCTGGGCGCTCATCTCCGGAAGCAGGTCGTATGTAGGGACTTTCGGCGAGTTCACCAGTATCCTGTCCTCATTTTCGAACTGGTCTTCACGGCCTCCGTTGAAGAAGAACGTCACGTGCGCGTATTTTTCGGTCTCTGCGATGCGGAGCTGATGCTTTCCGGCTTTTGCCACTGTCTCGCCAAGTGTGTCCTGGACGTTTTCCTTGTTGAACAGGATATGCACTCCCTGGAACTTGTCATCGTATGGGGTGAAGCAGCAGTAGTAGAGTGGCAGGGTCTTCATTCCATGATCCGGCATGTCTTCCTGGGTAAGTACCGCAGTGATTTCACGAGCACGGTCGTTGCGGAAATTGAAGAAGATCACCGCATCGCCTTCCTGGATAGTCCCGACAGGATTGCCGTCGGCTCCGGTGATGCATATCGGCTTGATGAATTCGTCAGTCACGCCTTCATCGTATGAAGCCTGGATGCCTTCTGTCGCGGACGCGAACTTCGCGCCTTCACCCTTTACCAGCATGTCATAAGCCAGTTTCACCCTTTCCCATCTCTTGTCACGGTCCATGGCATAGTAACGGCCGCATACCGATGCCACTTTACCCGTAGTTTCGGACATCTTCTTCTCCAGTTCTTCCACGAAACCTTTTCCGCTTCTCGGATCTGTATCACGGCCGTCCATGAAACAGTGCACGAAGACCTTCTCCAGCCCGTACTGTTTGGCTACGGCGAGGAATTCATAAACGTGTGCCAGAGAACTGTGCACTCCGCCCATGGATGCGAGTCCCATCAGGTGAAGCTGTTTGCCGTTCTGTGCGGCATAATCGTATACAGCCTTGATTTCAGGATTTTCGAGCAGCTTGTGCTCCCTGCAGGCCATGTTTATCTTCACGAGGTCCTGGTATACGACCCTTCCTGCGCCGAGGTTCAGATGGCCTACTTCCGAATTTCCCATCTGTCCGTCAGGCAGACCTACGTATTCTCCGCAAGCCTGGAGATGGCTGAACGGATATTTTGCTCTGAGGGAGTCGATATATGGTGCTCCCTGAGTATAAATGGCGTTTGTCCAGTTGTGTTTGCCCTCGCCCCATCCGTCGAGGATCATGAGAAGAACTTTTCTATCCATATCGTGTCAAATAACGTCAGTTCGACGAATTATTCTACTTAGTACCAGAGACTTCGTCGAACTGACGTTACGATTTCTTCGAAATCTCCTTCCTTTTACGTGTCACCCCTCCTAAATCCTCCCCTTCGTATGGGAGGACTTGCCTACGGATTCGTTTCCCGAATCCTTTAAAAGAGGTAGTTCTCTGAAATTCATTTCTTTCATTTCATCGAACTCATGGTAAAAATAATTTTAAAATCCTCAATACGGCCACATGTTAATACATAATTATTGCTAAATTTGTGACCAATCCACAAAGATACAAATTTTTTATTATGGCTGCGAGAAATAGAAGAAACAGAAGCGAGAAGAAAGAAAAAAAGGAAAAGAAACCCGCTCTGACATTGACCGGAAGGGTCCAGATGACCCGTGAAGGATATATTTTCGTCATCGTCGAAGGTGAAGACAACGATGTGTTCGTCAAGGCTTCCAAGACCAGGGGTGCGCTGAACGGAGATATCGTGAAGGTGACGGTGACCAAGGAGAAAACCGACAGGCAGAGACGCGAAGGCATGGTGGTGGAGATTGTGGAGCGTTCGCGCAAGCCGTTTGTGGGAATACTGCATGTGGTCGGAGATCAGGCCTGGGTGCTCATGGAAAGCCGTGTGATGCCGTATGATATAGTGATTCCTGTCATCGGAGCTGCTCCGGTGGGGTTCAAGAAACGGAAGGAGAGACTCGGCCGGGAGGGGAATCCTGAGCAGGGACCTGACAGGACGGGTTTCCTGAAAAAGACAGGCGAGGATTCCTATTCCGTAATAGGTGTCTACGGGACGGTGGACGGTGTCCGCAGTGAACTGAAAGCCAGTCCGGGCATGAAGGTGGCTGCACTGGTGGATCATTGGGAGAAGAGCGAGACGGCTCCTGTAGGGCATCTGGTGGATGTGCTGGGCGAACCGGGAGAGAATGATACCGAGATGCATGCGATATTGGCGGAATACGCCCTTCCGTACAGGTTTGAACCGGAGGTGGAAAATGCAGCCGATGCCATTTCCGACAAGATCACGGAAGAAGATCTGAAAGGCAGGCGCGATTTCAGGGGAGTGACGACGTTTACCATAGACCCTGCCGATGCGAAGGATTTCGATGATGCATTGTCTTTCAGAAAACTGGAGAACGGGAATTTCGAGGTCGGAGTGCATATCGCGGACGTGACATATTATGTGAAACCAGGCAGTATAGTGGATGAAGAGGCCAGAAACAGAGGTACTTCGGTCTATCTGGTGGACAGGACGGTACCCATGCTGCCTGAAAAGCTGTCCAACAAACTCTGCTCTCTGCGTCCGAATGAGGAGAAACTGTGTTTTTCCGCTGTTTTCGAACTGACTCCGCTGGCCCGTGTAGAGTCTCAGTGGTTCGGAAGGACAGTCATCAATTCCGATTACAGGTTCGCCTATGAGAATGCACAGCAGATTATCGAGGCCGGAAAGAAGGCCTTGTCTGCAGATTTTTCTTTCGGGCCTGACGGGCAGGAGAAAAAAGTGCCGGATGAGGTAAAAGAAGCCGTGGTCATGTTGAATGGTCTGGCCTCGAAGCTCCGTAAAAAGAGATTCGCAGCCGGAGCTATCAGTTTCGAGCGGCCTGAGATGAAGGTGGAAGTGGATGAAAAGGGGCGTCCGGTGAATGTATACCAGAAGGTGTCGAAGGAAGCAAACTGGCTTATCGAGGAATTCATGCTGCTGGCGAACCGCTGCGTGGCCGAGTTCGTGGCCACCAAGTGCAAGACTCCTGCTTCGAAGGGGCACAAGTCCGAGGCGAAGACCTTTGTCTACCGTATCCATGACGAACCGAACCAGGAAAAACTGGAGAATCTCCGTGGTTTCGTAGGGAATTTCGGCTACACTCTCGGTCAGATGAACAGCGGCAAGGAAATTTCGAAAGAACTGAACCATCTCTTCGCCGAAGCCAAGGACAAGCCAGAATTCAATGCCATCGAACTTCTGTCCTTGCGGACAATGGCCAAGGCCTGCTACAGTACCGACAATATCGGGCATTACGGTCTGGCTTTCAAATATTATACGCATTTCACCTCACCTATCAGGCGGTATCCAGACATGATGGTGCACCGGCTTCTGGCGATGTATCTGGACGGGGTGCAATCCCAGAAGAAGGATTATTACGAAGGGCTGTGCAAGTATGCTTCCGAGAGGGAGGTGGTGGCTGCGGATGCCGAGCGGTCGAGCATCAAGTACAAGCTCGTGGAGTTCATGCAGGATAAGGTGGGCTATGAATTCGAGGGACATATTTCCGGACTGACCGACTGGGGAATGTATGTGGAGATAGAGCCGACGAAGATCGAGGGAATGGTGGCTCTTCGTGATATCAAGTCCGATTTTTATGAGTTCGATGAGGAGAGATACCGCATCGTTGGCCGCAGCTCCAAGATGGTGTACAATCTGGGCGACCCTGTGAAGATCCGTGTGAAGAAGGCGAATCTGGAGCAGAAACTGCTGGATTATGAGCTGGTGGAGACAGGTATCGAGGACCGTGTTTCTGAGCAGGAGGCTGCTGCCTTGCAGGCTGAGAGAGAGGCGCGCAAGGCGGCCCGTAAGGAGAAGATCCGCCGTGATATCAAGGCTTCGAAGAAACGGAAGTCCAGGAAGTGATCAGCCGTAACAAGTGAGTGGGGCGGAGAGTGAATCTACGTTAAATCCACATTTTTTAAGAATTTTTTGTCCGGACTAACCGCGTTTTCGGCCTGTAGCGTAGTTAGTCCGGAGGTTTTTCTCTGGACTAACCGCATTTTCGGCCTGTAGTGTTGTTAGTCCGGGGTTTTTAGCCTGGACTAACCACATTTCCGCCCCGTAGTGTTGTTAGTCCAATGGGTTTCTGCCTGGACTAACCGCGTTTACGGCCCGTAGCGTTGTTAGTCCGGAGGATTTTACACGGACTAACCGCATTTTCGGCCCGTAGTGTTGTTAGTCCGGGATTTTTAGCCTGGACTAACCGCATTTTCGCCCCGTAACGTTGTTAGTCCGGGATTTTTAGCCT
>CALUQB010000028.1 GCA_944322815.1 uncultured Bacteroidales bacterium | reverse complement strand
TTTGTCTCGTCTTGAAATTGTTTCTTTCAGACCTCTTCTTTTTACCTCGTTATCTGTTTCCAATATTGTCAATGAACGACCGTTATTTCTCAAACGGGCTGCAAAGATACACACTTTTTAATTACCTGCAAATTTTTTTAGTATTTTTTAACATATTTTTCCACAATTAATTTTATCGTTTTTTAAAACTTGTTATAAATCACGATATTACGCTTTTTAAGCCACAAGAGTCCGTAAAAATCATATTTTTCATATCTTTGTAGAATATAATTATAAGGAATAACCCACAGACTGAACTTCAGAAAACATCGCATTTGAAATGGGAAACACGAAAATGACATTGCCTGAAAACGCACATCGGGAACTGAAGCCCGGCGAGTCTTACCAGCCGCTGCTGTCACCCCGCAAAAGCTATCCGGAAGTAACGCCATGGTCAGTAAGCATCGGCATCCTCATGACCATAATATTCTCTGCAGCCGCAGCATATCTTGGACTGAAAGTCGGTCAGGTCTTCGAGGCAGCGATACCTATCGCCATCATTGCCGTAGGCCTTTCAAGTGCATTGGGACGGAAAAACTCACTGGGAGAAAACGTCATGATCCAGTCTATCGGGTCATGTTCGGGAGCGATCGTGGCCGGAGCTATCTTCACCCTTCCGGCACTATATATATTACAGGCGAAATATCCTGAACTCACTGTGGATTTCACGAAAGTCTTCTTTTCTTCGCTGCTTGGAGGTGTCCTCGGAATACTTTTTCTGATTCCTTTCAGGAAATATTTTGTCAAGGAAATGCACGGGAAATATCCGTTTCCTGAAGCTACGGCCACCACTCAGGTCCTGGTAAGCGGAGAAAGCGGAGGAAAGGGAGCCAAGACCCTTCTGATCAGCGGGCTGGCCGGAGGACTGTACGACTTCATCGTATCCACTTTCGGACTGTGGAGCGACACTATTACGACCAGGATTCTCCCGTTCGGAGAGGCCATAGCAGAGAAAGCCAAAGTGGTATTCAAGCTCAACACGGGAGCGGCAGTGCTGGGCCTCGGCTACATCGTCGGACTGAAGTACGCTTTCGTGATCTGCTGCGGCAGTTTTCTGGTATGGCTGGTGATCATACCTCTCATGAATCTCATCTGGGGTCCTGAAGTCATAGACCTGATGAATACCGGCATAAAGAGCACTGTATCCCAGCTGTCTGCAGAGCAGATATTTACGGAATATGCAAGACATATCGGTATCGGAGGCATAGCCACGGCCGGCATCATAGGTATCATCAAATCATTCGGCGTGATCAAGTCTGCAGTAGGACTGGCTGCCGGTGAATTCAGCAAGAAGAAAGCCGCCGGGATCACTGAAGAAGAAAGGACACAGAGAGACATCTCCATGAAGATAGTCATCTTCGGTATCGCGATCACCCTGATAGCGGTATTCCTTTTCTTTGCTTTCGGAGTGGTCGACAATATCTGGCATGCTGTCATCGGCGTCCTGGTAGTCGGCATCATTGCTTTCCTGTTCACGACAGTCGCTGCAAACGCGATCGCTATCGTAGGATCAAATCCCGTGAGCGGAATGACGCTTATGACACTGATACTGGCATCGCTGGTTATGGTCGCTGCAGGACTCAAAGGAACAGCAGGCATGACAGCGGCCCTCATCATAGGCGGTGTAGTATGTACGGCCCTGTCGGTAGCAGGAGCTTTCGTAACCGATCTGAAAATCGGATACTGGATCGGCTCTACGCCGAAAAAACAGGAAAGCTGGAAATTTCTCGGCACCCTGGTAGCGGCAGCTACCGTAGGCGGTGTGATGCTTGTGCTGAACCAGACATACGGCTTTACAGGAGAAAATGCACTGGTGGCCCCTCAGGCCAATGCCATGGCAGCTGTCATCGAACCGATGATGAACGGAGGCAGCGCCCCGTGGCTGATGTACGGCATAGGAGCAGTCATCGCCATCATACTCACCCTTTTCAAGGTTCCGGCACTGGCATTCGCTCTCGGCATGTTCATTCCGCTGGATCTCAACATGCCTATGCTCGTTGGCGGAGCCATATCATGGTTCGTCAGCACACGCAGCAAGGACCCTGAAGTCAACAACGCCAGAAACGAGAAGGGCACTCTCATAGCATCCGGATTCATTGCCGGAGGCGCCCTGATGGGAGTGATCAGCGCCATACTGAAATTCGCTGACGTAGACTGGTACATGGCTCCGTCCGTATGGACCGAACCGGTAGCCATCATCCCGTACATCCTGATAGTGGCATATATAATAATATCCTCCCTCCGGGCCGGAAAGGCTGACAGGGCAAAGGACAATGGAGGACGATGAATCCGGTATTGACAGCATTGCTGCTCACTCTGGCGGCAGGTGCCGCGACAGGGGTCGGCGGCGCACTGATCCTGTTCAGGAAGAAGCTCAGCAGCAATTTCTTGGCAGGAGCGCTCGGGCTGTCTGCCGGGGTAATGATATTCATATCCCTTGCCGAGCTTTATCCTGAAGCCCAGGCTGCAATGAGGCAGATCTGGGACGGACGCTCCGGAGCGGCATTTGTCCTCATCGCCTTCTTCTTCGGAATGGGACTTATCACCCTGATAGACTTTCTCATACCGGAATACGAGAATCCGCACGAGGCTTCCGGGCTAACGCTCGATACCAGAAATGCGGCCACAAGGATGATATCTCACGCCGGACATGAAGGCAGGGAAGCGCTGCACAAGCTCGGGATAATGTCTGCAATAGCCATTGCCGTCCATAATTTCCCGGAAGGAATGGCCACATTCATCGGTGCGCTCAACGACCCGCAGATGGGGGCAGGCATCACTTTCGCGATAGCTGTCCACAACATACCGGAAGGCATTGCGGTAGCCATCCCAATATATTATGCGACACAAAGCAAGGGCAAGGCTCTGCTGTATGCGACAATATCCGGGCTGACCGAGCCCGTAGGGGCGGCGATATGCTACGGACTGTCCGCTTTGGCCGGAATAACGATAGAAAGCGGAGGGACAGCATTCCCGCTGATTCTGGCGGCCGTGTCAGGAATCATGATCTATATTTCGCTTGACGAACTGCTGCCGACAGCGGAGAAATACGGCAAGCACCACATAGCCGTGGCAGGAGTTGTGGCAGGCATGGCGATAATGGGCATTAGTCTGCTCCTCTTGTGATTGCGTGTGATTTTGAGGATGACACACAGATATGAAGAGATTCCGGGGAAATATAACAACGTCAGTCCGACGGAATCTCTGATACCAAGTAAAATAATTCATCGGACTGACGCTATAATATGAAAAATATTATGGAAAATATTACGGAAAAATTCCTGAGATACGTCTCTGTAGACACTCAGTCAGACCCTGAGTCTGAAAGCCAGCCGAGCAGCAAGAAACAGTTCGTGCTCCTGGAAATGCTGAATGACGAACTGAATGCCATGGGCATCAAGGCAGAACTTGACGAATATGGCTATGTCATGGGCACTATCCCGTCCAACTGCGGGAAGGATGTCCCTGCAATAGGTTTCATCGCACATGTGGATACGTCCCCTGATGCTTCAGGGAAAGATATCAAACCACAGATAATACGCGGCTATGACGGCGGAGACATCCCTCTGAAAGGCGTACCCGGACTCGCACTCAGGATATCGGAATTCCCTGAACTTGCAGAATACAAGGGCCAGACCATCATCACGACCGACGGCACTACCCTCCTCGGTGCGGATGACAAGGCCGGCGTCGCCGAGATCATGAGCATGGCAGAATACATCATGGAACACCCGGAGTTCAGGCATGGTGAGATAAAGATAGGATTTACTCCTGACGAGGAAATAGGCCGCGGAGTAGTGAAGTTCGATGTAGGGAAATTCGGGGCGAAGTATGCCTACACCATGGACGGCGGGAAGATCGGAGAACTGGAATACGAGAACTTCAACGCAGCATCCGCGACAGTACACATCCAGGGACGGAACATCCACCCAGGCTACGCCAAAGGGAAAATGCTGAATGCCATACTGATAGGCATGGAGTTCAATTCCCTGCTTCCTGCAGAACAACGGCCGGAATACACGGACGGATACGAAGGATTCTTCCACATCACCGACTTCAAAGGTACGGTCGAAGAAGCTGAGTTCTCATATATCATCAGAGACCATGACATGGACCTTTACGAAAAGCGGAAAGAAATGATGGGAAAATGCGCGGATTTCATAAACGCCAGATATGGAGAAGGAGTGGCGACAGTGGAAATCCGGCACCAATATTATAATATGAGAAAAGAGGTCGAGCCGCATTACCATATCATCGAAAAGGCTGTCAAGGCCATGGAAATGGAAGGAATCACCCCTGTAATCAAGCCTATCAGGGGAGGTACCGACGGGGCGAATCTCTCGTTCATGGGACTGCCGTGTCCGAACATCTTTGCCGGAGGCCATAATTTCCATGGAAAACTGGAATTCGTACCTGTCGAAAGCATGGAAAAAGCCTCGAAAGTAATACTTAACATAATATCTCAATTCGCCGGACAATGAAAAAATTTCTGTCAATAG
Source organism: uncultured Bacteroidales bacterium (assembly GCA_944322815.1). GTDB lineage: Bacteria > Bacteroidota > Bacteroidia > Bacteroidales > UBA932 > Cryptobacteroides. The sequence goes on along the minus strand of CALUQB010000028.1, from coordinate 34,118 downwards.
CCGCTGCCGCCACCATAATGCTGGCGGCATGCGACAATACTTCCGTCTCATTCAAATCCGTCATTTATGACAATGCTTTCGCCCTCGAGACGGGGGCCAGGGACTCGCTGACCGTAAAAATGGATATAGAATATCCGGATCCTCTGGACAATGAATCTGCCATGAAGATAGCAGATGCCATATCAGGAACGTTGTTCGGGAGCGGATATGCCGGCATGAAACCTTCCGAAGCGGCAAAAGCGTGGGCGGACAGCCTGGCATCCGATTACAGGGAAAGCAATCTGGAACTTCTGGACATGCTGGAAAAAGACGGAGACCATGGCCCGTTCATGGGAATGAGCTGGTCTACGGACAAACAGGGAAAGGTGACAGGTACATTCAGGAATATCATCAATTACAAGGCCGTAACGTACACGTATACCGGAGGTGCCCACGGCAGCACATGGGAAGCCAACATGAACTTCGACAGCGATTCCGGCAAACTTCTGGAACAGGAAGATGTCTTCGCTGAAGGTTTTGAAAAACAGGTAAGCAAACTGCTGGCAGAACATCTGAATGACGGCCGTGATGCAGAATCCGCAATAAGTCTTCTGACTGATGATATCGAGCCGAACGGCAACTTCATCATCAGCCAGGAAGGAGTGACTTTCACATATAACCAGTATGAAATAGCGGCTTATGCTTTCGGTGTGATAGACATTCTCATTCCTGCGGATGAAATCAAGCCTTACCTTCGGTCCGGAATGAACTTCTACGACTGACGAAGTTTCCGACAGGCCCCGCGGCAGGGCAGATGCTGATGAACCACATAAAAAACCAAGACCATGGAAGCCGAACAAGAATGGATAGTGTCCACTATCGACAGCAAGATCGTTTCAATATCGCTGGATTATACCATTTTCTCCGATATCATGAAAAAGATCGCCAGAATGCCGGCAGAGTCTGTCAGTGAAATCCGGTGTTCTAAAATGTCGACCGGAGAAGTACTCGGGCTGGCCGCAGCCACGGACTGGGACGACATGAGACTTTTCGGTACCGACTTCCAGAAAATGGTATGGCGCCAGTTGTTCAGCCTGACTCACCACGACGGCACTTTCGAAAAACGGCCACGTCTTCTGAGCTACAGCGATTTCGCCGAGCGTTGCGGGAAGAGACCGGGAGTCAGGGCCGTAGCCCATGCCATCGGTCAGAATCCGGTAGCCGTCATCATTCCATGCCACCTCATTGTGCCCAAAGAGACAATGGACAGGATCAGAGAGGTCGCCAGGCAGGCGGAACATTCTCTTTTCGGCACCGACGGCCTCATTCTCGACCCTACCCTCGATTTCGGGGAATACCGCTACGGCAAGGAAATCAAAAGGAAACTTATAACCGGATGCTAATCCCGGACAGAAGGTGCGGCGGATATCATCTCCAGTACCTTGTGTGCATATCTTTTTCCCAGCAGGATCTGTCCGTCGCGGCTGAAATGCGGGTCTGACTCGTCCTTGAGCATGGAGCAGCCTTCGGATGAAACATAGTCCGAACAAGGGATGCGCTCTGATATGTGCGAAATCATACTGTTGAATTCTTCGGCATGGTCTGTCCAGTGTCCGACCTCTCCGGCTACAAACGGAATGTCATCGTCTCCGAATTCCTGACGGAGTGCACTTACGAAAACAGAAAGGGAATCCGGATATGTCTCTGACCGTCCGCTGTTGCTCTCACCCTGATGCCAGATGATGGCTTTCAGATCACCAAACTGCATGGCCTGACGGGTACGTTTCACCGCTGCATCGAAATAGCCGCTGGCAGTGTTCCCGGGCATCCACTCCTCAAGTGCAGATCCGCCTCTGGCATTGACTACGAGCAGGATTTTTCTGCCTGTAGCCTTGTGGATTTCTTCTGCGAAAGAGTTTCCCGGGCCTATCTGCTGCATACCCAGATTCTTACGGATAGTGGAGTATTTGTTCAACGGAGCTTTTGCAGGCTCAGGGATTCCGTCCGGATCGAGCAACCAGACGCCTTCGATTACGTTCAGCGTATCTTCGGCAAGCATAGTTCCCCGTCCCGCCATATTTGACTGTCCTATAAGCAGATAAACATCGTAGTCATCCTGATTCGCACATGCGGCAAACGTCATGGCCGCAATCGTCATGAAAAACGCATTCAAGAACTTCTTCATATACTTAACGTTTGGCAACATCGACATACCGGCTGCGGACTTAGTTTTTCAGATAGTAGGTAACTGACGAAACGACACGCACCTTCTTGATATAAGGAGTGTTGCTGTCCCGGTCACTGATAGTGAATGTACCCTGGCTGGCAGTCTTGATCTTTCCGAGACGGCTTCCGGAATCCTTGGCGAACTTCTCCGCAGCCTCACGGGCATTCATGGTAGCGTCCTCTATCATCTCCGGCTTGATTCCGTTGAGCCCCTCGAACTGGAACTGGACCTGATTGTCCCATGAATTGCCAGAACCGACTATACCCTTTTTGAGAAGTTCCGACTGACGCGGCATCAGGGCCAGGACAGTATCCACCTTGTCTGTGCAGACTGTCACCACATTCTTGCTGAAATAACGGTAAGCCCTGTCATTGCTTCCATATTCCTGGGCATATTTATCGGAAAGAGTCGGCAGAGAAACGGAAATTTCCGATTCGGAAATGCCTCCGTCGAGAAGGAATTTCCTGATAGCATCGGTATTGCGTTCGATTTCGGCATAGACGGTATTCAGATCGTTGCCGACGACATTGAACGAGAGTGGCCAGATGACCTTGTCAGCTGCGACCTCGCGTTCACTCAGACCTTTGACAGTCACTGTCCTGTCGTATGCCCGGAATTTCGAAACGGCAGTCGGAAGCATGACTCCCACGAAGACCAGACCTATAAGCATGCAGATGGCAAAAAATTTCTTGTTTTCCATAATATTAAAATTAATACGCTACATTATTCTGTCTTGTCGAGATAAGACCTGAGTGCTGTCCGGTATGCTATCTGGCAGTCCAGCAACTCGGATTCAGCCTGCGTGAACTGCGTCTGTGCCTGAAGCAGGTCAGACACTGCCACCATTCCGGCAGAGTACTGGTCCTGCATCCGGACCATCAGGGTCTCGGCCATATCGGCATTTTCCCTGGAAACCTGCAGCTGCTCCCATGACGCAGTCAGGTCCAGCCAGAGTTTATGTATCTGGAGCACGAGCTGACGCTGAAGGTACAGCCTGTCGTTGGAGGCTTTCTGCATCTGTGCGTCCAACCGCTGGACCTTGCGTGCGGTCTTTCCCCAGTCCGAAATGGGAATCTGCACCATACCGAACACCATTCCGTTCATGGAACCCTTGTCTATCACGTTGTTGTATCCGTAAGTGACACCCACACCTATCTGAGGCAGGGCCTCTCCCAAGGCCATCCTTTTCTCCAGCCGCTTCGACTCCACGGACAGATCCAGCAGTTTCATCTCCTCTTGCCCGGCGGCTACTTCCTCCGCTGTCCGATAGTAGTTTTCCGGCGGCAGGAGTTCCGATATCTCATCCGTCAGACGGATATCCTCCAGACGAGGAAGAGAATCCCGGCTGAAAGTGCTGTACGGATTATATTCCAGGCCGATGGAATTGAAGAAATTCATCTTCGCCAGCTTGATGCCGTTTCTCAGCTGAGTCTCCCCTGCCCTGATCTGATTCATCTTCAGACGCACCTGCAACAGATCTGTTTCCAGCGCCAGCCCGGCATCGGAAGCTGACAGCACATCGCGGTACAGGGTATCAAGCATGATACGGACCTGTTCCAGGCTCGCAAGCTTGTCCTCCAGAGAGACTATCTGCCAGTATCCGCTCTCCACCTCTTCCGCCGTAGTCCTGAGCTGTATCTCCTGCTGCAGCGACGCGGCCTCAACACCCAGTCCGGCCAGCTTGTTTCCAGTGATGATACGGCCTCCGGCAAACACAGGCTGCATCACGGACACATGAGCCACTACTCCTTTCTTCAATGTGGAATACATGGACGAAAAACCATACTGCTGAGCGTACTGGTTCAGGGTATTGCTCAAACCGACCGCGAACGGGGAATCTCCTATGATATCGGTCAGTTCAAGTTCAAGCATGGGATCAAAAGCATAGAAAGCCATGGCAGTCACCGATACTTTCGGGAAATATTCTGCGACAGCTTCCTGCTTCCGAGCCCTCGCCGCAGCGACGTCCAGACCGGCATTCAGCACGGCGGTATTGTTCTGCAACGCCAGTTCCCGACACTGCTCCAATGTCAGATTTACCGTCCGGACATCGGACGATGCCATTGAAGGAGACACGGGAGTCTTCTCAAATACACCCGATGACTGGGCTATTGCCGCAGGAGCGGCAGCCAGAATCATGGAAATCACAAATATATAACCTGTCCTTTTCATCGGAATCTATTTTTCTGAAATCTTTTCCGGCTCCGTCACGGCCGGCACCGGAGTCTTTGAATTCTTGAAAATCTGCCAGTAGGAAACAGGCATCATCAGCACTATCAGCACTATGGAAAGCATGGTACCGAAGCAGATGACCACCCCCATCGGCATCCAGAGAGCATCGCCGCTGATGATCATCGGCAGCACACCGAGAGCAGTAGTACATGAAGTCAGGAATATCGGTCTCATCCTGCGTTTTCCGGCCTCTTCCGCGGCAGTCTTCACATCCATGCCTTTCTGGAACCTGAGTTCCTCGGCATACTCGAACAGGATAATACCGTTCCTCACTATGATTCCGACCAGACTGATAAGGCCGAGTACCGATGTCAGGCCGAAATCCAGACGGAAAATCCACATCCCGAAGAAAGCTCCGAAGAAGCAGAGCGTACTCATGATGAGTGTCAGGAATGCCAGAGATGCTTTCTTGAAATGAACCAGCATGAAGAAAAACAGCACCGCCACGGCACATATGAAACTCAGCAGGATCTCAGGAACCACGTCCTTGTTCATGGAAGAGAGTCCTCCATACGAAACAGAGACTCCTTCAGGCAGCTCCGGCTCTATCTCCGACTTGACGAAAGCCTTGATCTTTTTCATGGCCACAGGCTGGCTGCAACCGTACTTCATGTCGGCCCCGATCGTGACGGACTCCTCCCCGGCCTTCCGCGCGTAGGTCTCGGGAGACCAGTCCGGATGAATGTCGGCCACCTGGCGCAGCGGTACGGAAACCCCAGGCATGTTCGTCGGAACTATATGGTCCGCTATCGCATCATATCCCATCCCGGGACCGACCGCCATACTGTAGAGATTCACGGGCAGTTTCTTGTCGCCTTCCCAAAGCGTGGCTATGGTCTGTCCGCTGAAGGCTCCTGCAAGAGACATGGAAAGCATGGTCTTGTTCACGCCGAGCCTGGCAGCCTCATCCGGATCCAGGGCGATATCCACATGAGACACATAGTCATCCATGTCGCTGTGTATCCATTTCAGTATATCATCCAGAGAATACATGTACCCCTTGATCTTCTCAGCCACCGGAGCCAGGGCATCCTGGTCAGGACCCTTGACTATCACCTCCACAGGAGCCGACACCGCCTGGTAGTCCATCTGCTTGAATCTGACCAGAGCACGAGGGAAATAATGCTCGTACCTGGACTCGTACTCCTTCAGTATGGACTCGGTAGCCATCACCGAAGTGGTGTTCACTATGAACTGGGCATAGTTCCGTCCGGGAAGTTGCGGGGCATAGGTGGCATGGAAACGAGGTGAGGACGTACCGACGAAAGCCGTCACCGACTTCACCCTTCTGTCTGCCAGAAGTATGTTCTGGAGCGAATCGCTCACCGCCCTGGTCTGGTCGAGACCTGCGTTTCCGTCCAGATAAATCTCCACCGCGAAGCAGTCCCTGGCCGCCATAGGCATCATCTGTATATTCAGCTGTGTAAACATCAGAATACCCAGACATACGGCCCCTGCCCCCATCAGCAGAGTCAGCCGCGGATGACGGAAACATACCGCCTGCAGCTTCTCGTAGCCGTTCTGCATGGCATCGAAGAATTTCCCCTGGATTCTGGCAAACCAGCCCTCGCCTGATGACCTCGCCGTCTTGATATACCGCACCTCCAGAGAAGGTACGACCAGCATCGCATACATCAGGGAAATACTCAATGCTATGGCCACCACCCATGGGAAAGTCGTCACGAAATCACCAAGATAACCGGTAATGATACCTTTTATCGGGAAAAACATGGCACATATCGCAAATGTCGCCATGAACATAGGCATGAACAGCTCCTTCGCACTTGCAGCAGCAGCATCCACCTGGGACATTCCCTTTCCGAGATAACCCATATAGCCGTCCATCGTGATGATGGAATCGTCCACGATCATACCCAGGACCACGATCAGCGCAGCCAGCGACACCGTATTCAGGTCTATGCCCGTGATGAACATCACGGCCAATGCCAATGCCGTACATACCGGCACGCCGGAACTGGCGATCAATGCCGACTTGATAGGGAAAAGCATCAGCATCACGAGGATGACCACCAGCATCGATATCACAAGATCCCGCAAGAACGAAATCACGGAATTCCCCACGACCTTCGGCTGGTCAGTGATCTTGCTGACAGTGACACTTTCCGGCAAGGTTCCGGTGAAACTGTCCAGGACCTTGTCCACTTTCGCGCCGAAAGCGACGATATCATTGTCCAGTCTCTTTTCCACTGAAAGAATCACTGCCGAGTGGCCGTTGTAGTTCACTATGGAAGAAGGGTCCTTGTACTGTCTCGTAATTTCCGCCACGTCTTTCAGCCTCACGACATTTCCGAGAGGGTCGCAATAAATGATCTTCTCAGCGACTTCCTGCTCCGATGAAACCGGACTGGAAACATGCATCGGAGAATTTACGTAATCAGTCTTGAATGTCCCTCCGGGGACCTGCAGTCCCGCCGTCTGGTAGTCCATCAGAAGAGACGTCGGACTGATACCGTACGAAGAAAGTTTTGCCATATCCACCTTCACGGCTATCTCCTCCGTCTGCGAACCGAGGATGGAAACATTCGACATCTCAGGAATCTCAAGCAGCCTGCTCCTGAGATTCTCGGCATACTCGAGCAGCTCCGAATATCCCTTGTCGGAAGACTCCAGGGCGACAAGCATGGAAGATACGGCACTGAAATCATCCAGAACGGTGACTGCCAGCACTCCGGCAGGAAGCGTCATCTGTGCAGACTCCAGCCTCAGCTTGATCTTCGACCATGCCTCATCCTTTTTCTTCGCAGGGACAGTCAGATCCACGAAAATATAACATACCCCGTCTCTGGAATATGAATAGGTATTCTCCCTGTCCACTTCGGAAAACGAGAACAGCACTTCTTCAAGCGGTTTGGTAAGCTGGGTCTCGACCTGGGCCGCAGATGCACCCGGATATATGCCGGCCACCAGCCCCTGCTTGATCTCGAAAGACGGGAACTCATCCTTGTTTATAAAGAAGAGTCCGACTATGCCTATAGCTATGAAGCTGGCTACCACTATGTATATCAGCTTCTTGTGCGCTATAAAGCTTTTAATGATATTGGCTGAATCCCTTTTCATCACTCGACTATTCTGACTTTCAAACCGGTGCAGACTTTCTGCACTCCTTCAGTGATGATTCTGTCACCGTCGGACAGACCTTCCGTGATGAGGATACCCTGCCCGGAAAAGCCTCCCGGAACGACATAGGTCTTGTTCACCGTATGGTCATCGGAAACGGTCCATACATAACGTCCGTCGACATCGGTTCTGATGACAGATGCGGGGATCACTACGCCGGAACCTGTACTGCTCCCGATATGGACCTTGGCCACCATGCCAGGCATGAGTCCCGGAATCTTCGCCACCGGTTTCAGGACACATTCGTAAGTATGGGAAAGCGGGGATGCCACGATGCCTTTCGAAGTGATGACCGCCTCTGCATTCTCCACATCCAGGGCCGGTATGGAAACAGATGCCCCGGCACCCTTCGAAATCTTTCCCAGTTCATTTTCAGGTACAGGAAACCTGATCTCCACTGATGAAATATCCAGAATCCTGACTATCTGGTCCAGCGCATCCAGTTCCACACCTTCATCCACCAGGACATCACCGATGACACCGCTGAAAGGCGCCTTCACACGGCAGTCTTCAAGCGCGGCATCGGCAGCAGCCGCAGAAGCCCTCGCCTGTGCGAGCTTGGCTTCGACCTCCACCATCTTCACATCAGCCATGCCTCCGCTTTCATAGACCTGCCTGGCCCTCTCGTAGCCATCCTCTGCCTGTCTCAGCATGGAATGGGCTATTTCATAAGACGAAATCACACTCTGTGACTCCACCTCCGCCAGCACATCCCCTGCCTGCACCTGGTCGCCGGCGGAAACATTCAGTCTGACCAGCCGGCCGGGATACCTGCAGGATACAAAAGCGGACTTTCCTGCCTCTGCCGTACCCACATACCCCCTCGAAAGGGAATTGTCAGACTGCGAGACCGTCATTACTTTCACGGGAATCCCGTGATCCCCGTCCTTTTCCGCAGCAGCGCCGCCAGAACATGACACGAGTACCGCCGCCACGGCTATCATCAACATCAGCTCTTTCATATCGTCCGATTTTAATTTTCACATTTCCGTAGCCTTTTCAAATATACAAAATTCCGGCCTGCCGGCCAATGTATACACGCAAAAGATGAAATGTAACAGCAGGATGTTACATTTTGTCCCGTAAAATCTGCAAAAGAAAGCAAATTGTGACAAAGCGTCAGAAAGTTGTTACATGACAGCCGTACGAAAAGACAGGATTGGGCCATATTTGCATTGTCGAAACCACATGACAACACTATGACCAGCTGCATTCCATCAAATCTGACATCCAGACAGAACGAACTCATCTCAGGGAAATATTCCGAGATGAGAAATTCCGTATTCTCCTATATCCTCAGGCGGATCGGAGACAGTTCTGACGCGGAAGACCTGGTACAGGAAACTTTCGCCAGACTGCTGGAGTACAGGGAAGTCATCACGGAATCGACAGCATCGAATTTCATCTACCGGATAGCGAGAAACCTCACCATCGACTGGTACCGGAAACATGCCTGCGCAGAAAAGGCCATAGAATATTTTTCATGCCGCCGACATGAAGATTCCTGTCAGACATACGAGGCTGTCCGCATGAACGAGATTCTGGAAATCGAGCAGAAATGCATCCGGAAAATGGGAAGAAGGAAAGGAGAAATATACCTCCTTTATATACATAAGGGAAAAACGAGCGGCGAAATATCCGACATGCTGAATCTGAGCAGAAGGACAGTGGAGAACCACATTTTCGCGGCGCGGAAGATAGTCCGCGAGGGACTCAAGGAGGCCGCCGGATAGGCATTGTACCGGAAACGGTACACTCTCATTGCCGCAAGGCGTAGAGACATTGCCGTAAGGCATACAAAACGGGAAACACTTATTTAACCAACTTGATATGAGCAATTCTTTAAAACGTTTTTTGCAGGCAGCGCTGCTGGTAACGGCAGTCCTGCTGAAAACAGGATCGGCCTCGGCCCAGGACGGGATATCCGGATGGGTCATCGATAATGAAGGCTACCCTGTCATCGGCGCAGCTGTCATCATCGACGGGACTTCGACCGGTACAACCACAGGTATCGACGGAGAATTCACCCTCGACATGGCTGAAGGAACAGCCATCACTGTGACTTGCATCGGCTATACCGATGTGAAGACGACTTTCGTTCCGGGCATGAAAATCACCATGCAGGTAGAGTCTACCCTCCTGGACGATGTGGTGGTCGTGGCTTACGGTGTCCAGAAAAAAGAGACCCTCACCGGTGCCATTTCCGTCGTCAAGGACGAAATGCTCCAGGAAAAGGGAGCACTTTCCAGCCCGCTGCAGGCCATGCAGGGACAGATACCGGGTGTCATCATCACAAGGTCATCTTCCGCACCTGGTGACGAGAGCTGGGGCATGAGCCTGCGCGGTGCAGTGTCCACGAACTCATCCGAACCGCTGGTCATCATCGACGGCGTGGCTTACGAGAGCATAAACGACATGAGGCTGCTGAACCCATCCGACATTCAGTCCATGTCATTCCTGAAGGACGGTGCGGCTGCCATCTACGGTTCCCGTGCGGCAGGAGGTGTAGTCCTCATCACGACCAAGAAAGGTCAGGAAGGCCGTGCGAAAGTAGAATATTCAGGTTCCTATACCCTGAAGACTGTCGGCCGCATGCCTGAGCTTATGACTCTGGACGAGTGGGCCGATGCCGTCATGACTACACTGGCCGACGATACAGGCCACACCTGGTACAGATACGCACAGCTCGCCAAACAGTACAAAGGCCACTACATCGATCTGGAGCAGACTGCGAATCCGTTCGGTACTACAGCCTTCACCGATGTGTCTGACTATGTGTTCGATGACTCCGTGAACTGGCTGAACTCACTGTTCGGAAATGCAAACTCCACCACCCACGACCTGAGCGTGTCCGGAGGTTCCGACAAGATCTCATACCGCGTTTCTCTCGGCTATCTCTATGACGGATCTCCGCTCCAGTACGGAAACAACAACAACCAGAGATACAATCTCCGCGTGAACAACACTTTCCAGATCACCGACTGGCTCAAGCTCGACTCGTCCATCGGCTACAACCGTCAGGAACAGGTAGCCCCGACCAATATCGGGTCAATGCTGACGGTGAACATGCCTATGCCTGGTCTTCCTCTGACCACCATGGACGGCAAGCCATACGCCTGGGGTACATGGGGATCTCCTGTGGCCATAGCCGAATACGGCGGTGACAACAAACTTTCGGTTTCGGCACTTAATATCAGCGAGGCATTCACTGCCACGCTCACCAAATGGCTGGACCTGAACGTGAACCTCGGCTACAGTACGAATACGGCGTTCCGCGACCAGGTATCCAATTCCGTGGCTTACTACAACTATGCAGGGACCAAGGAAGTGCTCACCACTCCTACAGCCGCTGACTCATACTACCAGCAGACAGGCTCCAGGACAGACTTCTACTCTGCATCCGCTTACCTGAACGGGCATCATACTTTCGCAGAGAACCACAATCTCAATGCGACCCTCGGTGCCCAGTACGAACTCAAGACCTTCATGAGGTTCGGCGTTCGCGCACAGAACATCCAGGAAGGTATCACCATAGTGAACGGCTCAGGTACGACGACCATCGCCGACAATACCGACAAATACAAGTTCGCCATTGCCTCTCTCTTCGGCCGTATAAACTATGACTACAAGGAAAAATACCTCGTGGAGTTCAACATGCGATACGACGGTTCTTCGAAGTTCCTGCCTGAAAACAGATGGGCGTTCTTCTGGGGCGGTTCTCTCGGATGGCGCATCTCTCAGGAAGGGGCGTTGAAAGATTCTGAATGGCTGAGCGAACTCAAACTCAGGCTGTCTTACGGTCAGGTAGGTAACCAGAACGGTATCTCGAACTACGACGGCTACCTTCTCTACAACATGAACAACGGAAACGGCGCCCTGATCGGAGGCGGACTGGCATCCACCATCACGACATCCGGAAACCTCGTGTCCCTCACCAGAACATGGGAGAAGGTGCAGAACTACAACCTCGGTCTCGACTTCGGATTCTTCAAGGACAGACTCGTAGGTACAGTGGAAGTCTTCACGAAGAGGAACAACAACATGCTCGTCGGCATCGACTATCCGAGCATCGTCGGAGACAACCCGCCTTCAGTGAACGAAGGAAAATTCAAGTCATGGGGATATGAAGGCCAGATCACATGGAGAGACCGCATAGGCAAGGACTTCTCTTATTCCATAGGAGGTACATTCACATTCGCCAGAAACCAGCTGGTGGACTACGGCGGAGCCGCCACCATCAAGAACGGATATGTCAGCGACCGCGAAGACTATCCTATCCGTTCACTCTTCGGTCTCCGCTATGCAGGCAAGATCGAAAACGAGGAAATGCGCCAGGCATACATCGACAAATACTATGAGAACAACGGTATCGGCATGCCGAACAATCTCCGCGTCGGAGACAACATGTTCGCCGATGTGAACGGTGACGGCAAGCTCGACTACAACGACTATGTCTACCTCGGACCTGACGATCCTGAAATCCAGTATTCCATCAATGCCGGAATCCAGTGGAAAGGCATAGACTTCTCCATCGTGTTCCAGGGAGCTGCAAACAGGACCATGTGGAACGGCATCAACAACTGGACAGTGCCTATGCGTGCATTCTACACGAATACCACGAACCAGTCGGTAAACAATGTCTGGAGTCCTGAGCATCCTGACAGGCACTACTGTCCGTACACGGATGACGGAGCCATCAACAGCTACAACTACCAGGCATCTTCATGGTCCGCATCAGACGGTGCATACATCAGGCTAAAGAACCTGACCCTCGGATATACTTTCCCTGCCAAATTGTTCGAAAAGCAGAACGTGGTATCCGGATGCCGCCTCTATTTCACAGGTACGGACCTCTGGGAATACTCGCAGATTCTGGACGGATGGGATCCTGAAGCCAAGAGCAGCGCTTCATCTACAGCCCGTTATCCGTTTCTGAGAGGCTTCTCATTCGGTGTCAACTTAACATTCTAAAAACGGAGACAGATATGAAACACATTATATTGAAATTGGCAAGTGTTGCCGGTTGCGCGCTGATGGCCGTATCATGCCTGGATTTCAGTCCGGAGAAACAGCTCTCCGATGCCCAGGTTTGGGACCGCGCGGACAACTTTACCCTGTTCGCTGACGAATTCTACGAGTGGACACGTGATTTCAGGGGTTCCACAAGCGCGACATACATGAACGGAGTATGGGACGGACCTCACGCAGACACCCGTTCAGACCTGCTCTGCGAAGCCAGCGTGAACAACTTCAGTGCGGGAAACAACGCCATCCCTACCACTGACGAAAACTACAAACAGCTCTACAAGAGGCTCTACTATGTAAACCTTCTGCTCCAGAAAGCAGCGGAATTCGAGCCTCAGACAGACATAGCCGAACCTATGGGAGAGGCCTACTTCTTCAGAGCATATCTCTACTTCGAACTGGTCCAGATGTTCGGAGACTGCATCTATACGGATGCTCCCGTGGATGTGGACAGCGAAATTCTCTACGGTCCGCGCACTAACAGGGTGACAGTGATCAGGAACTGTATCGCAGACCTGAAAGCCGCTGCACAGCTGCTTCCTGAAACACCTTCCGCCGATGGCCGCGTATGCAGTTATACAGCCTGGGCATTCCTTTCCCGTGTAGCCCTCTATGAAGGCACATGGCAGAAATTCCATGGCGGAGATTCACAGGCATCAGCAGAATTCCTGACAGATGCAGTGAATGCGGCTCAGGAAGTGATGAATTCAGGGCAGTATGAACTTTTCTACAGCGACGCCCTCGGCGGACGTGACAGCTACCGCTACATGTTCGTACTCGAAAACGAACAGTGCAACCCTGCAGGTCTCACCAAATCGGCCAACAGAGAATATATCTTCTCCCGCAGACATGACGAGACACTGAAGCCTATCGGAGTCAACATCACTCACGGCTGCCTGAACAATGCTTACAGGCCTACATACAAGCTGGCCAGCATGTACCGCTGCCAGAACGGGCTCCCTATTGATGCCGAAGGCAATACCCAGTATGCCGGAGAGGACGCGGTGAACTCGGATTTCACGAACAGGGATCTCCGCATGAACGGCACCCTGATGATGAACGGACAGAAGAACTGGAACAATGACGGAGAATGGCGCATCTCCTGGAACGAGGAAGATGAGGCGGAAGGAAGATGCATGATTGCAAACCGTTTCGTGAACTCAGGATACGCCCTCTACAAATGGTGCACAGAACGTCACGTGGCAGATGAATCCGAAGGCTACGACTACCCTGTCATCCGCTATGCGGAAGTGCTCCTGAACTACGCCGAAGCCGTCTATGAACTGAACGGAAGCATCACAGACGAGCAGCTGAACGAGTCTCTGAACCTGGTACGCCGCCGTTCGAACCCTACCATGACCCTGTTGTCAAACGGACTCGTAAGCGGATACGGGCTGGACATGCGTGAGGAAATCAGGGCTGAACGCACCGTGGAACTTTTCATGGAAGGTTTCCGCATCGATGACCTCAAAAGATGGAAAACAGCCGAAGACGAGATGCCAGGCGACCTGCTCGGGATCAAATATGACGGGACAGGATACGAAAGCGCATGGACAAACATGCCGAACCAGACCAACTCCGACGGCTACATCATCCTCTATACCGGCAGGGAGTGGAACGAAAGGAACTATCTTCTGCCGCTGCCGAGCGACGAGCTGCAGCTGAATCCGGAACTGAAGCAGAATCCGGGATGGGAGTAGTCAGGAAGGGCACCAACACTCAAAAGCAATAGAAAAATAATGAATTAAGAAATATGAACAAGATATTGAAATACTTATCCATAGCGGCTCTCATGGTTCCGGTCGTTTCCTGCACAGAGGAAAAGATGGAAATCATGGACTCCGCCACAGTGCTGGAATCAGTAAGCATAGTGATGGATGACGAGACGAGGGCGAAGCTCTATAATGACGCCCAGACCGGAGCTCAGACTCTTCCTATGATAATCGGAGAAAACATCACTCTGGACTTCAGCACAGTGCCCGAGGACCTTTCGGAAGTTACTTTCCCGAACATGGTCTGGTCTTCTTCCAATGAAGATGCCGTATCTGTAAATGCCGAAGGCGTCCTGACTGCGAACGCTGCCGGCAATGCTGTCATCACTATCACTTCGGAAACCATGAACCTTATAGCCTCAGCTTCCATAACCGTAAGTGTCGTGGAAACTGCCGTACCTGCCACAAGCATCTCCATAAGCAGCGATGCAGTCATGACAGTGGACAATCTTCCTGCATGCTACATCGGCGAGACCATGACTCTGACAGCCGCCATCACTCCGGCAGAGGCTACCTACAAGAGCGTGCTTTGGACATCCGGAAATGAATCCATAGCTACAGTAGATAAAGTGTCAGGCGTGGTGACCGGCGTATCGGTGGGCAAGACCACCATCACCGCCACTGCCCTGGATGCTGAAAACCCTGCGACCGCCACATTCGACATCTATGTGGATGAAATCATCACCCCACTGGGCATAAAGATCAACAACGCTCCTACAAGCGAGGATATCTTCTCTCTCAGCGACCTGACATTCTCTGCCGAATTCGAGACTGTACCTGCAGAGTGCACACAGTCGCTCATCACCTGGACATCAAGCGATGAAAACGTAGCCACTGTTTCAGGCGGAGTCGTGACATTCAAGAAATACGGAAGCGTTACCATCACTGCTACCTGCCCTGAAGGTGACGAACCTGGCGAAGGCTTCGCCAAATCTGTCGAATTCACGTTGAATATCCCTGCCGGATACTACAACGATGTATTCAAGAACGGCAGCAATCTGCTGTGGGACAGAGCCAACAACGGACAGACCGTCACCTGGAAAGAAGGCGGGATGGAGAATTATGTGGAAATAGTACCTTACCAGCAGAATGCCACCAAGGCCAGAGGTGACTTCAAACGTACCCAGACTACTTACATCTCAAAGGATTTCCCTATTCTGTGCTTCAGATTCGATGACTTCGTCGATATGGGTATAGCCGGAATCTCAAAGAGAAACATAAACCTGGATACCAGCGGAAACTCTGAGGACGGGACCAAATTCTCCGGCAACTTCGGCGGCAGCAACAACAAATGGAAGACCAAGTATCTCTGCAGCGACGGTTCTGCCATCTTCATTTACGACCTGGATACCCAGACCTTCGCTACCGGTGGAGCATTCCCTGACGGGACTGTCGGAACATTCTCGACATTCCAGATAAAATATGCAGATATCGAGACTGCTCCTGACGCAAGTTCTCTCATGTACAGGTTCTTCTGGTTTAAGACTTTCGCAAGCGAGGCCGATCTGAATGCCTTCCTGACGGAATGGTCTGCCGAAACGGGAATCACATACAACAAGGCTGAATAAGTTTTCCTGTCAGACAAACTTCCGTTTTCAGTTCCGGCAGAATTCTGCCGGAACATAACGAACATAAAAAAGCAAAAAATGAAAAAGACTTTGATAACAATATTGGCTGCAGTTCCGGCACTTATTTGTGCCGGAGCCTGCACCGACTTCCTCTATGAAGGCGAGGTGGACCTGACTCCGAAGGAAGAGGAAGAGTTCGTCTATCCGACGACTTACGAGTTCAACCATCCGTGCGCATTCGTCTCGCAGACTGAGATCGACCGTGTGAAAGCGGCTGTCGAGGCTGCAGACGCGAATGATCCGGTATATGTTTCATGGCAACAGTTATGCGGAAACCAGTATGCGCAGAAAACCTATGTAGCCTCGCCGGTCGAGACTCTCGTTCGCGGAGATGCCACGAATACCGGAGTCTCTGGTGAAAACTACATCAATGCATGCCGGGATGCAGCAGCTGCATTCCAGCTGGGTCTGCGGTATCGGATAGCAGGGGATACGGACTGCGCCGCAGCTGCAGTCAAGATTCTCAATGACTGGGCCGATGTCTGCAAGCAGATTACAGCCAATGACAACAATCAGTATCTTGCTGCAGGATTTCAGGGCTATCAGTTCGCCAATGCTGCAGAGCTTCTCCGCGACTATGAAGGTTGGTCTGAAACTGACCAGAACGACTTCAAGAACTGGCTGCTGACCGTATGGTATGAAAAGAACAAATGGTTCATGGATACGCACGGCGGAGACGGCGTATGCAACCTGCACTACTGGTCGAACTGGGAGCTGGCCAACATGGCTTCCATACTGGCTATCGGCATTTATACGGAGAATCCGGAGATGGTGACTTATGTCTACCGCCAGTTCCGCGAGGGCGAAGGCAGCGGTGCACTGCACAACATGATTCCGTACGCTCCTGTAGCTGATCCTTCAGGCAAGACATCCACGCCTATAGCACAGTGCATGGAGTCCGGCCGTGACCAGGGACACGCCACCCTCGTGTCATCCATGTGTGCGGAACTCTGCCAGATGGCATGGAACATAGGCATCGATTTCTGGGGTATGGAAGAGAATCTGGTGCTCTCCATGTTCGAATACACGGCCATGTACAACAGCCTGCCTTATCCTTCTATAGAGATGCCGTTTACAGAGTACGAGTATTGTCCGGAGGACTGCGGATGCTCAGGAAACCACGGGGCTACGCATCTGGCTGTCTCCGCTGACGGCAGGGGAACTGAAAGACCTTGCTGGGATCTGATTTACAATCACTACAAGGCTGAAGGGCTGAGCGACAACCAGCTTTATTACAGCAAGCAGTTCGCAGAGCAGCTCAGATATACAGACGGGAAGCTGACAGGCGACGGCGGTGCAGGTGATTCCCGTTATGGCTCCAACAGCAGTGCGTTTGACCAGATCGGATGGGGGACGCTTCTGTTTTATCAGGATTAGGTAGTTATGGATGACAGTATTGACTGTCAGTCACGGGCACACAAGAAAATGGTGCCCTTCGACTGACAGTCAATACAAACAAATTCCTGAGAAAACAGTGTGCTACGGCAAAAAAACGCTCGCACACGACAAAAACGCTACACTGCGCGCAATGATCTAACGAATTATTTACAGAAAATATTATGAATACAAAAGAATTGAAACAGCAGGAGACATACACAGCTCCTGAAATCAGGCTCATCTCCGTTCATACCGAGATGGGCTTCGCCACTTCGGGCAGTACCATAGAAGATATGGATTACGGGCAGATCGAGAACTGGGACTAATGCTTAAACAGACGATACGGACATGAAAAAGATTTTTATATTCGCTGCGATGGCAGCCACAGCTCTGACTGCCTGCAACAAGGAAGAAATATCAGCACCTGACGAGTCTCGGGATAATCTCGTATACCGTGAGTTCAATGCCGTCATCGAAGACGGGGTTTCTACCAGGGTCGCTTTCGGGGATCCTGCCGACGGCAAAATACCTGTCTCTTTCCAGAACGGCGATGAAATCGCTATCACTGATGGGACAAATGTCTACAAGGGAACAGTTTCAGTTCCCGAAGACGGTGGAAATACCATCATTGCGACCGATGTTCCGGAAACATTCACCCTGTCTGCTGCATACTATCCATATGAGGCGTACACATTGAAAACCGATGACGAGGGGAATCCTATAGAACCTCAGGAATATGAATTAAAAGTCCCTGGAAGACAATACGCCGGTAAAATCCCGGTGCTTCTTCAAAGCACAAATATCGACGGTGATAATATCACATTCTCTGCAGCTGAGGCCGGATCTGCTGTAATTCACTACAGATTAACAGGAGACATTCTTCTTACAGAAGTAAGATTGCACACAACAAACGATGCTTCTCTGATAAACAACAATCCTCAATATACCATAACCTATTCATCTCAATATGGTTCCAGTCCCGTCCAGCTGAGCGATGAACCGTTTGATGTATATTTCGTAGTTTCTGCAGAACAGACAAAATCTCTGACTCTTGAAGCCAAAACTGCAAAACCGGAAAGCGCGTTGGGTACAACATCCTACAGTTATTATAAAAGAAAGATTACCTCTGTAGAACTCAAATCAGGGGCATTCATAGATATGCCAGCCATCGAACTGAATGAAGAAGAACTTCTCGGAGGGAACAATATCTGGGAGTTCGGGGCTGCTCATGGAGGTGACTGCGGATGGACTCTCAATACTATAGAAAAGGGAGGAAGCATTGACGGAACAACAAATGCTGAATATGCCGTTGTGACTATGGGCAACAACGGAGACGAGACAAATTACAATTTCAGGGCGGACCTTATCTACGACAAAGGTTTCACCCAGAATTTCGGCACCTATCGTTATGTAGCCATGATGACAGACTACAAGTATGTAGTTCAGGAAGGCAATATTGCTGTTCCTGAGGGGGCATCCATATCAAAGGGTAACATAAAATTCGATGTCGGAAGCCTCGGCCAGTGGCATAACAAAAGCAACAACCAAAGGACTGCAGAATTAGAAACAGACATCAAGAATGTCCGTGTGTGGTACTGGGATATGCTCGGAGACTTTACCAACAGCGGATGGGTAAATACTCTTGACTATCATGTATTTGACAAAGGTGTCAAATTCCAGTTCAAAATAGCGGATCTGAAAGTTTCAAATGTTCCAAAAGGAGAAACTGTCGCCGCGCCTCAGTATAAGGTTTACTGGATAGGCTTCTTCAATAATGTAACCGAAATAGAGGGAATGATCGCCAAGACCGAAGCAGCCGTTGACGGCGAATAACATATTCTGACCTTAAACAAATATATTCCGAATGTTCCGGTGGGCTGTGCTCACCGGATTTTTTTACTCATTTTCCCCACTCACATCCTCTATCCCTTCTCCATACCACCCACTCTTCCCTCACGACTAACTACGATACAGGCTGAAAATGCGGTTAGTCCAGACAAAAACATCCGGACTAACAACGATACAGGCTGAAAATGCGGTTAGTCCACACAAAAACATCCGGACTAACAACGTTTCAGGCTGAAAATGCGGTTAGTCCAGACAAAAACATCCGGACTAACTACGATACAGGGCGAAAATGCGGTTAGTCCAGCAAAAAAACTTCGGACTAACTACGTTTCTGGACGATAATGCGGTTAGTCCAGACAAAAACATCCGGACTAACAACGTTACAGGGCGAAAATGCGGTTAGTCTAGAAAAAAACTTCCGGACTAACAACGCTACAGGCCGAAAATGCGGTTAGTCCAGACAAAAACATCCGGACTAACTACGATACGGGCCGAAAATGCGGTTAGTCCACACAAAAACATCCGGACTAACAACGTTTCAGGGCAAAAACGTAGTTAGTCCAGATAAAATTCTCCGAGATTGATTCTGCCCTGAAAAGCGCAAAAACACGGAAACACAGAAGACACGAATGCTCAGATGTACGGAAAGACGAAAGACACTGAAGAACAGAAGCGCAAAAACACGGAAACACAGAAGGCACGAATGCTCAGATGTACGGAAAGACGAAAGACACTGAAGAACAGAAGCGCAAAAACACGGAAAAACGAAAGACACTGAAGGACAGAAGCATGAAAGCATTGAAAGACTGATGAAAAGAGGGAAAGAACCGCTAATTAATTATTACAAATGGCACTCCCAACTTTTGAATTTTATAAAATATGCTAACTTTGCAGCATTAAAATAAACCTATTTTATAGTTATTTTATTATGAACCAAACAATTAAGCTATTCGCAATGGCGATTTTGGGGCTTTTTGCCGCCATCACCGTCAACGCACAGGTAACAACTTCCGCCATCAGCGGCAAGATTGTTGACAGCGAAGGTCCTGTGCAGGGCGCTGCTATCATAGCCGTCCACACACCTTCAGGCTCACAGTACACGGCCGTTACCGACAAGAACGGTACCTACCGTATCAACAACATCACCCCTGGTGGCCCTTACACAGTGAAAGTAGAAGTTCTCGGATACAGGACAGTAGAGAATACCGAGGTCTATGCACCACTGGGCGAAACTATTTCCCTCAACAACACACTGGAAGTGGAGGCACTCGGTCTCGAGGCAGCCGTCTTCACTGCGAATGTGGATGAAAACCTGAGCGCAATGGGCGCCGGTGCAGGAACTGCAGTCAGCCAGAAGACCATGAGCACTCTTCCTACGACTTCACGTTCCATGAACGACATTCTGAAGCTCACCCCTCAGTCATCTACGACATCCAACGGTCTGGCTATCGGCGGCGGTAACTACCGTTCATCATTCGTGACTGTCGACGGTGCGGCATTCAACAATGCCTTCGGTATCGGTCAGAACCTGCCTGCAGGCGGTGCACCTATCTCTCTGGACGCTCTCGAGCAGATGTCAATCAACATCACTCCGTTCGATGTACGTCAGTCAGGCTTCACCGGCGGTGCCGTGAATGCAGTGACAAAGAGAGGTACCAACGAGTGGCATGCATCAGTATATAACTACTATACAAGCGATGCCGTGACAGGAACAAGAGTCGGGGAAACCGACCTGGTACTGGACCAGACTCTCGACAATACCATCGGAGCCACAGTCGGCGGGCCTATCATCAAGGACAAACTCTTCTTCTTCGTGAACTTCGAGTATCAGCTCGACCAGGACCCTGGTACAAGCGCCCTTGCAAGACCTAACGACCAGATGGAATTCGGCGGCGGTACACAGTATCACAGACCTACCGAAAGTTTCCTGAACGATGTTTCAAAATACCTCAAGGACAATTACGGATATGAGACAGGCCCATACCAGGGCTACAACCTCAGCACTCCGGACTGGAAACTGATGGCCCGCGTAGACTGGAACATAAACGACAACCACAAGCTGAACATCCGTTACAGCCAGACGATGAACAAATATGCATCATCTCCTTCCACATCTACGAACCCTCTGTCGAATCCTTACAACAGAACTTATTACAGCCGTTCATCAGAATACGCGATGACATTCAAGAACTCGAACTACTACCAGGAACAGAACTTCATCTCCCTGGCAGCCGAGCTGAATTCGTCATTCCTCGACGGTGCCGTGAACAATATGTTCCGCGCCACCTGGTCTCACCAGTACGAGCCTCGTTCATGGGACGGAGACCTCTTCCCTACCGTGGACATACTTGAAGACATTGATACAGACGACGACGGTGTAGCCGATACTCCTGCTGTGATAACATCATTTGGTCTGGATCCGTTCACTTACGGCAACCTTCGTGACGTACACACCGTGACCCTCACTGACGAGGTGAACATCGTGAAAGGCATCAACAACATCACTGCCGGCGTACAGTTCGAGTACGACCTCACAAAGAACGGCTATATGCAGGGCGGAAACGGATATTACGTTTACAACTCCTGGGATGACTTCGTAAATGACAGGACACCAAGAGCGTTCGCCATCACACATCCGAACAATGCCACGCTCGAGCAGGAATATCCAAGCTTCAGCTACACCCAGACATCCCTCTATCTTCAGGATGAACTGAACATAGCCGACAACTTCAAGCTCACAGCCGGTCTTCGTTTCGAGATCCCTGTATATCCTGCTCTCCAGAACAACTATAACAAGGAATTTGCAGACCTGGCAGCCAAGTCACAGTCATTCCAGGGACTTGCAACAGATGACATGCCTAAGGCAAGAGTGAACTTCTCGCCTCGTATCGGTTTCAACTGGGATATCCTCAGCAACAGGAAACTCGTCCTCCGCGGAGGCTCAGGTATCTTCACCGGCCGTATACCGTTCGTATGGATAGTATCAGCCATCGGCAACAGCAACTGCATCCAGGCTCAGTACATCGCCAATGCAAATGATCCGAATATGACGAGACCGTCATTCCACACCAACACAAATGACATTCTCAACGATCTGTACCACGGTTCTTTCGAGCCACAGGATCTCTATGCTCCGACTTCAGCCACTATCATGGACAAGAACCTGAAGATGCCTTCTTCATGGAAATCATCCCTCGCTCTCGATGCCGCACTCCCTGGCGGTATCAAGGCTACCCTCGAAGGTATCTACAGCAAGGACCTGACTTCCGTAAAGATCCAGCGTCTCGGACAGGTGAGAGGCGAAGACATGCAGCTCCCTGGCGAACCTGAAACCAGAGCTTACTGGACCAGCGAGAACATAAAGAACAGCGTAAACGGAACAGTTACTCCGTACTACATGACAAACAGCAACCTGAACGGATACTACGCATCCGTAACAGCACAGCTCCAGAAAGACTTCGACTTCGGTCTTTCAGCCATGGCAGCCTACACTTACAGTGCGTCACAGTCACTCGGAGAAGGCTGGGGTGACCAGGTAACTTCCGCATACAGCGCCATGAACTATGGCAAGGACGGTTCCAACGTAGCCGAACTCGGACACTCAGGATTCGTTCCGCCTCACAGACTCATCGCAAACATCAGCTACAGCGTGAAAGAGGGTAGATGGGGCCGCTCTACATTCAGCCTCTTCTATGAGGGATACAACCACTGCTATATAGGAGGCTACTCTTACTCCCGTCTCTCATACGTCATTGATGACGGCAGTTATGCCCTTTCAAACGACTACGGTGCCCTGCAGATGATCTACATCCCTACCGAAAATGATCTGGCAAAGATGCCATTCGCCGATGCCGCCAACAAGCAGGCATTCGCAGACTTCGTAGCCGGTGACAAGTATCTCAGCAAGCACAGAGGCGAATACATGAAGAGAGGAGCCATCGCCGCTCCATGGCAGAGCCGTTTCAACTTCAAGTTCACCCAGGACTTCAACTTCGCCGTTGCCGACCAGATCCATACCATTCAGGTGGGTCTCGACATCAACAACGTAGCCAACCTCCTGAACAGGAACTGGGGTCTGACAGACAGAATCAGCGCAGACAATATCCTCTCTTTCGACAAGGAGTCTCAGACATACACTTACAACGAGCAGACCTGGAGCAAATACGCCGGTACTTACAACACTTGGAACATGCTCCTGAGCGTACGCTACTTCTTCTAGGATTTTATCCATACTCTATAGTAGAGAGGGCGGGTCAAAAGTCAGACTCGCCCTCTTTTTATTCGTACTCATGATGGAGTCCGGTTTTAAATATTCAATTCTCAAAGAGGAGTAATTCCTTTTGGGTCGTCCTCTCTATGAAAATTCTGCATATTTTTTTGCAAAAACATAAAAATGTCTATATTTGCAGCCGAAAACGGAAATGTGGAGAGATTTGGCTGCTTGCAACCACACAAAAAAATGCTAAAATGACATTGCACGCACGGTGCGTGCATCCAATTTTTAGATATGGTTTGTGCTCCTCATTTCTGAAGGGGCATTTTTTATGCCCGGCTGCAGGAAACGATATCCGCAGACAAAAACAGGAACCATACAAACACACAACAGAACAATGGCATATTTATTTACTTCAGAATCAGTGTCGGAAGGACACCCGGACAAGGTTTCGGACCAGATATCAGACGCCATACTCGATGAATTTCTCCGTCAGGACCCGGAAGCCAAGGTGGCATGCGAAACATTCTGCAGCACCGGACTGGTGGTAGTAGGAGGTGAAGTAAGCACAAACGATGCATACGTGGACATCCAGAGCGTGGCCAGAAAAGTGATAAACAGGATAGGCTACAACAAGGCCGAATACATGTTCGACGGGAACTCCTGCGGCGTGATCTCGGCCATACACGAACAGTCCCAGGACATAAACCGCGGAGTAGTGACCGAAAATGCCGACGAACAGGGAGCAGGCGACCAGGGAATGATGTTCGGCTACGCATGCGATGACACGGCCGAATATATGCCACTGCCGCTGGCGCTCGCCCACAAGGCTCTGATGATTCTCGCCAGAATCAGAAAAGAGAATCCTGAACTGATGCCATACCTGAGACCGGACTCCAAATCCCAGTTCACCATCGAATATGACGACAACACACACCGCCCGATAAAGGTCCACACCATCGTCATCTCCACACAGCATGACGAATTCGTGCCGGCAGAGCTCGGCAATATGAGTTACAAGGAAGCCTGCGACCAGTACGGACAGAAGCGTGTGGATGCCGCCATGCAGGCTAAAATCCGCAAGGACGTGCAGGAAATACTGATTCCGGAACTGATAGCGGAACTTCCTGAAGAGACGGCGGCCCTGTTCAAAGACGGGTATATCCTTCATGTGAACCCTACCGGGAAATTCGTGATAGGCGGACCTCACGGTGATACCGGACTGACAGGAAGAAAGATCATAGTGGACACATACGGGGGCAAGGGCGCACACGGCGGCGGAGCCTTTTCAGGGAAAGACCCTTCGAAAGTGGACCGTTCTGCGGCATACGCAGCCAGATACATTGCCAAAAACATGGTAGCGGCCGGTCTCGCCCATGAAATGCTCGTCCAGCTGGCATACGCCATAGGCGTGGCAGAGCCTGTGAGCATCTATGTGAACACATACGGGACAGCTGCGAAGGCTCCTGACGGGGAACAGTACTCCGATTCATACATAGCAGAAAGAATCTCCAGTCTCTTTGACCTGAGGCCTGCCAAAATCATCGAGAAATTCCAGCTCAAAAAGCCTATATACGAACCGACCGCAGCATACGGCCATGTCGGCAGGAAACCGTATCAGGAATTCGTCGAAGTGTACCGCGGCGGAGTGAAGACACAGGAAATAGTGCAGTTCTTCGGCTGGGAACTCCTCGACTCGGTCGACACCATAAAAAAGGAATTCAACCTGTAGGGACCATCCGGGCGCAGACACGACGCTATAGCCGCACCGGCCAGATGACTGAAAATAATGAATATCGGAAATATTGAATTCAGGGACAGACCGCTATTCCTGGCACCGATGGAGGATGTGACCGACGCATCCTTCCGTTTCGTGTGCAAGGAATTCGGCGCGGACATGATGTACACTGAATTCGTTTCGTCCGACGGGCTCATCAGGGATGCGAAAAAGGCTCTGGCAAAAATGGTCACTCACGACTATGAAGCCCCTATCGGCATCCAGATCTACGGAAATATTCCGGAAGCCATGGTGGACGCGGCGAAAATGGCGGAAAATGCCGTACAACTCGTCGGCGGCCATGGAGCAGACCTGATAGACATCAACTTCGGATGCCCGGTCAACAAAATTGCCCGCCGCGGGGCGGGCTCCGGAATGATGAAGGAGCCTGACAAGATGGTACAGATCACGAAAATGGTGGTGGACGCGGTGAAACTGCCGGTGACGGTGAAAACCAGGCTCGGATGGGACGAAGACTCGAAGATCATAGTGGAATTGGCCGAAAGGCTGCAGGATGTCGGGATACAGGCATTGACCATACATGGCCGGACACGCTGCCAGATGTACAAGGGGGAAGCGGACTGGACCCTGATCGGAAAGGTGAAGGAGAATCCGAGAATGCATATCCCTATCATCGGAAACGGGGACATAGACTCTCCGCAGAAAGCGAAGGAATATTTCGACAGGTACGGCGTGGATGCCATCATGATAGGACGGGCGACCTACGGTCATCCATGGCTGTTCAGGGAGATCAGACACTATATGGACACCGGAGAACTTATGCCTCCGATGAGCGTAGACGAAAGAGTGGCCCTGGCGAAAAGGCATCTGGCGAAATCCATTGAAGTGAAAGGGGAAAAGGTCGGGGTGCTCGAAATGAGAAGACATCTGTCGGCATATTTCAAGGGGCTGCCTGATTTCAAGGAAACAAGACTGAAACTGGTGACCCTGTATGAACCGGAGGAACTTTACAGGACACTTGACTACGTAGGGGAACGATGGGGAGAACATCGGACAGGAATGTAACCCGGAATCAGGTAAAAAGAAATCCGGACCGACTAAACAACAAACTGACATGATAGACCACATACTACTTGCGCCATATTATCTGTCGCTGAAACTCAGGCACTTCCTGTATGACCATGGCATCAGGAAATCGGTAAAGGCAGCCGTCCCTACCGTCTGCATCGGGAACATAACGGTGGGAGGGACAGGCAAGACGCCTCATACAGAATTGACGCTCAGGACATTGCTTTCCATGGCAGAAGCCGGAGGAAAGCATTTTGCAGTCCTGTCCAGAGGATACAAACGTCGCAGCAAGGGCTTCCAGCAAGTCATGACGGACAGCACGGCATCATTCTCAGGAGACGAGCCTCTGCAGATAAAGACCAAATTCCCGGAAGTGACGGTGGCTGTGGATGCGGACAGGGCCGAAGGCTGCGATTTTCTCTGCCATCCCGGCAAACTCAAGACTTCGAAGAAAGGACGGAAATGCGTGAACAGGGAATTCCTTCCGGCGGACCTCATCGTCCTGGATGACGCATTTCAGCACAGGTCCCTGAAACCGGACCTGACAGTCCTGCTGATAGACTACAACAGGCCCGTCATGACAGACCACCTGCTTCCGATAGGACGGCTCAGAGACCTTCGCGAACGGACGAAGGCAGCCGATGTGATCATCATCACGAAATGTCCGTCATTCATGGAAGAGCAGGAGAAATACGGATGGATGAACTCACTGGGAATCAGGAATTTCGACCCTGAAACGCTGCAGGGGACAAACCGTTCCGGCAGGAAACAGACCATTCTGTTCTCCACCATACAGTACTGTGAGGCGGTACGGATCTTCCCAGAAGGGGATGCGCACTACATCTATTCGAAAAGAGCCATACTGTTCTCCGGAATTGCAAACGACACCCCACTGAGATCATACCTTGCCGGCAAATACAGGATAGCAGGGCACATTACATTCGGAGACCATCACAAATTCACGAAAGCCGACATACGCATGCTAAGGTCAGCAGCCTCAGGCGAACCGACTGCCGTAATGGTCACCACTGAAAAGGACGCCCAGAGACTGCGTGAAATGAAAGAGGTACCCGAAATCCTCAGAAAAAGGATGTTCCAGGTACCTATAGAAGCTGCATTCCTGACGGAACACGAAACGGCTATTTTCCGGCAGACTCTGGAGAATCTCCTGTAAGAATATCGTTCTGCACCTGCACGGAAGCCTCGTGGATAGCATTGAAAACAGCTGAAACGAACTTGGCCGGAAGTCCGAGAGACTCGCCTTTTTCGATGGCCTTGGCCAGCAATTCGTCCCACCTGCCTGTCTGGAGAATGGCGATATTGTTAGTCTTCTTGTATTCTCCGATCTGGCGGCTGATCCCCATTCTGGAACCGAGCAGATAGAGCAGGCTGTCGTCCAGTACGTCTATCTTGGCCCTGAGCTGATGGATATTCTCCTTGTATTCAGGACTGTCCGAATCGCTTTCCCTGACCACCAGCTTCGACAGAAGGTCTTCGAGTTCCTTAGGGGTAAGCTGCTGCTTGGCATCGCTGAGCGCACAGGTAGGATCGCAATGCGTCTCTATCATCAGACCGTCAAGGCCGAGATCCAGCGATGTCTGTGAAATTTCCTGCAGATACTGCTTGGCTCCGCCCATGTGACTCGGATCGCAGAAGAACGGCAGTTCCGGATAGCGAGTCCTCAGTTCGATGGCTATCTGCCAGTCCGGCCTGTTTCTGTAAGGAATCTTCTCCGAAGTCGAGAAACCTCTGTGAATGACTCCCAGCTTCTTCACCCCTGCCTGATTCAGACGCTCCAGCGCGCCTATCCACAGGTCGATATCAGGATTCACAGGATTCTTCACCAGCACAGGTATGTCGGTATCTTTCAGGGCATCCGCTATTTCCTGAACCAGGAAAGGGTTCGCGGTAGTCCTCGCACCTATCCATACCATATCCACTCCGAACTTCATACAGTCGAAGATGTGTTTCTCGCTGGCCACCTCGGTGCATATTTTCATCCCGAGTTCGTTTTTCACCCTCTGCATCCATTTCAGGCCCGGAGTTCCCACGCCTTCGAAAGTGTTTGGATGGGTACGCGGCTTCCAGATGCCTGCCCGGAAAACGCTGATGCCCAAAGCTTTCAGACCGCGGGCCGTTTCCATGATCTGGATTTCAGACTCGGCACTGCACGGGCCGGCTATCAGAAACGGCCTCTTGTCATTGAACAGGTTGAACAGATTCCACTCCTTCAAAGGGATGATGTCAAGTTTCTTTTCCATAATTATCGATTTTAATTGTTTCCATATAGGGCACCTTCCGGTGCAATGCCGGTATCAGCCGGACGGTCAGTCTATGGGATCAGCGGATAATCCGCTTTATACGGTTGGCGTCCTCGATGAGTGCGCGGATTCCGTCTTCATCGAACCCGTCGATGGCCTGCCTGAATGCCCGGACCTTTTCGATATACGTGTCGATGACTTTTATCAGATTTTCCCTGTTCTGCGAGAAAATAGGGACCCACATGTCCGCATTGCTCTTCGCCAGACGCACGGTAGATGAAAAACCTCCGGATGCGAGGTCGAAAATATGCTTCTCGTTCTTTTCCTTGTCCAGCACAGTCAGGGCAAGGGCGAAAGAAGTGATGTGCGAGATGTGCGACACATAGGCAGTATGGACATCGTGGCTGGATGCATTCATGTATATCGGCCTCATGTTCAGACAGTCATACAGTTTCTCCACCAGATGTACGGCTGCAGGAGATGATTCCTCCTGATTGCAGATGATGCATGCGCGTCCGTCGAAAAGCCCCGGCATGGCTGCCCACGGGCCTGAATATTCCGTCCCGGCCATCGGATGTGTCGCCACGTAATGCGTCCTCATGGGATGATAATGCGCCGTTTTCGAGAGCTGTTCCTTCGTCGAGCAGACATCGATGACTGTTTTCCTGCACGATCCGGAGGCCGTTTCCTCCGCTCTGAACATGTCCAGGATTTCCGGCAACATCTTTACGGCAGCTCCTACCGGCACTGCCAATACTATCAGGTCACTTTCCTTTACACATTCTTCCAACGTCAGCACCCTGTCGACAAGGCCGATCTTTTCTGCGGCGGCAGCATTCACACTGTCTGCCTCCACCCCTGTGATTTCATCCGCAAAGCCTCGCCGTTTCAGGTCGATGGCCATGGAGCCGCCGATCAGGCCCAGGCCTATTATTCCTACTTTCATATTATTCTTTTTTGTTTTCTTTACGTGAAAGCTGCGTTCGACTTCACAGGTCCGAAATTTTTTCGGCGGAGCGTTCGAGGACTTCAGGTTTGGCGCAAAGCGAGATACGGATATAGTCCCGCCCGTTTCTGCCGAAAATGAAACCCGGAGTAATGAAGACTCCAGCATCGTAAAGAATCCTGTCGGACACCTGCTCTCCAAGTGATACTTCCGGCCCGGAAGATGCGTTCAGGAACCTGTTCCCTGAGGAAATCCTGCCCCAGAGGAACATTCCGCTGCTGTCATGATCATATTCCGCACCTATGATGTCGAAAATCCTGCCTGCGAGGACCCTGCGTCTCCTATACTCCTCATTCAGAGACCTGAACCATTCCGGTCCTTGGGACAATGCGGCCACGGCAGCCATCTGGAGCGGCTTGAACATACCCGAATCCATCTGGCTCTTCACTTTCAATATCTGCGATATGATCTCAGCATCGGCTGCCACCATGCCGATACGCCATCCGGACATATTGTGGGCCTTGCTGAGAGAATTCAGTTCCAGACAGCACTCTTTCGCTCCGGGTACCGCCAGGATGGAAAGAGGCCGGTCATTCAGGATGAAACTGTAAGGATTGTCATTGCAGATCAGGATACCGTGCCTGCGGCCGAAATCCGCCAGTTTCCCATACAGCTCCATGGTAGCAGGAGCTCCTGTAGGCATGTTCGGATAATTCGTCCACATGATCTTCACTCCGGACAGATCCATCTTCTCCAGCGCATCGAAATCCGGCTGCCATCCGTTGCCGGCCTTCAGGTCATACGGAACCAGTCCGGCTTCGGTGAGGGCTGTAGCCGACGAATATGTAGGATAGCCCGGATCAGGCACCAGAACCTTGTCGCCCGGATTCAGAAAAGCAAGTGAAATCAGAAGTATACCTTCCTTCGAACCCACCAGCGGCTGGATTTCCTTCCCCGGGTCTAGGGAAACTCCATAATACCGCGCATACCAGTCAGCAAACGCCTTGCGAAGCTGAGGAATGCCGATATAGCTCTGGTATGCATGGTTTCCGGGCTGTGATGCAGACTCTTTGAGAGCGTCTATCGCAGCTGCCGGCGGCATCCCGTCCGGTGCGCCTATGCCGAGATTTATGATTCGCTCTTCCCCGGCAGCATCGCGTTCCGCGTTCATTCTGTCTATCTCCTTCAGTTTTCTGGAGAAATAATATTCCTGGACTGATTCTGTCCTTCTTGCAGGTTTTATAATCATGGCTTTTCTGTTTTTGTCTCATTGTTTGTCCTGACCTTGCGTAGTTCTGCGGACATCTTTTCCCGATTTCGGGTCCCGAGGGCTACAAAGCCGCTTCGTATTCACCGAGAATATTCAGATCCTCCATCAGCGGACGTACCGCTGCGATCGCCTGGCTGTAACGCAGATAGTTGTCAAACTTGATGTCGGCATAGAAGAAATACTGCCAGGATCTTCCGGGAATAGGCAGTGACTGTATCCTCGTCAGATTCATGTCATAGAAAGACAGGATAGTAAGGATCTGGGCCAGGGAACCTGCCTTGTGAGGCAGGGTGAAACAAAGCGACACCTTGTTCACTCTCTCTTTCGGAACTATGATCCCGTCATCCAGGATGAGGAATCTGGTGAAATTCTGCTTGTAAGTCTCGATGCTTTCCTTGAGTACCTCCAGCCCGAACAGATCCGCAGCCAGAAGAGAGGCCACAGCTCCTACGCCGGCCAACTTCTGTTCCGCGACATCCGCCGCGCTTTTCGCTGTATCTTCAGACTCCACCAGCCTTATCCACGGGTAAGCCTGGAAAAACGGACGTGTCTGGTTGATGGCCATATAATGCGTCCTCACCTCCCTGATATCCTCTATCTTCTGCCCTGGAAGAGCCATCAGGTTCTGCTGGATACGCAGGAAGACTTCGCCCTTGATCTTGACATTGTATTTCCTGAGCAGTTCGAAATTGGGAAGGAGACCGCCTGAAACGGTATTCTCTATCGCCATGATGGCAGCATCCGCCCGACCCGTATCCAACGACCTGTACAGATCATCGAAAGTGGCGCACTCTACCGACTCCGGTGTACTCCCGTCATATTTCCCGTAAAAAATCCTCGCTGCCTGCTCGTGGAAGCAGCCTGAATACCCCTGTATGGCTACTCTTTTCTTGCTTGTATTTTCCATTCTCGTCATAAAAAAAGGAGCCGCCCGAATCCGGACAGCTCCAACATAAACCCATATGATTTTATATTGTCAACACGCAACGCCCGGCTATCACCTTTTCTGGAAATAGAAATAAAAATAACCGTATGCGCTAAATCGCCTGTTCATATTCTTCAAAACCGTTGACAAATATAAGAATTATTTTCGGTTTGCCTGCCAATTTTCCAATAAATCTTCGTGAACGTTTTTCAGACAGTGAGAATCTCCTTCTCCTTCGAAGAAACAAGTTCGTCCACCTTCTTCACGAATGCATCGGTATCCTTCTGGACATTCTGCTCGAAATCCTTCTCGGCATCCTCAGGAAGCCCTTCCTTCTGAGCTTTCTTCAAGGCGTCGATAGCATCCCTGCGGGCATTCCTGATCACGACTTTCGCATTCTCGCCGGCAGCCTTCACCTTCTTGATCAGTTCCTTTCTCCTGTCCTCGGTGAGAGGCGGCACATTGCACCTGATGCTTTCGCCGTTGTTCTGCGGAGTAAGCCCGATATTGGCATCCATTATGGCTTTCTCGATGAGAGGTATCATCTTCTTCTCCCATGGCTGGATAAGGATCGTCTTGGCATCCGGAGTCGTCACGGAAGCCACCTGAGGCACCGGAGTGGGAGTGCCGTAGTAGTCAACGACTACGTTGTTGAATATAAGAGGATTCGCCTTACCTACCCTGTAGGTCTTGAGATCTTCCTCGAGAAATTTCACGGCATCGGACATTTTCGTCTTCGCTGCCGATACGAGTTCTTTTGCTTTGTCTATCATAATGTCAATATTTGTTTTCCGATTCCTTTTCCTTTATACGTGCACGAGAGTCCCGACCTTTTCGCCCTTGATAAGTCTTGTCAGATTCCCCTCCGCATTCATGTCGAACACTATTACAGGCATGTTGCCTTCCCTGCACAGGGCGAATGCGGTCTGGTCCATTACTTTCAGATGGTCTTCCAGAGCCTTGTCAAACGTCAGTTCATCATATTTGACGGCTGCCGGATTCTTTTCCGGATCGGCAGTATAGACGCCGTCCACCCTGGTTCCTTTAAGCAGGGCGTCGGCCCCTATCTCCAAAGCTCTGAGAGCCGCTCCGGAATCCGTGGTGAAAAACGGATTTCCGGTACCTCCGGCAATGAGCGACACTCCGCCCTTTTCCATGAAGGCTACCGCATCATCCCTCATATAATATCTGGCTACCGGCATCATCGGAGTCGCCGTAAACACCTCTGCCTCCACACCTGCGGAACGGATGGCCATGGCCAGACCCAGGGAATTGATGACTGTCGCCAGCATGCCCATCTTGTCCCCGTTCACCCTGTCGAAACCCTTGCCGGCCCCGGACAGTCCTCTGAAAATATTTCCTCCGCCTATGACTATGGAAACCTGAAGTCCGGCCCTGACAGCAGTGGCGATCTCCCTGGCATAAGCCGCCAGCATGTCTTCGCTTATCCCCTTCCCCGACGGACCTCCGAGACTTTCACCGCTGAGTTTCAGCAATACACGTCTGTACATAATATAATGCAATTTTACGCAAACAAAAATATCATTTTATTATGAAACTTGCAAGAAAGAATATATCTTTGCACAACTGAAGTCTTAAACGCAATTTTTAGGATACTGATATGGCAAACATTTTTACATCTTCCATCGGCAAGAAACTCATAATGAGTATCAGCGGACTGTTTCTCATTATCTTCCTCTTGCTCCATCTTACCATCAACTCATTCTCAATCATCGATTCATGTACAGGTAACTTCGGGGCACCGGACGGCCTTTTCGCCATGGGATGCGAGTTCATGTCTCTTCCTATCGTGACCATTATGGTGCCGGTTCTTGCATTCGGCTTCATAATCCATATCATCTACGCCATCATCCTGACTCTGCACAACCTGAATACCCGCGGAGGATATTTCCGCTACAAGGTAGCCAGCAAGGCCAAGGCAGATTCATGGGCTTCCCAGAACATGATAGTACTCGGCATCATCGTTCTCGGTTTCCTGGCTTTCCACCTCACTCATTTCTGGGCTGACATGCAGCTGAAGGAATTCATGGGTGAAGAAGCCGTGGATCCGTATCTCCTGCTGACCACCACTTTCGGACACTGGTGGGTGCTGGTGCTTTACATCATCTGGTTCGGAGCTCTCTGGTTCCACCTTACCCACGGTTTCTGGAGCGCATTCCAGACCATCGGATGGAACAACAAGATCTGGCTGAAGAGACTTAAAGTCATTGCATACATATTTGCAACCCTGATTTTCCTCGGATTCACCGCCACAGCGATAAACGCCTACATCATGGCATAAGGAAATATCAGACAGGAACTTTAAGGAGCCGGCCGGAATAAAATCTGACCGGCTCTTCATTTTTTCCACATACCCGGATCCTATCAGGATACTATAATAACGTGAGTTCGATGAAAAGAACGCAGTGAATTTCAGAGAACTACCTCTTTTAGAGGATTCGTGGAACGAA